>CALXOA010000089.1 GCA_944389895.1 uncultured Victivallis sp. | reverse complement strand
CTTCTATGTTAGGTTTTGTCAAGTTGTTTTTGTAACTTCTCTCGTTTTTTCTTTGAAACTTCTCACTTTCAAAGCAAATATTCCCTTACCCATGTATCCATAGGTCATTCATTGGTATATCTGCTTTTCTAATTTGACTGATAGTAATTGTGTTTGCTTAAGAAACTCTTTTGCACTTCACACCGGCAGCGGGTAAACAATCGTTCCCAACCTTCTATCGACCGCGGACGTACCAGACATCCGTCGATAATATGCCACATGCGAAAAACGTGTGAATTCGAGGTCTCTGTCTTTAGGTGTCGGATGCTATCCGCAACCAGGAAATTTGTCGAGTCGCCTCTATGTTCAAAAGTCCCT
This sequence comes from uncultured Victivallis sp., assembly GCA_944389895.1. GTDB lineage: Bacteria > Verrucomicrobiota > Lentisphaeria > Victivallales > Victivallaceae > Victivallis. Next base: position 43,368 of record CALXOA010000089.1, on the reverse strand, counting down.
TTTCTCAATCTCCTTCAAAATGGCGGTGAATTTCTCAACCTTTCTGTCGGCATTATTCAATGCTCAGGAAAACCACGAGTCGATTCACCATGTATTTATGCTTCAATGGGTTTGTTTATAATCGCTCCCTCAATTGTTTCGCCTTTTACGACGTATCTCCAAAGCGCAACCATCAACTGCCGCGCAAGAGCGACAATGGCCGTCCTTCGAATGCGCCCCTTTTGTTCCAGGCGATCCTCCCATTTTTTCACCAGGTGACTGTTCTTCTGCCAGCGATACCATAACCAGGCGCATTCAACCGCCATCTTTCGCAGACTCTTTCGACCGGCTTTGCTGATTCCCTGATCACGTCTCATTGTTCCGCTGGAATACGGACATGGCGTTAAGCCGAAGAAAGCCGCAAATTGTTTACCTGAAGCAAATCGGCGAAAGTCTCCGATCTCCCAAGGCAGGTGGCGGGACAAACGGTCGCCGACTCCTTTGAACTGTTGCAGTTTCCTGACTGTTGCAGAGGTAGAATCCTCATTGTCAGTTGTTTGGGCTGCTTCTTCATCACGTTCCAGGAAATTCTGAATGATCTGTTTCCAATCGGTCAGTTCCTTCTCGAACAATTCCAGCTCGGCAATCAGATTGGGAAGGCGAAGCAGCAACAGTTCGGGGCATTCCTTCCATTCCGGCAGCTTGGACCATCTTGAAATCGCTTTCCGCCATTCGATCGAAGTCTGATGAGATTCAAAACCCGGTAACGCTGTTCGCTCAATCAAAGCGATCATTTGAGAGTTTACACGCCCGATTGACGTTTTGATACGATCCCATTCACGCTCCGCATCCCGGCGGCCTTCTTCCTTCAACGTCGGAATATAAACAGTCGGTATATGATCGGACGGATGCAGACCTCCGAGAAATTTGGCATCAAGCTTATCGGTCTTTATCGTCTTGCCGCTCATTACCACCTTCAGTTTGTTGATCGGAAGGATATGAACATTGGCACCAAGGGCAATCAGCTTACGGGCCGGCCAGTAACCATAGCGGCCCGCCTCGTAGAAAACATCTACACGCTTACCGCTCTGAAGCAAATCAGAGACCAGCTCAAACGCACGAACTTCTTTACTCTGATTATCCTGGTTTTTCAGCCCGTAATAGCTCATTTTTCCTGTTTCCCAGTCCTGAACTGCTGTTGCCCAAAGACTGCCTCCCATATCAATCCCGACACTTATTTGGTCCTTGACTTGACTTTCTCTACGAATGCCATTACCTTTTCTCTGCATTTTGAACTCCTTTTTTTGAGGCTTTGTGAATCTCTACTCAAAGTTACTCGACAAAGGAGTTCTTTACTATTTACTCCGGCAATCGTTTGTCACCTATACATGGTATCTTTCTGATGGTTCGTGAAAAAGTTCTATTCCACGGAAGCGGAAACTCCCGGAAACCTGCAACCAACACATCCTGACGGCGAATGCCGGTACGCATCCCGCCGTTCAGAATGACCCGTCCGCAGAAAACCTGAGCATCCCGCATTCCGATCATACCGCCACATCTACCGGCACCTCCGGATCTCTCCGCGGATCGCCTCCCGGCCGCGGCGCCCGGTTGTCGCCCGCCCCCATTTTCACAGATCACCCTGACTGCTTCAGAGGAAACCCAATATCATCTGTATCAGTGTATCTCTCTTTATTATGATTAAATTCATTTCAAAAAGCAAGTCCGGGAGACGGGAAAAAAGAAAAAAATCCGGAATGCAACGGGAAAAAGGCAGCACCCCCTCGCGAATACAGACAATACTCAGGAAACCGGCAGGACGTGAATATCTGCTGTCGACTCTCCCGATCGCCTCTCGGGTTCAGAATCCCGGAGGCCGGGAAGTACAGAACTTCGGAAAGAGCATATGCGGAGAAAACACCGGAGCGTTCAATGACCGTCCCCCGGCGGATGAGAATCGGAAAGGAGAGCGCAACAGTTTTTCCGGAGAGGCTGCCGCGCTCCCGGAAAAACTACTCAAGGAGTCCGGTCGCTCGGTAATATTCCCGGTAAAACGGATTGCTGATCCACTCCACAGGAATTTTCCGCCCGGCGGCTTTGCAGGTATCGATCTTCTTCTGGAGCTCACAATCCCGGGCATACCGTTCCTGGAGTGAAACGGTACCGGCAACGGTCTCGCGGATCGAATGTGCGATATTGCGATCTGCCAGTTCAAGAGCCTCACGTACCGATGAAAGCCCACTGGAAACCCGATCATGCGCGTAACGGATCCTGTTGTCGGCAAGAGGATAATAGAGGCTCTGACTTTCGGGCAATGCGATGGTCCGCGCCCACGCAAGTTCATTGGTATGCAGGTTTCCTTCATATTTCCGCCCGGGTGGCGTATGGTAATCCGGATTGTTTTCGGCCCATTTCGGATTCGGCGGCAGACCGTCCGACCCACGAATAATGATGTCATTGTACTCCCGGCTGGACAGGAAAAGCAGAAAAATCTTTGCATATTCCTTGTGTTTCGACCCTTTGTAAATCGCCGTATTGCGGGAGATCAGAACCAGATTCTTGAAATCGTATCCCGGAGGCTGAGAAAAGGAAAGAGTAACCGGCTCACTTCTGAATCGACGCAGATCCATGTTCACATAACGCCCGGAAAGAATCATCGCATACCGGCCGGCAACCAGCTGCGGAGTTGCCTCCCCGTTCACGCTGGCCCCCTGATTGTTCTCCGAGGCGATTTCCGCCGCGGTCGGAATCAGATGGAGATCAACTACCCAGCGATGATAGAGCGAGAGCGCCTTCACAAAGGGTTCGGTGTTGAGTGTCGGAGCGGTCAGCGTCTCATTGAAGACATCGCCGCCCATGCTGCGCGCCAACGGCAGGATGATCTCCGGCATTGCCCCGGCAAAGAACACCTCCTGCCGTGCACGTCCCTCGTTCGCACGTCGGATCAATTCGACCCCCACCGCCTCGAACTCCTCCGGAGTCCATGTTTTTGGCGGCGGTTCCATGCCGTATCTGCGAAAGAGATCGACGTTACAGAGAAGTCCGCGCGCCGCGAGATTGCAGGGAACGGCGTACTGCCGGTCGTCGTACATCAGCAAATCCCCGGCGGTACCGTAATTGTTGCAGGGATCAAGACCGTTCTCCTGTGCGAAACAGGTGATGTCCTCGAGCACGCCCATCGGAGCAAACCGTTTGACCGGAACGTGATCGATGAGGTCACCGGCCATACCGGAAACCGCCTGAATCAGCAAACTCTGATTGTCGGCGGTCTCAAGCCGGACCGTGAAAAGCAACTCGCCCTTCTCATCGACATAGCCGTTTTTCTTCATCCATTCATGGAAAGCGGCAACCTGTTCAACCCGGTCTTCCGACAGTCCCGCCGTCCAGACGATGGAAGGACGTTCATGGCCTTTCCGCTGCAACAGAAATGTTATCAGCGATGCAAGAACCAGCAGGATGGCGATTCCGAGAAACAGGTTCCTCATTTTACCTCCAGCGGCGCAGATTCGATCAGGTCGGCCAGAGTTTTGCGCCACTGTTGGAGCTGTCGCGGATCACGGGAAAATTCAGACAGACTGCTGACGAGAACAGTCGGTACTGCAAGTGCCGCGTCCGCCCGCTTCTGCCACTGTGAATCCCGCCCCGTACCGCGAACCGCCTCAAGGCGCTGCTCGAGAAGTTTCACATAGGCATAATCTTCCAACCCGTCACGGAAATTCTCCAGCCGGATGGAAGCCAGCGGCGTACTGTCCGGACCGGGATAAGTCCAGCTGCCGTCGCCGTTATACTGGGGATAACTTTCCGCAATCCAGGTGGTAAACGGGCCGGAAGCGATCGGGTCGGTACTGTTCCAGAGGCTGGTCTGGTAATAGAGAAAACCATCCGGCCGATACCTGGCGGTCATGGCCCCCATCAGAACTCTGATCTCTATTGCCGGGGACTCGAGAAAAACATTCGCATGAGGTTTCGTCGGATGATTGCAGATATACCACCAGACCTTTTTACCCGCCTGACGGGCCTGACGGGCTTGTTCCGGATCATAAGCAGCGGTCAACGGACAGAACCAGTCGAAGGAACCGAGTCTACCGTCAAGACCGTAACTCTTATCTGTGGCGGTGGTGAAAATTGGTACCCCGGGAAACTCTTTTTTCAAAAGTGCCGCCGCCCGTTCTGCCTGCGGAAAAGTCTCGGGAAGTGCTTCGTCACATCCGTAAAGATAGGCATGTTCGAGCAATCCAAGTTCCCGTGCTTTCTCATAACGCGGACGCAACCGTTCGATGGTATCCTGCATGTTGTACTGCCGTGCGGGTTGATCGGAAGCCAGGCAAAACCCTCCGAGGTTGAAAAAACCGAGCCGCCCGCGTTCTGCAAGTTCCGTCAGAATCGCAAAATCCGGCTGACCACTGCCGTATTCATAAAGTGAATCATAAGTGATGAAATACTCCGAAAGCATCCGGACCCACTCCTTTTTGTGGCGCCTCCAGGCACGAACCGGAAAATCCGGGGAGTTACGCTGTTCCGGCGTCGCTTCCGGATTACACCGCTCCAGAAACTCCTGAACCGGGGAAAAAGTCACCGCCAGCGGCAACGGCGATTCCTTCGGCAGAGTAAAATCATGAACCCGGACGACAAGTTCAAAGCGGAACGCTGTTGTACCGTCGATTTCCATCTCGACCTCTCCTCTGTAAGTTCCGGCAGGCTGATTTTCCGGAATGGCAGCACAAATCCAGAACGGTTGCGCCGCCCCGTCCCGGAGTTCGACCCGGTCCAGAAACGAGAGCAGAGGATCGGAATAAAATCCAACATAATCCGAACCGGATTTGGGAATGAATCCGGTTTCGACAAAGCCGACCGGAACTGCGGTAACCACCCCGGGCGGCAGAGTACCGGCTTCTCCCATGAACGAAGAAAACTTCACTCCGGCAGCCTTGCGGTTGCCTCCGGTCGGCATCACAATCAATTGAAACGCCTCTTTTTCTCCGCGGGCAGCTTCCAGAACGACATGAGACGGCAGAACATCGAACACAGCCGCAAATGGCAGTATCTTCTCCATGGAGGTGGCATATCCGGGAAGGAGATCTTCAAATCCCGCCGTCATCACCGGAGTTTCTTTGCTCCGGGTGAACTCCCGGGCGACCTTGTACAACGCCTTGACGGACTCCCATTGAACCGTAAGCCCCGCGCTCGGAACATCACTTTTTCCCTGAATCACGGCCAGACAGGCATCCCGCCTCGCCGTCAGACAGCGGGCAACCGGTTCCGGGATTCCCTCTGTGGATAGTTCGGAGGCCTCCGATGCAATCCTGCGGCACAATGGAGCAATCCGGGCAAGTTGCCTGCGCCGGATCCTCGCAATATACGCCTCCGGGAGAGGCGGTACCTCCTCCCCCGGAGCGAGCAGCAGAATGTCATCCACGAAAAAGGTCAGATCGGATGCCGGATTCTCACTGTAAAAGTGCAGCACGGCAACATCGGCCGGGTTGATCTTCTTCTTCCGGAAAACATCCCCGAAATGCAAGACGAGCTGCCGGGCGGAATGCGGCTCAAGCACATTGAAAAAACGGGCCCCCTGCTGAAATGGAACTCTGGAATCGGTAATCAACAGATTGAACTGCATCGCCGCGTCACTTGCGTTGTAGACATGGACTACCAGTCTGTCATAACCGGACCAGTCTCGGCGGACACTCCAGTTCTCGAACGCGGGCCAGATCCATTGACCGCTGTACTCTTCCCGACGCCATTGCGGATGAGTGAATTTCACTCCCCGGGAACCATTCACCGGATACTCTCCGGAAAGAGAGAGAGAACCGCCCTTCCTGCAACTCCAGCCCTTGAGTGGGGATTCAAAATCATAGAGGGTCACCGCGGCATCACAGGAAGGCCCGGGTATTACGGCCACGAGCAGCGCGACAACGGAAATGAAAAATGTCGGAAAGCGCATTTTATCCCACTCCTTCAATCATTGTTCGCTGATTGTATAATTCCGATCACACACCTTGATTTTCGGAACAGGCTGCCCCTGTAATTCATATTCACGTTTGCAGAGTTCCTGGAACCGTTCAGGAGAGTTCAATGCACTGACGTGGCCGTCGAAGAAAAGGAAATTCCCTTTCCCTCCATGGGCAGCCAGAGAGAACAGGGAACTGTAACTCATATCCCCGGAATTATATGTCTCGGTTAATACGACGAAGGAGTTCTGGGTTCCATACTTGCCGTTACCGCCGGGGGACGACGCCTTCTGAAAACTGAAACTGTCTCCCATGTAGAGAAATTCGGCAGAGCGTTTCAAACGCTGCGTATGCCAGACTGCGTTGTGGTCACCGTAGTAGGTGAGCATCGGTGCCGGGACCTGCCAGTTGCGATGACCGTAGATGGCGTAATTTTCCGGATAAGGAGCCGCAGCGGAAATTTTAAACGGAGGATTTCCGGGACAGACCGCCTCGGCAATGGATCTCGAAGGGATGTAACCGATGCCGGAAAATGTATTCATCCAGTTCATCGTCCATGCAGCATCAACCAGAAGTCTCCCATTGAAATCATTGCAGTACAGATGATTGCGGAATGAGAGCTGGCGAAGATTCGAAGAACAGGAGGCAGCCAGCCCTGCTTGTCTCGCCTTGTTCAACGCCGGCAGCAGCATGGCGGCAAGGATTGCGATGATGGCAATTACAATCAGTAATTCAATTAATGTAAAAAGTTTCCCGCGTGAAAGAAAAAAGTGATCCCCTGCCTGCCGACTGTTCATAACTATGTTCTCCTTGTTTTCCGTGGTGATTGTTTCGATATCACAAAACCGCATTCCCTGTCCAGCTGTTCTGGAGCCGCGTTACCGAGGAACGTAAAACCAACGTGGATGGGATCTTCCGCAACCGGAAGTTCTCCGCCCCGCCGAAAAAACGCTCAAGGACAAGATCCACCGCCGCACGGCCGATCGCATACATCGGAACCTTGAGCGTCGTCAGCGGGACGGCGGCTTTCTCCGCAAGTCCGGTATCGTCCGCGCCTACGATGGAGAGCTCCTCCGGCACCCGATGCCCCAATTCCGCAAGCGCTCTCATTGCCCGTTCAGCAGTGGCATCGTTGCTGCAGAAGAAAACCGTAGGCAGATCGCGACCGCACTGCCGGAACATCTCCCGAAGCGGCGCCAGTGGAGATGATCTCTGCGGAATCATCACGACCCACTTTTCGTGCAACTCCATCCCGTTCCGACGCAATGCGTCGACCGCGCGCCGGGCCCGGGTTGCGTAAGTGTACTCAAAGTAGGAATTCCCGGCGAAATACTCCCCGATCACGCCGACCCGGTGGTGGCCGTTCTCCTTCAAATATCCGGTCAGAGCAGTGAAGGCGGCATCAAAGTCGCAGACGACCGAAGCGATCCCGGGATCCCGGGAATAACCTGAAATGAACACCTGCGGCAGAAAGTTCTCCGTTAAAACCAGTTCAAGCGGACGATCGTTCGCGAATCCGCGATCCCCGAGGTGGATCATGCCAGTCAGCCGCGGAAGGACTCCAGCAAGCCAATTGCGCACTTCAGATTCGGGAGTTTCCGGCGGCGGCAGCAGAAGCGGCATCGGCGCATACCCGAGTTCAGCGGCGCGATCGAAAATTCCGCTCAAATATTTCAGGGGAGTCGGAGTATCACCGCTGACAAAGACCGAAAAACGGCACGGCAGGATGATACCGATCGACGGGAACGGCGGAGTCACCTTTTCCAGAGCCTTGGGGGCTATCCGGATCGTCCGCCCCTCTTCCGGCTGCTCGAGGATCCCGTCGTTCATTAACTGTTCATAGGCACGGTGGACGGTTCCGCGATTCAGCATCAACGTCTCGGCAAGCTGCCGCTCCGAAACAAAAGGTCGTCCCGGACGCGGCCGGCTTCGGAAAATATCCTCCGCGATTCCGCGGCTCAATTGCAGATGAAGCGGTTCCGTTCCGCCACGATCGAGTTCGACCTCCGGCATGTATCGTTTTTCAACCATTTCCACAGACAATTTTATTCCACTTCTTCCATTTTTGGCATTATTAATTATACCAAAATCAAGCTATCAAGTCAATCCCTGGAGCCGTCAAATTTCACGATATTATGGCACACTATCAGATATTAGATAAATACTGAAACATGTTCTTCCTTTTTCAGGAAGATGCCGGGAGAGGATTCGTATTCACGGCAATCAGGGACGGCGGATGAAGCGGCGATACTCCTCGGGGGTCCGTTCAAAGCAGCGGCGGAAAGCGGTACACAGGTAACTTTCACTCGAAAACCCGGTTTCCGCCGCGACCTGTGCGAGAGGCAGATCATACCGGGCCAGCAACCGGGCGGCGTTGACCAGCCGGGTCCGCAGCAGATAGGCGGCAGGCGTCATGCCGGTGTCACGCCGGAAAAGCTGACGCAGCCGCACCTCGCCGAGCCCAGCCGCCGCCGCGATGTCCGGGACACCGATCCCGCCGGGGAAATTGGCGTTGATGAACCGGATTGCGGCAGCAACCCTTCCGTCGGTTGCACGCCGCCCGGAAAAGCGGTAATGTCCCGCCTCCGCCTGACGGCAGAAGAAACATTTCACCAGATACTGTGCCCGACGTGCCGCGGTGTCGCGATTGAAATTCCGCATCGCGGTGATCGAAGTAAGTTCGGCAAAGAAGGCTTCCGGGAAGTCGACCTTCAGGAACGGCGACACGAACCCCGCGAAGGGATTCACCCCGGTCACACTTCCATACAGCGCGTGAATGATGAAATGGCTCGCGGCGTCGCATCCGGGGGCGAGTCCGAAGGAGTGCGCTGAAAATTCCGGCACGATCATGCACTCCCCGCGGCGCAGAACCCGCTCCACACCGTCCACCGAACAGAGCTCCTCCCCGGAAGTGACGAAAAACAAAAAATTGTCGGAAATCCGGCGCACCGGAACCTGCCAGGGCCGGAAACAATTCCAGAAAGTGACGCCGAGAACAGTCAGATCGAAGTCGGCGAGAAGTGCCTGCAGCGTACCGGCGGTTTCGTCGCTCATCACATGTTCAAGCCGCAATTTCCGTTCGTCGCCATAGGGGGAAGCTGTCGTTGTCATTGTCGAAATTCAAAAGAAACGGCTGTTTTCCTGCAATTGTCTTTTTCCATGAGATAATTTATATTCAAAACCGGACCGAAAACAACGCCGAACCGGAGAAAATTATGAAAAAAACAACATCGATCGAATTTGCCTACCCCCCGACCGTGATGTTTCAAGCCGACGACCGTTTCCGCTACGGCCGCGAACCGGTTCTGCGCCGGATGCCGGATGGATCGCTCTTCTCTCTGGTCTATTCCGGCGGTGACCGCGAGCCGTCACGCAGGAACGTCGTCGCAGCCATCCGGAGTGAGGATGACGGTACGACCTGGAGCAGACCGGAGCTCCTCTTCGGACACCCGGAGCGCTGCTGCTGGGGGACCGAACTCTTCACGGAATGCGGGAAACCTTTCCTCGCGTTTCAGACCTTCCGGTACGATACCTACTACTGTGAATTGCAGGCCTATTTCTCCACGACGGAGGACAGCGGGAGAAGCTGGAGCGAGCCGGTCAGTGTCCCCGGAGTCCCGCCCTGTTTCGTAGTGCGACAGGGGAAGGTGCTCTGTGACCGGAGCATTCTCTTTCCGGTCTATTGGACGGAACAGCTCGGCAACTGGCGCGGCGGGATTGCCGACGACATGAGCAATTTCAACGAACTGACTTCCCGCTGGCATTTCCGCTCCGGCGTGCTGCGTTCGACCGATGGCGGGCGTAGTTACACACTGCACGGCTGCCTCGGTAACGCCGGCAACGTATGGGAACCGGAAATCGTCGAACTGGAACCGGGCCATCTCCGGCTGTTCGCCCGCAGCGAAACCGACCGGCTCGGAGTGCTGCATGCTTCCGACAGTTTCGACGGCGGCCTCACCTGGGGAAGACTCCTCCCCACCGATATCCCGAATCCGGGTACCAAATTCGTAATTTTCAAAATCCGCGGAAGGATCGTGCTGGTCAACAACGTCTGTACACCGGAAAAACAGAACCGCGACATCCTTGAAATATGGATCAGCGATGACAATCTCAAATCCTGGCGACGGAAACTTCCTCTCGCCCGGCTTTGCCGCGGAAACGACGCCGGACGGAACCAATGGAACGGGATTTCGCAGGTTGCCTATCCGCATGGTTTCGCCGATGAGGGAAGGGAGTTGCTTTACCTTGCCATCGACGCAGTCCATGAATTTTATCTGGTAAAAGTCCCCTACGCCGATCTTCTGAAGTAATCGCCCGTTCCGCTGCCGGGGCTGGAAGGAAGTTTTTTCTTCTCCAGCCCCGTTTGCAGACCGGCCCCGTTTCCGTTCCACCGGCTGTAAAACCGCTCCATTCTCCGACTGCGCGGATTTTTCTGAAAAAAACGAGTGATTCCTATTTTTATTTGTGAGTTTTTGTGCTATAATTATAGGCAGCGATTTTTTTCGCTTTCATATATGATCAGTTGATAAATCGGGGAAGCGGCCGCGGGAAAGCGGCCGGAGCGAGAGAGTGAAAACATTACGGTATTCATACCTTGAGATAGACGATGCCCCTGCAAGGGGTACTTCTGCCGTCCGGCGGCAGCCGTCTCTGTTCATCGACACGGGGGAGCTGCCTCCGTGTTCTCCCTCCGGCCGATGATATTGCATCGCGTATTCCGCTTCCGGCTGTTTGAAAACAGTTGGGAACATGGAACAGAATCTGTTTGAACTGGACCCGGATGAAGTTGCGGCCGGGCAGGCCGGGATGGCACCGGAAGATGTCTTCGACGATCCGGGGATTCCGCTCGCAGCAAGATTGCGCCCGCGGAACCTTGATGAATATTTCGGGCAGCGACATCTGCTCGAGCCGGGGCGGCTGTTGCGCCGGGCGATTGACGCGGACCGGTTCAGTTCGATCATCCTCTCCGGCCCGCCGGGCGTCGGAAAGACCAGTCTGGCCGAGGTCATCGCCCGGATCTCCAATTCGGAGTTCATCCGTCTTTCCGGCGTGACCTCGAGCGTCGCCGACGTTCGCAGGGAGATCGCCGCCGCAGTTGCCCGCCGCAGGGCGACCGGACGCAGAACGATTCTTTTCGTCGACGAGATCCACCGCTTCAACCGGTCGCAGCAGGACTCGCTGCTCCCGGATGTCGAAAACGGCAATGTCAGGTTGATCGGAGCAACGACGCACAATCCGCAATTCTACGTCAACGGTGCACTGCTGTCGCGCTCACTGGTGTTCCGCCTCGAGGCTCTGACCGGAGATGAGATCGCAGCACTGCTGCGCCGGGCGATCGATGATCCGCGTGCCTTTCCAGGGAGGCGGATCGAACTTGACGACGACGCGGTGAAATTCCTCGCCACCGCCTGTGAAGGCGATGCTAGGCGGGCGCTCAACGCGCTTGAAATCGCGGTGATGACCGCGGTGCCGGAAACGGACGGGGTAATTCGCGTCACCGCCGCCGAAGCGGAGGCATCGATCCAGCGCAAGATGATCGTTTACGGAGATGACGGCCATTACGACACGGCTTCGGCCTTCATCAAGAGCATGCGCGGTTCCGACGCCGATGCGGCGATCTACTATCTGGCACGAATGCTTCACGCCGGTGAGGACATCCGGTTCATCGCGCGTCGACTGGTGATCTTCGCCTCCGAGGATATCGGTAACGCCGATCCCCGGGCGCTGGAGTTGACGGTGGCGGCGATGCAGGCGGTGGAGATGATCGGGTTGCCGGAAGCGCAACTGATTCTGTCGCAGGCAGTGACCTATTGTGCGACTGCGCCGAAGAGCAACGCCTCCTGCGCGGCGATTTCCGCAGCGCTGAGCGACGTTGCCGAGAATCGGGTGTTGCCGATTCCGAAGCATCTGCGCGACGCACATTATCCGGGCGCGGCAAAGCAGGGAATCGGTGCGGATTACCGCAATCCACACGATTGTGAGGGTGGTTTCGTCGTTCAGGAGTACCTGGGTGTGGAGAAGCACTATTACGAGCCGAAGCCGATCGGTTACGAGAGCAAGCTCCGGGAGCGGATCGCATACTGGAATACATTGCGGAGAAAGGCAAACGACGATGGGGAATCCGGAAAAGCGTGAATTGCGGCGGCAATTTCTGGCCCGGCGGGCAGCGTTGAGCGCGCCGGAGCGGCGTGCCGCCGACGCGGAGATCTGCCGGAACATCCGGCGCCTCGCGTGTTACCGCAACGCCTCGTGCGTCGCCATCTATGCGACGGACGGGGAGGAACCGGATCTCTTCAGTCTGTTCGGGGAGAAACGTTTTTTCCTGCCGCGTTACCGGGTGGCGGGAAAGTGTTACGAGATGGTTGAAATACACGATCCGGCTTCGGAGCTGGCTCGCGGAAAATTCGGGTTGCTGGAGCCGCTTCCGGAGCTTCCGGCGGCGGAGTCGGAGTTCATTGCGGCCGAACTGTTGTTCCTGACTCCGGCTGTGGCCTGCTCCCGGCAGGGGATCAGGCTCGGCCGCGGAGGGGGATTTTACGACCGCATGCTGGCGGCGGTACGCCGCCCGGTTGTCGGCGTGATTTATTCATGCCAATGGAGTGAGAATCTGCCTTGGGAGCCGCATGACCGCAAGGTCGATTTCGTGGTGACCGAGAAGGAAATATTTGAAGCGAGAGAAAAACAGAAAACAATAAACGGGTGATTTTCGGAGAGATCCGGCTTGTGCGCCGCAGGGCGGCCGGAGTTTGAGGATATTACCGCAAAGGAAAGGGATCAGATAAAATGGGACAAGAGTTGTGGGTGATTATTTCGATCGCATCCATTTTCGGGGCGATCGGAATCGCCGCCGGAATCATTCTGAACAGCTGGATTCAGAAGCTGCAGAAGGATGCCGCGGTCAAAAGCGCGGAGAAGATCCGCAGCGAAGCCGAGCGTGAGGCTGAGCACATCCTGCGCGACGCCCGGGTTTCCGCCAAAGGCGAAATCCTGAAAATGCGCGAGGATTGCGAGCAGGAACTCAAGGAACGCCGCCGCGAACAGACCGGCAACGAGAAACGCCTCGCCCAGCGCGAGGAGATGCTCGACCGCCGCGCCGATTCCATGGATGCCAAGCTCAAAAACATCGAAAAGCAGGAGAAGGAGATCGAAACGCTGCGCGAACGCCTCAGCAATCGCGAACAGGAACTCGACAAGAGCATTTCACAGCAGATCGATGAACTTGAGCGGATCGCCGGTTTCAGCCGGGAAGAGGCGCGCGAAGTCCTGCTTGAAAAACTGAAGAATGAGATCAAGAACGAATCCGGGTTGCTGGTACGAGCCCAGCTCGAAGAGGCCAAGGCCAAGGCCGAGCGCGAGGCCCGGCGGATCCTGACCTATGCGATCCAGCGTTACGCCTCCGACTGCACTTACGAGCGTACGACCGCAACCATTCCGCTGCCGAACGATGAGATGAAGGGGCGGATCATCGGTCGAGAGGGACGCAACATCCGTGCCATCGAGGCAGCCACCGGAGTCAGCATCCTGATTGACGACACCCCGGAGGCGGTGGTGATCAGCTGTTTCGACCCGGTCCGCAAGGAGATCGCACGCCAGTTGATGGAGCGGTTGATCGGTGACGGCCGGATCCATCCGACGCGGGTCGAGGAACTTGCAAAGAAGATCGGCAAGGAGCTTGAGGAGGAACTTTACCAGGTCGGGGAAGCCGCCGTTCTCGAGACCGGCATCCAGGGGGTTTCTCCGCAGCTCATCAAGCTGCTCGGCCGCCTGAAATATCGCTACAGCTTCTCTCAGAACGTGCTGCAGCACTCGCTCGAGACAAGTTATTTCATGGGGATGATCGCCGCTGAACTCGGCCTCGATGAGCAGAAAGCCAAGCGCATCGGGCTGTTCCACGACCTCGGCAAAGCAATCGATCACGAGGTGGAAGGCCCTCACGCCCAGATCGGCGCCGATCTGCTGCGTAAGCACAATGAGGCAAAGGATGTGATCCATGCAGTGGCAGCCCATCACGGAGAAGTCGAGCCGGAGAGCCTGTACGACATCCTGATCGCCGCCTGCGACACCCTGAGCGCGTCGCGCCCCGGCGCCCGCAGTGAAACGACGGAACTTTACCTGAAACGACTTGAACAGCTTGAAGCGATCGCTCACGAGTTTTCGGGCGTCGAGTCGTGCTTCGCGCTGCAGGCCGGCCGCGAAATCCGCGTGGTGGTGGTCCCCGAAAAGGTCAGCGAAGGAGAAGCTCAGATGCTGGCCAGGGAGATCTGCTCGCGGATTGAGAAGGAGATGACTTATCCGGGTCAGATCAAGGTCACAATCATCCGCGAAACCCGTTCGGTTGAATACGCGAAGTGACCGTTTTACACCGACGAACCGCAACGGCGGAGAAACAGGGGAACCTCCCCTTGTTTCCCGCCGTTTTTCGTGTATATTATTGAATCATTTCGAAAACGTGTCATAGAAGGGGGACGCCGGTGCGGTGAAATGAATCAGGAGAGCCGAGTCAATCTCGAAGTCAATCTGCGCAAGCTCGCGGAAAATTTCAGGGAAATCCGGCGGAGGGTCGCCCCCTGTCGCGTGATGGCCGTGCTGAAAGCCAATGCCTACGGACTCGGTGTACTGCCGATCGCCGAGGAGCTGCGTTGCGCCGGAGCCGACGCCTTCGGTGTGGCGGAAATCAACGAGGCGCTCGAACTGGCGCCCCTCGGGCTGCCGGTGCAGGTTCTCGGGAATCTGCTGCCCAACGAAATCGCTCCCGCTGTCGAAAATGGAATCGTCTGCCCGTTGAACGATCTCGAGATGGCGCGTCGGATCAGCAGGGAAGCGGTGCATCAGAATCGCCGGGTGACCTGCGCGGTCACCGTCGATTCCGGGATGGGGCGGCTCGGCATGCCGGTTGCCGAGGCGGCGGAACAGATTCTCGCAATGCGCGATCTGCCGAATCTCGAACTGGCCGGGATCTATTCGCACTTTTCCAATGCGTTCCAGCGTTACGACGACTACAGCCTCGGGCAGTTGGCTTCGTTCAAGGCCCTGCTGACGGAACTCGGGAAACATGGCGTCACTTTTCCCCTGGTCCACATGGCCGCGAGCGACGCGTTGAACAACTTTCCCGACAGTACCCGCCCCCCCTTCACGCTGGTTCGCTGCGGCATCAACATGTACGGCTATTACGACAGCACGGTCCATCAGTCGATGCGTCTCTGTCCGGTGGTTGAGCTGAAAACCCGTCTCGCGGCGGTTCGGATTCTGCGGGCGGGCTCCTCGATCGGTTACGGCAGGATGCACATTCTTCCGCGCGACTCCCGGGTCGGAACAATCGCCGCGGGTTATGCCGATGGGTTGCCGCTGGCGCTTTCCAACCGCGGCTACGTGCTGGTCAACGGGGTCCTCTGCCCGGTGCTCGGGCGCATTTCCATGGATTACACGACCATCCTGCTGGACAATGCGCCGGAGGCGCAACCCGGGGACGAGGTGGTCTGCATCGGCAGTCAGGGAGACCAGCGCATCACGCTGGAGGAGTGGGCGCAGCTCAAGGGGACCCACGTTTACGATATTCTCTGCTCGATCGGCACCCGGGTTCGGCGGCAATACCTGAAGTGAAGGGAAAGCGGATGGACGGAAGAACGGCAATCCTGAAAAAAATCGGGGAAAACCGACATTTTTTCGCAACCGGAGGGCGTATTCCGGTTCCGGATCGCCGCCGACTGCTTCGCCGGCTGGAACGGCAGTTGCGCCTCGGCCGAGAGCAGGTATTCTCCGCGCTGAACGGCGACCTTCACAAATCGGAATTTGAAGCGACGGCGACGGAACTGGTTCCACTGCTTGAGGCGTTGCGGTTCTTCATCCGCAGGTTGCCGCGGCTTGCCGCGGCAAAACGCTGTCCGGTTTCGCCGTTGAATTTTCCCGCCCGCGGCAGGATCGTGCCGGAACCCTACGGTCAGGTACTGGTCTGCGCGACCTGGAACTACCCGCTGCTGCTGGCGCTCGAGCCTGCGGTCGGCGCACTGGCGGCCGGCAACCGTGTGGTGCTCAAGCTCTCCGACAAATCGGTCAAGACCATGCAGTTCCTGAAACGGCTGATCGAGGAGTGCTTCCCCGAAGGGGAGATCATCGCGGTGCAGAATGAACTGTCGCTGGAAGAGCTGCTGCTTGAACAATTCGATTACATCTTCTTCACCGGAGGTGCGGCCGCCGGCCGGGAGGTGATGACCGCGGCAGCGCGGAATCTGACTCCGGTCACACTCGAACTCGGGGGGAAAAGCCCCTGCATCGTGGATCGTGACGCCAACCCGAAAATCGCAGCGCGCCGGATCGCGTGGGGCAAGTTCACCAACGCCGGGCAGACCTGTGTGGCGCCGGACTTTCTGCTGGTTCACCGGGATATTCGCGAAGTGCTGCTGGTCGAGCTGCGCCAGGCGATCCGGGAGTTCTATGGAGACAATCCGGTCGACAGTCCCGACTACCCGTGGATCGTCAACGATGTCCATTATGCACGGCTCTGCAAACTGCTGGAGCACGGGCGCCTGATCGCCGGGGGCGAGCGCAACCCGGCCCGTTTCTGCATCGCCCCCACCATCATCGACGCAATCGGCTGGGACGATCCACTGATGCAGGAGGAGATCTTCGGCCCCATTCTGCCGGTGCTGGAATTTGCTTCGCACGAAGCGTTGTTCTCCCTGCTTGCCGATCGCCCGAAGCCGCTGGCGCTCTACTGTTTCGGAGGAACCCGGCGTTTCCGTGCGGAACTGCTCTCCAGAACCAGTTCCGGGGCAGTCTGTTTCAACGATACGGTGATGCACTTCGTGAATCCGGCGATGCCGTTCGGCGGCGTCGGCGCCTCCGGCATGGGGGCGTATCACGGGAAACACACCTTTGATACCTTCACCCATTACAAACCGGTCATGTCGCAGACCACATGGGTCGACTGGCCGTTCCGTTATCCCCCGTTCCGCGGACTGAAACTGAAGCTCGCGGACTTTTTAACCAGATAAGATTGCACAGGAGGCACAAAACCATGTCGGGAATTTTCAAAGCCTACGATATCCGGGGAGTCTATCCCGCCGAGATCAATTCCGAAACAGCCGAGGCGATCGGTCGCGCCTACATCGAGTTCACCGGTGCGAAGAAGGTGGCGGTCGGCCGCGATATGCGCCCCCACTCCGAACCGTTGTTCGAGGGGTTGAGCCGCGGAATGCTCGCCCAGGGAGCCGATGTGATCGACCTCGGACTGTGTTCCACACCGATGAGCTATTTCGCAAAC
Organism: uncultured Victivallis sp.; assembly: GCA_944389895.1. GTDB lineage: Bacteria > Verrucomicrobiota > Lentisphaeria > Victivallales > Victivallaceae > Victivallis. Next base: position 26,181 of record CALXOA010000089.1, on the reverse strand, counting down.
GGCACCCTGAAGACCGACGGCAGCGTGATGATCACGGCAAGCCACAATCCGGGCGAATGGAACGGCTTCAAGCTCTGCCTTGCCAATGCGGTGCCGATTTCCGGAGCAACCGGCATCATGGAGATCCAGAAGATCGTCGAAGCGAAATCCTGGAAAAAGAGCGACCACACCGGAAAACTCTCGAGCTATGACATTGCGCCGGAATACGGCAAGTTCCTGCGCTCCTTTGCACAGATGGACCGCAAACTCAAGGTGGTGGTCGACTATGCAAACGCAATGGGACTTTACGAGATCGCCGGAATCACCGACCTTTTCGACATCGTTCCGCTGTATGATGTGCTCGACGGCACCTTCCCGAACCATGAGGCCAATCCGCTTCATCACGACACCCTCGACGCGATCCGGGCGAAGGTGCGGGAGGTCGGTGCCGATTTCGGCGCGGCCTTCGACGGCGACGCCGACCGCTGCGGTTTCATCGATGACCGGGGGGAAATCATTCCGATGGATCTCTTCACCGCGCTGATTGCCCAGGATATTCTGTCGCACGGCCCGGCCACGATCCTTTACGATCTGCGCAGCAGCCGCGCCGTGCCGGAGTGCATCCGCGCCAACGGCGGCACCGCGATTCAGTCGCGGGTCGGCCACGCCTTCATCAAGGCACAGATGCGCGAGCATGACGCGGTGTTCGCCGGGGAACTCTCCGGTCACTACTACTTCAAGCAGAACTTCACCGCCGAGTCGCAGGGGCTGGCGATGATCATGCTCTCGAACCTGATCTGCAAGAAGAACAAACCGCTGCATGAACTGGTCGATCCGCTGCGCAAATATTTCTCGTCGGGGGAAATCAACTCCCGGGTTGCCGACGTCAAACCGATCCTTGAAACGCTCAAGGCGAAGTACAGCGACGGTCGGGAATATGAACTCGACGGAATTTCGGTCGAATACGACAAATGGTGGTTCAATGTGCGCGCCTCCAACACCGAGCCGTTGCTGCGGTTGATTGTCGAAGCAGACAGCAGAGAATTGATGGAGGAGAAACGCGACGAACTGTTGAAGATCATCCGCGGGTAAGACGCCCGCAGAAAAAAGTAACCCAAACAACAGGAAGGAATGGGGGAAATGAAAAAATTTGCAATGGCTTTCGCGTGTGCGATCCTGGCCGCCGGAATGATGACCGGCTGCGGCGATGTCGACGAGAACAAGACTCCGGCCGAAATCAAAGCCGAGGCCGCGAACTGGGATACCGCGAAGATCGAAAAGCAGATGGAAGCCTACAAGAAGGCGATCGAGGCCAAGGCTGCCGAACTCAAGAAAGCCGCCGACGAACTGGCCGCCGTTCCGCTGGACAAGAAACTCGGCGAAGAGGGGAAAAAGGCCGCTGCAAAAGTGGCTGAAGTGACCAAGTCCCTCGACAACCTCAAGGCCGGTCTGGAAGCCTACGCCGAAGCGTTGAAGGCCAAGATGGCGAAGTAAGCTGAAAATGCTCTCCTGCCGGTTCCGCAGCCGGAATCGGCGGGAGATTCAACGAAGAACTCCAGGGGAAGCTGCGTGATGGAAGAGTTGTTTGATATTTACGACGCAGAGGGACACCGGATCGGTGTCGCACCGCGCCGCGAGTGTCACGGCAATCCGGCGCTGCTGCATCATACCAGCCACGTAGTGGTGTTTCATCCCGACGGAAGACGGCTTCTGTTGCAGAAACGTTCGGTCACAAAGGACATCCAGCCGGGCAAATGGGACACCGCCGTCGGCGGCCACCTGAACCTCGGGGAGGATTACCCGACGGCGGCGCGGCGGGAGCTCTCCGAAGAGCTCGGGGTAACGGAACCACCCGAACTGCGTTTTCTCTTCGATGCCCAAATCCGCAATGAAATCGAATCCGAAGACACACGGGTCTACGCGGTAACCCTCGCCGGCCCGTTCCATTTTCAGCGCGAAGAGATCGATGAAGTCCGTTTCTGGCGTTTCGAGGAACTCTTCCTTCCGGAAAACCAACGTGGTTTCACGCCGAATCTGATCAGGGAGCTTGAGCAGCTTCGCGCGGGAGGTTTTCTGTGACCGCGGGCAATCCCGCCGAAGCGGCTTCGCCGTTCCGCCGCGGCCTCCGGCGCTTCTGGAGCGACCGGCCGGCACGCCTCGGTGTGTTCGGCATTCTGCTTCTGGTCGTGCCGGCCGTGGCGGCGCCGCTGCTGGCCAACGGGCGTCCGCTCCTGATGCACGACGCCTCCGGCTGGAGCATGCCGTTTCTGCGGGTGCTCTTCGCGCCGGACAGTTCCGAATATCTGATTGAGCAGATATTCAATTATATGCTCCTTTTCCTTCCCGCCGCAGTGCTGCTGCGCCTTCTGTTCCGACGCAGTCGCCTGTTCCGGCCGGCGCTGCTGCTGGCGGCGGCACTTCTGGTCGTGCCCTTTGCTCTGGCCCGCCAGAGGCTGGACAAAACCGACTACCGGAAACTGGCCGAAGCCCCCGGGGTCCGGGCTTATTTCGCGCCGATTCCCTATGGTCCCTTTGAAATTGTCTCTCCCCCCTACGCGGCGCCATCGGCCCGGCATATTCTGGGAGCTGACGAAATCGGCCGCGATGTCGCCTCACGAATGATCTACGGAGCCCGTGCCTCGCTGGCGGTCGGCCTTTTCGCCACGGCACTCGCGCTTGCGATCGGGACCCTGGTGGGAATGGCTGCCGGATACTACCGCGGCTGGTTCGATCTGACGGTGATGCGACTGGTCGAAGTGCTGCTCTGCTTTCCGACCTTTCTTCTGCTGTTGATTCTGATGTCGATCCTCAAAGATTACAAGTTCGAGCAGTCGATCCTGATCGTGATCGCGGTAATCGGGCTGACCGGATGGATCGGTCTGGCGTTTCTGGTTCGCGGAGAAGTCCTGAAACAGCGGGCGCTTCCCTACATCCAGAGTTGCGAAGTGGCAGGAATCCCGACGCTGCGCACCATGCTGGTGCACCTTCTGCCCAACATCTCGGGGCCGATTCTGATCAGCTTCACCTTCGGGGTCGCCGGTGCGATTCTGGCGGAAAGCGGGCTCTCCTTCCTCGGGTTCGGCGTTCAGCCGCCGACCGCGAGTTGGGGCGGCCTGCTGCGCCAGGCCTTCGACAACCCGCTCAGCTACTGGCATCTGACCCTCTTTCCCGGATTGGCACTCTTTGTCGCCGTTCTCTCATTCAACTTCACCGGAGAGGGATTGCGCAAGGCGCTCTCCCCCCGCTGAACAGCGAGAAGATTTGCCGAAAAAAGCGCCCCGGAAACGTGAAAAACAGGAAATCCGGTGTATATTATGGAATATTCCCGTTTTGTAAACAAACCTTCAAGGAGAACCAACATGAGTTGTCCGTATCAGTGCTCGCACGAAGTTGAGCAGATGTGCCGCGTCGCCAAGGGCGCCAAGCATGATCCGGCCCCGATTCCGGAAGAGGGGAAGTGGGTCAAATCCAAGCAGATCACCGATATTTCGGGGTTGACCCACGGCGTGGGCTGGTGCGCGCCGCAGCAGGGAGCCTGCAAGCTGACGCTCAACGTCAAGGACGGTGTGATTCAGGAGGCGCTGGTCGAGACGCTCGGCTGCTCCGGAATGACCCATTCGGCGGCGATGGCCTCCGAAATTCTGCCGGGGAAAACCATCCTCGAAGCGCTCAACTCCGACCTTGTCTGCGATGCGATCAACGTTGCGATGCGTGAACTCTTCAAGCAGATCGTCTACGGTCGTTCCCAGACCGCCTTCAGCGAAGGCGGCCTGCCGATCGGCGCCGGGCTCGAAGACCTCGGCAAAGGGCTGCGTTCGCAGGTCGGAACGATGTTCTCGACCCTTGAGAAAGGGCCGCGTTATCTCGAAATGGCCGAGGGTTACGTCCTGGAAATCGGCCTCGATGAAAACAGCGAAATCATCGGCTACAAGTTCGTCCATCTCGGCAAGATGATGGAGGCGATCCGCAAGGGTGTCGCTCCGGCCGAAGCGTTCGAGAAGAACGTCAAGAGCTACGGCCGTTTCGACGAGGCCGTCAAGAAGATCGACCCGCGCAAGGAATAAGGAGTTCACAATCATGAGCGTGAAATTTGAAGGATACGAGCGCCGGATTGCCCAGATTGAGAAGGCGTTGAAGGAATACGGTCTCGAGTCGCTCGAAGCGGCGCGCGATCTCTGCCTCTCCAGGGGAATCAATGTCGAAGAGATCGTCAAGGGCGTGCAGCCGATTGCGTTTGAAAACGCGGTATGGGCCTACACCCTCGGTGCGGCGATCGCATTGAAGAAAAATTCGAAGGATGCCGCGGAAGCGGCCGAGAACATCGGTCTCGGTCTGCAGGCGTTCTGCATCCCCGGTTCCGTGGCGGACTCCCGTCAGGTCGGCATCGGTCACGGCAACCTCGCGGCAATGCTGCTGCGCGAAGAGACCAAGTGCTTCTGCTTCCTGGCCGGTCACGAGTCGTTTGCGGCTGCGGAAGGGGCGATCGGCATCGCCAAGACCGCCAACAAGGTCCGCAGGGAACCGCTCCGGGTGATCCTCAACGGACTCGGCAAGGATGCAGCCTACATCATCAGCCGCATCAACGGATTCACCTACGTGGAAACCGAGTATGATTACTACACCGGCGAGCTCAAGGTCGTCTACGAGAAAGCGTTCTCCGCCGGTCCGAAAGCCGCCGTCAAGTGCTACGGCGTCGATGATGTTTCCGAGGGCGTCGCCGTGATGATCAAGGAAGGCGTTGACGTCTCGATCACCGGCAACTCGACCAATCCGACCCGGTTCCAGCACCCGGTCGCCGGAACCTACAAGAAGTGGGCGATCGAGCATGGCCGCAAGTACTTCAGCGTCGCCTCCGGCGGCGGCACCGGCCGCACGCTGCACCCGGACAACATGGCCGCCGGTCCGGCCAGCTACGGCATGACCGACACCATGGGACGCATGCACGGCGATGCGCAGTTCGCCGGTTCTTCGAGCGTTCCGGCGCACGTCGAGATGATGGGGCTGATACGCATGGGCAACCACCCGATGGTCGGCGCTTCCGTCGCAGTGGCAGTCGCGGTGGCCCAGGCGAAGTAATTCCTACCGAAGTCGCTTCACAGGCGGTGTTTCCGGTGTTCTGCCGGAAACGCCGCTTTTTTCGTTTTCTTCATTGCATTTCCCCGAAAGGAACCTATTTTAAGAGGAAACGGAGAACCTCGTCCGTAGAGTTCCCCGCACCCGGAGGGCTGATGTCAACGACAGACTCCCGCCGGAGAACCACGGGAACCGGACCGGCCGTCGAGACCACGAAGGAGGATCAAGCATGGAAAAGTATTTTCCCGCCCCTGAACGCCGTTACGCCATCTATCCGATCCGCCATGATCGAATCTCCACGCCGGAGAGCCGCGGGCAGCTGATCGAATTTCTCGATCGTTGCGGCTTCGCCGGAGCCGTCGGAAACATCCGATACACCCGCAACTACCCCGATGACGCGGCGGAATGGGAACAGATGGAAAACGGTTTTCGCGAACTGGCTGCACGAAAGCTGCACAGCTGGATCTATGATGAGAAAGGATATCCCTCCGGCGGTGCCGGCGGCGTGGTGCCCGAAAAGCATCCCGCATTGAAAGCCATCGGGCTGGTCGCTTTCGAGTATGAACGCGTGATTGCCGGGCCAATTGGATGCTATCGCGCCGACACCCCGGGAGAACACCTCTACAAAGCCCTGCTGCTGCCGCTGGATCCCCTGGCACCGGTGATCGACATCACCGCCGACGCCGATGTGCACGGGACATTGCATTTCGCAGTACCGGAAGGAAAATACAAACTGCTGACGCTGAGCATTCGCCGGATGTTCGACGCCACCCACTGTACCGGCAGTTACAGCGAACCGCGCGATTACATCAACCTCTGTGATCCGACGGCGACCCGGGCGTTTGTCCGCATCACGCATGAGCATTACGCGGAACGGCTCGGAGATGAGTTCGGCCGTTCCATCCTGGCGTTCTTCACGGATGAACCATCACTGATGTCGTGGAACATTGAACCGATTCCCTTTCCGCAACTCCCCTGGCACCGGAGCTTCCCGAAGCAGTTTCAGAAGCGGTTCGGTTATCCGATTGAGGAGGCGTTGGCGGCGCTTTTCCGGCGTGAGACTCCCGGTGCGCTCAAAGCGCGCTGCGACTACTGGGAACTGGTTGCCGATGCCGTCGCGGAAGGTTATTTCGGAACCTTGCGGAAATGGTGCAGGAAACACCATCTCCGCTCTTCCGGACACATGCTTGAAGAGGAACGGCTCCAGGCCGGAGTTCCTCTGTACGGTTCCTTCTACCGGTCAGCCCGGCAGTTTGACTGGCCCGGCATCGACCAGCTGGCAAGCAGTCCGGCACGGCTGATGGATGAGAACAACATCCCGATCGCCCGGTTGCTCGCCTCGCTGGCCGATCTCTCCGGAGCCCGGGAAAGTTTCTCGGAATACTCCGACTTCACCGAGCGGCAGGAAGGAAGAAAGGCGCCGCTCGCCTGGATCCATGCCTCAACCAACTACCATCATGCAATGGGGATCAACAACCTGACCGCGTACTACTCTTTCGACGGCCAGACTCCGGAGGAATTGCGCGATCTCAATCTGCACGCTGCCCGGCTGGGAACCTGGCTGCGGCAGGGACGCCGGGCCTCCCGCGTCGCGGTTCTCTATCCGGAAGCGACCCTGTGGGCGAACTTCCACCCCAACGGAAACCGTCGCAACATCGATGCAACGCCCTTCATGCGCAGACTCGACAGGCTGTTTGCCGGAGTTTCCTGGGCGCTCCTCCACGAGCAGGTGGATTTCGATTATGTGGATGAATCCTTCATCCGGAAGGCCAGGATCGGCTCCGGACGACTCGCGGCCGAATGCGGAAGTTATGAGTGCCTGATCCTGCCCCAGTGCACAGTGCTGAGCGCGGCAACCTTGATGAAACTGGAAGCGGCACTGGCCGCGGGAATCCGGGTGATCGCAGTGGGAGCGCTTCCGAAGTACAACCGGGAGACCGGAGAAGCCGATCTGGAAACAATTCTGCGCAGATGCCGGAAGAATCCGGGCTTCACCTATCTGCCGTGGCAACGGGACTTCAGTTTCGCCGCCTGTACCGCATTGCCGCAGGCGGTCAGAATCACACCGGCGAAGAACTCCGCCGCATCGAAACGCGCTCTGCTCTCCCACCTGCGGGAACTGCCGGACGGCGCCGGCCTGCTTTTCCTCGCCAATATGGCTGAGCAACCGTTCCACGGAACGCTGCAACTCCCGGGTGCGGACGGCAAAGTGGTCGCAGTGGATCCGCATACCGGAAAATCCGTACCGGTCAGAGAGGTGAAATCCGCTCTTCCCGGCATCACTGCGGAAATTGTGCTGGAACCTCTCGGCGGTCTCGTTTTCGCGGTGGAAACGCTCCAGCCTCCCCCCGGGCGGTAATGAGGGAAAACCCGCCGGGATCCCCTCCCCCCCATTCCGTCCCGACCGCGAAAGCGGCCGGGACGCCGCGGGGGACTGTTCAGAAGCGCGCATCGAAGTAGTTGCGGCAGGTCCAGAGAGTCTGATAGCCGCTGGCGACCGTACGGGCTTTGACGTGGCCGTCAAGGAAGAAATAGTTCAATGTCCGGCTGCTGTGCCGCATTTCGCGCTGTGTCTCATTGTTGTAGACAATCTTCACATCATTCCCGTCGGTGAAGTCGTTTTCAAAATACCAGGGGGTGCCGGACGGATATTTCCAGAGGGAAAGGCGATTCATCAGACGGGTCGTCGACCCCCGCAGCAGGTAATTGTTGAACACACAGTAGGAGGAACGGATCTTATCGTCCCGCCTCGGGTCGCTTGGACACACCTCCACCGGCCGGGCATCCATCTGGACATGATCGCGATTGAAGTTACTCTGCCAGCTCTCCCCGTAATAGGGACGATAGTAGGAGCGATAGTCCTCCGTGTGACCGCCGAACACATCGTATCTGGCATTTGCCTGGATCGGCACGAAATCCTGGGAATCATTTGCATAAAGAAGGACTCCGGTCCCGAGTTGACGCAGGTTTCCGGTACATTTCGCCATATGTCCCCGGTCTCGTGCCTTGTTCAGTACCGGCAGCAGCAGTGCGGCAAGAATCGCGATGATGGCAATCACAACCAGCAACTCGATCAATGTAAAACTACGGTTTCGTTTCATTTCAGAACGCCCTTTCTAATAGGAATAACAACGGTTTTTCCGGAGTTGACATCATTCGGGAGAGAAATCTCCCGCTTGAACTTTACGCCGTCATGCTCAAACGTGACTTGAACCGTACTGCGCCCGGGATCCTGAAGCGGATCGGCAACGGAAAGCATGTTGTTGCGAAGCATCAGGATCAGGGGAGCATCAACACGGAGAACCATGTCGTCGGTACGAAGTTCACCCGGGACGTGGAACACCGCCTGAATTACTCCACTGCGCCGGTCGCGAACCGCCTGAACGGCAGTCGAATTTGCCAGAATCTCAATCGGCGGTGCTGCACAATACCGGGCGAACTCCTCCGCGTCGCCGGGGTGGAAGTTGACCAGATAAGCCCCCGTACCGCCCTTCACCTCCCGGCCGTGATCGAGATGAAGTTGAAGCATCGGGAGCTCCGCCGGATACCCGGATTCAGGCCGGTTGCGCAGATCAAACTCCGCCCAGCGCGCCGGACGCATCTCGCCGGCAAGGACCCAGTTTCCCGGAGTCAGAGTCAGATAACCGATTCCGGAGTGGAGCGCAGTGATCCGGGAGGCACGACAGGAAAAAGCTTTCCCCGGAGCAGCACGTAGGGTATCCTCATCACCGGCGGTATACACCACGTCGTCAACCCACTCGGTCTGATCGACAGTGGTTTGAATTGTGCCCGGAACTTCCGGAGTTTTGTTTTCCACACCCGAAACCAGCACAATCAGTTCATCTTCGGTCAGGAAATACGCCTTATGTGCTGCAACTCCGGTCAATTTCGGATTGTTTCCATTGCCGGGGTAAGGCGCCTTCTCATACTGAAACGCACAGCAGCCGACCTCCCCGTCGGTAACTCCGCCGGCGAACGGCGAAAGCCCCGGAGTGCCATCCCAGGTGTCGTTGCTGTTGTCGTGACTGTAAACGATCTGGCGTGCGGTCACACCGGGAATCGCGGTCGAAATCCAGTAACCGCGAGCGAGATTGTAGGTTCCGGGCCGTTTCATCAGAAACGTCGCGCCGTCAGCCAGAAAATCCGTTCCGACCGAAGCGGCAGCCACAACCTCGTGGCTCTTGGTACGGGAACTGGTCATGTTGATTCCGCAGAAGTAATCGGCGCGGCGCTGAATCAGGTCGTCATTGTTGAAAAAGTAGCGGCAACCGGTGGGTTCCGGCTGTTTGCCGTCGGCAATGTCGAGGTATTCCTGAAGTTGCCGCCGTTCCTGCTCGGCCGCCTCTCCGAGCAACCTGTTGCGAAGGCTCCAGGCCAGTCCGACCACATTGTATTCCTGAAATCCGCCTTCCGGACGATAGACCATCCCGTCCCGCCCGGGCGCCATCAGGGTCGGCCCATACTTCCGTATGCCGTAACAGTAAAAAACGGTGGTTCCGATGTAATCGATCAACGGACGGAAGGTCGGGCCGTCAAGTTCCTGTTCCCACGGAGTATTTTTCAACCGGATGCAGTTGTCCACGATGCCGCGCATGCCATCCCGGACGTAACGGAAAAGATAGTTCTGCCGGGTATGGCCCCACCCGGCACCATCAGCGGTCAACCCCTCCTGCCAGAAGGAGTCGTTGCGGGTATTGTAACTGGTCACGCTCAAAGCCCGGCGGCAGACTTCCGCGACCACATCAATCATCCCGGGATTGCGGCAGACCAACGCACAATCGATGAGCGGTCGATAACAGAAATTGCCACCAACCCAGCCACCGCTGTGCCGAAACTGGTCCGGCGTAACCACGAATTTGATATGCGGTTTCATCGGATGCCGGAAACACTCGGCAGCGACAGCTCGGCAGAGACGGTTGAAACGGAGAATTTCCGGAGCGCCGTTTCCTGCTTCCGCCTTTTCCATGTCGCTGAAAAACGTGAAATAGGCCTTGATCGCCAGTGCGGGCATGTGAAACGCCGAGGCGATCCACCGGAAATCGTTCCGTTGAAGTTCATATTCGAAGTAGAACGTCAGAGAACGGATCAGTTCCGCCTTATTCTCCGCGCTCTGCTCCAGCGCCCCATCATTCCAGCTGTCAAGCAGAAATTCCAGCCGATCCTTGGCCTGAAGCGCGGCAGCCTCCCCGACATGTTCCGGAGTCGCATTCGGACTCTTCAACGCAACTTCGCGTGCGAGAACCTGATCCCGATCCTCGATATCGAGAAATCCGCCGTCCTTCCGGAGCTGCTTTCGGATCTCCGCGATTCGACGCTGTTTTTCAGCGAGAGGCAGTTCCGGCTCCGAGGGGGGACGCCAACGGGGCTGCGGCCGGTAAGCACGACGAAGCGCATCCACCGCAGACAGTTTCTCCGCACGCATGGGATCACTTGCGACCCGGGCCATCGTTTCCGGATCGGAACCATCCGGCCAGTAGGGCCCCGCCCCGGATTCCGGCAACTCCCCGGGATTGGCCCGCAACCGGATGCCGCCGATCGTCAATCGGAATCCGGCGGGAACTTTCGCCTCCCAACCTTTGCTGTTCAACGTGATCGAGGTGATCTGCGACCAACCGCCCGGAGAACGGAACGAGGCGAAACGGTTCAATTCCAGCGAATACTCCCCCCACCCCGGCTCCGTCAATCGGAGCGGGGCCGCATAATACCCGCGCCCCTTTCCGTGGACGGAGTGGAAGATCACCATGACGGTGGCAGGCAGTTCCCCTTCCGGACGCAGACGAAGCACCAGTTGCCGGTAATTTGAAAGGTCTTTTTGCGGAGGATCAAATTTCAGTTCGGCCTGTCGACCTGCCTCCCAGACCAGCTCCTTCTCCCCGGAAATCACCAGTGGGGCCGCGGCGGTGGTTGAATTTCCCGCTTGAGGAGAATCACCTCTTGACTCCTCTCCAGCCTCCGGCGAGGAAAGCAGCCGGATGCCGCCGATCGTCAACCGGAATCCGGCGGGAACTTTCGCCTCCCAACCTTTGCTGTTCAACGTGATCGAGGTGATCTGCGACCAACCGCCCGGAGTGCGGAACGATGCCAACCGATCCAGTTCCAACCTGTATTCCCCCCACCCCGGTTCCGTCAATCGGAGCGGAGCCGCATAATACCCACGCCCCTTTCCGTGGACGGAGTGGAAGATCACCATGACGGTGGCAGGCAGTTCCCCTTCCGGGCGCAGACGAAGCACCAGCTGCCGGTAATTCGAAAGGTCTTTTCGCGGAGGATCAAATTTCAGTTCGGCCTGCCGGCCTGCCTCCCAGACCAGCTCCTTTTCCCCGGAAATCACCAGTGGGTCCTCGGCGGCGGCCCGTGCCATCAGCAACACTCCGCAGAGCGGAAACAGCAACGACTTCTTCACAGTGATCCTCCTTTTTTTCATCACATCTTGAAACAAACGTTTGTTCATTGTTCAAAGCAATTTCCCCCGGAGAAAAAACGGCGCTTCCGGTGAGCTCAGCGAGCAACACCCAGGAGACAGGGGCATTGGTCCATCCACTGTAGATGCTGGCAGCGCCGCCCTCGAAGCGGTTGCCTCCGCCCCAGGAGCCGGCCGCAAGATCGAACATACCTCGCCAGCAACCGTGGAACTGCGGTTTCTCCGAACGGTCCTGGATGGAGAGAACCAGTTTCAACAGACGTTCATACGCATTCCGGAACCGCGGATGGAACTGCAGTACGGCAGAGAGCCCCAGCAACGCCCAGTTGACGGTGTAGATCATATCCACCAGATCAGAACCGACGGGAGCCTCGTAGTGCTCGGCCGGAATGTTTCCGGTAACCGGATCCATGCGGCGGACCAGGGCTTCCGCCAGATCCCCCGCAAGATCCTGAAACTCACGACTCCCCAGATAAGTGGCGGCGGCACACGCACCGATCAGGGCATAGGCCTGTTCACTGGCGTTGCAGGAGTTGCAACACTCCCTGACGAAACGGAAATAACGGTGAACGAAATCAGCGAACCGGGGGGTACGCTTCTCCCAATAAGCCCGGGCGAGCCCCATGCAACCGAGCGCGCCCCAGTGGGGAAGGTCGATCCGCCCCAGCCATTTCCCGGCGGGATCCACCCGGAAGTTTTCGTAATCCCTGGTATCGCCGCGGAAGGCGCGATCAAGAGCTGTCTCCAGCTCTCCGGCCAGGAGCATGGCGTAATGCCGCATCTGAAACCGGAGATCCAGTTCCGGATGACGACGGGCGATTTCCAGCTGCAGAAAAACGCACCAGGCTTCATCATCGTAATAAACGACGGAGTCGCGCTTGATGTGCGACCAGTTCCAGCTGCCGGGGATGAACGGGGTCGGTTCCCGGGCGAGAAGGCCGCTGCGGCAGTAGAGAAACTCCAGAATCCCGACGGCAAGATCGTAATCATGCCGATCTCCGGTCCACTCGTACGCCCGCAGAAAGAGATATGCCGTCTCGAAATTGCAATCCGCACGGCGCTGTTCGACGATGCAATAACCGTCATAGTCAGTCCACGCCGGAAAATGCTCGCGCATTTTCAGCAGCGCTTCATTGTCACTGGTCAGGGCGACACGTTCGGCAACCCCCCAGCGTCCATCGGCGGGATCGATGATTCCCGACCTCCGGAACCAGGCGAGATTGCGTTTCAGCGCTCTTTCAATACTTTTCTTGCAACTCATTTTTTCCTCATGCAGTCTCACGCCGGACCAGAGTCGGGCGGATCAGGGTTGAAAACTCGAACTCCATATTATAAATCATCTGTAACAGAATCCGGACGGCCTGCCGCCCTTCCTCGTGAAACTCCTGCCGAATCGTGGTCAACGGCGGATCCGTGAACGAGGAAAACTCAAGATTGTCGTAGCCGACAAGATAAAAATCACGCCCCGGAACCAGCCCGATCCGGCGGGTTTGCCGGATCACCTCCCAGGCCTGATAGTCGGTGTCGGCAAATACGCCGCACCTGCCGGGCCGGGAGGCGAGGATAAACTCCAGAACCTCCTCCATCCGGATGGTCTGCCGCAGAGGACGTCCCGCAGCGGAAACCCGATTCCGGAATCCCTCGCTACGCTTTGAAAGTACCGAATAAGGTATCGTCTCATGCGTGGAAAAGATCAGCAGCCCGACACAATCCGCATGGTCCAGCAGAACTTCGGCAGCCAGCTCCCCCCCGCAGGCCTCATCCATCGAGAGCGTCGGCATGCTCTTTTCGTCCGGGTTGTTGAGCATCAGAACCTTGCCGCCGGCTTCGCAATAGTCGCGCAACATCTCTTCCTGTTCCGGGAAGTGATACTGCCGCGGAGAATAGGAGATGATTCCCGTACTGGCCAGCGAGTTGTGAGCCGCCAGAAATGAGCGATAGCTGGCTGCGTCCAGACCGGAATGAAGCTGAAGGGAAAAACCAGCCTCATTCGCTTCGGCGTGGAGGCCGAGAATCAAATCCGCAATCAACCGGTTGGAAAACTCCGGTACGAAGACACCGATTGCCGCACTGCGTTTGCGCCTCATGAATTCGGCAGCATGATTCCGCTGATACCCCATCCTGAGAGCAGCCTCCGAAATCCGCCGGAGGGTCTTCGGAGCAATCCTGGCATTCGCATCCGGATTGGGATTCAACGCCCGCGAGACCACTGAAACCGACAATCCGAGTTCCTGCGCAATATCCTTTAAAGAAGTCATTTCTGAACCTTGATTCTTTTGAACAATCGTTTGTTCTTATTAATTATGACACATTTTACACCAATTGTCAAGAGAAATTTCAGAAAAAAACAATTTTCAACAGAAAAATCCGCGATCGGAACTGAATTTCGGCCGGAAACAGGCGAAAAGGTCATTCCCCCGACGGAAGTGTTCGAAGTCGTTTTTTCCTTTCGCTCAAAAAAAAAGGAAAAAAGAAAATAATACACCTTGGCAGCAATGTATCACTATCGTATAATTACAATAGAAGAACACAGGAAGTGCTCCATGAGAAGAAGCAAAGTCGACCTGATCTATGAACCGCTGCGCAGGGAGCTGCTGCAGATGCCGGTCGGGGCGCGCGCGGGTTCCATCCGGGACCTGATGCGCCGCTACGAAACCAGCCAGCTGTCAATCACCCGTGTTCTGACCCGTCTGGTGGAAGAGGGGTTGCTCGCCCGTCGACCGGATGGAACACTCTTCATCCGCGGGGAAATGGATCACGAAAAGAGGCGGATCGGCCTGCTGCTGCCGGACTGGCCTTCGGCCTCTTTCGTTGAAATTGAAGAGCTCCTGAAGCGCTGTGCCGCAGAATCGGATATTCTGGTACAACGTGTCAACTACCCGCTGACCTACTCCTTCCGCGAGTTGCGCACCACCGGGTTCGATGCACTGGTACTGCTCCCCGATCAGCAGTTGACGCCGGAAGACATCTACTACATCGGAACGACCTCGGTACCGATCGTGATCATGGGCCGTATCTACGACGAAGTCAAGCTCAATTTCGTCAGCAGCAACCCGCTGGAGAACGGGGTGCTGGCGGCCAGTTACCTCTATCAGCAGGGGCATCGCAAGCTGGCGGTGGTGATTTCGGAGCCGGACAGCGCCATAGCCAGAGGGCGGCTGAGTGGATTCAAGACCTTCGCCCAGGCCACCAATTGCCGGATTCACGAGATCGATTGCCATGTCATGCACGGGGAAAATTCCGTCAGCAAGACTCATGACGTTTTGTCCGCTTTACTCGAGAAGCAGCAACCGGATTTCACGGCGGCCTACATTCTCAGTGACGCCACCGCATTCGGGGCAATCTGCGCCTTTTCCGAACATGGCTTCAAGGTCCCCGACGATATCAGTGTCATCGGTTCGGACGGTTCCCGGCAGGGGAAGTTCTTCCTGCCGCCGCTGACCACGGTCGGGCCGGATTTCGACTTCTACATTGCCCGGATTCTCGAAGCGGTCGAATCGCTCTGGAAGGAACCGGGCCGGCTTTTCAACAAAGTTGTCGATTCTTCCATAATCGTACGTGGATCAGTACGAAAACTAGGATCATAAGGAGAAGAGAAGATGAAACAGCAAAAATTCACATTAATAGAATTGTTGGTCGTTATTGCGATCATCGCAATTCTCGCCTCTATGCTGTTGCCGGCATTGAACAAGGCCAGAACTTCCGCCCAGAGGGCGAAATGCACCAGCAATCTGAAACAACTCGGTCAGGCGATTGCTCTCTACACCGGCGACAACGGTGACCAGATTCCAATGAGCGACAAGATTTTTTCCGAATCAGCAATCCACTGTCACAAGATCTTCACCTGGCCGGCCGTACTCTGGAACTACACCAACGGAATTGCCGCGGCCATCTGCCCCGGCAGTCCCGAAGACCCGAATCTTGACGGAACCCTGAAACCCCTGCCTTCAACGATCGACAATACAACGAAATGGTATACCACCAGTTACCTTTATCGCCATGTCATAAAGATAACGAACAACGGGAATGTCAAGATCACCTCCCTCAAACATCCGTCGAGACAAGTGCTTATGCTCGAGAAAAAGAACTTCCACGATCCTCATCCGGTCACTCTGATCACCGGCAGTCAACCGGCCCTGGGCCGTATCAACGTGAATGCGCTCTGGGTTGACGGACACGCCGAAATGTGGAGTGAGCTGCGCTATTCCGGAGGAGTCTACGATCCCAACTGGTTCCTTTACGGCACCTCCAACAGCCTCAGTGACGGTTACGACAAGAATTGAACCATCAACCGGAGGACCCTTTGATGTCTCTCAAAAAAATCTCCACCATGACTTTTCTGGCCGCACTCTCAGTTGCCGCAGCGGAATTCTCACTTCAGGATCAGGAGAATCGCCTCGGCTGGTTCTTCGCTCCGGGAGAGCAGGTAAACGCGGCCCTCAAGCTGGACCAGCCGCAACAGGAAGCCCCGCAACTGCTTCTGACCGATTTCTTCGGCAACCAAAGTAAAATCCCGGTGGAATTTACCCCCGGCGGCAACAGTGTCCGCTTCCGGATTCCAACCGACCGGCAGGGTTACTTCGTCGTGTCGGCCCCTGACCTGAAGCTCAACCAGCCGTTGGCAGTCACACCGGACAACTCGAAAATCGCCACCCCGGCAAGCCCCTTCGGTTGCAACTTCCACCTGACGCGGATTTCCTACAACGACGCAGTCAGGGAGGTCGAAATCGCCCGGCGGGCCGGATTCGGCTGGATTCGCGGCGGACAATTCGACTGGAGTTCGTTGAAAAAACGCGAAGACATGGATCAACAGTTCCAACGGTTCGCTCAGCTGAATGAATATTTGCGTAATTGCGGACTCGGTGTGCTCGGTTCAATCCATTACGTCGCTCAATATGCTTCGGGAGCGCCCGAGGGGAGCAATTACAACGTCTGGAGCCGGGTGGCGCCGACGAACTGGTCGGATCTGACCGAATTTGCCGCCCGCTATGCCAAAGAGTGCGATTTCATCAACCACTGGGAACTCATGAATGAACCGGATGCCGAACTCTTCTGGCGCGGCAGCTGGGAAAACTGGACAACCAACAATGACCGCGGCATCATTCGCGACGCAGTCACCTATCACGCTGCTGGCGGAACGGGAATCAAGGCGAGCAATCCCCGGGCGAAGATTCTATATCTCGCCGTCACCAGCGCCATTCCGGAAGGAGCGACCTACCGTCCATTCCTCAAGGAAACGCTTGACGCCGGAATCGCCTCCAACTTCGATATCATGAACCTCCATTACACCGCCGACATCGCCGAGGTCCGAAAACTGCTGGCCCCCTACGATGCAGCGGATCGACCGGTCTGGGTAACCGAAATCGGCACGCATTCCGCGGCCGGCTCTTCAGAGCGTCTCCAGCTCATTCGTGAAATTGCAATGCAGATAGAACAACTTGCCCATGGAGCGTCCAAAGTATTCAAGTACGATCTGCGCAACGACGGAACCACCGGCTATCATGAAGATAACTTCGGGCTTATTCGTCGCGATTTCTCCCCGAAACCCAATTTTGTTGCCCACAGCACGATGATCCGGTTACTTCACGACGCACGGGCTGCGGGACTGCTCAACATCGTCGATGCGGCGGACGCCGGATATTGCAGAGGGTACAGCTTTGATTCCGCTTCCGGGGGGAGCCTTAATGTAGTGCAGCTTTATCTGGCTCCACGGGCGACCGTCACCCTTTCCACCCCGGAAAAACAATTGATTGTCACCGACGTCATGGGCAACAGTCAAACCGTCGATGCCAGAAACGGAAAAATCACACTGGAAATGGATGATCTGCCCCTCTTCATCACCGGAAAGATCACCGGAGCTCCGGGAGAACCGGTTTATCCCGGAGACGTCACAGTACGCACCTACCCGATGACTCCGCAGCCGTTGCTTCCAAACGGCTCCTTCGAGGAAGGCAGCAAATATTGGGGCAACACGCTTGGAAAGGTCGGCAAGGTGGAAATCGTCACGGGAAACTGTGTCGACGGCGACAAATCCCTCGCGCTGACTTCCATTGCACCGGGGCCCAAAAATTTTCTTGGTCTCGCCCATCAGAAAATCGATCTTCGCAAACTGACCGGACCGCTCGCGGAAAATGAATATGCCTCCTTCAAACTGACCGGATTCTGCCGCCGGGAAAATCTTGTCGGGCGCGGCGTGAATATCGGCGTGAACTATTACGATGACACGGGGAAACGGATCCGGTGGCGAGAGTCTCCTTATCGGGCGGGAAGCCATGACTGGTGTCCCGTCGAGGTGTCCGGAGACATTCCAAAGGAAACCGTAACCATGAACGTCGTCTGCAACGTCGCTCCTCAAACTACCGGAACCGTCATGCTGGACAATTTGAGCCTGACCATTGAAATCCGTCGTAAACCGGACGTGAAAAAGAAAGAATAAATCGGAATCCCGCCTCCCGCCCCGACCGGGCTCCGGGCCAATCATACGACCCGCAGCATCCCGGTCGGGAAAGTTATTTAAAGCTGGTATCGCGGATTTCCGGGAAAAACGTTTTTTGAAATTTCACTCTGCCGAATCATATGAACGACGGAACAACGTTTCAACTTCGTTTCACCGATGATATCACGGAAATCGGGCACCGGAGCCTCACCTCCATGTCTCCGGAAGTCGATACACTCCGAATTATCCCGGGGAAAGGCTCCGTGGACCTGGCCGTCCTGCCCTCCTACCGGCAGGACGCCTGTTTTGCCATCCTTGCGACGGAACTCGATTCCCGGAAAGAACATGACGTTCTGCTGTGCGCTGCGGCGGACTGGTGGTTTGACTGTTATGTTAACGAGGAGTTGATTTTCAGTACCATGGATCTCGGAAACGGAGGAGCTCCCGATGCGAAACGCCACCGTTTTCCCGCCAGGCTGGAGAAAGGAAGCAACCAGATCGTGTTCGTGATCGAACGTGGAGTCGATTCCATGAAGTTCTATTTCGAACTCCTGCCTCCAGCCGCAGACATGAACGATGTGAATTTTCGCTCTCCGGTACGACTGGAGCGGGAAATTCGTCCACCACAACCGGAGTTTCCACTGCGTTTTCCGCCGCTCATCACGCACATGACGCCCCGGACCATGCTGATCCGCGCCATTACCTCCGTTCCGGTGGTACTGGGGGCGGAAGCTTTTTTCCCGGGGGAAGAACGGTTCACGACATCCGGGGAAGGCATCCGGAAAACAGTTCACACCCTGGAACTGGCACATCCGGCAAAGCGGGCCGATGGACTCTTCCGGCTGTTCATCGTTGATGACGCGGGGAACCGCAACGATCTGACCGGGACTTATCCGGTACACTGTTTCGGGGATGCCGGGCCATTGTGTTTTCTCGTATTCGGCGATACCCAGCACAGCATGCTTTTCCGATTCGATCTGTTGAAAAAATATTCGAGGCTGGCCGCACGCGAAGGCGCGGATTTCGTGATTCACCTCGGAGACATCGACTCACTTTCCGACAACTACGAGAACCGTTATTTGCGCGGATTCCTTGAACCGTACTCACGCCTTTTCGATGGCCGAGCTCTGATGCCGGTGTTCGGCAATCACGAACTGCGGGGAAAAGAACCCCGGCGGTGGTTCGACCAGTTTGCGACCGCCCGGGGAGAAACCGGCTACACGTTCCGGGGAGGAGAAATCTTCTTCGCGGTTCTCGATTCAGGAGAGGAGGATCCGAAAGCGGAACAGCTTGTTGAACAACAACATCAGATGCTGAAACATGCACTTTTGTCCCCCGGGTTTCAGAGTGCGAAATACCGGATCGCAGCAATCCACGCCGCAGATACCGGACAGTTTCATACCGGTTCGAAAATGGAAGCCATACTGGAACCGTTCCGCAGGGGAGCGGATTTCGATCTGGTGATCGCCGGGCACATCCACCATTACAGCCGGAATGCCCCGGGGGACTACCCATTTCACCTCGTCACTCTGGACGGTCCCGGAGGAGAGCGGGAAAGTTCCGCTTTGCTGGTTGAATCCGATGATGACGGACTCACCATTCGTGCCGTCACGCCGGACGGAGAGCAATTCGATCGATTCACCATCACCGGACACCGCAGTAAAACCCCCAATTAATCGAATGTGAAATGCCTCATCCCGCTGCCGTGCAACTGCGCCACCGTCGATGATATGAGGATACGGCTCCCCCAGAACGGCACGTCGATTTTTCGAGCAGCAATGCTGACAACCCAATCAGCATCTCCACTCCTCCCCCGCATGTAGAACAAGGGATCTCCGAGTCGGCGAAACCACAAAAAAGTAAACTTGGCGCCCCTACGCCTCCCGCGGAAGTCACTTGAAAAGCGACCTTTTCTTCTGAAAAAGCCGAAACGGATGGCGTATCAGAAATGGGAAAAGGGCGACCGCGCAGCCCCCATCCGGCCCCCCCGGTAGATCAATCCGTCCCTGCCTTCGATTCTCTCATCAGGAGCCTGTGAGCCTTATAATTGCATATATGCAATTATTTTCAATAAAAATGCATATGTGCTATTGACATGATCAGTCATCTCAGGTATAATTAATACCATGATACGGGTGTGACAATGGATACGACTTTCAACCGGATTGAACTCAGGGACGACGGCTCGCCGAAATACCGTCAACTCGCTTCGCGGATCGAATCTTTGATCCGTGAGGGGGAACTTGCCGCCGCCACACGCATTCCAAGCGAGCGGCTGCTGGCACGCCAACTCGGAGTATCGACCATCACGGTCAACAGTGCGATGGCAGAACTGATCAACCGCGGTCTGATCGAACGCAGAGTTGGTTCAGGGACCTTTGTAAGTGAACTTTCAGGTCAACGGATTCGTCCCTGGCGAATCGGTTTTTTCAGTCATCATCGGATCCGGCCGGAAGATTATCTGATCGGAACCATGCTCGGTACATTGTTCCATTTCTGGGAAGAACATAACTCCGATCTGCTCCCCCTTTCACGTACCCCGGGGGAATATGAGCAGACCATTGCCGAATATCGCCTCGATGGGGTGTTGATCTACAGTCCGCGAACGGAGTTTGTGCCGGCGATCCGGAAACTCGTGCGAAGGAATTTCCCGGTGATCGCCCTGAGCTCCATTCTGCCGGAACTCGCCGACGTCAGTTCCGGCTACTCCAATCACGAAGTCCTCGACGCGGCGGTCGGGTATCTGGCGGAACTCGGCCACCGCGACATCGCCCTGTTGTTGCCGGAGGCCAACGAAGCCGCCTATCGGGGCCGTGACGAAGGCTTCCAACGGGCGATGTGGAACCATCGGCTGCCGCTGAATCCCGACTGGCGGAAAAAAATCGACGCCGATCCGGCAAAGTACATCCGGGCATTGCTTTCCTCTCCGGCACGGCCGGGTGCTGTAATCCTCGGCTCCTGCGGTTATGCCGGAATCGTGGCGGCGGTTGCAGCCGAGCTGAAGCTGGAAATCCCGCGGGATCTCTCGATCCTCAGTATCGATGAGGATGCGAACATGCTGACGCTGCCGAATCCGCCCTCGGCATTCCGGGTGGATTTCGCGGAATTGACCCGCGAGGGGTCCGAAGCACTGCTCGCCCGGCTGGAGCACCGGGAACCGTTCCGGAGCCGGAGGCAACATTTCGAGTTCATCGACCGCGGCAGCTGCGCCGCCGTTTCTTCCCGCTGAATCAAAACCTCTCTGAAAAACAAGGAAAGGCTGACATGAGAAAACATCCATTTACATTGATTGAATTGCTTATTGTGATTGCGATCATCGCGATTCTCGCCTCGATGCTGCTGCCTGCCCTGAACCAGGCCCGGGAGCGGGCGCAGGCCACCGCCTGTCGCAACAACCTCAAGGAGCTCGGTCTGGCGATGCAGCTGTATCAGGCCGACTTCGAGGATTTCCTGCCGCCCGTCTCCAATGGTACAAGTTCAGGAACGGCACCCTACTGGCCCCGGCTGCTGATGGGGCGTGAACGTTCCATTATCGGTCTGACCGGTGGAACTTATGCCCACAATCGTCTGTTTCTCTGTCCGTCCATGAAGGGTGATTACGATCTTGCCGCCCGGACCGAAAGTTCCGCCGGCTGGTGGACAATGACACCGCACTACGGAATCAACAGCCTCCTTTATCCCGGCAACAGCGGCTATCTGAGCTCCACCAGGACCGGACGGATCCGAAATCCATCCATCAAACTTCTGCTCGCAGATGTCTGGCAGCGTGACAGTTCCGGGCTCAGCAACAAGCGGACCGGCTATTTCCGCTGGCAGAACAACATTCCGGTCACCAATGCGGGGTACGGAAATCTTGCAGCGCGCCACAGCAGCAGCGTGACAATCCTGCACCTTGACGGCCACGTGGACTCTTACAAGGTTGTGAACCTTGAACGGCCGTTCGACTCCGACCCGTTCCGCAATATTGACGCGAACAAACCTTTTCACCGATACAATTTCTGAAGGAGAATGGAACATGCGACACCTGCGGTTCCCGATGCTGTTTCTATTCCTGCTTCCATTTCTGCAACCGCAGGCCGACGACGATTTCGATCGACTGCGCGAGCAGTTCGTAACGCTCACGGTATCCGAATGCAGTGCGGCCGACGACAATGCCGCACGACAGATCCTCGAGCGCCAGCGTGCCGACGGCACCTTCACCGACGTCGATTACACCGACGGCGACGGCGGACGCTGGGATCTGCGCCGCCATTGGCACGCGCTCAACGCGCTGGCCCGTTCCTGGCGTTTCAGCAAAACCGGCCTTGCGAATGATCCGCGGCTGCGTGATGCGGTGATCCGCGGAATCGAAAACTGGGCGGAACGCAAATACACCAATCGGAACTGGTGGTATCAATCGATCGGCATTCCGCTGCAATCCACCCAGACGCTGTTGACGATGGGGGACGCACTCCCCCCGGAAACACTCCGGAGGTTCCGGCCGATCCTCGATCGTTCGAAAATCGGCATGACCGCCCAGAATCGCCTGCATCTGGCAACCATCCATTTTCTGAAGGGAGTCATCTACCGGGATGCGAAAATGGTGGAAGAAGGGCGTGCGGTGATTCTCGAGGAAATTGCTTTCGCACAACCGGGGCATGAAGGACTCCAGGCGGATTTCAGCTTTCACCAGCATTACGCACAGATGCAGTTCGGCAACTACGGTCTCGCGTTTCTGGCCACCGGTGCCCTCTGGTCCGGGGTGATGAAAAACACCCGGTTCGCCTGGCCGGTGGAGAAGCGACGGCTGCTTGCGGACTACTTTGAAAACGGTATGCGATGGGTGATTTTCCGCGACATCTTCGACTTCAACGCCTGCGGACGCCAGATCGTCGGTCCGGCGCAAACGGAAAAAGCTCTCGGAGCCCGCAATGCCATCTGCGGCGATTTCGACGCACCAGACGCGGAAACCGCCGGCCGGATCGCCGACTTCTTCGCCGACACCGGCAATCTGGCCGGGAACCGCTTCTTTTTCCGGAGCGATTTCATGGTCCACCGCCGTCGCAACTTCTACTTCTCGGTGAAAATGTGCTCCCGACGGGTGATCGGCAGCGAGAGTACCAACTATGAAAATGAACTCGGCCGCCACACCGCCGCCGGTGTTTTTCAACTGCTCCGGCGGGGCGATGAATATCTCAAGATCATGCCGCTCTGGAACTGGCTACGTCTGCCCGGGCTGACCGCGTTGCAGGATGACTCCCCGCTGCGTTCCCCGGATCGGTACTATTACAACCGGGCCTCTCTTGTCGGCGGCGTCTCGGACGGCCGCAACGGTGCAGCCATGCTTCAACTCGAAACCGACGGCCTCTCCGCACGCAAAAGTGTCTTCACCTTTGATGACACCATCGTGATGATCGGTGACGCAATCACCGCCACATCAGAGTTTCCGGTCGAAACGACGATTGATTCGCGATGGTATCGAACCGCGGTGGAAATACAGACCGCCGACGGCGGCAGAACGACGCTGACCGACTGCGGAGAACACCGGCTCGAAAACGTCACAACAATCCGACACGATGATCTCGAATACCGTTTCCCGGTTCCGGCCTCCCCCGTGATCGAGATCGCCGAGCGCAGCGCAGACTGGACCGCCATTCAGCCCTCCTTTAAAAATCAGCCTCCGGTCAAAGGGAAAGTGCTGACCATACGCCTTGAACACGGAGTTCGCCCGCAGAATGCCGGTTACTGCTTCCTGATCACACCGGCAGGAGATAATTCGGCTCCTCTTCCTGCACGGATAACGAGCGCTCCGGGGATTCACGCCGTATTTGATGAACACCGAAAAACCGGATTCGCCCTTTTCTACACGCCCGGCAGGGTGGAGTTTCCCGGATATGGGATCCTGGAATCAGCTCATCCGGCCGCGGTGCTGATCCGGGATGGCACTCTCACTGCAGCAGATCCGGCACAACAGGAGGAACGGTTCCGTTTCCGACTTGGGAACCGCGAATTGGAAGGTGCTTTTCCACAGGGCGTTCACGCTGGAGAAAGCATTCAGATTCCCCTTGCGGGAAGTTGAAAAAACGTTCCCCCGGAGTATATTTTCACAGCCAACACCATTGCAGGAGACTGATATGAAAATTACTCTGCTCGGAACCAGTCACGGAGATCCCACACCGACCCGTTTTCAATCATCCACTCTGATCGAAGTCGGAGAGCGCCGGTACCTCATCGACGCGGGAGAACCAGTAGATGCATTGCTGATCCGGCGCGGTCTCAAGGCTTCCCAGCTCTCGGCGGTATTCATCACCCATGTTCACATCGACCACACCGGGGGATTGCCGGTGATTCTGGAACAGGCACGGAAATTCCGCTGGCAGTTTCCGAACAACCGCCTCACAGTCTGCCTGCCTGACGAAAAAGCCGTCGCACCACTCAGGGCCTGGTGTGCCGCCAACCGCATCCATGACATCAGTTCCTGTGGAGAGGAAACAGTAAACGCCTACGCTCCCGGGATCATCTACGATGACGGAGCATTGCGCGTCACGGCGTACCGTAACCGCCACTTTCCGCCGACGGGGGAACAGCGGAGCTATTCGCTGCTGGTCGAAGCAGACGGGAAACGGGTGCTCTTCACCGGCGACCTGTCGACAACCTATGCCGATTTCCCGATTGAAGCAGTCGGGGAAAGATGCGACCTGCTCATCTCGGAGCTGGTACACTACCCGCTGGAGAATGGAGTTGAAATGCTTCGGAACCTGCCGATCAGGCAGGTGATTTATCAACATCTTGATGACTGTTGGGACACGCCGGAAGGGAGAGAGAAATTCGCCGCGGCAATCGCGAAACTCCCCTTCCCCGCCGGAATCGGCCGTGACGGGGAAACCGTGTTGTCCGATTGATGAATCGCTTCCGGCTTCCGATATCCCTTACAGAAACCGCCAGGTATTCTCTTTTTTCCGCAGTCGGCTGAGAAGTTCCTTGAGTTCCTTCGAGGAACCGGAGCGGCAAACCAGCGTTGCATCCTGCGTGTGCACCACGATCACATCCTCAAGACCGATCGCGGCAACCAGGTGTTCGGGATCACCGGAATAGAGAATTGTATCACGACAGTCAAGTTGCTCCGCCAGGCCGTAAAGCACATTGTTGGCAGAATCGGTCGGCAGATGGTTTCGCAAGGCAGGCCAGTTGCCGATATCGTCCCAGTCAAATGAAGCCTCACCCACGAGAATATTGTCCGCCTTCTCCATCACGGCGTAATCAATTGAGATCTTGCGGCACTTTTCAAATTCCCGTTTCAGAACCTCGGTAAAAACGCCTCCGCACCAGGCGTTGTGAAGTACTCCGGCGAGATCGGCAAGATCGGGTGCATAAAGGCGCATCGCCTTGAGAATCGTCGCAACTTTCCAGAGGAAGATACCGCCGTTCCAGCTGTACCCGCCCTCAGAAAGCATCTTTTCCGCCGCTTCGCGGGATGGTTTTTCCACAAAGCACGCTACACGGTGAAAGCAGGTACTCAAAGGACATTCCACCCGCTCCGCCGCTTTGATGTAGCCGTAATTGCAGCTCGGCTCCGTCGGAGGAATCCCGATCGTGACAAGAAAATCCCCCCGCGCCGCCATCCGACAGCCGTCTTCGAGGTTCCTGCGGAAAGCTTCAACATTGACGATGCAGTGATCTGCCGGAAAAAGCATCATCGTCGCATCATCCTCTCCGGCCCGTGCCCGAACCACCCCCGCGGCCAATGCGACGCAGGGACCGGTATCGCGGGGAGCCGGCTCCCCGATGATGTTCTCTTCCGGCAGCCGGGGAAACATCCGATGCAACCGCTCGACATATCTCTCGTTGGTGACTATGATGATATTCTCCGGCGGCAGCAGCTCCCGCAGTCGCAACACCGTCTGCTCGATCAGCGAGGCACCCCCCAGCAGACTGAGCATCTGCTTGGGCTGATCCGCACGGCTCAACGGCCAGAAGCGTTCTCCCCGTCCACCTGCCATGATTACGGCATACAACTTCGAATGATCCAACTCCATGACTGTGTCCATCTGATTTCCCCGTGACGACCGATCAAGACCCCTACTCTGCTTTTCGATACTGTACCGCTTTTTCCGCCACTATGCAATCGTCGCCCAGGGTCTATGCCGGGATTTTATGGCAAAAAAAACCTCCGGGCGAGTGCGAATCGACCGGAGGCAAAAAAATTTCCGGCACCGTGCTACTCTCCCACAGTCAAATTTGCAGTACCATCGCCGCTGGAGTCCTTAACTACCGTGTTCGGGAAGGGAACGTG
>CALXOA010000088.1 GCA_944389895.1 uncultured Victivallis sp. | reverse complement strand
ATTGCGATCGGCGCACATCCGCGCCCGGTAGGCCGGTTGAGAGAAGAATGCCCGGCGGGCCGCCCGTACCGCGGGATAACGACTCCGCCCCGCCCGCTCGAGTGAACGCTGTTCCAGAGAGTTGTTGTCGATCGCAAAGGCTGCGGCCTCGTAAAGTTCGGCCATGTCCCCGGGTTGCTCCACCTGCCGGAGACGGCCGAGGGCAACCGGTTCCGGATCCCGGACGGCGTCCGGCGGCACGGAACACTCTCCCTCCAGCGGGCGGCCCGCATAGAGCAGAAACGAGCGGAAAGGCGGAATCCGGACCTTCACCCGCCCATTGAGAGGAAAGAGTCCGTAACGGCATTCCCGGGGGTGGAAACTCCGGACCTCGACCTCTGCAGGCTCCGTCAACCCGAGCTCCCCGAGCCGGATTGTCCTCTCGACCGGCCGCCATGACAGATTCCGCAACGTCACAAACCGCTGTGCACCGTCGCCGCGCGACACGGCAGAGGGGCCGTAACGCCGTTCCGGCAACGGATCGGCATGAACCAGAATATCGCGAAACCTGCGGTGCAATTTGAAAATGCCCGCCAGTTTCGGCAGCTCGGAATCGCGGAGCAGCCATGGATTGCCGTAGATCTGCGGCGCAAGGATCAGCGAACGGCCGAATGCCTGAAGTATCAATTCATCATCCCAACCATCCAGACACGACGACAGGCAGACACCGTGGTCCTCAGCCAGCCGGGTCAGGCCCGGGGTGAGGCCGCGCATCAGAGCGCCGGCACGATGATGCGGTGCGGTCACAGGATTGAAGGAGTGGACATCGATGTAACTCTCCGCCCCTTCCCACAGAAACGTGGTGGCGTGCCGTAATCCGGCCTCTGAAAGCGGCAGCCGGTGATTCAACAGAATCAGCTCCGGCACATACCGGCGGCAGCGGGAGAGCATTTCAATAAAGAAAGTCTCATGTTCCGGCACAAAAGAGCCGCAGACCAGATCAAACTTGAACAGCTCAAATCCATGATCCCGGCAGAGCGCCGTCATCTCCTCGATCCGTTTCCGCGCGGATTCCGGAGTATCGCCGAACCCATCCGGACCGCCCCAGACACCGAGCCGGAATCCGAGCTTGCGCGCTGCTGCGGCCAGCGGACCGAATCCTTCGGGGAACTGCCGCCGGAACCGTTCGGAATCGGTGGACCCGTAAAAACCCGCGCCGTCGATCGCCCCGGCGTCAAATACGTAGAGATCGAGCTGCATTCCGAACTTCTCGCGCAGAAACCGGAAGAACGCGAAATTAATCAGGGTCTGTTCCGCGGTCGCTCCCTCATTGGTGTTGTTGATCCAGGTGAAATACTCCGCCCGTGAGGGAGTCGTCTCATCGGCGCCGGGGAACACCTCAGGCACCGATGAATGTCTTTTGTTTCCGGCAACACCGGAATCCGGCATTGCATTCCGTCGCCGCATTTTCGTCACTCCAGCCGCAGATCGGTGATGTCGAAGGAGACCGCGCGTCGCGGGAAACCGGCGGAACGATCCTTGCCGTTGTAGAAGATCAACTCCGTACGCATCTTCTCAAGCGGAAACGCTTCTCCCTGAAATTTGAAATCCTTCTTCAGATCCAGTCGGACGCGAATCCATTTTCCCTGAGACTCCTGCAGTTCGAAACTGTGCAACAACCGGGAACGATGATTTTCCTCCGGAATCGTGATCTCGACCCGCCCAGAGGAAGAGCTGCGCATCAGAAACGACACGGTTGTGTAATCCCCCCGTTTCAAGGCCTCTCGGTCGAAAAACAGAAACGCAATCGCCGCCGGTACCCCGTTCCCGACGTTGCCGGAGAAATGGATCCGGGCGAAATTGCGGCCCGGCGCATCCGGTATCTCCTCCTGAAGCAAATCCACTTTTCCTGGTTCGCCGCCGTTGTCGCTGCCCCCGCCCCACTTCTGGTCGCGATTGTTGGAGTCGAGCCATATCAGCGGCTGCGGATGGGCAAGTTCCGCAGTGGCGGCCACCAGAATCGGCGTGGCACGCGGAGTCTGCGACGCGATGAAATCGACCGACTTCACTTCGACAGCCGGACGGGGATTGTCCCAGCGGGCAACGAAACAACCGATCTGATACCCGAGAGAATTGGTGCGTATGATTCCGGGGACCGCCTCCTTCAGCAATCCGGGACTCCACCAGTCGGCAACATTCACCGGCACCGTCATCGGATAATCGACACTCCGCCCGTCGGCATAATGGATCCGGTACACCGCGCAGGTCCCCTGCTCCCCACCGTAACCGGCGGTGTGCAGGAAACAGATCCCGGCGATTTTCGCATTCACCGGAATGCCGGAAACCTCCCGCGCGGCCCCGGGGGTATTTCTCCCGCGCAGCACCACGCAGGAGCGCCCGTCGTTGGAGGCAGGATCGATAATCTCGAAGGGAATGTTCGCCATCGTCTGCCGTCCCAGCGGCATCTGACGAAAATCGTTGTCTCCCTGATCGGTCCAGCCGCCCTTGTTGTCGCCGGCGCGATCATCGGCAAAGTTGCGATTGGCAACCTTGCGCAGATCGAGGAAGAGTTCACGCCCGGGAACGATCGAAAACTCGAGGAGGCGCCCCGTCTCCAACGGGCGTGCTGCATAAAGCGACTCCGGCTTCGCAAGATAGGCCAGCAGGTTGCGCAGATAGCGTGTCGCCGCCCCGTTTTTCTTCCAGAGGCCGGTCGCGTCGAGCTGTGAAAAGAGCGCCCGCCCCTTCCCTGCCGTCGCTTCGGCAACGCCGGCACCGGCGTTGCGGGAGTCGAGGAACTTCCCCTTGACGGCGAGTGCGGTTGCATTCAACGGCACGAGAGTTCCCGTGATCAGATTACCGTCAGGATTCTCCGCCCAGATGTCGAAATCAGCCTGTCCCAGTCCGGCGAAAACGGGGTGCTCAAGCGTAACAAGCTCGACCAGGGTATTGAAATCCCCGTAGACCTGGTATTCGGGGAATACCGGCAATGAACCGGGTTTCTGCTCCATCATCAGCAGCCGACCGCCGTTTTCAATCCATTCCCGGATGGTCGGAGTATCGACTGCCTGTGGCTCGACGCCGGGCGGAATCACCGCCGCCTGGAATGATTCGAGCGACTCTCCGCGCCGGACCTCCCGGTACGGAATACCGAGCTCGCCGAGGATCGCCGCGACCTGCGGCGACGGCGCCAGCAGCGCCACCGGGGCAGCTCCGTCAACCGGTTTCAACGCCGATTCCCGGTCATGAAGCGTCACCGGGTAACTGTTACGCCCGACATCGCGACCCTCTTCCAGCAGTGTCAACCGCAGTTCTCCCGCCGAAGGCAGATTCGCCGGGAACTCCAGGGTGAAACGCTTCTCCACCCGTGCTCCGCCGGCCAGCGGACCGAGATCCAGCACGGCTAGTTCCACGGGCTTCTCCTTTCCCGCATCCAGATCGATCCGGAGTTGCAGAGATTTCAAGTCGGGACCGCTCTGGTTCAACACCACCGCCTCGAGTTCGACCTTGCCCGGAACCAGGAACTGCCGCGGCATCAACCGGTTTTTCCCGTTGTCCCGCAACAGGGGATAGACCGGCTGAGTCCAGCGGGTCCCCATCCGGGTCGGATAGGCGATCCAGGGGGCAAAACCGGCGATCCGGGAATCCTGACGCATCAACTCGACCAGCCGGGTGCCGAGGTAATTGTGGGTGTACTGCCAGCTCCGCTGCGGATCGAGCGCGGCACGAACGCCGATCACGCCGGAATAACCTGCCGCGCCGGGATTGCCGAAGTTGTAATCGGCATTGATGACTTTCAGGTACTCATCGATGTTGCCGTGCTTGTAGTTCGGATCCGGCTGCAGGCCCCACCCCCCGCCGACCGTTTCGGAAAAGAATACCGGCTTGTCGAGTTTGCCGTCCTTGCCGTAGATCGCCACGACATCACGGTAGAGCGTGTCGAAGTCGCTGTTCCAGCGGGTCCACGGTTTGGTGATCCCGACATAGAGATGGAAATCAAGCACATCGGTGTCCAGCGGCGCTTTTCCGTAGTTGCCGACGTTGCCGACCCCGGCGAAAGCGCTCACCGGACGCTTCTGGCGATCAAGCCGGCGCACCAGTGCGACCTGCTTGTTGAGCTGGCGGGTCAAGGCCGGATCACGCCGGTGCTCAACCTCGTTGCCGAGGCTCCACATCACCACCGCGGGGTGGTTGTGATCGCGAATCACAAACTCTTCGAGTTCAGTGAGATTGTTCTTTTCAAACGCCTTCTCGTCAATTTTCGGCAGAAAGCAGAACCCCCATTCATTGTAGACCATCAGGCCGATCTCATCGGCGTAATCCAGAACCAGCGGATCGATCGGCTGGTGGGGATTGCGGAAAATATTGTACCCCTTCTTCCGATATCCATCCATCTTCTCATACTGGGAGTGATGGAAGCCATCCGCGGTATCCCAACCGCCGCAGAACATCGAAGGAACACTTTCCGAGTAGAGATAATAGGGGCGACCGTTCAGCTGAAAACCGGTTCCGACCGTTTTGAAGTCGCGGAAACCGAAACGCTCGAGCCGGGCGGCGGCGATCTTTTTCCCGTCACGCAGGTAGAACATCGAAAAATAGAGATTCGGTTCCTCGGGCGACCACGCACTGACGTTGTCGAAGCGGGTGGTGAGCGTACCGGAGGTCACCCCCGGCTCCAGTGTCAAGGCGGGGAACTCCCGGATCACCGGTTCCGGTCCCTTCTCTTCGGCAAACCGCACTCCGATACCGGGCGTCACCACGAGCCGGCGGCCGGTATTGTTGCGGATCGTGTAATCGAGCCGGAAAGATCCGGTATGATCCGTCGAGAGCAACATGCGTTCAATCACGGGATCGGAATCAAACTCGAGCGCGACCCGGTTCCAGATTCCTCCTTTGACCGCCTGCTTGTCCCACATGCAGCCGTACGTGTGCGTTGCAACCTGATCTTTCGGCCCGAAATCAGCCAGCACCCGCAGCGCCAGCAGATTCCGGCCGGGTTTCACAAACGGCGTGATATCGACCCGCCATGGGACAAAGTCGCCGTGATGGCTGCCGGCAAATTTCCCGTTGACGTAGAGCCGACCTTCGTAACCGACATTGGTGAAGTTGAGAAATATCCGACCGGAAGGCAACGGATCAGGCAATTCAATCTCGTGCCGGTAGATCCCCTTGAAATAGGGATTCGCAGCCTGCCGGTAATCGCTGCCGCCCCGGTCAACCGTGGTCTCCGCAGCCCGGAAGACCTTGTCATAAGATGTGGAGGGGTTCAACCACCAGTTCAGCGGAACCCGGATCAACTCCCACTTCGCATCATCGAACCCGGGAGCAAGACAGGCGAGCTCAGCGGCATCCGGCTCCGCGGGGAACGGCGCAGCCGAACTCTCCAATCCGGAGAACTTCCACTTCCCCGCCAGCGACTGCGACCGCAACAACGCAGCAGGGCGGACAGTCCCGGCTTCGGGGATCGAAAATTCCACCTGATCCGATTTCAACAACGCCGAAGCGCGCCGGGGCAACTCCCGGTCGGCCGGCAACCAGGGACCGGCACTCCACGCCGCGGCGGCAAAAACCACCGCACCTGCAACAAGTGTTCTTTTCAACATCTTCCATTCTCCTGATCGATTGTATGTTGTCGCCTCATCAGCTGCATCGTTGCCGTTTTCAACGGAACATCTCTTTTAGTATACCACATTTCGCAACTGAAAATATGAATTTTTACGACACCAAACAATATCTTTCCGCCATTGCCGCCATTAAGAAAGCTTTCCTGCGACGAAACCGTTCCCGGAAGGGGGTGGAGAATGATTCACGAGCGGGCGTAAGGAGTGTCCTGCCCGCCGTCGGGAACGGGGAAGAAGTTCCAGTCCACCGGTTCATGCCTCCACTCCGGCTCGAGCTGCTGAATTTCATCAAGATAGTTCCGGTAGTAGCGCAGATAGAACGCCAGCGCCCGGGAGAAATTCCGTCCGACCAGACCATTCAGGAAGAGTTTGGAAATGCTCTTTTCCCGAGTCAGAATCTCCTGGGTTTTCAGAAAGAGCAAC
>CALXOA010000087.1 GCA_944389895.1 uncultured Victivallis sp. | reverse complement strand
GCAGGACATGTTTCCGTGCTTCCGAAGTCAGGGCGGGCAGGCCGTGAATCGCGGCGATCCAGTACATTTTCCGCTCAGGACGTGAATCGTAGGAAAAAGCCTCGTACCAGACGTCATGCCAGAAATAGTTTGGCCTGACGTGGAAGGGATCTCCTGTTTTCAGGATATCGTCGGAGATCTGCTCCCATACTCTGCGGTTTCGTTTGAGAAGCGGAAACGCGGCGGAGCGGATCGGAATTTCCTTCAACTGATATTCAAGGACATTTCCCTTCACCCACCGGTAAGGTCCGTTCAACGTTGGAATTTCCTCCGGTTCCGCAGCCGGAAGCTGAAAGTACTCCGTCGTATCCGCGCCCCAGGCGTAGAGCGGCGGAATCGGGGCATAGGCGGCGGCACGCAATGCCGGATTTCCCCATTCGAAGTGGGTAAATTCATCGCGGATGTACAGCCGGTTGCCATCCCTTCGATACCACTCCCGGCATGTGACCGGGTAGGTCCGCAACAAGGCGGAGATCAACTTCGCGCGACCGGCTATTTCCGCAGAGTCTTTCAACTCCGCCAGCAGTTTCCCGAAAAGGGTGCTGACTCCAGTGATTCCGCGGGGCAGCAGAATACCCTGATCATCTATCGCGAAGATTCCGGAGTCCGCCGTAAAAAGAACCGCGACGTGACGATCCCCCCAATAGGTCGGATTATGATTGTTCTTCCATACCAGAACGATCCATGGCTCCCGCATTCCGGCAAAATCAATCTGTGTATTCCGTGCCGGGCTGATTCCGTCGGCGGTGATCAGGAAATCCGGCCTGAGCAACTCCCCATGGTCGTGCAATGAACTGAACAGCGACTCCGCTTCATTCGGTTGGCCGGAGCGGCTGAACGCAACTCCTTTTCCGGTGGAGAAGAGCCGGATCGGACAGGTTGAATCGATCAGAAAACCCGGTGCCGCCGCGCCACAGATCAGCTTCACGCGATTTCCATCGGCATATTGGCTTTCCCGGGAGAAGTTGATCCAGTTCACATCCCGGATCTCTCTCCGGTTCCGGTCGTCTTGCCGGTTCAGAACCGGGAAGAATCCGAAACTCTGCCGACGGGGATTTTCATGGCTCGGAATAAGAACCTGAAATCCATTGGAGAAAACCGTTTCCCCCAGCAGCGCCGCATAGTCGCAGTTGGCGAATTTCCCGACACTGCTGTAACTCATGCCTTCCGTCCAGCCGTCCCGGGAGGGCGGCAGAAAGGGTTCGAGCCTGTGCCATTGATTGTCTTTCGGGGGAGCCGCCGGAAAAGGCGTTGCCGCGGTCAGTTCGACCGGAACACTCCCGTTTCCTCCTGAAACCGCGATTCTTTCGATCAGATCCGGGGTGAACGTGAAGCCGAAATCTCTGTCGATGATGATTCCGGAAAAATCGATTTTGTAATCATGAACCCCTTTTTTCAGCCGCAACGGAGGAAACTTGTAACGAATGGCGGTACTGAGCACATCGACTTTCACTGTCGCATCCGTTTCCGCCGGGGAATTGATTTTCAGGGTCAAACCCTCTGCGGAACCAGGAATTGGTGCGGCCAGTCGCAACTCGGAATCCGCGTAGATGAGTTCCCCCAGGGCGCCGATTCCTCCCCAGGGTTGCCTGCCGTCCTCGTAAACCGAATCGATGCGGATTTTCAGCTGTTTCAATGTGCGGTTCACCGGAATGATCTGGATTTTTCCCTGCCGATGTTCATCGACGATCCGGGGGGCCAACTGCAGTTGCACGTGCGAAAAGTCGTTCTTTCCATCAGATAACGTCACGACGGAGGGTTGCGACCAGTTTGCATATCCATATTGCACGATACCGAGTCGACCGACTGACATCGGCTGTTTGAAATTGATTTCCAGTACTCCATTGCGATAGGGACGCCCGAGAAGGGTTCCGCCGGTGAGATCTCCACCGAAAACGGCATTCAAACTTTTCTGGTTCAACACCACGGTCTTTTCTCCATCCGGATGAAAACTGGCATTCAATACATATTCCAGCCAGGGGCGGATTCCCAGGTCGTTCTCTCCCGTTTCCGCCCGGAGTGTTTCAATGCCTTGCGCCGACAGAAAAATCCCCGTCGCCCCGAACACCGTCGCCAGCCATCTGCGATACATATTCCGCCTTCTCAGTTTGACTTCACAGCCAGTTCATAATTGTAATCGTAATCGAGAATTTCCGGGTATCCGAGAAGTTCGGCGTGGGCATCCGCGAAGAAGCTGGATGTCCGGTCATTGTGTGGATAAGAGGCCGCCCCGTCCTTGATCGGCTGCAACCACTGTGGATAATTCCAGGCACCGGCCCACATATTTTTGCCAGCTGTGTGCATTTCCACTGTGATGACTGCCCGGGAGGGGCGCCTGAAGCTCTCCACCCGTTTCCCGGTCGGATAATATTTTTTGACGAGAGGATCATCCTCACTGGCTCCGGGCAGCGCGTTGTTGTCATAGCTGATTCCATAGGAAAGCGGTCTGCCGATGTTCCGTTTCACGCGATCGACGGGGCAGACATAATTTGCATAATTCGTCAGATATCCCAGATTATACAATTTATTGTTCCAGGAATAGTTGTTGGAGGTTGTCGGGAAGAAACCGTTGTAATCGTCTGCATATAACACCCATACTTGCGCGAGCGTCTTCTGGTTGGCCACGCAATTGATCGCGTAACCTCTCTCTCGCGCCTTGTTCAAAGCCGGCAGAAGCATACTGGCCAGAATGGCGATGATCGCAATAACGATTAATAATTCAATCAATGTGAAATTACCCCGTCTTCTCATCTTTTTATTCCCTCCGTTGTAGTGAGCCACTCCTGCATGAAACAGAACTTCCGATTTCTTTTGAATTACTTTTCCTGCCGCCGGTGGGCGGGCTGCCGAAACGATCCGCACTTCGTCCGACGGTGTGGTGGAACGAAGATCGCCGAAATCAACTCCAACCAACCCGGATTTTCGGAATGAAAACCGATTTGACAACATTGTCGGAAAACCTTGTTTTTCGTTGATGGAAACTGATGTTATCGTTTCATTGAATCGTTTACACAATAATATTATGACACAAAAAACGTTAAAATGCAAGGGGCCATGAGGAAAAAAATCAGGAAATCGCAGGCGGGGTTTCAGAATCCATCGTCAGTTGTACTCACGAATGGAAAAAAAGAGTGCTCAAAGATTTTCCGACCGGAGAGGGAGATTTGCGGGCGGAACGGGGAAGGAAGATCAGATGAAGCGCAGATCGGGAAACGGTCTCCCGTCCTGTTTCAGAAATGTTCTGGAATTGTTCTCCGCCGGCTGTACGTTTCTCGCAGGGTGAGGAGAGTATTCCGGGCGGAGGAATCATAAAGGTGATAGAAATTCGGGATAAAGATGGAAACTTCCCTTGTATATTTGCCTGAAATGTGAGATATTTTCTGACGGAACCGTCAATCAGAAAGGAGGAGCCGATGAAATTCACCGTGCCGTTGATCGTACTGGTTCTATTGCTCGTGCTGGTCCCGATCTTTATCTGGTTCGGTTGCCGGATTGAGCCGGGAAACGGCGAAATCGCCGTGTTGATCCGGAAAACCGGCAGGCCGCTGCCGCCAGATGAGTTGATCGCACGCTCGCCGGATCAGAAAGGCATCCAGCTCGAGGTACTGGGAGAGGGGCGATATTTCCGCAACCCGTACACCTGGGATTGGGAAATCCATCCGGTCGTCGATGTTCCGGCCGGAAAATTCGCGGTGCTGGTCCGGAAATACGGCAGGAATCTCGAAGGCGGTAAGATCATCGCCGAGGATGAGGAGACCAGAGGCGTTCTGAGGGATGTGCTCGGCACCGGCCGGCATCGGATCAATCCCTATGCGTATGAGGTGAAGATCTACGATGATGTGAAGATCATGCCCGGATATGTCGGGGTTGTGACCTCCGTGTCCGGAGACGATGTGTTCAGCGGTGCCCGGAACGACAACAATTTCCAGCACGGCTTTCTCGTGCAGCCGGGGCGGAAAGGGGTGCTTGCAACGGTGCTGAAGGAGGGAACTCACCGGATCAATCCGTTCATCTACAGCGTTGCTCTGGTCAACATTCAGAGCCAGCGCCACGAGTTCAGCGGAAACGATGCAATCTCCTTTCTGACCGTTGACGGTTTTTCTGTTTCCCTGGAGGGAACAGTCGAATTCAACATCGATGAAGCACTCGCTCCGCGACTGGCGCACGAGGTCGGCGACATGGAGGATATCCTCAAAAAGCTGATTCTGCCCTCCGTTCACGGGTTTGCGCGTCTCGAGGGCAGCAAGAAGGCGGCCACGGAGTTCATCATCGGTGAGAGCCGGCAGGTGTTCCAGACGCAACTCGAGAAATATCTGCGCGAAAACTGCAGAAAGTGGGGTGTTGCAATCAATTCCGTATTGATTCGCGACATCATCGTGCCTCAGGAGGTTGCCGAGATCATCCGCAACCGCGAACTCGCCCAGCAGGAGGCGCGCAAATACGCCGAGCAGATCGAGCAGGCCCGCTCCGAGGCCGAACTTCAGAAACAGAAGATGCTGGCGGAACAGAACAGCCGCAAGACTGAAGCCGAAACGCTCCAGCTCACCGCCACCATTTCAGCCCGTCAGAAACAGATGGAGCAGGTAATCGCCGCCGAGACGGAACTCAAGGTCGCCGAGGTCGCGTTGAAAACCGCCGAGGCCGATGCACAGGCCGCAATCAACGCCGCAGAAGCCGAACGCAGCGTCATCGCCGAACGGAATCAGCGGGAAGCGGAGGTGCTGACCCGGCAGGTCCAGGCCTATGGAGGAGGCGACGCCTATATCAGGGCGATGCTCTATCAGAAGCTCATGCCGGGCGTCCGGTCGATCATCAGCAACAGCGCCGACACGGGATTGTTCGGTCTTCCGCTTCCCCTGGGAGAATCGGTCCGCAACGAAGGAGGTGCCAAATGAGCCGACCGGAAGAAAAGAATACGATGTCCCCGACCGGCTCCCACACCCGGTCGCTGATTACCGCCGTGGTGGTGCTTGTGGTGCTGGCGCTGGCGGCTTACCTTGGTTATCTGTGGCTTTTCTGTCGCTTTTATGTTCCGCCGGGGCATATGGCGGTCGTGACTGCGAAATCCGGCCGTGCTCCGGCACCGGGGACCATTCTCGTCGAGCGCGGGGAGAAGGGGATCTGGCGCGAGGTTCTGGCGGAAGGGCGCCACTTCCTCGATCCGTTTCTGTATGATGTGAAAATCGTCAAGGCCGTCACAGTTCCGCTCGGCAAGGTCGGCATCGTTACCGCAAAGGTCGGCCGGGAACTGGCCTCCGGCGAGATCATCGCGCCGGACCGCGAAAGCAAGGGCGTCTGGCGCGACGTGCTCGGACCGGGCGTCTACCGGCTCAATCCGGAGGGGTACAGCGTCGAGATCGCCGATGCGATCAACATTCCGGCCGGCTACGCGGGGGTCGTGACCTCCCAGAGTGGAGCCAAGGCGAAACCCGGAGAGTTTGCCGGTCCGGGAGAACGCGGCGTACTTTCCGACATTCTTCAGCCGGGGCTATATTACCTGAACCGTTATGCCTACCAGGTCAATGTGATTGAGGTCGGCATGAATCAGGTCACGATGGCGGCCGGAACGAATGAAAGTATGGTTTCGACCCGGAACCGTCTCTCGAATGCGACCGATGCGCTGGCTGAACTGGAATACAATACATTGAATTTCCAACGGGAATTGCGGCGGGAGCGTGCCGTGGTTCAGCAGAAGGCGGAGGCCCCTGCCGAGATGAAACAGATGGCGGCGGGTGCGAGGAAAAACGTTCAGAATCCAAAACAGGACGCGGTTGCCGAAGCGCTTCCGGCGGAAGCCCAGATCTTCGGAGTCAGCCGCGCGGTTGAATTTCCGTCGCGTGACGGATTCAAGATCGCTCTCGACATGACCGTCGAATTTGAACTCATGCCGGAGAACCTCGCGAAGATCTATCTGCTGTACGGCGATCTGCCGCAGGTGGTCGAAAAGATCATACTTCCTCAGGTCCTTTCGGTTTCCCGGCTCAAGGGGTCGAGCTACCGGGCTCAGGATTTCATCATGGGCGAGGGGCGCGAAACGTTTCAATATGATCTTTCGCAGGTCCTCGGAGAGACGCTCGCGGGACGAAGCATCATCGTGCACAACGCGATCATCCGGAATGTTGAAATTCCGCTCAACATCCTGGCGCCGATCCGTGCGGTCAGCCTGGCCAAGGAGCAGAATCTGACCAATGAATCGTTGCAGGGTACCGCGAAGAAGCTTGCCGAACTCAACATCGAGACCGAACTCATCGAGCAGCGCCGGCGCGAGGTCGGTCAGGAAACCGAGAAACTCGTTGCGAAGATCGCCGCCGAGCGCGATCAGGCCATCGCCCAGTTGAAGGCGGAGACCGAACTGGCTGTCGCAGAACTTAAACTGCGCCGATCCGAGATTCTGGCGAAGATCACCCGGGTGAAAGGGGAAACCGAGGTCAAAACCAGATTCCTTGTGGAGAACGAGACTGCCCGCGGTGAACTGTTGAAAGCGGAAGCGCTCGGCGGAGCTGCGAAGCTGTCGGAGTTGAAGCTGGTCGATGCGCTCAATCCGAAGGTTGAGACGCGGATCATCTATGCCGGTCCCGGAACGCTGTGGACCGACCTGAAATCCGGTACGCTGCCTCTTTCCGCTACTCCGGCCAAATGAGGAAAAACAATGACGGGGGGCGGCTCCCGCAGGGGAAACCGTCTCCCGTCAACTCTCCCGACACCTTTCAGAAGAAGGGATTCACCTGACGTCGAAGGAGAACACCCGCACCTCGCCGCCGCCCCAGGCGGCCACCGGCACCAGCCGGATTGCATCGGCCTCAAGCGGTTCCCACTCGAGACGGACGAGACGGTGACGGTTGTCCGTGACTTCCGCCACGGTATGCCAGGTTCCGCCGACCCGGCATTCAAGGCGGAAACTCCGGGCGAGCAATTTCGGCATCTCGTGACTTTCTCCGGAGACCTCGACGTTGCGTTGCCGTTTGTCATCGGAGAGGTCGCTGTCGAACACCAGCCGGGCGCCCGAGATACGTTCCGGAAACTCGAAACTGTATTCCGCCGCTTCGCCGGGGGCGAATTTCGCGCCGTGTTCTCCGTCATCCCAGTCACGATCCCAGCCGTCGCGCAGGAGTTCACAATTCGTTTTCGCCTTCAACGTCAGCAGAGATACCCGGCGCGGAATATTCGGGATAAACTGATCCTGGTCGAGCAGCGTCTGCTGGAGTTCATCGATGTGCCTCTCATAAACTCCGCGCGGCGTCTCGTTGTGCCGGAGCGCGATTGCGGCGGCGGTACCGACCGCCTGCCCCATCATCGCGGTGGTCGCCATTACCCGGGTTGAACTCAACGCCATGTGGGTGGTCGAAATCTGTCTTCCCGCGAAGAGGAGGTTCTCGATGTTGACCGAGTAGAGCGAACGATAGGGAATCCCGAAGGGGGACGGCGCAGGGTGGAAAATGGTCGGAGCGCCGGGATAGTAGATCGCCTCCGGGTGATGATCGTCCATCGTCCAGCCGCCGTAGC
Source organism: uncultured Victivallis sp. (assembly GCA_944389895.1). GTDB lineage: Bacteria > Verrucomicrobiota > Lentisphaeria > Victivallales > Victivallaceae > Victivallis. Next base: position 12,978 of record CALXOA010000087.1, on the reverse strand, counting down.
AGACGCTGTCGGGGAACTTTCCTTCCGCCTCGACCTCCTTCTGGCTGAGGATGTGATCGCCGACGAAACGGATGCTTTCCCGCTTGCCTGGCAGGCTGCCGATCCAGTCGAGTTCCCAGTTGCGGCCGCGGCCATCGGGATGGTTTTTGATATATTCCCAGCAGCCGTAGGCGATCCGGTAAAGTTCGTCGCGAATCGCCTCGGCGTCGCCGATGGTATCTTTGACACCGCCGAACTCCATCCACCAGAAGTTGTTTCCCTCCGGCATCATGTTGCGCTTCGGACAGGTTTCATCGGTATAATGATAGGCCCATTCCGGCGCGCGGAACGGCCGGTGACGGTTGGTCCGCCGCAGCTGAATCAGAATCGAATTGCCCATCGTTTTCAGGTCGGCCTGCTCCGGAGCATGGGATTCGTCAAACTCATCGCGGCTCTCACGGCCGCGCCGGTATTTCGCGCCGGAAAGCCGCAGAATGCCGTCCCCGGAACAATCGGCGAAGAGTTTTCCCGTCACGGTGTAACGGGCATATTCGATCAGGTTCCAGGCGGTGACGGAGATGATCCGTCCATCTTCAACCGCGACGGATTCGACGCTTGAATTGAGCAGGATCGACAGATTCGGCTCCTGTTTGGCAAACGTGTACATCACATCATCCCAGATCGTGTATTTGAGATCGGGATTGTAGTAGAGATTGTCGAGCTGAAGTTCCTCGAGCAACCCGGTCTCCTTGCGATTGGGACCATGGGCGCCGCAGACCCACATCCGGATTTCGCTCGACGCGTTTCCACCGAACATCGGCCGATCCTGGATGATGACGGTTTTCGCACCGTTCCGGGCGGCCGCGACTGCGGCACAGAGGCCGGCCAGTCCGCCGCCGACCACGACGAAATCAGCGGCAAGTTTTCTGTTCGCAACGATCATTTCAACATATCTTTCTTCTTCAATTGTTGCTGCACCAGAACATGCCTTGGTTGTTGCTGGCTGAATTCAGGCGGTTGTAGGGAATGGCATCGAAGCTCATCAGCGTCACGTGGCCGTCGACGAAGGTGATGTTCGCCCCCTTGTTTCCCATATGGCGCATCACGCCGTCCCCCTGAACCATCTCCGCCCGGTTCTGGGCCACAGATGCCTTGTAGGCGGCGGAGACACAGCCGGGCTGGCTCTTCTGGCTGATATCGAACAACATCGCCCGGAATGAGGGATTCTTCACCCGTCCCACCGTCACATCGAGCGCCATCGTCGGGTTGGCCTGGGCACCGTTGGGAGTGATACGGTGGTTGATTCCATAGTGTTCAAGATGGACTGTCGCCGCTTTCTTGTTGTTGGAGGCGGGACAGGCGAAAGGTCCCTGCGGAAGGTCGCCGTCCTCATTCAGGTAACAGCGGTGGGTGATTTCCGTTCCGCTGGAGTAGTAACGCATCAATACATCCTGCCAGGTTCCGTTCCCCCCTCCGAGGTTGCCGCAGGACCAGGGGAAACGACCTTTGTTGTCATCAGTATAGAACTGCATGAACGTTCCGAGCTGCTTCAGATTGCCGGTACATTTGATGTCGCGGGCCTTGTCGCGCGCTTTGTTGAGTGCAGGCAGCAACATTCCGGCCAGAATGGCAATGATGGCGATCACAACAAGCAACTCGATCAATGTAAAATACTTCCGCTTCATTTCGCTTCCTTTCAAATTTGAAACTTTTCAGATATGATTGCGGGAGATCGTAACTTTTCATATTATAATTATACCAAAAAAAATGAAAAAGACAAGAGCAAAATCGCAAAAAATGGAATTTTTTTTAAAAAATATCATATTATGAAATTTGAATTTTAAGAAAAACGGGATATAATGATTATTGATGAAATTTGAAAATATTTTCAGAAAACGGCGAATGATGAAAAATAAACTGCTGGAAAAGACCTTTTCGGTCATGGAGGCGATTGCCGCTTCTCCACAGCCGATCGGGCTGAAGGAGCTGAGCGGTCAGCTCGGGTTGAATTTGAGTACATTGAGCAGAATTACCGCCGATCTGACGGAAGCGGGTTATATCGAGAAATCCGGTTACCGTAAATTCGAGCCGGCACTGGGGCTGATCCGGCTCGGGCAGAATGCGGTCAACGATTCGCCTCTCCCGCAACTGCTCAACCCTCTGATCCGTGCGAAGACAAAGGAACTTGGCGTGTTCGGCGCTTTCGGCGGACTGCAGCAGAATCAGGTGGTCTACCTCTACCGCAGTGAGGGTGCCGACCCGACAACTCATCTCGGGCTGCCTTACCGGACGCGACTCTACAACTCCAACATCGCAATTGTGATTCTCGCAATCAGCCGGGGGGCGGAAGGGGCGCTGGCGGTGTTCCGCGAAGCGCTTTCCGGAGTGCCGATCGAGCAGATCCGGATCTCCCTGACCGGAATCGAACATTACATCGCGCATGTCCTGGAGCACGGTTATCTGCTGCGCCAGGATTCCGATGAACAGTGGAATATCTGCTTCCCGGTGGAGTTTCAGGGACGGGTTTACGGACTCTCCCTCTTCGGCGGGAATGCATCGGAGCGCAATTTCGACCGGCTGCTCTTCGAGAGCTCTCTGCTGACTTCCCGGATCCGTTCTGCCCTGGCGGCTCTGTAGGGGCACGCCGCGGTCAGGTTCTCCGGGAGGCGAGGCGGATCACCAGTTGTTCCAGAATGATCCGGCGATCGCCGCCGCCCGAGACCAGCGCCCGGTTGGCGTTGCGGATCAATTCGAGCGCTCCGGCCAGTTCTTCTGAGGAAAAACCGGCTGCGCTCTCACATACCTTGTAGGCGCGGTAGGGGTGGAGTTTGAGCAGGGGATTATCGGGGTATTTCTCTTTGAGTGCGGGGGGGAGTGCCGCAAAGGTATTCGGCCCGACACTGTCCAGCCTGAGCTGTTTCATTGCGAGCCGGGTTTGAATCAGCTTCTGAAATTCTCCGGAGAGTGTGTACATGAGCCTCATTTCCGCCTCTCCCTGCTGCAACATGATATCGAGCAGCTTCAGTGCGCCGGCGATGTTGCGAGAGGTTACCGCTCCGGTGAACTCCCAGCTGACCGCGTCGGGAGTGCGGCTGCAGACGGCACGGCAATCTTCGAGGGTGATACGATCGGCATTCCCCGCGTAGGCGCAGAGCTTGTCAAGTTCGTTACGCAGGGTTCCGGAGTCTCCGCCGAGCGTCTCGGTCAGAAACTGGGCTGCGGCCGGATCAATCGCTTTACCCGCTTCCTGGCAGAACTCCCTGATGCTGAAGCGCCGGTCATCCGCGAATCGTTTGTCGGTTGTTTTTCCCGCGTTTAGAATCTCAATTGCCGCTCCGGCGGCCTTCAGCGCTTTCGGAAAGCTTTTGCGTTGATCGAAACCGATCGCGTCGATCAATACCGTAAGTTCCTGTGGCAACCCTTCAGTCAGGAAGGCGGAGATCTCGGAATAAACCGGCTGCGTCTCCCTGCCGGAAAAGAGGTCGAGATCTTTGAAATGGCGCAACCAGACTACCTTGTTGTCACTCAGAAAGGGGGGAGTCCGCAAAGCATCGAGGAACCTGCCCGCTGCCGTTTCCGGTTTGAGGTCGTCGCTGTCGCCGGGAATGATTTCAACAGCCGGATTCTCTTCCGGCTCGCCGCCGGAGAGTTCGACGGCGAGTGCCCGGGCCCGCTCCTTCACTGCGAAATCATCATCGCCGCCAATCAGATATAACTTTCCCACGCTCGAGTCCGTCCTGTTCCGCTTCCCTTGTGTTTCCTTAAAATATCACTTCGAGCCGGTGATTGCAAGGAGGAACCGGAGACAACCGAGGGATGGTCTTCCGGACGGGGAGGAACCACTTCACCCGCCGTTTTTCTCGACACGACCGACGGCCCGGAATCGGCGCGGTGTGGTACCGAGACGTTCGCGGAAGAGCCGGCAGATGTAGTTGCCGTCGCAGAATCCGCTTCGGAGCGCGATCTCCGCGATGGAGAGATCGGTCCGGCGCAACAACTCGACCACCTTGCGGAATCGCAACTCCTTGAGGTACTCCCCGGGGGTACAGCCGGTCGCCTTGCGGAACCTGCGGAAGAAACTGCGCCGCGACATGTTGACGACTTCCGGTAAACGGTCGACCTCGATCGGTTCGTCGAGGTGATCGTACATGTACCGGATGGCGTCGCCGATCAGAAATTCCGAGCCGGCAGGCTCCTCCGTTGCTCCCTCGGACCGGCAGAGTTCGGCGATGATCTCCATGAAAATCGCCATGCTCAGAAAGTTTCGCCCGGGCCGGTTGGAGCCGAGCTCGGCGGCGAGCCGGCTGATTTTGTCGGCCATGGCCGCCGTCTCGTCGGCGTCGAGATGGAGCAGCGGGCGCGTGACTGTTTCGGGCGCGACAGATCGGCGCGGCGTGAAGAGCCGTTCGAAAAGCGGCATCAGTTGTCCGTCGAGAAGCGGCAGAGCCAGTTTGTGGGGATCATACACCAAATTTACCAGTCCGAGCGTGGCGGTCCGGTCATAACCGTGGGAAATTCCGGGATAAATCAGCAGGACGTCGCCGGCGCGAATCTTTGCGGCGCTTTCTCCGGTCAGATGCACCCCTTCCCCGGAGAGGATCAGAACGATCTCCATGAAGGTGTGGCCGTGAAACTGCCGTGCCGGGTGTGCCCCCGCCGCAACCTCCTCGACGTAGAGGGGCATCGCGTGGCGCGGCAGATAGCGATCGAGATCATTGATCAGAAAACTTGCCATCCTCGGTGATTCTTTTTGACAATGCCGATTTCCCGGAAAGGACATTACCGCTCTGCGCCAACGCGGGTTACTCCCGGGATTTTTCCGTTAGCTCTTGCTCCGGTCGAACTTCCGTAACCGCGGAACAGCCGGATAGTGAAGGTCTTTGTTCATTACCGTTTTCACGGTACGCATGATTTCTGCCCATTAGCCTGCCGATGAGTTTCCCCAGCAGATAGCCTGCATATTTCACGGCAAGGGGAATTACGATGGATCCGGAAATGGAAAGGTTTTTCTGACTGCGTTCAGCTGTACCGAATACCTTGAGCAACCATGGGGTTCTCCCATGCATGTACCCGATCTCATACCCGCGTACAAACAAAAAGCGCCAAGTCGCAGGATGAACGTGCTTACATGTTGCTTCTGCACAATAACCGATTTTTCCTCCAGCCAGAATGATTCTGGCGGAGGCGAGCATATCTTCCCCGAAATTTGTTGCAGGAAAACCACCGTATCTCAGAAAATCCCGAATTTTCCAGGCGGCAAATGTATTGGAACAGAATGCCGTCATCAGTCCCATATCCGGAATGTTCTCTTTGCCTTTTACGAAGGACTCATCAGGGTAGCACCGCATTTTCTGCCACTGGTTCAACGGATGAGTGTCTCCTGTGCAACTCTGCCTCCCATATACGCCGATAAGCTGGTTCCCGACAAGGTAATCCACCAGGTTCTTCACGCTGTTATTGCCTTCCGGAACGGCATCCTGGGAAGCATAGACCGCAATATCAAACCCCCTCCGGTCCAGATGGCGTAGAATTTCATCGCGGGTCAGACCGTGGTTGAAATTCCTGCGCTTGACTGTGTGGACCTCCCAACCTCTGCTTTCGGCAAGTTCAACGGTCCGATCTGTCGATTCGCTGTCGACAACCAGTTTCAGATCGACCTCGAAACTCTGGTGGGCGACGGCTGCCAATGCCGCCTCCCAGTCGCAGGAACTTTCCGCATTCAAAGTGAAATACACAAATGCCGTTTTCATATCGCCCACCACATGCCGAGTGTGCGTATCAGGTCCCCTTTCCTGAATCCGTACCGGATTAAAGTCAACACCCGTTTCAGTCTTGATTTTTCGTGACGGCAGTTGCTCCAGGCGGACAAACAGTGCATCTGGGACGTATTCAGCAGATGCGCATACTGTGCGATGAAATCGGCGGTCTGTTCCTGGGCCAGAAGCAGACGACGGCGCAAGGCGTCGCGATGAATGCCGTGCAGCAGTTCCTGCTTCAGATCAACGGCACCGTAATAGTTGTCTGTGTGCTGCCGGTAATTGATGGTGGACTCCGGAAGAAAATATATTTTCCCGAAGGCGGCGGCAATGATCGCAACATACCAATCGTGGCATATGGCATGATCCGGAAAAGTACCGATCAGATTTTTCAATGCGCGGTTGAACATTACGGTACACCCTGTGACGCAATTTTGAACAATAAGCTGTTTCAGGGAGTTTCTTCCGGGATCCAGATGGACAAGGCGTACCATGGACGGGTGAATTTCACGCATGGATTGGTCACAGACGGAGAGATCAGTATGAATCAGGCATGGCAGATCCGGACCGGCACTTTTTTCTGTCGTCAGCATTGCATTCAATGTTTTCTCTATCTTGTCCGGATGCCAGACATCATCCTGGTCTGCGAACATGGTGTACCGAGCCGCTGATGATTTGATGAGGCGGTCATAACTTTTGACAATGCCGATCTGAGAATTTAAAACCGGAAGCGTCCGACAGGAGATGCCGCAGCGGTTACAGGTCCTGACGGCACATTGCAGACTTCCGTCGGAAGAACAATCGTCATTTATGATCAAATTGAACCTCTGGAATGTCTGTTCTTTCAGAGAGAGGATGAATTCTTCGATAAATGGAGAACCATTGTACAAGGAAAGTAAAATGTCGACCATTTACATCCCCTTCCGGAAAAGAGAAAACACTGTCGATATTCCATTCTGCTTCAACAGACGAAATAACGAACGGTATTTGTTGATATCAATTGTGTAGCGGAAAAAACTCCAGTCAAATGCGGACGGCAGTTTTTTTATCTGCAGATGTCCGGTTGAATCTGTCTGCTCCAGGGTTTCGCTGAACACCCTTTCCCAGAGGAGGGCGCTTTGTTCCAGTGAGGTGAAATTCCTTTGGCTGCAATTGTCGACATAGCGATCCCTTTCGCCCCGCTTGCAAAGCATCTCCCTTATTGCCTCATACCATGCAGCAGAATTGTTTTTCACCAATTTCCCCGTGACGTCTGGTTCCATGATGTCGCTGTAAGGTGGGGTATCGGATGCAACCACGGGAATTTTCGCGGCTGCGTAGCTTAAGAATTTTACGGGACTTTTACACTGGGAAAAATCTGAAGTGTCACAGGGAATCAAGCCGACCGCATTAACGAATCGTCTGATCGTCAAACAGAAATCGGTATAGTCCAGAATGGGATATGGCACAATTTCCATCCCGGCAGCCTGAAGTTGCGAAGCGACGATACCGATTGCGACGATCTGGATTTCATATTCACTTTTAATCCGCTGCAGGGCGGGAATAACCTCATCCATTGCCATGTTGTCTGTGGAGGCAATGATGATTGTCGGGGTAGAATCAACCGACCTGCCCGGATCAATATCCATTGGAGGAAGTGCATTGGGAATCACGACGGTTTTCTTGTTCAACGGCTTGATTTTTGATGCGAGACGCGCCGTGGTAGTGGTAACGGCCGCGGCATGCTGCATCAGGGAAATCAGTTCCTTTCTTCTTCTGCGCCAGACCCCGGATGATTCAAGATTCGCCGGCATCTCACCCCATAGATAATCATCTATCTCAAAAATATATGGGATACCGAATTTGGTGAGTTTTCGAGCCAATCTTACGATGAAAGGGGAAGCCTGCCGTTGTATGACAACGATATCAACATCTTTAAAGTCCTGTACCGTAAGATCAAAAACAGCTTTTATCTCAATGTCCCAGCGTGTTTTCTCCAAGGATGCTAACATTCTCAAGGGCATGCCCAGGCGGATTTCTCCGACACTCCACGTGCGAATGGGCATGATTGCGAGAACTTTATTTCTTGGCGACATTGCACAAATACTCCGCGGTGATGGCCTGCGGTTCTCCGATTGCGCGGATTGTACCATTATCAATCCAGATGACTCTGGAACACACTCCCCGGATCAATTCTACACTGTGGGAAACAATGATAGATGTTTGAGTTTTTGCCAGAAGTTTTTCTTTGATCAGGGCGGTGGATTTTTTCTGGAACTGGATATCACCAACGCCCAGATTTTCATCCAGCAACAGCACTGCGGGATTGGCATAATAAGCAATGGAAAATCCCAGACGCATTCGCATACCTGTTGAATACGTTAAAATCGGTCTGTCGATGAAATCCTGCAATCCGGACAAAGAGATGATCTCGTTTTCTCTTGTTTTTATTTCTCTGGGAGACATGCCGAGGAGACGCCCGTTGAGACCGATGTTTTCCCGGCCGGTGAGATAATTATCAAATCCCGCTCCTATGGATAACATTGTCGCCGAGGAGGCATGGCATTCGAAAGTCCCTTCGTCACAGTACAATATGTTGGACAGTAAACGGAGGATTGTTGTTTTCCCTGCTCCGTTGTGACCGATGATACCGATATTTTCGCCCTCGTAAATGTCCAGATTGATGTGACGCAGCGCCCAGTTTTCGGTCTTTGACCTATGAAAAAGCGACCAGTGCTTGTAACAAACTCCGACATCGCGCAATGAATACAAAACATGATCCATATTCACCACCTCTTGGGATACAACCGGTTCAATCGTTGTAACATCGTATATCCCAGCAATACGAAAAGGATGCCCAGTGACAACACATATGCGATTGCTTTGAAGTCCGGACAGATGCCGTCGATTAAAATTCTCCTGTACTGCTCGATGAAAACCGCAACAGGATTGAATGCCAGCAATTTCGTAATCCCGGATTTAAAGGTTGATATTCTATAGAACACCCCCGAAACAAACATCAAAAGCTGCATCAGAGTAGTCAGTATCATTACGAAGTCAGGAAACAGAGGTGTTATTCCAGAAACGATCAACCCTGTTCCCATACAGAAGATCAGTTCGCACACGATGATCAGAGGAAGAAAAAATATGGACCAATGCCAGCCGATACCGCTTACGAGCAGGGCGATCAATAGAATCACCATGCCTATCATGAACTTGATACAGTCAACCATGCTGCATGACAATGGAAACAGCGCCGGATCGAGTTTTACCAGCAGCATCAACGATTTGTTCGCAGCCACACTGTTTGCCGATCGCAGAGTGGAGCTTGAAAACCATTCCCAGGAGATGATTCCGGCAAACAAAAAGATCCAGAAGTGTGGTTCATTGACTTTGAAGATATAGGAGAATACAAACCCATATATAGCCAGGGAGAGCAATGGACGGATCGCCCACCACAATAACCCGGCATAAGAACGTTGTTGCTCCGATCTCAATTCAGCAAGGGTTCGAAAGATAACAAGATCGGCCAGTTTTCTCAAATTCATATACTGCTATGCCGTAAATTGATCGGGTTGGCCAGAACTGCTTCCGTAAGGGAAACTGAACCTCGTATTGCTGCACGTTCCAGTATGGCATTCCGCTTGATTGCGCTACTCAGCATCGAAGGAGACGATAGCAATGATTGATTGTAAAGATAGTAATTCAGCAGCAAATTTGCTGTTTTCCTGCATATGACGGAGTAAGCCTCTCTGTCCATCTCGCCGGATAAAAGTTGATCGAGAGTTGGCAGACTGTTCTGGATGTTATAAGGAGCCCTTCCCAGGGCCACAACAGGTTTCTCCAGAAGCATGGCCTCAAATCCTACGGAACTATTAACGGAAATCACCGCATCCATTTTGTGCAGAAGACTGATGTACTCTCCGACCGGAACATCATCAATCCAATAGACTCCGGCGTCTTCGCCGTAATTTTCCTCTATGAAGGCACGGCTGTTCTGGTGACCTGTTACATTGCGCCAGCGTGCCTGCCCCTGATTTTTTTCCGGTGCAGCCCATGGATGGGGTTTGATAAAAACATTCCATCCTGCGTTAACCAGTTTCGGAACAGTGTATTGAACCACTTCCAGCATTCCGCTGTAATCGGAATGGATCAGACAGTTGGAGTCATCGTCCAGCTGCAACGGAAGCAGAGCGCAGGGACGGGTATTGTGGTAGATTTTCTCTGCATATCGCGTGGTCAAGGGAACATGGCAACTTTCGCCGCGGGCCCCTGTTTCATAACAGATCCCGCCTTCCCGTCGCCACACGTCAATATTCATGGGGCTGACCCCTGATAAATCAACAGATGAAATGTGGGCATCCCCGTTCACACCGGCAAAATCGCAATATCTTGTTTCCCTGAATGGAGAACGGGTCGGCCCCATCTCCATGGCCATACTGCTCAGGCCGAACGCGGATGCGAATTTTTTTATCGTGTGATTGCTTCCCCAATACAAAAATACATCGACTTTGTATTTATTAACCAGCCAGTTGAGGATATCAAAATAGATTTCTGCGATTTTCCCTCTTCCCTGCATCATGTCACACCATAACTCCACTGCGGCGTCATCCCAGCGTGTGGCCAACTGGAGTAGCTCTTTTCTCACCGTCAGAGGCAAAGTGGCGACAAACGGCAATGCTGATCCGACGTTGTGTTTGGTCAACAAAACCATCGGCGAAATATCTCCCCACAACGTCGTTGCACCATGAAATTTCTGCAACGTTGTGAAGATTTCCATTGTCCAGCGGTCAAAGGAAAACGGATTTTGACGTATTGTGTGCAAATCAAAGAGGAAAAGTGTTTTCATTTATGATTCCCCAAAAAATTCAAAAGCTGTTTTCCCGGATTGGTGGAAAGACAGTGTTCCCGGCAATACTCCCGCAGATTTTGAACCGCGTGCAGATAATTTTCCTTGTTCAACAAAGCCTCAAAGGCTTTCTGCCAATCCTCTTCAGTGTTACAGAGAAACAAGCCGGAAGAATCCTGAAATCTCAAAAAATCCGGTATGGGAGATGCTATTGTCGGCACTCCCCAGATGGCGCTCTCAAAAAACTTCAGGGCGGATTTGCATTCGTTGAACACGTTGTTTGCCGCAAGAGGTGCGATGTTGACATATGCCGTCCCGATCTGCTTGAAAAAGTCGCGATAATTCAAATGAGGACGGCGCAGGAGTTTACGGGCAGGAAAACTCTCCGGAAGCTCCAGAGGTCCGTAAACACCCAGGCGATAACCATTGTTCTCGGAAAGGAGTGTCTGCAACGCCGAGGATATCGATGCGAAATCCCGGTTGTGCGAAGCGGTTCCGGAAAGATAAGAGATCAATTTCAGCGATGAATCAAATTTTTGTTCTGCGGAAATAGTCGATAGATCCAACCCCGCGAGGAAATCTTCTGACAGACCATTGGGCACAACTAGAACTTCTGCCTCGGGAAGCAGGGCAAGAATGTGTTTTTTCAGCGGTTCCGTAGAAACGGTAAACCTGGAAAAAAGTTTCAGACCATTGAAGTTTTTCATGAAAACCTCTTTTGTCTGACTTTCACTCTGAATTTTATTTATGAATATGGAACTGTGCAACGCATATTCCGGTGCAAATATCAGGTCATCATAGTCGGCACTGCATGATTTGCCCGCATTGTGGATTTCCTCGATGAAATGCTGTAGACGCATATCTTTCGCATGAGGACGATGAAATACGAACGCATCATAATTCGGGATCAACGATTCCGAAAACTTCTGCTGCGCAATCATATCACACAGAACGTTCTCTTTTTCCATGACCTCTGCCGGGTTGTAGCACCGGTAACGAACGGAAGGGTCGAGATAAGGCGCCTCCACTCTTGCCGTCTGAGATACGAACAACACGCGAAATTCTGGTCGCAACTTCTTTGTATTAGAGTGAACCATAAAGTCCTTCTGAAATTTTATCGCTGATGCTGGTTAATTTTTCATCCGTCAGGGAATCATTCTGCAGCGTGAACGGCATACGTGTGACTATTTCCTCCGGCCGCTTTACAGCCGCGTTTGCAGGACCGGAGGGCGCTGCTGCCATGAGCTTGCCTCGCCAACTCTCTTTCCGGCCATATCGCAGATAGTGGTAAAACGGGTTCATCCCGGAAGCTGTGACATCGGGATTCAGTTGCATGTACCTTGCAGTGATAAACGCTGCGGAGGGATTTCTTTTATCATGCCAGCCGATGCAGCAGAAATGCAGAATCGGATTGAATCCTCCTGCCGCAACTTCCGGATAACGTTGAAGGTAAAAATTATTATCGAATTTTCCGCTTCGGTAAATATAAATACTGTCCCTCAATATTTTTATCTGCTGAACCGGATGTACGACCCCTTTGGCAATAAAGGCGATCAACCGGAAAGGGCGCACAACCTGGTACAACGCCCGGGAAAAGCTGATTGTCGCTTTCCTGTTCCGGTCTGCGGTCTGTTGCAATGTGAGCAATTTTGCCGAGAACTCATTGTGAATCCTGACAAGGTGTTGTGCCACTGCTTCGATGGAGGCATTATCGGGTTTCGTGCCTGCGGCAAAAGGGCATTTATAAACCGCAGGTTGTTCCTTTTTGGGGGAGCGAATTTTCTTCTTGGACATTCTGTCTGTTTTCTTCCACGTTCGTGATTGAGCCAAGATAACAAAAATTTGTGCCTGAAATACAATGGTCTTGAAAGCGCGGCGTCAACGCAAAAAACCAGACCAATACAATTATAAGGAATATACTCTTCAAGAAGATGAATTTCAAGCAAAGGTAGATGATTTTTCGGCTGATACGGAAAACTCCGTTGTCGGACAAATATTCCAGAATGGAAAAATGGCTGGGGAACTTCGATCATCTGGGAAATGTTGCGGCCGAAACTTCAAAGTTTACTTGAGCCGGAATGGAAGCGTCAGGCAGAGGAGAGTCAACACGAGAGTATTCCGGAGCCGGTCGGTCTACGCGGCGGGGAAAGAATTTGAATCCCGGTAGTTCGACGGGAATCACAGGAATAGAAAGTTCTTATTGCATCGAAGCTTGCTGAAACGGGAGACGGTTCTTCCTCTTCCGCGGAGGTGAGGTGTCATTTTTCTCCGGCGAGATCTTCCGAAGATGGAGAGTGTCGGGGAAATGGTGATGGAGAAACCGTCTGCGTCCTCAATCCGGGAAGCAGATGAAAAAAGTCCGGAGATCAGAAGCTGCTTCCTGAATGGAGAGATGTATGGAAAATTGCATTCCGT
>CALXOA010000086.1 GCA_944389895.1 uncultured Victivallis sp. | reverse complement strand
AGTGATCAGTTTTCATTCGCTCGAGGACCGAATCGTGAAGAACTTTCTTCGGGACGAGGCGTCGAACTGCAGTTGTCCGCCGGGGTTGCCGGTCTGCATCTGCGGCCACCGGGCAAGCGTGGAAATCCTGACCCGCAAAGCAGTCACCGCACAGCCGGACGAACTTGAGGCGAACCGCCGGTCGGCTCCGGCCCGGTTGCGCGCTGCCCGGAAAATCTGAATGGGAAAAGAAATTCAATATCGAAGATAGAAAAACAGGAACACTGGGAACAATCATGAACATACAACCCGGAAAACTGAAAAATTCGCGCAAACCCCGTGCCGCCCGGCAGGGCTCCATCGGAGAGAAGCTTTTCACGGTGTTCAGGTTCGCCTTCATCATCGCGGCGGTGGCCGGACTTCTGAACAGCTATATCTACCTGAACCAGAAAATCACCGAAACCGAGCGCGCCATCCGGAGTACCGAACGGGAACTCACCCGGACGGAACGCGAAATCGCACAGCTGAGGATCCATCGTGAACGTCTGTGTTCCCGGCCTCATATCAACGCGATGATCGCCCGTTTCCATTTGAATCTGGTGGAGCCGGCGGTAGGACAGGTTTCCCATCTCGCACTTCTGATGCCGGACCGTACGGCAACGCCGCTCCAGCCTGCCGTCGCTCTCCGCACCACTGCCGGAAACGGCGGAACACGCCGGAACTGACCCCCGGTTCGGCACGTTCCCGGGAAAGGCTTCATGCATGATGGCAGCAACCTGCAACGATAACATCAGGGCACGGATCAAACTGCTTTCCTGTATGCTGCTTCCGATCGCAATCGGAATCCTGGTCCGGCTCTACTTCGTCCAAGTCAAATATCACGAAGAATACCTTCAGAAAGCTCGGGCACGTTACACGACAACCCGGGTCACCACCGGAAAACGCGGTGAGATCTACGACGTCAACGGGCATCTTCTGGTCAGCAACATTCCGTGCGTGACGATCACCTGCGCACCGGCCAACCTGGCAAACGATTCCCAGCGGCGCAAACTCGCATACCTGCTTTCGCGCCGGTTTGACCGGAGCTATGAGGAGTTCTACCGCCGCCTCAATCCAGAACGGATCCGACGCAACCGCGACGGTTCACTCAGCCGCGTACCGAACCTCTACTGCATGATTGAACGAAACGCTTCGCTTGCCGCCGCCGCGGAACTCAGGGAGGCCGCGAAAAAGAACCGGCTTTCCGGTGCATTGTTTTATGAGGATGATTACATGCGGACCTATCCCAAGGGGTCGATGCTTTCGAACATCCTCGGCTACACCAATGTCGTCGACGACACCGACGTTCCCCAGCTCGGGCTGGAAAAAGAACTCAACCGGGAAATCACCGCCAGCGAAGGACGAATGCGCTATGAACGCACCCGTGACGGTATACCGCTCAACTACGGGCTCCACGAATACCAACAGAGCCGCGACGGGAAAAACATCTACCTGACGATCAGCGAACCGATTCAGGCGATTCTGGAGGAAGAACTTGACGTGACCTATGCGAAATGGCGTCCCAGAACCCTCTATGCCGCGATCGCCGACCCGAAAACCGGCAATATCCTGGCGATCGGGCAACGCCCGACCTTCAACCCGAACATCCGCTCCACCTTCACACCGGAGGCCGCCCGGACCCGGATCGCAGAAGACATGTTCGAACCCGGTTCCATCATCAAGCCCTTCACGATCGGCAAAGCGCTCGACTGGAAATTCGTGACGCCCGACACCCGGATCGATTGCGACAAGGGAGTCTGGATCTACCTCAACAAACCGCTCCGGGATTCCCACCCCTACGATGTCCTGACCGTTTCCGGCGTCATCCAGAAGTCGAGCAACATCGGTACGGCGAAGGTGGCTCTGCTGCTCGGAGAGAGCCGGGTCTATCAGGCATTGACACTCTTCGGCTTCGGCCGGAAAACCAACCTCCCGTTTCCCATCGAAGCCGCGGGGAAGGTCCTGCCGGTAAAAGAGTGGGACGGGCTCTCGATCACCCGGTTTCCGATCGGTTACGGGGTGCAGGTCACTCCACTGCAGATGATCCGCGCCTACTGTGCCCTGGCAAACGGCGGCCGAATGCCTGAGTTGCGGATCATCGACCGGATCGAAGATCCACAGACCGGGACCGTCACCGTGATGCCGCACGCGGAACCGGTTCAACTCTTCGATCGACCCGAAGCCCACCGGCAATTGATCGAGATGATGATGCAGGTCACCCAGCCGGGAGGAACCGCGGTGCGGGCCGCGATCCCCGGTTACGAGGTCGCCGGAAAGACCGGAACCAGCCGAAAATATATTCCGGGGCACGGTTATGCTTCTGGAAAATATTTCTCCAGCTTCGTGGGGTTCGTTCCCGCACGCAGACCGGCACTGGTCATGCTGGTGACCCTGGATGAACCCCGGGGCGCTTATTACGCATCGACCGTCGCGGCGCCGACTTTCCAGGCGACGGCGGCCCGGGTTCTGCGCCACCTGAACATTCCTCCGGATCATCCGGAAAAGTCGACAAAACACGATTGACGTGCTATATTATAAGGAACGCAATTCGTAAAACCTCAAGAAACAAGGATAGTTTGACCATGGAGAGAGAACCCGCGAACCCACGAAGTAGCAGATCCCACCGTTACCTGAAACCAGCTGATCCACGCCTCTGGATCCACCGTGAAGACGCACCGCTCGGCTACGCGCTGAACCTCGGCAGTTTTTCCGGAGCATTGATCAAATATGGGTTGAAGGTCGGGATACCGCTACTGACGATCGCACTCTCCATTTCATTCGCCTGATCAATACGCGCCGTGTTCCGCCGGCGCCGAACCAGAGGATTGCATGACACACTACCACTTCATCGGCATCGGCGGAATCGGCATGAGCGGCCTCGCCGCCATGTGCGCCGATCTCGGCTGCACCGTCACCGGCAGCGACCGCGGAGCCGCTCTCCCCGAAAACCGGCGGATCATCGACGCGCTCGAACTGCAGGGAATCAGAATCTATCCGCAGGACGGCTCCTACATCGCCGACGGCCGTCCGGATTTTCTCGTTTATTCGACGGCGATCGAGGAAGACAACCCTGATTTTGCCGTGGGAGAAGGTATTCCCCGTCTTCATCGTTCGGAGCTTCTCACCTCGATGATCGACATGGCCGGATTCGATTGTACCGTAGCGGTCACCGGCAGTTGCGGCAAGAGCACCGTGACCGCCTATCTTGCGGAAACCCTGACCAATCTCGGGGCGGATCCGTCCTGCCTCGACGGAGCGTTGATCAAACGGTTCAGGCAGGGAAAATTCGCGGGGAACTACCGTCCGGGCAGCCGCCGCTGCTTCGTCTACGAAGCCGACGAAAGCGACAAGAGTCTCGTCCGTTATTGCCCCGATTATGCGATCGTACTCAATCTTGGAACCGACCATTACGACAAGGAGGAGCTCGCACGGGTGTTCGCCCGCTTTCTGGAACGGGTCAAGCGGGGAGCCGTACTCGGGCGCGATGTCTACGAAGCGGTCCGGTCGCAACTCCGGCCCGATCTCGAAATCCGGGTGGTGGATGCGAAACCGCGGCGCGACTCCAGGTACGCAGTGACCGACTACCGGATCGTCACACGGGCGGAAGCGATCTATTCCCGCGGCCGCCGCACTCCGATCGCCGCCACCGGCGACCGGCCGGAATCCGATCTTGTCGGAGCCAACAACCTGCTGTCGATCTACGGACTCCGCAGCGAGGAGTGCCGGATCGAAAGCCGCACACCGCTGGCCGAATTTACCGGGAATCGCCAGATCATCCTGCCGCAGCCCGGTTTTCATATGGCATTGAACGCCCTCTGCATCGATGCGCTTCTGGAAATGATCGGATTCAACCGCGAAGAAGTCCTTGACGCGCTCGAACGTTTCGACGGCGTCTGGCGCCGCAACGACTACGCCGGCCTTGCCATGTCGGGAGCGGCAGTCTACGACGACTACGCTCACAATCCGGAAAAAATTCTGTCATGCCTGCGGGCGATGCGTGAAATCGCCACCGGAAATCTCTACGCCGTATTCCAGCCGCACGGCTACAAACCGTTCGGCTTCATGCGGGATCAGTTGTTCCTCTATCTTGACAAAGAGCTGAGAAAACAGGACCGCTTCATCCTGCTGCCCCCCTACTACGCAGGCGGCACCTCGAGCTTCAAACCGACTTCAGAGGAGGTCACGCGCGACTGGCAGGAGCGAAGCAGCCATCCGGAACGCTTCCTGTTTTTTCCCGAACGCGCGCCCCTCGACGACTACCTGCAGTTGCAGACCGCCCCCGGCGACGTGATCGTCGTCATGGGGGCCCGTGACAACTCGCTGAGCGATTTCGCAGCAGAAATCGCCTCGGGGAGTCCGGCCTGAGCTCTCTCGGAAAGCGTTACGCGCCTGGCGCAGAGCAACCGGAATCCCGGGCGGAGCGGATCTCTTCCACCGCCTCAAGCATCGCCAGATAATTCTCGGGCGGCACATAGTCCGGAATTGAATTTCCGGTTCCGACCGCAAAACCGGATGCCGTGGCGCGCCAGGACGGTACGTTCGAACGAATGAAGCGCCGGATGTTCTCCGGAGTATCCGAGACGATCCGATCCATGTCGATACCGCCGAAAAGACCGATCCTGCCGGAATACCGATCGATCCACTCGGCAAAAGGCGCAATCGCATCCTCATTGGAGTGCTTCGCGTCGATTCCTGCGGCGATCAGATCCTCCATCACCTCGAAAATACAGCCGCAACTGTGCAGCAGAAACGGTTTCCCGTGACGGTGAACCAGATCGATCACCCGCCGGTATTGCGGGATCACCTGTTCCCTGATGGTTGCGGGCATGGTCAGAAGCGAACTGCGGAAGCCGAGATCATCGCCGAACCTGCAGACACAGTAGATCTCACCGAACTCCTTCAGGAACCGCTCCCACAACGTCACGGTAAGATCTCCGATCCGGCGATAGAGTTCCTCATAGGCTTCCGGATGATCCAGCTGCAGGAACGGCAGGTATTCGAGCCCGGTAAGATCCTCACTGATCTCGAACACACCATTCCCGACACCGCCGATCGCCTTCATCCCCGGGGGCATCGCACGCCCGAGCGCCTCGAACTGCGGAGCAGCCCTGTCCCAGTAACGGTCGGCGAGCGTCTCCCACGGGTAGGCGGCAAGCGTCTCCGGATCCTGGATCGGTCCGGGGCGGCCACCGTACAAAGCCCCATTGTCGGGCAGAATCGATGTGATACACTGTTCAAAGGTGACCACATCGTAACCGACCTGACGGAAGAAACCGCAGTAATGCCGGAAAAACTCCAGCCGGTCACGTCGCATAACCGCTTCAAGGTCGGTCCCGGTCAGCGCGGAGATCACACCTGTACAGACATTGTGTTCGTAAAGCGGCAGAATCTCAGGACGCCGATTCCGTGCCGCAGCGACAACACGGCGATAGTCCGGTTCGACTGCAGTGGAGAAAAGTTTCATCACCCCTCCCTTCTTCAGACAACGACTGCCCATCTCCGGAAAAACGGAAACGCGCCGCAGCTCCGGGAGCGGCTGCGGCGCGAGGAACGGATTGATGCTATTCGAGCATCGCTCCCGTCATCAGGAACTTCACCGGTTTACGCGGATAGAGGAACCCCTTGTTCTGCCCGTTGAAGAGGAAAAGTTCTCCGCGCAACTCCTTGCCGTCCGCAAGAAATTTCTTCTTGCCGGCCAGATTGAGATCCACCCGGATGCGCTGCCACCCGTTCCCGGAGAGTTCAACGCTCTTGTCGAGCGCCCCCTTCCAGTCGGTCTCCGGCAACCGCAGATCGACCGCGCCCGCCGACTCCGGCTTGACCCAGAGCGTCAGATAGTTGTAGTCGGCGAGCTTTTTGCCCTTCACGTCGAACCAGAAGAGAACATAAGGAGCGCCCCCTTCCGAACCGGGCATGTCGATCCGCCATGCCGGACCATCGGTGCCGTCCGGCAGGACGGTTTCCATTTTGGCGATCTTTGCCTTGCTCTTCGGATTCAGGCCGCTGCCGGCCGGGGCTCGACGCGCGTCATCGATCGCGATCGGCGCCGGATGCGCCTTCTCGCCTGTGATCGCGACCAGCACCGGAACCGCATTCTTACTCGGCAGGAAATCGATCGTCTTGACCAGCGGCGAGCTCGACGCGAGGAAATCGATCGACTTGATCTCCTTATCCGGATGCGGATTCTCCCAGCTTGCGACATAGGTGCCGACCTGCGGCTTTGTGGGATTCTCACGCATGATGCCGGGAGCCGCCTGAGTCAGATAGGTCGTGTTCCACCAGTCGCCGATGTTGATACCGTGCTTGAGCGGGTAGTCGACGCTGCTGCCGTCGGCGTAGTTGATCCGGTAAACTCCGACATCACCGCTCGACCACGCCGCAGTGTGCAGGAAGAAAAGACGACTGAACTTCTTCCCGACCTTGATTCCCGTAACCTCCGAGGGGAAATTCGGCCGCTCGCTGCCGCGCAGCACGATACAGCTCTTTCCATCGTTCTTCGCCGGATCGATGATCTCGAACGTCACCCCGGCAGCGACCTGCTTTCCGAGCGGCATGTTGCGGAAATCGTTGTTCCCCTGGTCGGTCCAGCCGCCTTTGCCGTCGTTATCCTTTTCGTCGGAGAAACTGCGGTTCACGTAAGGTGCGAGATCGATCACCTCAAGCCGGGCCGGATCAATCTCCGAACCGCGGCTGCGACTTGGATCAAGCGGTAGAACCTTGTCATACATCTTCCCGTTCAGAATATAGTCGAAGAGGTTCCGCAGATAGGTCGTTGCGACACTGTCAACTTTGTTGAGTTTGACGGCATTCACCTGGCTCCAGAAGATCCGGCCCTTGCCGAAAGTCGCCTCGACAATCGCATTGTCTACGCCGACCGAACCGGTCATGGAGCCGCGGGTCGCCAGCGCATTGTTGATGAAGGGACTCAGAGTGACGTTGATCGCATAACCATGGTCTTCCGGATTGACCCAGGTGTCGAAATTCCTCGGAGTCAATCCCTTGAATACCGGATGAGCCGGATGGACAAGGTCGACCAGCGTATTGGGTGCGGCAACCAGAGCGGTGTCTCCGAAAAGGCTGCCGGAACCGGTTCCCTGCTCCAGGATGATCAGCGTTCCGCCATCTTCGATCCACTTGAACGCAGCTTCACGATTGATTCTGATCTGTGCGCGATTTTCCAGCGCCGCCGGGATTACCGCAACGCGATATTCCTTCGGAATTGAATTGGAATTGACCACATCGTACTTGATCCCGTAGCCGTCGAGAATCGCCGCAGTGCTTGCGATATCGGCCTTGTTGCCGACATCCAGCAGAGCAACGGTGCTGCCGGAGGAAACGGGTTTCGCC
>CALXOA010000085.1 GCA_944389895.1 uncultured Victivallis sp. | reverse complement strand
GCTGGCGAAGCATCCGGAACTCTACAAGAATCCGCACAAGTAATCCCTGAATAAAAACCGGGCTCGTCGAAGCCCTGTTGTGTACACGCTGGTGAAATACCCCGCGTGTTTTTTCGTGTCTTTTTTTTGCAGGAGGGGGGTATGAAAATCCGCTTTCCCGTCGATCTGCGCGATCGGGCAAAAGATTAAAAATCAGGTCGGGCGGGTCTGACTTGTCGGACATTTTCTAACGAAAAGACTTACACATGAAAAACACCATACTCGGAGTGCCGAGTACGGCGCAGCCGAACGGAACCCCGGAGAGCGGGGATGGGAACCCGAAGGGTGGCAACTTTTTGGGGAACGAACTGGATCGCTTTAACGGCGGAGAGCGTCGACGTCCGGCGTTCCGTTTGATTTGAATGCCGCGTATACAGTAATGATCCACCAGAGTCACCCGAACGCCCGCCAGTTTCCCAACTTCCCGGAGAGTCAATTTGCTTTTGATTCCCAAGCTTCTAAGTTTTGCAATAACTACCTCCGTGAACTCTATTTCAGGTTGTTTTACGATTTTTCTTGATTTATTCCTGCTTTTGGGTTATTTTTACGAAGAAAGGCGTAATATCCTGACAGGAAATGAAATATTTGATGCCATACGAAAAGTGAGGGAGGAGTTGTTACAGATTTTTGATCCACGGGAACCGCGGGACCGGGTACGCTGTCTGGCTTTGTTTGCGGCGCGTTTCGGGGACAAGCTGTGGGAGGAGATGCCGCAGCCGGTCAAAAAAGTGGCAAGGAGTCAGGTTTCGTGAGAGGACGGATTAGTCGGACGGGTCGGACGGGTCCGACGGAAAGGGGCGTATCGTGGCAGAGCCGTTGATTCCGAAACACGGCGGATACCGGCGGCTGATTACCTACCGCCTGGGGGTGCTGATCTATGACGCGACCGTTGCATTCTGCGCCCGCTATATCGACCGACACGACCGGACCCATGACCAGATGGTGCAGGCGGCCCGCTCCGGCGTCGCGAACATCGTCGAGGGATCCGAGGCCGCCGCCACCAGCAAAAAAACCGAACTCAAGCTCACCAATGTCGCGAAGGCCAGCCAGGAGGAGCTGCTCTTCGATTATCAGACTTTTCTGCGGCAACACAACTTGCCGGAATGGCTCGCCGACAGCCCGGAAGCTCTCGCCGTGCGGCAGACCCGCCCCGCCGATCTGGACCAGTTGCGCAACCTCATGGCTGTTTTAGTGTCGGACCGGTCTGACAAGTCCGACAAGTCCGACAGAAAAGCCGAGGTCGCCGCCAACGTGATGATCTGCCTCATCAATCAGGAGACCTTTCTGCTCGGGCGTCAGCTCGCCCGGCTGGAACAGGAATTCGTCGAAGAGGGCGGCTTCACCGAACGGCTCTACCGCGTCCGCAGCGCCAGGAGATCGGAGCAGGTCGAGTGATGTGTCTGCCGGTTCCCGGCTTGACAACCGGGGCGACTCAGCTGTGTGCCGGAGTTTTTTTGCGCCGCAGGGCAACCGAGGCCGAAATCAGCGAGATCAAAACCAGTCTCTCGACAAGCTGTCAAAAAGGCCCAAAGGTACACGCGGCCGAGAACAACTCAGATGTCATCCTGAATGAACTCAAAATCATTTCCGCCGGGTGGCCCCCCCCGGTCCGGCAGGAGAAAATGAACGGAACAACTCACTCCGGCCGCAACGGAGCGCCACATCACGCGGCTTCTCGCCGGGCAACTGGACGCGTACCTCCAGCGGGGCGGTAGAAGTAAGCTGCAACTCCATCCCCGCTTCCGTACTGCTCCACTCAATCCCGAGGATCCTCCCCTGCCCGACCGGAACAGTGCCCGAGAGTCTCCGGAGCCGTCCGGGCTGCGGCTCAACCAGCACCCGGGCGAATCCGGGTTCCAGCGGCGATACCCCGAAGTAGGTACGCACAATCTCATAAGCAGGCGAGGCGCTCCATGCATGACAATCGCTCCGGCTCGCAAGATTCGGAATTTCCGGAAAGGTCGTGAATCCCCACTCCAGCAATCCGGTCCATTCACCAAGCAACTCCTCGAATGCTCCGATCTCCCGCTTCCGGCGCAACAACTCCAGAAGATAGAAATTGAAAAACAAAGTACAACGGCTGAAGTCAGATGCGTGAAGTATTTCCGCAAGAAGCTGCTCTTCCCGGACCGGATCCGCGGCCCCGGCCAGCAAAGCCCAGATGTTGGCGTGACAGCTGAACCATTTCCGCCCCGGAACATCGGCGTAGCATCCTCTCTCCGGATCAAAACAATACCGGTTCACCACAGCAATCAACCGTGTACGGCGCTCGAGAAACTCCTTGGCCTGCGCCTGCGCGCCGATGACGCGGCAGAGGCGGGCCGCGGCACGACAGGCATCCGCGCAAACCAGGTTGAGTATGGTTTCCGGTCGGTGTGATCCGCGGCCGCTGCATCCGGCCGGCCACTCCCGGACCCAGTCGGTGAATCCCCAGCATCCCCGGACAGACCCGATCAAACCGGTCTCCGGTTCCCGGAGACGTTCAAACGCGTTGAGTACCTGTTCCATGCCGTTGAGATGCTCCCTGATCACCGAGAGGTCTCCGAAATAGTCGAAATAATCCTCGATCATCAGAATCCAGTAGAGCGAGAAGAGAGGGATCACCTGCGGCGTATTGCTCGGATAACGCGACTGTGTCAATCCTCCCGGGAGCCGGGAGTGATCGAACTGCCGGATCGCCTGTCGGCCGAGTCGGCCGTCGCCGCTCACGGCATAGGAGATAAGCGCCTGAATCCGGGTATCCCCGGCATATTGAAGCTGTTCGAAATAGGGGCAGTCCTCGTAATGTTCATGCGCACACCCCAGAGCGGTATTCCACGCCACATCAAAAAGAGGTTTCAGAGCATCAAATCCCTCGCATTCAAATTCCACGTGCCGATCGAAAGGATAGCCGATCTCATCGGTCCAGAATTCGATATCAGCCGCCGCCGAGAGCTCAAACTCAAACTCGACAAAGCGGCCCGCCCGATACCAGAAACTGTCAAACCGGCACGCCGATTCGGTCAAGTGGAGGAAATCCGCATAACCGTCACCGCTGATCCGTCCCCCCGGAACAACGTCACGCCTGCCGCGCCGCCCGTCGACGAACAACGCTTCGGCAACCGCGATCCGCACGGTACCTTTTCCGCCGGATGCGGTAAAATGAAACATCGATGTCCGATTTCTGCCGAGATCGGCCAACACCGTATGCCGACCTGCCGGAACCCGGCCGCAGAGCCGCCCCTCGACGATCCGGAGTGCACAACCATCCGCATCCGGCAGAGCGGCGACCGGCGCCGCCACCTCGCGCAATTGCGGAATCTCACGTTCCGCCAGCTGCCAGCGCGACGGGGGATCATCCTCACATCGCCCGCGCAGTGCACAACCGCCGACATTCCGGACCGGTGCCCAGCCGGAATCGTCGAAATCATTCTGCAGCCACGGCCCGGGAGCGACACTGAAGTCGACCTCCTCCATCGGCGGCGCGGGAATCACCTCCCGGCACTTCCACGCCTCCTTCCAGAGGCGACTCCGCCGCGAACCATCCACCATGCAACGCCAGCTTCCCGGTGTTGAAAGATCATTCTCTCCGGCGGAACCGGCAACGAAGAACCCGCCGCCGTTATGTACCTCGCTCCAGACCCCCTCCTCGGCCCGGAACCCCAGTCGCCAGGATACCACCTCGGCGGCCAGTACGTGGACTCCGGCGGAGAGCTCCCCGCTGCAACATTCGAAGTGGTACTCCAGAAGATCGCCGCGGCATGGACCGCGACTGATCCGTTTTCCATCCAGAAACAGGTTGTAACGCGCATCCGCACTGACCGCCAGCTCGAAGTGTGTCTGCGTCCTGCATTCAAAGGTACGCCGGAACAGTAGATACTCCGCTTCCCCCGACCGGTACTCGGGATGCCACGCCCATGCCGCTTTCATCAACACATCATCATTCATCAGTAAAGCACCTTCTCTGCTGCAATTCCGTTTCCATCAGAAATTATAGTGAAAAAATAACTGAAAACCTTGATTTTTTGCGCAATCAATCGTACAATATACGCATAACCGGCTTTTTTTCCACAATCCCGGAGCACCATGGGACGAAAAAAGATCGAAGTTCTGTCACCGCCGTCGCGGGTCGACGATGTGCTCTTTGATGTGACGAGGTTTGAACTCGGCAATCAAGACGTATTCGAGCACGGTCATACCTGCATTGAACTGACGTTCGTCGTCGCGGGAACCGCAATCCACGTATTCGACGGGATTCCGACGCGGGCACGATCGGGAAGCGTGTTTCTGTTGCGGCCGGGGGACACCCACAGTTTTGAACAGGCCGATTCCCTGACGCTCTTCAATGTCTCCTGCGCTCCGGATATGCTCGAGTCCTTTGGAGTCAGCATGACGTTTCTGCGGGGAAACGAGAAGATCTTCTCCGGAGAAGCTCCCGGCAGCCGTTCCCTCATTCTCAACGCGCTGGAGCAGTATGACGCCCGTAAACTGCTCGAGGAGATGCTTGCGGAATTTAACGCTCCCGGCAGCCAGCATCAGGCGAAGCTGCGCTCGCTCTTCACGCTGCTGCTGGTTCTGCTCGCGAGAGCGGCGGAACGGGATCCCGACCATGCCGTGCCCTCCGGCGGAGTCGAAGCGGCAGCGGCCTTTCTCGAGACACACTATCTCGAACCGGTCACACTTGATCAACTCGCAGGAATCGCCTTTCTCTCGCCGAGCCAGCTCATCCGGGTCTTCCGGAAAAGGTACGGCGACACGCCGATCGCCCGGCAACTGAAACTCCGGCTGGAACATGCCTGCAGACTGTTGAATACGGGGCGGCTGTCGATCGCCGAAACCGCATACCGTTCGGGATTCTCCGACAGCAACTACTTCATCCGGCAGTTCCGGAAACATTACGGCGTGACGCCGGGCCGGTTCCGGGCCTGAAACAGCGAAAAAGCTTCGGAAACGCTTGCACAGCCTCTGTAATCATGCTATTTTTTTTCAGAAAACGCAAAGAGATCGGAGGAAGCCATGAGATGTGCAAAATGCGGCAATGAAATCGGCCCGACGGAACTTTACTGCCCCACCTGCGGCACCGGGCGCGCGGCACGCGCCCGCGAAGAAATCGTCCACTGCCCGAACTGCGGTTCCACCCAGATCACCGCCGTAAGACGCACCTACAGCCCCGGATGCGGCTGCCTCGGACTGCTGCTCTTCGGCTGGTGGGGGCTGCTGCTGGGTCTGCTCGGAGCCGATGATGTGGAACTTGTCTGTGCAAAATGCGGAACCCGCTGGCCGGCGGGTTCCCCGTCGAAGGCTCGGAGCGGGATCGGCTGCGGCACACTGCTTCTGATCGTACTTCTGATCATTCTACTGAGTTACGTCTTCCACTACTGACCGACGGCGCCGCCGTTCCGGATATGCGCGGTCAGCAGGGAGGCCGCCTTTCCGGAATCGCGTTTGAGCAGGGCATCGAGAAGTGCCAGGCGCTCCTGCAGCGGTATCTTCGCGTCGCCATGGTTCCGCAACGCCCGGAAGGGTGCCGAACGCCGAACAAGTCCGCGGGCGATCTCAGCGAGAAAACGGTTGTCGCAGTACTGCGCAATCAACTCATGCATCGCTTCGTCAACCTCGAGGGAGACCCGCTCCAGTTCCCCGGAATCCGCTTCCGCCAGCCGATTCCGCAAGGCGGCAAGCGGCTCTTCCGGCAACCGCGGCAGGGCGCGTTCCAGTGCGGCTGCCTCAATCATCGCACGACATTCAAAGAGTTCCCGCAGCGCGATGCGATCAAAACCGGCGACACGGAATCCCCGGGGAGGCAACATTTCAACCAGCCCCTCGGCGGCGAGCCTTCGCAACGCTTCCCGGACGGGAGTGCGGCTGATGCCGACTTCGCGCGACACCCCTTCCTCGGTCAAACGGGTACCGCCGGAGAGCTCCCCTGTGACAATTCGGCGCGTCAGTTCGAGATAACACTGTTCGGCAAGAGAGGTTTTCTGCAGCTTCATCGTTCCGCCCTCTTCCTGATCGTTTCCGAAGATCTCCCGCAGATCATTCTCCGACGGATCCTGCGGAAACTGCGGACGAGACGCAGAAATTCAGCGAGAATCCGGGGCGCACTCCGCAGGGTCAACTGCGATCCGCCGACGTCACGCCAGACCGGCAACGGAAATTCGAGAATCCGCCGCAGCGCCGCGACACGCCCCCGGCTGGCTTCAAAGCGGAAGAAAAGTTCGACATCGAAAAGCCAGCGCGTCAGAAAAGGCTCCGCAAAGAGGAGTTCCGCCGTATCTCCCCGGAAGAGCTTCGCACCGCACTGGGTATCATAAACCGGCAACCGGAGCAGCAACGAAGCCGCTGTCGCAAAACAACGCCCGATCAGGTGTCGCATCAACGACCGCCGGACTTCACCCCCCAGCCGCCGCAACCGGCACCCCGTAACCAATTCCAGTTGCGGATTCCGGAGAAACTCGGATCTCATGAGTTCCACCGTCTCAAACGGCGTCGCCAGGTCGGCATCCCAGTAACCGACCAGTTCCGGCTTCCATTCGAGTGCCCGGAGCACACCGGCGCGGACGGCTTCCGCCTTGCCCCGGTTCTCCGGCAGCACAACCACGGCGCAACGCTCCGGAAAGGCCGCGGCAATTTCCTCGAGCAGGATCCGGGTCCCATCGGAACTGCCGTCATCAACCGTCACAATCCCCGTACCGGGAACCGTGCAAAGGAAATTACGCACCGCATCGACATCGAGTCGTGCCGCCTCATTGTGGCAGGGAATGACGATCACACACTCCGGCATACAACCTCCAGTGACAATCCCGGCAATGGTAAAGCGCCGGTCACCTTTCTTTCCACAACCGCCTCCGCAGCCAGAATCCGGCGAAGGAACACATTCAGAAAACGCGGCGAAATCGCGCCGCCCCCCACCCCCCGACCGTCATCAGGCCGGTTCAACAGCAATTCCAGACAGCGTACGAAATAGAGCGAACAGAAGAAACTCCGGCACTCAAGCAACTCCAGACCTGCTTTCTCCACCAGAATATTCAGTTCCCTGCGATCGTAACGCCGGAAATGGCGAAGTCTCCGGTCAAGGGGTCCGAAAAGCCGTCGTCCGGAGGGAACCGTGATCAAAAACAACGTCCCCGGAGACACCCCAGCAGCCAGACGCCTGAGAAGAGCACAATCATCCTCGACATGCTCGAGAACATCAAAGAGCATCACAACAGAGACCTGAGAGAGTTCTCCGACGGGCAGTTCCCTTGTCGCCGTAACCCTGCCGGGGAAGCGCGCTTCCAGTTCAGCCATCCGATCGGCATGGAAGGCCGGATCTACCGCATGAAACCGTCCCTGCCACAACTGAATGGCGAACCTCTCCAGCAGAAAACCATCGCCGCAGCCGACATCGAGAAGCACCCCCTCCTTTTTTCCCAGCCATGCCCTCAACAGGTGCTGCAGAAAATCCGCCCGCGCCAGCTCCCAGAAATGGCGATCCATCTCTTTCAGTCGAAAACCGGAACTCTCACAGAGATCCATTTCCACCCTCCAGAGTTTCAAGATTCTTCAGAAGCCTTTCATCACCGGGGCGGGCCTTGAGCGCTTCAAGCCATTCCGCCCGCGCCGTCCGGCGCTCTCCACGCAGGAAGGCAGCGAGCCCGGCGGCGAAATGGTGCCGGTAACGGTTGGTATCCGGGATCGAACACTGTTCGTCAAGTAATTTCAGCGCGGTCTCCCGATCCCCCTCCATCAGCAGCAGACCGGCGGCACGGGAACAGGCCTCCGGCAGAAAATGGTCGGCGGAATAGAAACGTTTTTCCTCTCGTTCCGACAGGAAGGCGGCCATCTCACGCCCACTGCCCGGCCGACGTTCCATCACCGCGGCCAGGCGGACAAAAAGCGCACCGGTGTTGAGGAAGAGTTCCTCCCTCCGTTCCCCTGCGCCCGCGGCATGTTCCAGAAACAACATCCCGGCCGTCTCAAGCAGCGCCGGATCCTCACGGTTCACCGCAACCACACCGAGTCCCTCCATCGCCTTCGGCGGCGGATTCTCCACCGCGGCGGCACGTGCAAACAGGATCCGGGTATCAGAGAAGGTTTCAAGATAGAAACCACAACTGAGCAGATAAAAGGCAGCCAGTACGGCCGCAGCAGTCAGACAGCCGCGCCGACGGCGACGGAAAATCCGCCGCCCCGCCACACCGATGCCGCACCAGACCACCGCCGACAACAGAAAATTGTAACGATCCGCATAATCCGCATTGGTAAAACTGCCGCTCGAGAGAACCGGCAGCGCCATGCCGAGCCAGGCCAGCGCAAAACAGACCGGAATCCGAGTCGGAATCCGACTGTTCCGGCAGAATCCCCAGAGACACCCGGCGAGAATCACCCCGGGAATCAGTTCCGGAAGAACCGTACTCCAGCAAAACGCCGGGTGGATCGGATTCAGGACAACCGGATACAGCGCAGCCCCGAAATAACGCCAGAGATTACCGATATACTCTCCGACGGCAGGGGTGGCACTCCGGGCAAGTTCGCCGAATGTCATCGAACTGACCACCACCGCCCCCAGCACTCCGGCCGCAAATGACGGCCAGACCACCCGCACTGCACGGCGCGGATCGCGGACGTTCCGGCACCAGGCGTAGAGCACCATCACCCCGCAGAGCGGCAATACCCACGGCTTGAAAAGGAGCGCCAGAAACGTCAACAGCGGAGCCGCCGGCCCGCTCCGCCCCCTCTCGCACGCTCCCATGAAACAGTAAAAAGCGGCGAATGCGAACAATGCACTCGCCACCCCCTTGCACTCCGCGATCCAGGCAACCGTCTCACACTTCGCGGGATTCCACGCCCAGAGCAACGTCAACAGCAGTGCAGGAACTTCCCGCACCCGGAATCGACGCAGAATCGCAAAGAAAAATCCCGCACAGCCGCCGTAGAGCAGCAGGTTGACCAGATGGTATCCGGCTGCCCATTCGCCCCATAACACATGCTCCACCATCAGGAGCAATGTTGTCAGAGGCGTGTAAACCGACTGAAGATTACTTGTGAGATTGCGCCACAGGTTCTCAGCCGTCCAGCCGATTCCGGGATTCAACGCGACAAATCCGCCGTCATCCCACTCCAGCAGGAACCCGAACCGGAGCGCCGGCAGAAACGGCAGCACCGCCGCCACTCCCGCAATCAGCGGCGCCGACCGACTCCGGCACATGCGTTTCACCCACTCCATGGTTCCGGCTCCTTCCCGGCTGGACCGGATTCCGCGCTGCTTACATCCAGTGCTTCAGCAGCTCTTCACGCGACAACGTTGTAAAATAAGTTGCAGGAATGTCGAGAATCGTAAACGCTCCCGAGCGTCCCTCTCGGGCCAGCCGCGCCGCTGCGCGGGCGTGAGCAACCAGTACATTGGCGGTAGCCTCGGGATTGCTCTCCCACTGACAGCGGTATTCCGCCACGGCCGAATGTCCTTTGCCGGTCACACCGGCGGCAACCACCAGCCCGTCATGCGGGAATCCCTTGTATTTTTCGTCAAGTTCCTGCTGCGAGACGAAGTTGACGGTGGTCTTGTAGGGAGCGAAATAGCCGGGCATCTCGAGAATCGTGCGGGTGACGGCCTCCTTGTCGGCCCCTTCCTCGAGCACCACAAAGCACTCCCGGGTGTGCATGTCGCCGGGCTGGAACTCGGGGTTCTCTCCACGCCGGACCCGATCCACCGCCTCGGGGATCGCATGTGTGAACTGCCGCGCATCCCGAACCCCCGGAATCGTCCGCAGCGCATCGGAGTGGCCCATGCTCAGCCCGCCCTTCGGACCGAGCCCGTAGAACCCGTAGGGACGGGCGCCGGGAATGAATGCCCCGGCGAGAACCCGCTCGAGCGAGAAAATCCCCGGATCCCAGCCGGTCGAAATCACCGAAACGTGACCGGCCGCCTTCGCCGCCGCCTCCATCGACGCCCAGTATTCCGGTATGCGGCTGTGATTGTCAAAGCTGTCAACCGTATTGACCTCCCGGATCAGCTGCGGCCCCTGCTTGGGCAGGTCATCCTTGGAGCCGCCGCAGAGAATTGCAACATCAGGCCGGAACGCGGCCTTCCACGCCGCAGCATCCTCCACGGGAAGCACGGGGGTCCCGGGCAATTCCTTCTTCACACGCTCAACAGACCGGCTGACGATCCCGGTCAACTCCATATCCGGATTGTTTCCAAGCGCGGCGAAAACCCCGCGACCCACATTGCCGTAACCGACGATCATCACACGAATCTTTTCCATGAATCTTCCTCCGTTTTTCCGACCAGAGACATTACCATCCATAATCCTGATAAAATACCACGCGGAACGGGTGATTTCAATCTCATTGCAGAACAAAAGCACCCTGCGGAAACGGATTTCGTTTCCTTCCTGCCCCTATTTTGAAAAAAATAATTGATAAGTCAACTATTCCGGATTGCGTTTTCCACCGCCGCAGTGTATAGTATTCGGAGGAAAGACAGGAAACATGTTCCGGTCCGCACCGGAGAAAACAACCGTAAATTGCTGTGAAAAATGAAACATCTTCAGGAAAAGACGGAAGCGCCGGTTGAAATCGGCGACAGCTTCCCCGTGACCGCCCCGGAATATTTCAATTTCGGTTACGACGTGATCGACCGCTGGGCAGAGCAGGATCGCAACAAGCTTGCCATGATCTGGGTCAATCAGCGCGGAGAGGAGAAACGCTACACGTTCTATGACCTCAGCAAACTCTCGAACCAGGCGGCGAACCTGCTGCTGAAGCATGGCATCACCAGTGGAGACCGGGTGTTTCTGATGCTGCCGCGTCTGCCGGAATGGTGGATCTTTTCCCTGGCGATGATCAAGCTCGGAGCGGTGCAGTGCCCCTCACCGACGCTGCTGACACCGGCGGACATCCAGCACCGCATCCGCTACGGCAAATTCAAAATGGTGATCACCGATGCCGAGAACGCCCACAAGTTCGACGAGATCTACGACGAATGCCCGACGCTCGGTACCCGGTTGCTGGTCGACGGGGAACGCCCGAACTGGATCAGTTACCGCGCCGAAATCAGCGGGCCCAACTCCACCTTGTCACGTCATTCGGTCAAGAGCGCGATCAAAATCGAAACGCCCTCCGATTCGCCGATGCTGCTGATGTTCACCAGCGGCACCAGCAAATATCCCAAGATGGTGCAGCACAGATTCAGCTACCCGCTCGGACACCGGATCACCGCGGAGTTGTGGCATGGGCTCACGGCCAATGACCTGCACATGACCATCTCGGATACCGGCTGGGGCAAGAATCTGTGGGGAAACTACTTCGGCCAATGGATCGTCGGAGCGTGTGTGCTGATCTACGACATCCGCGGCAAATTCCACGCCGATGAACTGCTGCCGATCATTGAAAAATATGAGGTCACCAGTTTCTGCGCTCCGCCGACCGTCTACCGGATGCTGACCCTGAACGACCTGACCCGTTATGACTTCACGGAACTCAAACACTGCACCACGGCAGGCGAACCGATGCAGACGGAAACGATCCGGATCTGGAAGGAGAGCACCGGCCTGACCATCCGCGAAGCCTACGGGCAGACCGAAACGGTCTGCATGATCGGGAATTTCCGCGGTACCAAGATCAAACCCGGTTCGATGGGGAAACCGTCGCCGGGCTGGAAGGTCGAACTCCATGACGAGGAGGGGAAACCGGTCAGACAGGGGGAAGACGGCCGTATCGCGGTCGACATTTCCGATGGTGCGCCGATCGGCCTGTTCGAAAAGTATCTCTACAACGAGCCGGAGAACCGCGCCTGCTTCATCAATGGATTCTATTACACGGGCGACCGCGCCTACATGGATGAAGATGGTTATTACTGGTTCATCGGCCGTACCGACGACATCATCAAGAGTTCCGGCTACCGGATCGGTCCCTCCGAGGTGGAAGAGGTGATGAGCCACCATCCGGCGGTCTTCGAAGTCGCCGTGGTCGGCGCACCGGATCCGCTGCGCGGCGCACGGGTCAAGGCCTATGTGGTACTCAAACCGGAGTTCGAAGCGACCGAGTCGCTGGTGCGCGAACTGCAGAACTTCGTGAAGCGGGAAACAGCACCCTACAAATATCCGCGCGAGATCGAATTTATCAAACAGATGCCCAAGACCTTCTCTGGCAAGATCAAGCGCGATGTGCTGCGCCGTCACGCCGAAACGGGGGAAAACACCTGGGAACACTGATCCGGCGCGCCCCGCCGGGAGAGGAGAGAGGATGAAGCGCCGACTGCGTTCGCAAGAACGGTTCCGGAAACAATGCGGAGCTTCGATGGTCGAAGCGATGATCGCGCTGTGCATCCTCTTTTTCCTCTTTTTCGCACTGTTGCAGATCTACCAGTGGTGCATCAATGAGTTGTTCTGCGAATATTCCGCCTTTTACGCCGCCAAGGGAATGGCTCTCGGGTATCAGCCGGCAATCGCGTTGCGTGGAGCCCGGGTCGCGGCGATCGGGATTTCCGGTTCCCGCACCGGCGGTACGCCCGGCTCGATCACCATCGACCAGGAAAAAGTCCTCGCCGAACAATACATGACCTCCGGAGACGCCAGCGGGCTGCGTTATCAGTACTGGTTCGGCACCACTCCCGGTGCGCCGGAACTGCTGCTCTACGGTCCGACGGTGGGTGACACCGCCACCGGTATCGTAGAGTTGCGGAATGCGCCGCTGCTGCATCCGAATCTTGCCGTTCCACTCGGCATCGCCGACCCGCCCGATCCGAAAGGGAGGGTCGAAACCTACAATCATTCTGCTCTCTATCTGGTCGACTGAAAGGCGTGGGATGCGGCATGAAAGTACGGCGGAACACGGCGGAACACGGTCAGGTGCTGGTGGTCGGCATTGTGATGATGCTGATTCTGCTGCTGGCACTCCTGTTTCTCTTCGATGTGCACAATGTGATCCGCGCCAAGTTCAAGGTGGAGACCGCCCAGCAGGCCGCCGCACTTGCCGGGGCAGAGTGGCAGCGGGAATCTCTGAACCTGATCGGTGAAATCAATCTGATCAAGGCATGTGAAACCCTGCTTGCCGGCAACGATGCCCTGTGGCGGACTCCGGCCCCCCCGACCGGTGCGGAGCCGGAACTGCGCGACGAACTGCTCGAGCCCAGAATCCGGCTCCTGACCGAGATGCAGACCCGGGTCAGTTTCATCGGCCCTCTGATCGGATTCGCCGCCGCCCAGCAGGCCGCCAAGGCGAACGGTCTGACCGGTCAGCTGACGCTCGGCACCTATGTCGGGCTGTTGCGTAACGATGACCGTTATATCGAAAACTGTCCTCTCGACTCCGACGGCGAACCGCTGGTCAACGGCTATCGCTGGCGGCTGCCCTACCTCAATATGGTTCAGACAATCATCGACCATGGAATCGCGGTCTACCCGAATGCCAGACTCACCAATACTCCGGAGGTACGGCCGTCGGAGTTGCTTGACCTCGAACTTTACCAGGCGATCCAACGCCATAAGCAGGAAATCGAAGCAGGAACACCGCCGGAGCAGACCAGCTGGCATGACAAAACCTATCGTTTCATCAAGAACTGGCGAGACTCCGATTTCACCGGCCGCTGGTGGGATATCGACTATACGGCAACGGAATTTCCCAGAGAGAGTGAAATCTTCACCCTCGGCATCGACTTCAGCGCGGAAAGCGACTGGCTCAACGGAATCGACCTGCAATCCCTGCTCGGCCCCCACAAACCCTACACGGTGGCGACACTGCCGGGGAATCTTGACTGGTGTTTCTATGATGACTACTGGTATCCCGACTACTACCGGCAACGCTACGATGAGGACTACACCGTAAATCATTACGATTTCTGGTTTCAGGGAGGCGTGCTGCGCCGGAACGTCAAACCGCAATACATCTATGAAGGTCCGGCCGCCTATGCCGAAGGCTATGTGAACGTCGACGCCATGTCGCGTTATACCGTGAACCGGGGAAATACGCTTGATGTGGAAAAACGCTTCCGCACCACGGAACTTCATACAAGCACCATCGGCACCCGCCGGGAAGATCCCGGCAGCAGTGCGCCGAGCCTGACCGATTACCGTCCCGGCGCGATCGCCAGGGCGCTCGGGGAACTGGAGAACAACCAGCCGCCGATCGCCATTCCGCTCGTACTGCCGGTATTTGAACATACGGCGCTGATGCCGACCTACATGCCGATTCCCTACAACTTCAATGTCCTGCGCACCGGAGAGTCGGAACTCGATCGTTTCATTCGCTGGCTGGACAAGGAGGATTCACTCTTCGAACTGCGTAACCCGATCCCGGACGATCTCTCCTGGTATCTTGAGATGTTGCGCACCCTGACAGACGGCAGAAACTTCCGCTGTTACGGTTACAATCCGGATTTCGATGCGGAGGCCTTTGACGACCGCTGGCGTGACGACCTCAAAAACTACTTCCGGGAACGTGAAGAGATCGTCTACACCCCGACGCAGAAACTCGGCCCCGGCTGGCTGCAGGAACCGCAATACTGCTACCTCTCTCCCGAAGAAACCGCGGCACCGGGGAAAAACGGATACCAGGAGGTGACGGACTTTCAGAACGGCGGTATCGCGCGCCGCTACTTCGTCAATTCCAGAACCGGCTGTTACGTGGTGGTCGACTCGACCGGACACATCGTCACCAACGATGAATCCGACCCCACCCGTCAATACTCCACTTCACACAGCCACGAGCACGGCGACGGCGGTTACTGCGCAAACTGCAGCGGGGGAACCTACAACCGGAAACCGGGACCACCGAGATTGTGAGCAACATGAAACATCTTCAGTTCCAGCACAGACGGAAGGGAGAATCCGGACAGGCGATTTTCGAGCTGGCGATCATGCTGGTGGGACTGGTCGCCCTGATCCTCGGAATTATTTACGTCTGCGGGCTCACTCTGACCAACAACCGGCTGCTGCTCGAATCCAAACGCCAGGCCGAAGTCAATGCCAGGCTCTCCGGCGCGGAACCGGAGAATAATACCCTGAATGAGTACGGGAACTGGCGCTACGGCCGCTATTCGGTCACAGCGAACCGGAGGGCGGAAATCCCCTTTCTTGCGGGCGATCGTTTGTTCGCAGCGACCGGAAATTCCATCGATGCCGTTCCGGGCAATTTCCAGTCCGACTCGGATTCCGCGCTCAATCGGGAGTATCCCTATTACTGGCTCAGCCCCCGGAAACTCGACCTGGACCGGTTCGACAGCGATTTCGCCACGGAGGGGGGGAATGCGCTTGACGCCGCGGATCTGGTCGGCAGCCGGGCGACGACGAACGACCCCACCGGCGGATGGGAAGGAAGCGACAGCCGGAAAAGACAGCAGCTGCGGGAGGCATTCCGGCAGTGGTTCGGTGTCGGGATCACGTCGCGGATGCTCGATGATATACCGTCAAATCAGGTCTATATGCCACGAACCCCGGAAAAGGATTGAATCGGCCGATGAAATTTGTGATTGCCCCCGACTCCTATAAAAGTTGTCTGCGCGCCGCCGAGGTGGTGGGCGCACTCGAAACCGGTATCCGGCAGTGCTGCCCCGAGGCGGATGTGCTGCGCATTCCGCTGGCCGACGGCGGAGAGGGTACGGTTGAGGCGGCCGCACAGGCCGCCGGCGGAAAGCTGGAAAGCACCACCGTATCGGATCCGGTCGGACGGCCGGTCGAAGCATGTTACGCCCTGTTGCCGGATGGTACCGCGGTGCTGGAAATGGCCTCCGCCGCCGGGATCGAACTTCTGGCGCCGGAGGAACTCAACCCGATGCATACCTCCACCTTCGGTGTCGGCGAGCTTCTGAATACACTGCTCGACAACGGAATCCGCGATTTCGTGATCGGCCTCGGCGGGAGCGCCACCGTCGACGGCGGCATCGGAATGCTGCAGGCGCTCGGGGGCCGCTTTCGCGATCGGGAAGGCAAAATGTTGCCGCCAGGGGCCGGCGGAGAGGCGCTCTGCCGGACCGCGTCTGCCGACCTCTCCGGTCTGCGCCCGGAACTGGCGGAGTGCCGCTTCCGCATCGCCTCCGACGTGACCAACCCGCTCGGCGGCCCCACCGGAGCGGCAACCGTGTTCGGCCCGCAGAAGGGAGCAACTCCGGAACAGATTACCAGGCTCGATGACGCCCTCCGCCGCTGGGCGGTGCTCTGGAACGACGACGGAACAACGCCCGGTGACGGCGCGGCGGGCGGAATCGGATTCGCTTTCCGCCGCATTCTCGGCGGCAGGATGGCGTCCGGTGCGGAACTGCTGCTGGAACTGGCCGATTTCGACCGGAGAGCCGCCGGGGCTGACTGGATCATCACCGGGGAAGGCCGTACCGACCGACAGAGCCTCGGCGGGAAACTCTGCGGCATCGTCGCGCAGCACGCCAACCGGATCAATGTTCCGATCATTCTGGTTTCAGGAGCTCTCGCACCCGATCTCGACAACTTCACCGACCGGTTCGCCGCCTGCTTCAGCATCGCCTCCGGTCCCGGTGAACTTGCGGAAGCGCTGACCGCGGCACGTGTCAACCTGATCCGCATGGGACGCAACATCGCCGCACTGACTTCTCTACACAACATGGATGAAAACTCATGAGTATCGCAATCATCTCCACCGGAACGGAACTGCTCAAAGGCAGTGTTCTCAACACCAACGCCGGTTTCATCGGTCGACGCCTCGGAACGGCAGGGCTCCGTGCCGCTCTCGCCATCACCGCGGGAGACTCTCCACGCGAGCTTTTCAACGCTCTGGCCGACGCCTTGAAAGCTGCCGACACGATCATCGTCACCGGAGGACTCGGCCCCACCCGCGACGACCTGACCCTCGCTGCGGTCGCCCGTTTTTTCGGGTGCGAACTGCACTCCGACCCGCGGCTGCGGGAAAAGGTGGAACAATTCTGGAGCGTCCGCCACAGCGGAGCCCCGGCTCCGAAAAGCGTCCTCAGACAGGCGCTGATCCCGACCGGAGCCACGATCATCGACAATCCGAATGGTTCCGCCTCCGGAATCCGGCTTGACATCACCTACGCCGGCCGGCTCCGGCACATTTTTCTGCTGCCCGGACCGCCGCGGGAATTTGAACCGATGTTCGAAGCAGGTGTCTTGCCGCAACTCAAAATGCTGTTGCAGCCTGAGGAGCATGAGTACACTGCCGGATTCCTCGTTCTGGGCTGCGGAGAGTACTCTCTTCAGGTCAAGCTGGAAAAGCTGCTGAAAACATTTCCCGTCACCCTCGCCTACTGCGCCCGTCCGGAGGGGACGCGTGTATTTCTTTCCGGAGCTGAGGAAGCCGCGGTGAACGAAGCGGTCCGACTCGCACGCTCGGCGATCGGCGAAGCCGCTTTTCCCCCGGGAGAACTTGAATTGATCCCGGCAATCGTCAGAGAACTGGAGCGCCGCAACTGGACACTGGTCACCGCGGAATCCTGTACCGGAGGCCGGATTGCCGGGGCCATCACCGACTACGCCGGAGTCTCTGCCGTCTTCAAAGGCGGAGCGGTCGTCTACAGCAATGAGCTGAAACACCGGTTGCTCGGTGTGCCGGAGGAGCTTCTCGCCGCACACGGCGCAGTCAGCGCTGAATGCGCGCAGGCGATGATCGACGGTGCCTGTCTCCGGATGGAAGCCGACTGTTCAATCGCGGTCACCGGAATCGCCGGTCCGGGCGGAGCCACGGAAACCAAGCCGGTAGGATTGGTTTCCATCGGCGTCAGAGTCAGAGAACAGAGCGAAGTGCGCGAGTACTATTTTCCGGGCGATCGGAGAACCGTTCGCGAACGTACCGCCGCCACCGCGTTGAGTCTGCTCTGCAAGCTGCTGCGCACCGGCAAGCCGGAAGAGATCCGGTGATCTCCCGGGAGCAACCGATCAGAGTGATAGAAATTGTCTCTAGTTCCCGGGAGAGGAAAAACGAAGCTCGCCCCCCCTTGACAACCCACTGCCGGAGAGGGAAAACTTACGCCTTTTCCTCCTCTTCCACGATAAATTCGCGCAGGGCTGAAACCGTCTTCAAAAACTCGCTCCGCGCCTGCGCAGAGAGCGTATTCAGAAACGCCCGCATCTGACGATCGAAATTGCGTTCTCCCTCCGCCACCCGTTCCCGGCAGCGGTCCGACAACCGGATCGCAACCGCCCGGCGATCCTGCGGGTTGTGGTCGCGGCAGAGCACCTCCTTGCGCACCAGGGCGTCGACCATTTCCGATGCTGCGGCGGGGGTGATGCTGAGGGATTCGGCAAGTGTTTTCAGCGTGATTCCCCCCGGAGCTTCCCGGGTCAGTTGATGAACGATCTTGATCATCCGCAACTGGTTGAATGTCAGAGAGAACAACCCGTGGTCCGAAATCGTGATATTGCTGTCACGCATATGATCGGTGATGCAGAACAGATCGCGCCATACCCGGGTAACTTCGTCGCTCCTGATGCCCATATCCGCTTCCATGAGAGAGTTAAATATTCGGTTCGCCTTAAAATAATACCTCCCTCACCAATATACAAGCCGCATTCTCTGAAAAGAGAGATTTTTCCATTCCTTACGGCAAAAAAGAGAGTCCTTCCCGTCAGATCGGTTGCATTTCCGGCCGATCAGCCTTATGTTACGCACAACGTACCAACAGCAACAGGAAACCGATCAATCATGCACAGTCTCATTGTTCAGGGAGGAGCCGAAATCCGGGGCTCCGTCACCATCGGCGGCAACAAGAATGCGGCACTGCCGATGATCGCCGCGCTGCTCCTTACCGATGAAGAAGTCACGCTGCACAATGTTCCCGACATACTTGATGTCAGAACCATGCTCGACATCGCCGGCGAACTCGGAGCGGAATATACGTTCCGGAATCACACACTCGTTTTCCGCTGCCCCCGGATCCGTTCCACAACAGTCTCAAAGGAGCTTTGTTCGCGCAACCGCACCAGCATTCTGTTCGCCGCGCCGCTGCTGGCGCGCTGCGGCAGCGCCGAACTCTATCCGCCGGGAGGAGACGTGATCGGGCGGAGACGGCTCGACGGTCACTTCTACGGACTGATCAAACTCGGAGCGGAAATGTCCGGAGACCAAACCTATCGCTTCGAAGCGGAAAGCGGCCTTGTCGGGCGGGAACTCTTTCTCGATGAGGCGAGCGTGACCGCCACGGAACAGATTCTGATCGCAGCCGCCACCGCACGCGGCACCACAACACTCTACAACGCCGCCTGCGAACCGCACGTGCGCGATCTGGCCCTGCTGCTCAATGCGATGGGAGCGAAAATCTCCGGAGCAGGCAGCAATACCGTCGAGATCGAAGGAGTCGAGAAACTGCACGGCTGTGAATACACCGTGGTCGGAGATCACATCGAAGCAGGCAGTTTTCTGGCTCTCGCTGCGGCAACCGGTGGAGAAGTGACCGTACACGGCACGACGCCGCGCCATTACTGGATGCTCCGGCGGGTATTCGAACGGCTCGGAGTCACGATGGAGCTGCGTGGCGACCACATCTTCCTGCCGGGCGGACAGTCTCCGCGGATCGAGTGCGATTTCGGCGGCCACATCCCGCAGATCTCCGATGGACCGTGGCCGCAGTACCCGTCGGACATGATGAGCTGTACGATCGTCGCGGCAACCCAGTGTATCGGGACGGTGATGTTTTTCGAAAAAATGTTTGAGAGCCGGATCTACTTCGCGGACCGGTTGATCAGCATGGGAGCCAATGCGATCGTCTGCGATCCGCACCGGGTGGTGATTACCGGTCGCGCCCAGCTCCACGGCGTCACGATGTCAAGTCCCGACATCCGCGCCGGCATGGCGATGGTGATCGCCGCACTGTGCGCCCGGGGGGAAAGCACGATCCACTCGGCTGAAGTCATCTATCGCGGCTACGAAAATCTGGTGGAAAAACTCTCCGGCCTCGGCGCCGTGATCGAGGAGATCAGCCATTGAGCGTTTCTCCAGCGGCACGGACGGCTGGTTCCGTCCGCCTCCGCCAATTGCAGCGACAGGCGCAGTTTCGCTATCGGTTCCGCAACCTTGTCCGCCAGGAGCCGCACCAGTAGGTGTTCGCATAGATCATCGCCGGATCAAACGGGTCGAATGCGATCCCCTGCAGATTCCAGACCGGCAGCGAACGATT
This sequence comes from uncultured Victivallis sp., assembly GCA_944389895.1. Lineage (GTDB taxonomy): Bacteria > Verrucomicrobiota > Lentisphaeria > Victivallales > Victivallaceae > Victivallis. Next base: position 863 of record CALXOA010000085.1, on the reverse strand, counting down.
CAACAGCCCCTGCCACGAGGAGCCCCCGTCCGGCGAGTAGTCAAGATGGTAATCGATTCGCCGGTCCGGACGCTGCACCGCAGTGTGGACCAGCAGCCGCCGGCCGTCGGAGGCGATCAGCCGGACTCTCCCCGCCGCCGTGCCGCCGGACTGCCATGTTGTTCCACCGTCGCGGGAAATCATCAGACCACGGCTGAAAGTTCCGGCCAGCAACGCGCCGTCACCGGCGATTCCGGCAGTCAACACACGATCCGGCACCGGAAGCGGCCGCCAGGTTTCACCGAGATCGGCAGAAGAGTAAAGCTTCCCGGCAGAAGCGAACAATACCGTTCCGCCGTCCGGGGGTGCCGCCAGGACATTCTGGCGGGGATCCCACTGACCGCAGACCTCGACCCCCGCAGGATCCAATCCGGCATTTCCGGTTCGTTTCCAGCTCATGCCGAAATCGTCGCTGCGATAGAGCCCGCCCCCCTGCTCCGCTTTACCGTTCACCGGCAGAAACACGACATTCTTCCGGTCAAGCGCGAGAGGAACACCGACCCGATACATCAGCTCATCCGGCAGTCCGGTGGCGGATTCCCGCCAGCTCTTCCCGCGATCGGCGCTCACAAAGGGTGTCGATGAGTTGGTCACGGCGACCATCCTGTCCGGCTCCAGGCCGAACTGGGTGACGCCGCTCAGATGCTTGTTGGTCGGACCGCGCCGGAACAATCCCGTCTCGCGCTCGACCGTTTCACGTCCATTTTGTTTTCTGACGATCAGCATGAAATGGTCCCAGATTCCGAGGTAGAGCCGTCCCGGCTCCGTCCGATCCGGCAATACGGTCACCATGCAGCTGGATTCCTGCCCATAGGGATTGATCC
>CALXOA010000084.1 GCA_944389895.1 uncultured Victivallis sp. | reverse complement strand
GGTACGGTTTACCGGAATCTGGAACAGATGTCTCAGGTCGGGATGATCCGCAAACTGGAGACTGCCGGAAAGCAGAAACGGTTTGACGGTGATGTTTCAAATCATCACCACATGCGCTGCTCTGTCTGCGGTGCAGTGGTCGATATCGACTGCCCACGGTTGAAGAACGTCGACCGGGAGCTCGCGGCGGTGCTTGAGGAGCTCGATTGCAGCTCGTTTTCTCTTGAACTGAGCGGCGTGTGCCGCAATTGTCGAAATAAATGAAGGAGGAGTGATCATGGCTACCGGATCTCTTGAAGTGTACAAGTGCGATCTCTGCGGATTGATCGTTGAAGTCGTCAAGGCGGGAGGATGTCCGCCGAGCTGCTGCGGCCAGACAATGCGGCTGCTGAAGGAAAACACCACCGACGGCGCCCGGGAAAAGCACGTGCCGGCAGTTGAGGTTCAGGGCAGCGGCATTCTGGTCAAGGTCGGCGAGGTGCCGCATCCGATGGAACCCGATCATTACATCGAATGGATCGAGGTCATCAATGGCTCCTATGTCAACCGTTACCATCTGAAGCCCGGGGATGCGCCGCAGGCGGCGTTCTATGTCCCGATGCAGCCCGGGCTGATCGTGCGCGCCTACTGCAACAAGCACGGTCTCTGGAAGAAATAATCTTTTTTCATGTGAAAAAAGCGCCGGAATCAGTTGACAAGCCGCTGATTCCGGCGTTATATTCTTTTCAATCGGACAATTGTTTCAAAAATATCATTCCTGAGGAGAATCCGACGATGAGAGAGTGTTTCAAGGCGGAAAAGATTTCCGACCGGGTATATTGGGTCGGCGCTGTGGACTGGAACGTGCGTAACTTCCACGGTTATCTGACCGGGCGCGGCTCGACCTACAACGCATTTCTGGTGATGGATGAAAAGATCACCCTGATCGATACCGTCAAGGCGCCGTTTGCCGGCGAGTTGCTGGCACGGGTTGCGTCGGTGATCGATCCTTCGAAGATCGACTACATCATTTCGAATCATGCCGAGCCGGATCACTCCGGCAGCCTTCCGGTGGTGATTGATGCGGTCAAACCCGAAAAGGTGTTCGTTTCCCCGCTCGGAGAGAAGGCGCTCAAGGCCTACTACGGCGATTCGCTCGATCTCACCGTGGTCAAGACCGGCGATTCGGTCAACCTCGGCAAATCCAATGTCGCTTTCGTTGAGACCAAGATGCTGCATTGGCCGGACAGTATGGTCACCTACCTCGACAGCGAGAAATTGCTGTTTTCGCAGGATGCCTTCGGAATGCATCTGGCGGGGAGCAGACTGTGGGCCGACGAGTATCCGGAATATGTGCTCGATTATGAGGCGCGCAAGTATTTTGCGAACATTCTCAACGTGCAGGCCGCGAAGGTGCTGGATCTGTTGAATGCGCTGCCCGGGCTCAATCTCGATATTCAGGTGATTGCGCCGGATCATGGTCCGCTGTGGCGGCGGAATCTGAACTGGATTCTCGATCTCTATCGCGATGCCGCCGAGCAGAAGCCGCGTCCGCGGGCACTGGTCGCCTATGCGACGATGTGGCATTCCACGGAGAAACTGGCCAATGCAATCGCCGACGGCCTGCGTTCCACCGGAGTGGAGGTCGAGGTCGCCGATCTTGCGGTGAATGACCGCAGTGCGGTGATGACCGCCGTCGCCCAGTCCGGTGCAATCGCGTTCGGCGCTCCGACCATGAACAATCAGATGTTTCCGGCGATGGCCGATGTGCTGACCTATGTGAAGGGGCTGCGGCCGAAGAACAAGCTCGGTCTCGCATTCGGCTCCTACGGTTGGAGTGGCGAGGGGGGCAAACAGATTGCCGCCGAACTGACCGCGATGGGAGTCGAGCAGCCGGTGGAGCTGCTTCAGGTCAAGTACATGCCGACCGAAGCGGATCTTGAAAAGGCACGGGCCAACGGCGTCGCCCTGGGCGAGGCGCTGCTGGCGCGGGTGACCCAGAAGTGAACTGAATGTCTGCCTCCGGCGAAGGGGTTTGCCGGAAGAGTGAGGCATAAACGAAAAGGAGAAACGATCATGAAGAAGTATGTCTGTGACGTCTGCGGATATGTGTACGATCCCGAGAAGGGGGATCCCGATAACGGCATCGCCCCGGGAACCGCGTTCGAGGCGCTGCCGGATGAGTGGGTCTGCCCGGAATGCGGTGCCGGCAAGGGTGAGTTCTCACCGATGGATTGAACCGGCGGTCCGGATGCGGACTCGTTGAAAAAAACTGCCGGCGGCGGGCTCCGATGGTACGTCGGAGCAGGCCGCCGTTTTTTTGTGGAGGATGAATAGCGGATGAAGATTTTGGGCAGGACGGTGAAAATCATGGCTGTCGCGCTGGTATTGTGCATTGCCGGTGCCGGCTGTGCTTTGTTCCCCTGGGGAGAGCGGGCGCGGAACGTGGAGAACTCCAAACAGCTGCGGATCGGCATGACCAAGGCGGAGGTTCTGGAGGTGATGGGGGAGCCGGTTTCAGATGAGACCTACTGTAAGCCGGATGTCTGGTATTACTACGTGGAAACGGTCTGGCATGACGGTCTGGTTACTGAAGATGAGTGCATCCCGCTGGTCTTCCGCAGCGGCCGGTTGATCGGCTGGGGGAATCTGTTCTATTCCGACTACCGGGTCAAACTCAAGGATAGTGGCCGGGAACTTGAGCTCTGAGGGAAAACTTCCCGGGACGTGACGGAAAGAGCTGCGCATGATCGACACCGCCGAAGGTTTTCCGGAATCGGAACAGCGTGCGGCGGAGCGGATGGCTGGTTTCCCGTCGCGTTTTCCGGAAAAAGGGAACCCGTCCGAATTGTGGATTAAGAATCCAATTTTTCCAGGATTTCCAGACTGGCGGGGATATTCCCCATGGGAAGCTGCCGGATGACCTCCGGCGGGCGATCCCACCAACGGGTTTTCAGAAGCCGTGCAATGGTGTTTTCGTCGAAGCGGTATTTGACTACCCGGGCCGGGATTCCGAGTGCAATGGCATAGGGAGGAATGTCTCGGGTCACGACCGCACCCGCGCCGATGATTGCGCCGTCTCCGATGGTGACGCCGTCCATGATCACCACATTGAGTCCAATCCAGACATCATTCCCGATGAAGACGGGCTGCTTGTTCTGAAAATTGACACGATTCTCCGGTGGAATGGTCAGATCACCGTCCTCTCCGCTGTAGGAGACCGGATGTGTCGTCAGCGCGTGAACCGGATGCATGGTGGTTCCGATGGAGACGTTTTTGGCGATGGAGCAGAACTTCCCGATCCGGGAACGGGAGTCCACAATCGTACTGCCCGGCACCACATAGGAGTGCTCCCCGATGATTCCGGATCGGAGCAGCTTCCGATTCCATCGGCTCCGGTCGGAATGACGATGCCGGAACTCCTTCCGTTTTCTGCTGCTGTAGGAATAGAGCAGAACTGCTGCAATTTTTACCCAACAAGAAGCGATGGAGCTCATTTTAACAACCTCGCTGCGAACTGAATGCGGGGTATTTCATAAATTTTCTCTGTTATAATGGATATTGCACTCGACGGAGAAATACCATGACTCCATTTGTAAGCCTGTGTTTCTACATAAAATGAAGGAGAAGAATGGAAAGCACCGGATACGCCTTTTACTGATCGGCAGAGGTTCCATCACCCTTTTTCTGCAAATTCCGCTTCGACGGCCCGTTTCAATGCCTCCAGATAACCGCGCCCGAAGCGTAGATCCGGTTCCATGTAGTTTCCTTCCCCCCATTCATTCCAGGATTTGACGAAAATCAGACGGTGATCGGGTTGTTTCCCGGCCACCGCAGCCAATGCGTCCCGTATATTGCGTTCGAAGAGCTGCGGAGATGATCCGTGAATAATGCTGCCTCCGTACCCGGAACGGGGCGAATGATCCCAGTTCGGCAACACAGACGGGAAAATATTCTCCCTGCGATCCTCATCTGCGACGAAAAATCGTGATATATCCTTATAGTTGACAATCTTCGGATACGGAGAAACGCTCCACCACAGACGTTTCAACGCATATTTGGCTGGATTCCAGTGCTTCCGGTAGTCATGCATACGCAGGGTGTTCACTCCATCCATGCCGGCTTGCAGAATGGCGGCAAGGTCCCGGTCGGTATTGGGAGTCTGCCCGATAAAATAGATCCCTTTCAACCCGTTTTCACGGGCCAGTTTCTGCCAGTGTTCCATAAAAGCAGACAGATTGGGCATCTCCAGCGGGCGATAGATCATGAAAAGCGGTTTCCCGTCCACCTGAATATAACGGGAATCCCGGAATGCGGGCAGACAGGTTGCAAAATGCGCCTCTTCATCCTCTCGACCCGGATAACGCTGCTCCTGAAGAACTTCAGCATCAATCACAGCGTCCTTGTTCCACATCTTCTTCTTCCAGGTCTGATTTGCCCAGCAGAGGCAGAAAGGGAAGTCCGGTTTCCCGGACTCAAGAACCTCCTGAAAGGGGCGTTCCAATTCACGGACACCGTTACCGAACCAGTAGTGGTAGTAGCAGAAACCTTCGATACCGTACTCCCGCGCCAGGTTGGCCTGTGCCATCCGGGTTTCCGGAAGCCGCAGGTCGTAATACCCCAACTCTGTGGGAACATGTGGGAAATCATGACCTGGGTAGCATTTTTTTGCCTTCCCCAGATTTGTCCATTCCGTAAATCCAGGTCCGTACCAGCGATCATTGTTGGGTGTCGGATAATACTGGGGCAGATAGAATGCTATGAAACGAAACTTACTCATCCGCAATTGTTCCTTACAAGAAGAGGACTACGACTTACAACAAACCTCCATCTCCCCGATGGGTACAAGCCGCAAAGCGGAGATATCGACGAAAATTTACTTTTCGACTCATGAAAATGCCGAAATATAACATGACAGTAATGAAGTAGATATTCAAGTGAATTTCAGGCATTTTTACAACAGGCTCGTCTTTTCTCATCAAAAATTCAAAACGCAATCTGCTGAACACATAGACCGTTCTTTCGACTCAGGCGGCAGATTTTCAGTTTCCCCGGAATCACAGCTGCCCGTTCTGAAAAATACGCGCCCGCACGAACTCTTCCAACTGATCGACGGCGACCTCGGCACGGCGTGTGAAATCTTTTTCCGCACAGCGGCGGATGGCGTTCTCCCGGTATTGGCCGATGTTGCGCAACGTTTCCGCAAGTATACGGCAAAAGGTGTGTTCCTCCCACGGTTCCGGAATGACGACACCACCGGCTTCCGCAACGAAATTGCTGAAGCCGCATACCTCCGAACAGAGCACCGGCACACCGGCGACGATCCCTTCAAGCAGAACATTTCCGGCAGCTTCGTTGCGGGCCGGATGCACCAGCAGATCGGCGGCGGTCAGCAGCTCCGGCACGTCCGCCCGGGGGCCCAGAAATACCAGGTGATCGAGCACCCCGAGCCGGCGGGCGAGAGTGCGGCAACGCCGTTCTGAAACCGCTCCGGCGAAGAAGAGGCGGCAGCGGTTCCGCAGCTCGGGCGGCAGCGCCGCCACTGCGCGGATGGCCCGATCGATTCCCTTGATGCTGAAATGCGACCCGATCTCAAGCAGCATCAGCTGATCATCAGAAACTCCGAGTTCCCGTCGTTTCCCTGCGCGGATGAGGTCGGCATCCGGTTTCCGGTTGCAGGCGGGGCTGATTCCCGGAGGCAGGTGAAAGAAACGTTCTCCGGGAGTTCCGTAGCAGCGCATGAAATCGCGTTTCTGGCGGTCGGTCAAATAGAAAATCCTCGTCCTGCTCTCCGGGGCGAACACCTGGCGCTCCTGAGCCAGAAAGCTCCGGTAGCGTGGCAACAGTTTCAACAGAAGCGGGGAATGTTTGCGCGCCATCTCCACCGCCAGACAGTTGTCGGCGGCGAAGTACCAGTCACAACCGCCGAACCGGTTGAACGTGAAGGTCAAATCGAATCGTTCCTGTTTCACCGCCGCGGCGAATCGTTCTGCGAATATGCGGGCCCGGCGATGATTCGAACCGCCGCACGGGGGAAGCAGCCGCACTTCGATTCCCTCCGGGCGATCGGCGCACTCCCAGGCCCCCGTGAAGATGACGACTTCATGCCCCCGGCCGGCTGCGCATTCTGCGATCCTGAGCATATCCCGCTGGAGGCCGCCGAACGGGAAGTATTTGAACAAAGCAAAAGCAAACCGCATATTTTTCGAAAATCGATCCCCATTTCTGTCAATGGAATAATATATTTCAACCGGGCCATATTTCAAGTTATACCGGTATCGCCGACACACACTCTCCCGCTGAAAAATCCGTACAGAAATTTTTCAGTGGAGGATGTTTGAATTTACTGGTGATCAGAACTATCTTGGGAAGAGGCAAACGAAGAAATCAGAAAGATTCCGGGAGATGTGGCAGATGGATTCAGTTCTGCATATTTTCAATGGTGATTGCGCATATGATGCCTGGCGGGGCGCCGGGGGGAAGGGGGAGGCCCTGGTCTGGCGTGAAAATTATCTTGAGGGGGATTGCTCCGGAGGTGTTTCCCTCGATGCCGGGGCGTTTCTGCGACGTCGGGCGGCATTCCTTGCCCGGATGAGCGGAGTTCCCCCGGAGCCGGTTATTCTGCGGGCGTTGTTCCGGCAGGAGGAGGAGCTGATCCGGGCGGCCGACCGGGGAAGGCGGCTTCTGCTCTTTTTTGATTGCTGCATGTTTGATTTTGCGATTCTCGGACGCATCTTCTTTCTCCTTGCCGATCGCCCGGTGTTGCCCCCGATCGACTGGGCGGTGCTGGCCGCGACCGGTCCGACGGTGGAGTTTTTCCAATCCGGAAAGATGCCGTTTCGTTCCCTCGGCAGGGAGGCGATCGACCTGGGCGCGGCGGCATGGCGTGCCGCCGTCGCCGGGCGGGAAGCGTTGGAACGGCTGGCCGCGACTGCGGATTTTTCGCCGTTGCCGGAGCTTCGCGACGCAGTGGAGCGCCGCTGCGCCGAATTTCCGGGAGCGGATGGTCTCGGGCGAACCGAGCGGCAGATTCTCGAGATCATCCGGAGCGGGGAGCAGTCTCCCGTCGGAATCTTCCGGGCGCTCGGAAGGTATGAGAAGCTCCCCTTCCTCGGCGATACCTCCTGCTGGCGGTTGATCGACGATCTTGCCGCACGCGGTCTGCTCCGGCTGAGCGGGCTTCCGGAAGGGCGTACCGTTCTGGACGGCCTTTCGGGCGGGGAGTTGTCGGCGGTCCGGATTCTGATCGATTAGGGGAGTTTTTTTGCGTTTTTTGTCCCTTTTTGTCGCTCGATGCTTGAAAACGCGGGGGGCTGGTTTATATTTCTTGTTCAAACAGCATCTTGCAGTGTGCCCGGAGACGGGCCGGTCCTAGGGGCCGGAACCACCCGCAGGTCGTCAGTGGCCGCTTCGGCATTGCAGGGGCAGATTATCGTTGAGGAAACAATAAAATGGCAGAAGTGATTCTGGAGCATGTCTGGAAGATCTACGACGGCAGCGTCGCAGCGGTCAAAGACGTAAACCTTGAAATCAAGGATCGTGAATTCATGGTGCTGGTCGGTCCCTCCGGTTGCGGAAAATCGACCACGTTGCGGATGATCGCCGGTCTGGAAGAGATCTCCAAGGGAACCATCAAAATCGGCGACCGTGTCGTCAACAACGTCGCCCCGAAGGACCGCGATATCGCGATGGTGTTCCAGAACTACGCGCTCTACCCGCACATGTCGGTTTACGACAACATGGCGTTCGGGCTGAAACTGCGCAACTTCTCCAAGGAGGATATCGAGTACCGCGTTCGTGAGGCGGCCAAGATCCTCGGTCTGGAAGAGTATCTGGACCGGCGGCCGAAGCAGCTCTCCGGCGGCCAGCGTCAGCGTGTTGCGGTGGGCCGCGCAATTGTGCGCAAGCCGAAGGCGTTTCTCTTTGACGAGCCGTTGTCGAACCTCGACGCCAAGATGCGTGTCCAGATGCGTACCGAGATTTCGAAGTTGCACCAGCACCTCGAGAGCACGATGATCTACGTGACCCACGACCAGACCGAAGCGATGACCATGGGCGACCGCATCTGCGTGATGAAGGATGGCGTGGTTCAGCAGGTCGCCGCGCCGATTGAGCTCTACGACAAGCCGTGCAACAAGTTCGTCGCCGGCTTCATCGGTACACCGCCGATGAACTTCTTCGACGGGAAAATCGAGGAGAAAGACGGCAAACTTTATTTTTCCGAAGGCAGCTTTGAATTTGAAATTCCGGCCGACTGGAAGGAGAAGCTTGCCGGGGTGAAAGGCAAGGCTGTCACCTTCGGCGTCCGTCCGGAGGATATCGGGACGGAGCAGGCCGAGGAGATGCCGGACATGCCGCGCGTCAAGGCCAAGGTCGAGGTGATCGAGCCGATGGGGTCCGAGACCTATGTCTATCTCAATACCGGCAGCAACAGCTTCATCGCACGGGTCGATCCCCACAAGAAGATGAGTGTCGGCGAGGAGATCTGCCTCGCGGTGCTGTTGCCCAAAACCCATATTTTCGACGGGGAGAGTGAAAATACCCTGATCTGACGGGAGTCCGATTATGCCGGGCCGGCCTTCTTCCGGGAGCGCGGAGCAGGCCGGTTTCCGGTCAGGTTGATGATCCCGGAGCCGCGGACCTCGGACAGCGGGGAGCGGCGATGGGGTAAGAGTGCAGAACAGGTTTATCTCTGAGCGGATGCGATTGTCGAATCGTATCCGTCTTTTCGTACCCATGGATCCGTTTTTTCAGTTGACTGGTCGAGAAACAGAATCCATATCAAGCAAGCATTCGGGAACTTCCTATGAAAGAACTGCTTCATCGCGAGTACCGCAATCGGCGGGCATTCCAGAATTACATCGGCTTCTACAGCGAATACAAATGGCGTTTCGTGTTGGTCTGGCTCATGTACGTGGTCAAGGCCGCGCCGGTTTTCGTACTGCCCGTGTTGACCGCCGAGGTGATCAACATGATCACGGAGCCGGGACTGGAGCCGCAGCTCTTCACCCGGCGGCTGTATGAGATTCTCGGAATCGGCTTCGTGGTGGTGGTGCAGAATATTCCTTCCCACATGCTTTACGTATGGCTGATGAGTGTACCGTGCCGGACGGTGGAACGGGATCTGCGGTCGGCGCTCTGTACCCGGTTGCAGCATCTGTCGATTCCCTATCACACCACAACGAAGATGGGGTCGTTGCAGAACAAGGTCACACGTGATGTCGAAAGCATCGAGAACATGACGCGCATGCTGCTCGACACCGTGCCGCATCTGCTCTGCTCGCTGGTGGTGGCGTTCGCGGTGACACTCTACAAGGCACCGCTTTTCGTGATCTTTTATATTGCGGTTGTGCCCCTGGCGGTCATTCTCTTCGTTTCAATCCGCGACCGGATGGTGCGGTACAACCGTGATTTCCGGCAGAGTATTGAGGAGATGTCCGGGCGCGTGACCGAGATGTTGCGGTTGATTCCGATCACCCGCGCTCACCATGTCGAAGATCTGGAACTTGACAATGTGAATCGACGGCTTGACCGGATCCGTACCGCCGGATTGCAGGTTGACTACATCAACTCGATTTTCGCCTCGGTGAACTGGGTGCTGCTGATGCTCTTCAATCTCGCTACACTGGTATTGATCGCGTTTCTCTACAAGAAGCAGATTTTGAAAATCGGCGTCGGCGACGTCGGATTGCTTGCCGGATATTTCGGTACGATCACTACGACCGTGCTGGCCGCGATGAACTGTCTGCCGGCGATCACCAAGGGGCTTGAATCGGTCAAATCGATCGGAGAGGTGCTTGAGTGCCCCGACATTGAACTTAACGCCGACAAGCCGATGGTGACCGAAGTCAAGGGCGACTTCCTGTTCGACCATGTCAGTTTCAGTTATCCCGGCAACCAGAAACATGCTCTTGAAGACATCTGCCTGCACGTGAGGGAAGGGGAGACGGTTGCCTTCGTCGGGGCTTCCGGTGCGGGAAAATCGACGATCGCCCATCTGGTGATCGGTTTCGTGCGGCCGTCGAGCGGCAGGTTGCTGCTCGACGGGGTGGATATGAATACGATCGATCTGCGCAGTTACCGGAAGTTCATCTCGGTGGTGACGCAGGAGACGCTGCTTTTCGACGGAACGATTCGAGACAACATCTGTTACGGTGTCAATCCGACTGAATTTGAGTTGATGGATGCGGTCCGCAGCGCCGATCTGCTCGATCTGGTCGAGTCGCTGCCGGAGGGGCTCAGCACCCGGGTTCGGGAGAACGGTGCACGCCTCTCCGGAGGCCAGAAACAGCGGATCGCGATTGCCCGGGCGCTGCTGCGGGACCCGCGGGTTCTGATCCTCGACGAGGCGACCAGCGCACTCGACGTCGAGTCCGAATCGCAGATCAAGACGGCTCTCGACCGGCTGATCAAGGGGAGGACCACCTTCATTGTCGCACACCGGCTTTCGACCATCCGCGATGCCGACCGCATTGTGGTGATGAACCGCGGCAGAATTGCCGAGATCGGTACACATCAGGAACTGCTGGCGATGAACGGCATCTATGCGGATATGAATCGAAAGTTCACTGCCGCACAGTGAACTATTTCGCTGTGGCCAGCAATGCGACGCCGAGCAGAATCACTGCCAGGGCGAATGCCTTGCCCTTCAGATTGTTTTCCCGGAAGTACCAGCTTCCTGCGGCGAACGTCACGATGCAGCTGCAACGCCGGATCAGCGAGAGGATTGAGATGTGCACCTCCGGCTGACTGAGGGCGTAGAAATAGAGCCAATCGGCCGCGATCAGCAGAATCCCGGTCGCCGGAATGGTCCAGCGCCAGACGAAACGGGGCTGCCGGAAATATTTCTCACCGACCAGCAGTGCCGCTCCGAGCAGGAAGATCAGGTCGATGGAGAACCAGAGCTGGAGGGTATTGCGGTCGATTCCGACCACCCCGAGCAGATATTTGTCGTAGAGCGCGGAGGCTGCGCCAAGCAGAGTTCCGATCAGGATCAGGTGAATGCCGCGATGGCGCCGGAAACTGATTCCCTCACGCCTGCCGAGAATCGAAAAGGCGTAATACCCGACGAAGATCGCCAGCATACCGAGTGCCTGCTGTGCGGTCGGAATTTCCTTGAAGAGAAACAGGCTGCCGAAAAAGGTCCATAGCGGAGCCGTGGCGCGGATCGGCGCCGCGATCGAAATCGGCAGATCCCGCATGGCATAGTAAACACAGGTCCAGCTGGTTCCGACCAGCACACTTTTGAGTAGAATCAGCCCCCAGTCGCGGCCGGAACAGCGGATAAACTCCATGAAGTGGCCGGTTCCGAGCGTCAGTGCCACATAGAGACAGGTCCCGCACAAGGTGGCATAGAATACAACGGCCATCACCGCGTTGTCGCGGACCGATTCTTTTTTGCATAAATCGTAGAAGCCGAGTGCGCATGCCGATCCGAGGATCGGGAACAGCCACGCGGCAGTCATTGGTGTGATCATGAATCGACCTCTCTTCCGGAAAACAGAAATTATTAATATATCACGGGAGAGGCATTTCGGCAAGCTTTTTCCGGAAAACCCGGTTCGATTCCGGAACGGTCCGGGGTACTCACGGCACGGAGGGGAGGGCACGGCGGCCCCCGGTACTTTTTTCCGCGGGAGGGCGGGAAAAAACGGTTCCTCCCCCGTGAGAAGGGAGGAACCGGGATCGGAAGTTGAAATATGCACACTTCGCCGGGGGAGATCAATCGCCCCCCGGTCGGTGAATCATCACTTCCCCTGCAACATCGCTTCGACATCGCCGGCGGCTTCCCCGATACCGCGAATGCCGAAGGTCTTGACCAGTACCGCTGCAACACCGGGCGAGAGGAACCCCGGCAGCGTCGGTCCGAGCCGGATCTCCTTGAAGCCGAGCGACAGCAATGCGAGGAGTACGGCGACGGCTTTCTGCTCGTACCAGGCGATGTCGAACGAGAGCGGCAGTTTGTTGACGTCGTCGAGTCCGAACACCTCCTTGAGCTTGAGGGCGATGACCGCGAGCGAATAGCAATCGTTGCACTGGCCGGCATCGAGTACCCGCGGAATACCGCCGATATCGCCGAGCGGCAGCTTGTTGTAGCGGTATTTGGCGCAACCCGCGGTCAGGATCACCGTGTCCGGCGGAAGCAGTTTCGCCACATCGGTGAAGTATTGGCGCGCCGGTTGGCGTCCGTCACAGCCCGCCATGACAACGAAGCGTTTGACGGCACCGGATTTGACGGCTTCGACAATTTGACCGGCGAGGGCAAGTACCTGAGCATGGGCAAACCCCCCGATGATTTCGGTGTTGTCGAGTTCTTCCGGCGGGGGACACTGTTTGGCAAGAGCGATCAGGGCGGAGAAGTCTTTTTTTCCGCCTGCCGGCCGATCGGCAATGTGCGGAATCCCGGGGTAGCCGGCCATCCCGGTGGTGAAGATCCGGTTACGATAGGAGTCCTGCACCGGGGTGATGCAGTTGGTCGTCATCAGAATCGGACCGTTGAAACTCTTGAACTCGACGTTCTGGCGGTGCCATGCGCCGCCGTAGTTGCCGACCAGATGAGGATATTTCTTCAATTCCGGGTAGTAGTGCGCCGGCAGCATTTCAGAGTGGGTGTAGATGTCGATTCCGGTACCGGCGGTTGCCTCGAGGAGCTCCTTGAGGTCGCGCAGATCGTGGCCGGAGACGAGGATGCCGGGATTTTTGCCCACGCCGGTTTTCACGTGCGAAATTTCCGGATTTCCGTAGGTGGAGGTGTTGGCCCGGTCGAGCAGCTCCATCGCTTTGACGGCGGTGGAGCCGCACTCCAGTACCAGCGCAACCAGCTCATCGGCGGAGTGCGGCCGGGCCGTGGCGGCCAGAGCCCGGACGACGAAAGCGTAGATTGCGTCATCTTCAAAACCGAGCATTGCAGCGTGGTCGGTGTAGGCGCTCAAGCCTTTCAATCCATAAATCAGGAGTTCCTTGAGGGAACGCAGATCTTCATCGGGTTCCGCCGTCACTCCCGCCGGAGGCGTCACGGAATCGGGGGAGAGCTTTCCGGCGATCATTTCGGCCTGAGCGGAGAGAGTGTCGATTCGTTCCGGATCGAAGTTGGCATTGGTGATTGTGGCGAAGAGCGACTGTACCAGAAACAATCCGGTTTCGCGGTCGGGTGTCGCGCCGCGGTCATCCAGAATCAGCGCGATTCGTTTGAGCCGGGCGATCAGCAGATCCATCCGGCCGGACAGCTCCGGCGATTTTCCGCAGACGCCGAAACGGGTACACCCGCTGTTGTTGCAGGTCTCCTGACACTGGTAGCAGAACATTTTCAGATCCATCTTGATTTTCTCCTCCTGATTCGGATGGTTCGGAATACAACGGAACGTTCGGGATCAAACGTTGAAACGGACGGGGATTTCTCTTGCTTTTTCATGGAAAATGGATTGTGACGTTCACTCCTTTTCATGGCAGTTCTGTTTGATTTCCTGCAGAAAGGCGCCGTTCAGACGATAGAATTTCAGATAGATGACCAGATAGAGCAAAGAGAGGAGCAGCGGGACACCGCCCATGATCACGCGGATTCCCGTGATTGCCGTCGGCGTCTGAACGGCGTCGGCGACAAAGCCGATGAGGGACAATCCGGTTCCGGTGATGAAACCGCTCAGCGCTCCGGCAAGTTTCACGACGAAGGTCTGGGTGGAGAACAGGATGCTTTCATTCCGGGTACCGAGTTTGTACTCCCCGTAATCGACGACGTCGGCGAGCATGACGGTCAGGATGCCGAGAGAGAGTCCGATTCCGAAATTGATTGCCGCCGAGGTCAGGAAAATCGACCACCCCAGCCATGGATGCACTAGAGGAAACCTCCCGAAGAGAAGCACGGAAAAGCCCAGGACGGGAAAGAGCGCCGAGGCTGTGAACACGGCCCTCCTGCCGAATCCTGCGGCGAGGAACGGGTATCCGAACAGACCAAACAACTGCGCGATTCCCGCCACAAGCAGATAGTTGGCAACGAGATCCTGAATCCGGATCACATATTTGAAGTAGTATACGGCAAAACCGTTGGAGAGCTGGAAGGAGATGTTGAACAGCAGCGAGAGGGCCAGAACCACGATCACCTGATCGTTCCGGGTCAGAATCCGGACCATCTCCCCGGCCGAGGTTCGGTTCCGGTTCGTCTGCGGAGAGACCGTTCCCCTGTCCCTGACAAAGAAGAATGTGATCAGCGAGCAGAAACAGAAAATCACCGCAATGATTCCCCCGAGCCAGGCGAATCCCAGCGACTGCTCTCCCCGGCCGAGCAGTTTGACCAGATGCAACCCGAGGTAACCGATCAACATCCAGGCGACGCTGGCGAAAATCCGGGGGATCACCGAGATGGTGTCACGTTCCCTCTCGTCATCGGTCAGTGCGGGAATCATCGACCAGTAGGGAATATCCATCAACGTGTAGGTCAGGCCCCACAGAATGTAGGTCGCGGCGATGTAGGCGAGCTGCTGTGTCCCGCCGAGACCGGGATTCAGAAACAGAAATACGAGGACGATGGCATTCAGAATCGTTCCCAGAAGAATCCACGGGCGGAATTTCCCCCATGGAGTTCTGGTATTGTCGACAATCAGCCCCATGATCGGATCGTTGATCGCATCGAAGAGGCGCGCAACCAGAAAGAGGTTGCCGATGAAAATCGGGCTGATCTTGCAGATGTCGGTCAGATAGAACATGTAAAACGTGGCGACGATGGCGTAGACGAGGTCTTTCCCGAAAGCGCCGACTCCATAGGAGATCCTGACCGGCCATGGTAATCTCTGCATACATTCCCCCGAAAATGTTTGTGTGGCGTAAGTCAACTTCCCTGCAGCTGGCGGAACGAATTGCGCAATGACGCGGACTCTCCACCCTCGTCTGCTACAATACTTCCTGAATGCCCCGCATGCAAGTGAAGGGGTTGCAAACGCACTGCTTTTTTTCCGGAAAGAAACAGGTCGCATTGGTTCCGTGAAGTGTGCATTGTATGTTTGCAAACCGTAACCGGAAGAGGTATTGTAGAGAAAAACAGTTCCGGAAAAACGATTTCATCGCATGTCAGGAGTTTGAAATGCACAGGAACGTCAGAGACTATGGCGCAGTCGGAGATGGAGTTACCAGGGATACCGTGGCGATACAGGCCGCGCTTGACGCGGGAGGGATCGTTTTTTTCCCACCGGGGGTCTATTGCTCGGGGACCATCTATCTGCGCAGCCGGGGCGGGCTGGAACTTTCCCCCGGGGCGACGTTGCTGGCGAGTCCTGATCCTGCCGACTACAACGCCGACGATTTCTGTCCGCAGAACCGCGTTTGTACGCAGGAAATCGTGAGCGGTCGCCATCTGATTGCCGCGGTTGAGGTGGAAAACGTCACGATTCGCGGGGGAGGACAGATCCATGGAAACGATTCGGCCTGGTTTACGGAACCGGACCCCTCGTTCGGCGTGACTCCGCCGTTTCTGAAACGCCGTCCGGATCGCCCCGGGCAGATGCTGTTCTTCTGTGAATGTCGGGACGTGAAACTGCAGGACATTGAGTTGACCGGGGCGACTTACTGGCACTGTTTTCTGCACGGTTGTGAGAATGTCGGCATCCGGGGAATCCGGATCCGTTCCGGCAAACAGATCATCAACAATGACGGAATCGACATCGACTGTTGTTGCCGTGTGACCGTCAGCGACTGCATCATTGAAACTGCGGACGACTGTCTGACGCTGCGCGGCAATCCGGCTCCGCTCAAAACGCCTCGGGCATGTGAATATGTGACGGTCTCGAACTGTATTCTGTCCAGCGATTTTGCGAATGCGATCCGCATCGGCGTAGGGTGTGGGGAAATCCGCCGTTGTCTTTTTTCGAACATTTCGATTTCGTACTCCAGAACCGGAATCTGCATTGTTTCACGCTACACTCCCGCCAGTCGCGGGGTGGATGTCAGTGACATCGATTTCCGTTCCATGCAGCTTCACGCACAGCGTCCGTTCCGTATTAAACTCGACAATTCGCCGTGCGCGGAACAGCCGTGCGACCGGACGATTCGCGACATCCGTTTTTCGGGAATTTCCGGCACTGCGAAACTGAGCAGTTTCCTTCAGGGAACAGCGGCGGGAAGGCTGGAACGGATCTCTTTCCGCGATGTCTCGTTTCGTTACGGCGGCAGCGGTGCCGCTCCCGATCGTGATGCCAGTGGTCACTGGGGGTGCGGTTCCTCTGATTCCGTGTTCGATCTCTCCCATGCGCGGGATTTGTACTTCTCCGGGGTCAACGTCGCTTACGAGGACGACGCTTGCGGGTGGAAGCACGATGTCGCCATGAGCGATTGTCAAGGCGTCGCTTTCGAACGCTGCGGTTTCCCGCTGGGGATTGAGGAGAAGTCTTCGCGCTGAATGAAGTGGTCGTGATTTCGCCGGCAGCTGCATTCGGTGGCGGGGCCGGCGTGTGATATGCGTTTTTTTCAAGCTCTCCTCCCTGCGGGAATATCGCGGGAGGAGAGGTGGTTTCGGGGGAATCTTATTCCAGCATGGCTCCCCAGACCAGAAATGCGATCGCCTTGCGCGGGAAGTCAACGGCCCGGTTGCGTCCGTTGAAGAGAAACAGTTCCCCCCGCAATTCCAGTTTTCTACGCAGAAAATCCAACCTTCCCACGGTATCGAGGTCGACGCGGATGCGTTGCCAGTCGGTTGTTTCAAGGCGGACGCTCTGGATGAAGCTCCCCTTCCAGTCGCGTTCCGGCAGTTCCAGATCGATGGTGCCGGGGGATTCCGGTTTGACCCAGAGTGTCAGGTAACGGTAGTTGGCCAGTTTTACCGCGGGATCGAAACGGATGATCGTGAAGGGAGAACCGTTGCCGGTTGCATCGGGCAGGGTGATGCGCAGCGCTTCGCCCTCAGTTCCATCCGGCAGACGAACTTTCACCGTCGAATGCTTCGCCCGTTTGAGGGTACTGGTGCCGCCGGATTGCGGCGCTCCGCGGTTGATCTTCACGGGGGCGGAATGGCTTTTTTCGCCGGTAAGTGCAAGGAGGATCGGCGCCGGTTCATTGCCGGGCAGGAAGTTGACGTCACGCATCAGCGGGGAGTTGCGCGAAAGGAGGTCGATCGTGGTGATCGTTTCCTCCGGTCGCGGGTTTTCCCATACCGCGATATAGGTGGTTTCCCCTTCCGGACGGATGCCGAAAGCGCCTCGTACGGGTTTTGCCGGAGTATGGCGGTCACCGATATTGATCCCGGGCATCAATGCGAACTCCACCGAATCGCCACCGGCGTAGTGGATCCGGTAGCAGCCTGCTTCGCCGCTGCCGCCGTCGGCGGTATGCAGAAAGAAGAGACGGCTGAAATTGCGGTTCACCGCGATGCCTGTCACCTCCGTCGGTTGTGCCGGTTGACTCACGCCCCTGACCATCAGGGCATTTCCCCTGTTGTTCGTCGCGGGATCGAGCAGTTGGAACGGGATTCCCGCGGCAATCTGCCGGCCGCTCTCCCGACCGCACGGGAACACTGCGTTGGCGTACGGTGCGAGATCCAGTGTTTCAAGATTCTCCGCAACGACCGCGGTGAATTGCTGCAATTCCGGATCGAGAGGGCGGAGTTGTTCGTATCGTTCGCCGGAAAGCAGATAGGCGAGCAGGTTTCGCAGATAGGCGGCCGCCGCACTGTCGCGACGGCGAAGTTTTACCGCTTCAAGTTGGGTGGCGAAGATCTGTCCCCGGCCGACCGTTGCTTCGATCACCGCGCTGTCGACGCCGGCCGAGCCGGTCGGTGCGCCGCGGGCAGCCAGCGCATTGCGGCAGAACGGGGAAAGCGCAGTTGTGATGGCGTAGCCGTGGTCGGGATTGTTCCAGGTGTCGAAATTCTCCTGGCTGAGTCCCCGGAAAACCGGATGAGCAGGCTGAACGAGATCGACGAATGTGTTGGGGGCTGCGACCGGGGAAAGATTGTCGATCCACTCGCCTGAGCCGGGCTGCTGTTCGAGAATCAGCAGTGTTCCGCCGACGTTTTTCACCCAGTCGAGCAGTTTGCCCCGGGTCTGCTGCGGCACTCCGGTATCTTTTGCCTTCGATGCGGCCGGCACGATTGCGATTCCGGGACCGGAGGGAACTGCTCCGGAAGCGAGACGCTGAAACTCCACCCCGTGATCCTTGAGCAGGCGGCCCGTTTCAAGGGTATCGTCTTCATTTCCGGAGTCGAGCAGATAGACCGGCCGGCTGCTCCGAGGAATCGGCACCGGTTGAGCCGGTCCTGCGAAGATCGGATAGAAGTTCCGGCTGACGATTTCGTCACCACATCGAAGTTCGAGCCTCAGCTGAAGGTTTCCTGCAACCCCGGGCGGAATCGTGATTTCAACCGGTGCTGCTGCGACTTCAAAGGTGGCAGCCGGAGCGACCTTGATCGGAGTCCCCGCAATACCGTTGTCGGCATCGACCTGGAAGGTGAGATGCAGTTCGCCACCCGGAAACGGTTTTGCCGTACTGTTGGCAAGGAAGAGTTCAAGCTGCAGCGGACGGTCGTTGAAGATGTTTCGTGGCGGCAGTCCGTTTTCGGTCCGCAGGCCGACGAAGACCGGCTGATTCCAGAGCGGCATGACGTCGGAATCGGGGTTGATGCCCCAGGGGGCGAAGCCGTCGATCCGTGCATCCTGCCGGAAAAGTTCGAGGATCCGGTGACCGTAAATCCGC
Organism: uncultured Victivallis sp.; assembly: GCA_944389895.1. Classification (GTDB taxonomy): domain Bacteria; phylum Verrucomicrobiota; class Lentisphaeria; order Victivallales; family Victivallaceae; genus Victivallis. Next base: position 12,454 of record CALXOA010000084.1, on the reverse strand, counting down.
TGGCCGTGAAAGTTGAACCCCAGTTTGCTGTTCCGGGGATCAAGGGCCGCCGCGAGCCCGATGTTTCCAATGAACCCAACGCCGTTCGGCTGGGCGGAGCGGGTCGGTCGTTTGACCCACGAGGCGTAGGCATCAACGTCACCGATCCGGAAGTCACGGTCGATGATGCTGCCCCAGCCGAAACCGACGCACTCCCAGATGATCAAAGGCATCGGAAGCGGGTTGTCCCGTTCGGCGTAGAGGGCGCGGCTTTTTTCGTGATATGTATTGAAAGTATCGCTCCAGGTACTCCAGATGCTGCTGAGGCCGGTATAGTTGTGCATATCGATGAAATCGGTTGAGAGGCGCCCGTCGCCGAATGCACCATGGCCCATAAAACCGGAAAAGGCACAAACCGGCCGCTGCTGCCGATCCAGCGTATGGATCAGTTCCGTCTGACGTTCCACCTCACGGCGCAGGGCCGGATTCCCGCCGAAGGTGATCTCGTTTCCTCCGGCCCACATTACAACTGAAGGATGATTGAAATCGCGCTCGAGCCAGTGTGCGAGTTCCACCGGGTTGCGTCGGGGAAACTCCTTTGTGTCGATCTGCTGGATGTAATTTACACACCATTCATCATAGATCATCATACCGATTTCATCGGCGACTTCGAGCGCCTGCTGCGCGACCGGCATGTGCGCGAAGCGGACGATGTTGCAGCCGCGCGCCTGGAAGCCGGCGAGTTTCTGATACATCAGTTGTCGTTCCGTTTCCCGTGTCCGACCGTAACCGCCGAAATCAACGCTGCCGAGGTTTCCGCCGAAGAGATAGATCCGTTCTCCGTTGAGATGGAATTTGCCGTCTCGAATCCTGAACTCCCGGAATCCGAATCGGACCGGACGGGCCGAGATCACCTCACCATCGGATTCCAGAATTGCGGTGGCGAAATAGAGGTACGGATTGTCGGGTGACCACCGGACCGGTTCCCGAAGTGTAACGTTCTGTTCGAGTTCGTTGATTCCGGGATTCAACACGGTTTTCCGGGGGATTCCCGTTGCGTTGAGGCGGTTGGGCTCCCGGCGGAGTGCGGTGCTGACCGCGACGGTAAAAGCGGTTTCAACCGGTTTCCCGGTGGTGTTGTCCACAACGGCATGGAGCGTGATGCTGTCGTCGGCGAGATTCGGAATCAGTTGAAGCCGGGTGAAACGCACGAGCGGCTCGAACCGCAGTTCCACATCACCCCACAGGCCGCCCTTGATGTTGTTCGGAGCCCATTGGGAGCCGTGTCCGTGTGTTGCCGGAATGTTGCCGACGGTTGGCCCGAAGTCGGATTTCACCCGGAGAGCCAGCGTGTTTCTGCCGGGTTTCGCGAAGTCGGTTACATCGACTGTCCACGGTATGAAATCTCCGTGGTGGATGCCTGCTTTCCTGCCGTTGAGCCAGAGAGTTGCTTCATAACCGATAAATTCAAAATGAAGCAGTATCCGGCGCCCCTCAAGTTCTTCCCGGGTCAGTTCAAATTCCCGGCGGTAGGCTCCCTGAACATAACTGCCGGAACGGGTATCCAGCAGGGCTGGATATTTCCGATACCAGTTGAGCGGCACCGGGATTTCGTCCCATTTCGAAACGTCGAAACCGGGATCGGCGAACGGCGCTTCCGTTTCCGGGAAGGGGTGTGGCGAGGCGACCGGCGGGGAGATCTTCCAGATGCCGTTCAGGGAGCGGATCTTCTGAAAACGCCCCGGTTCCACCGACTGCTCGGAGGGAAGCTGGAAGTCAATTTCCGTCCGGGCGATGGTGGTATTCATCGGTCGCTGCGGTTTCAGTGGCGGATAAAAAGGTGGAATTTCAGCCATTCCCCGGAGGGCGAAGGCGAAAAGAATCATACAGAGGATGTTACGCATTTTTTTATCCCGGTCGGTTTGCATGGAGAACTACCCTTGAGGTTTCAGAAATGTTGCGGATGGAACGTCGCGAAAGACTGTGGATTTCGGCGCGGACGATTTTTTCAGTCGATATTTTGCCGATAGTATCCCTGAAATCGCCAGATTTTATAGAGTTCCGTTCCGGAATAACTTGCCACGCTGCCGTCAAGCATCACCGCATTGGCGAACCCGGTATGGCGATAACAGGTGCAGTTGCTGACACTCCCCGTTTCACCGTAAAGCCGGTAGACGGAAGGGTTGGCGTTGCTGTAGGAGAGTGCCCAGTCGCGGCCGTCGGCGAACCCGATCCGCATCGAGGGGCGAAAAACCCGGGTCAATTTGTAGGAGACGATCTTGTCTCCCAGATTCCAGGCGGCGAGATCGCCGCAGGACATTCCGTAACTCTTGGAGAGCATAACCAGCCCGTCCTCAATCGCGGAGAAAGCGCCCGTGGCCTGCGGGCAGGCGAGATCGGCGATGATCCGGTTGGCCACGGCGCGCGCTCCCTCATTGGAGTAGGTCAGACGGTCTCCCAGCAGGGAACGGAAGCCGTAGTTCTGGTACCACATCCACCCTCTGCTGTCGACGCAGGGAACATAGAAGGAGTCGTTGGCATCGGCGTAGAAGGTCGCCGCCAGACCGAATTGTTTGAGATTGCTGAGACACTTGGTCTTGCGTGCGGCGTCGCGTGCCCGGCCGAGTGCCGGCAGCAGAATTGCGGCCAGAATTGCGATGATCGCAATTACGACCAGAAGTTCGATGAGTGTGAAACGGCGATGCATACCGGCCCCGGAAATGAGATTCCTGCCGGTTTTAAATTGGAGAAATGTGGCATGAAAGAGCTTCCTGTTCGGCGGAATACAAAGCGGTTTTTGTACTGGATGGCGTGTCCTGGCGGAAAGAGGAACTGACGGCATTTTTTGATTTCCTTCCATTTTTGATTTCCTTTTCCATGGAACTTGATTTGTATTGGAGGAACTTCTGTTTACATTAATTATACCTGACAACTGTTTTGTAATCAATAGGAAAATTGTTGCAAAAAAATGAAAAATGTTGTGTACGGCGTGTCGCGGTTGAAAGAGTTGACGATGATCGGGCGACCGGACGCCCGGCCGTTGTCGGAGTGGATGCTCCCGGTTTTTCCCCATTCAGCCGGGCTCTCTCTTTTTGCCCGTGGGGATTATGAGGAAAAAGAGGCGGATAAGATCAACTACGTCCAGCTTTTCTGGTGTACCGACGGTGCCGGTATGATGCGGATCGCCGGAAGCGATGAGCGGGTCGCCGCGGGCGATGTGGTGATAACCTATCCCGGAGAAGAGTTCCGGAATGTGCCGCTCTCATCGCCGTGGCGGCTGCGCTGGGTGACGTTTGACGGGCCCGGGGCCGTGGATTTCATGAAAAGCTTCGGCTATACGCGGCGAATTGTCGGAGCGGGGTGTTGTCCGGAGGAGTATTTCCGCCGGGTTGAAATCGGGCTGATCGAGGGTTCTCTGCCGGCAATGCGTCGTGTTCTTGCCGCTTTGTGCGAAATCATCGCCGCCGCGGGAAATGCCGGAATGTCGCGGGGAGACGAGAGGCTGATAGAGCGGTTCATTGTCGCGGTGAAGGAGAATTTCGACAATCCCAGCGTGAATCTCAACTCGATCTGTGAAATGCTCGGGGTGCACCGTTCCACTTTAACGCGTACATTGTCGCCGCGCATGGGGGTGTCGCCTGGAAAATTTCTGCTCGACTTCCGCATCCATCAGGGATTGACTCTGTTGCGCGACACCGGTTTGACGGTCGCTGAGATCGCCGGCAGGGTCGGATTCGGAGATCCGGCTTACTTCTGCCGGGTAATCCGCTCCGTGACCGGAATGTCGCCGGGCCGTTTCCGGCGGCGCGGCGGAACCGGGCCGGAACTGCCTCCCTCTCCGGAAAACTCCGCAGCCGTTTTCCCCTCTCGGCGCAGCGGCGCATCGGGTGGAGACGCGAAGCAGAACATCCGGAAGTTGTGTGTGCTCTTTGAGAGCCTTTCCGCGCAGACCGGTTGCCGTTTTGTCTGGCACACCTTCATCAACGACGAGGTTTCCTCGATTCCCGGCATTCGTCTGTATCATGACAGTGACTACTGTGTTGCCGTCAAAAACTGCACGACGAAGCTTCGTCAATGTTGCGCGGATGAACATTGGCGTATCAGCTGCCGGAGATCGCAGGACCGGTGCGCACCGTATGTCGTGACCTGCCATGCCGGAGTGACCGAGATCGTGGTTCCGATCTTCCGCGGGGGAATCTACGTCGGGGACATTTTCATCGGACCGTTTGGGGGCGGCGACGGTTCCCCCCTGCACAGATTCCAGGATGAGTACAGCCGTCTTCCGCATTTTTCCCCGGGCCTGGGGGAGTGGCTTCAGCGGCATGTGCAGCTGCTGCTGGAATTGTTTCCACCTGAATTTCCGGAATATGCGCCCGCGTCGCTCTGCCCGCCGCCGCCGGCGGATTGCGAGGAGCGGATCTACAAACTGTTGGTATACCTGCGCCAATATCACTTTCGTAAAATTACGCTGTCGGAGGCTGCCCGCCTGACCGGACTGAGCATTCCGCGTCTTCAGCATCTCTTTCGGGAAACCATGGGTGTCTCATTCAGCGAATATCTTCAGCGGTTGCGGATCGGGACCGCATACGGCCTGGTGGAGTCAACCACTCTTTCGATGAATCTGATCGCGGAACAGTGCGGCATCTCCGATCAGGCGCGGCTGGCCGTTCTATTCCGGAGGTACTTCGGCGAAACACCCTCCGGCTGTCGGGAAAAACTGCGGAAACGACAGATTATGGAAAGAAATTGACATATCGTTCCAAGTAAAACTCTCTGGCGCAAGCTATCTTACCTCCCCGGAAACAAGCTCGACTCATCAGGACAACTTGAAAACGGGGAGGTTCACCATGTTGTTTCACGATCCATCGCTCGCTCTGCGGGAGTCCGGCAGATTGCGTCGGCTGAAGTCGTCTGAAATCAGGGAGTCCGGCGTCAGTGTCGGGCTGGAGTGTCTGGACCGGGAACTTTTTGACTTTGATCGTGCGTATCCGCGCCTCTTTGACACCGGCGCGAAACATGCCCGTATTCAGACCGGCTGGAACCGATGCGAGACGAAGAAGGGAGTTTACTCCTTCGGGTGGCTCGATCACATTGTCGACACGCTCCGCGCCGGAGGAGTTGAGCCGTGGTTCAACGTCGGATTCGGCAATCCGTTGTATATGGATGAGATTGCTTCTCCGACGGCGGTCGGTTGTGTTCCGCTCTATTATGGAGAAGATACACTGACCGCCTGGAGGAATTTCATCTCTGCCCTGGCCGGGCATTACAGGGATCGTATCCGTTGCTGGGAGATCTGGAATGAACCGGATTGCCCCCAGTTCTGGTATCCGCGCGGCAGTAACGCGGCCGATTATGCGAAATTGGTGGAGGTGACCGCTCCGTTGATCCGTGAGAAGATTCCGGGAGCGCGGATCGGCGGGTGCAGTTCCTCGTTCCGCATCGATTCCGCATGGGCCCGGGAACTGGTTGCCACGGGCATCGGACGGGAGTTTGATTTCTATGCGCTGCACCACTACCAGATCATCCCCGAAGCCCAGTGGGATTCCGTCATCTCCGGCTGGAAACGTGCATTTGCCCGGTATGGGAATGCGGAAATCGAAATCTGGCAGGGAGAGAGCGGTTTCCCGTCCCGTTCCCCCGAGGGACACTGGCTGGGAACTTATCTGCGTCTCGGTGAGGAGAATCAGGCTAAGTGGCTGCTGCGTCGTTACATCTGTGATTTCGGCAACGGGATTGCCAGAAGCTCGTTCTTTCAGATGGTCGATCTCGGCTCGAAGATCTATTCGACTGCGCGACAGTCGCAGCGGTTCCCGGCACTGCACGGTCTTGTCGACTGTGTGAATTATCAGCCGAAAATCTCTCATTCCGCCTTGTCGCATATCACTGCAGTTTTCGATGGCGACACCGTTTCCCGGCCCTATTTCTGTTTCCCCGAGACCCGGGAGATTCTTCCGGCTGCGGCGCAGGTGTCAAAACTGCTGGAGACCTCTCTCTACATCCGGACCTTCGAGCGGCACGGCTGGCCTCTCTACGTCTGGTATCTGCCGGAGGATGTACAACTCGGCATCGGTGGGCACAACGGCCTGACGCTCTGCATCATCGCTGCGGAGGCGCCGGAGTTGCTGGAACAACCGGTTCTGGTCAATATGTTGAGCGGAATCGTCTATGACGTGGAATCGACCGGAAATCCGAATTGCTATCGGCAACTGCCGCTGACCGACTATCCGCTCGTGTTGACCGATCGCCGCGCACTGGAAGGCAGAATCATCGACGGTGAGGAGGGCCGGGACAGATAGGACACCGATCCGGGGCCACCCGTTTCCGGAGTTGAAACCAACGGCGGGACTCCTTCTCCCCGGTCGGACTGCGGAGACGGCGGGGCCGGTTCTTTGAGTGGAGGAATATCCATGGAGGCGGCTGGTCCTGCCTGCGTCGATGATTCCGGATTGTATCTTCCGGTGTGTTTCCGATTCCGGAGTCTCTTTTTCGCCGTTTCCCTGCAATGGGACCCGATGGAGATTTTTTTCTTTTTTTTTCATGCGGCACTTGACAAAGTGTTCTTCTTCCATCATAATTAATAACGTTAGACAACATGTTGTCTAGCAGGATATGATCCTTTCGATGGAGTTGCAGATGGAAAAGAAGCGTTGTAACATTCGTGATCTCGCCCGGGCCGCCAATCTGTCGCCCGGAACCGTATCACGGATATTGAATAACCGCCCCGGCGATATGAAAATTCCGGAAGGCACCCGCCGCCGGGTGGTGACATTGGCCAGAGAGATGCAGTATGTGCCGAACATTCATGCCCGGCGTCTCTTTTCGAAGCGTTCCGGGGTGATCGGGCTGGTGATCCCGTCGGCGACGCGTACCGGGGTTCCGGCTTTTTCCGGTGGACACCTGCCGCTGATTCTGGCCGGAATGGAACAGCATCTCGACACCGGTTCCCGTTCTCTCGAGCTGATCATCAACAATCGTGACTTCATCGAGAAACAATCCTATCTGTCTCTTTTCCGCAACGGCAGTCTCGACGGCCTGCTGATCTGGGGGGTCTACGAGGACGAATTGTTCTGGCAGGAACTGATCGATGCGCGTTTCCCTTATGTTTTCATCGACAGCCATCCGAGACTGAAGTGCTGGGTCAACTGCGTTTCCAATGATTACGCGTATGCGGCGGGGAAGATGACCGAATCCATTTTGAGGCTCGGTCATCAACGGGTGGTGTTTCTCGACGATGCGGCAAACTGGTCGAAAACCTTCTACCGCCGCCTCGGAGTGGGGGCGGCGATTGAAAACCAGCGGAGAGCTCCGGAGTCTGTCAGGTACTGTCGCGCCGTGGATGCATCCGAGGTCGAACGGGAGCTGGGGGCGGCGCTGGATGAGGGATTCCGGTTCTCCGCGGTGTCGGCGGCTGACTATCGCCTTGCCGTGTGGGCGCGCGAAGCGCTCTGCAGACGGAAACTGCGGGTGCCGGAGGATGTTTCGATCGCTTCCTGCGACACCTGTCAAGGCGAGGCGGCCGGCTGGCCTGAGTTGACGCGGATCGAGGTCGACGACCGGCGGGTCGGTGCCGAAGCGGTACTGGCCATCGAGAGGATCATCGATGCGAGCGATCCGTTTCTGATCAGTCTGGGCTTCGAGGGAACCCTGGTGAGGGGCGCGACGGTTCTTTCGCTGAACGGTGTGGAGATGGACGCATGAAAGATTTTCTGCTGAGCCTTGTGATTTTCTCTGCTGTGGGCGTGGCGGCTGCGGTTCCGGACGCAGATGGGTTCCTGCGTGACTGGATGCTGCTCGGGCCGATTGCGACAACCGCGGACCCCGGAGAGGCTCGTGGCGATCGTCTGGCGGCGGAAGAGACACTGCCCCGGCCGGGGGAGGCGTCCGATCTTGCCGGTGTGACGTGGCGAAAGTTGCTTTCCCCGACGGCGGTGATCGACCTGAAACAGCTTTGCGCTCCGGATTCCGATGACCGGACCGTCTATCTGGCCGCCGAAATCGATACTCCGCAACCATTCCGGGGATGGATCGGCGTCGGCAGTGATGATTGCGAGAAGGTCTGGTTCAACGGCCGGGCGGTGCTCGAGTCCAACCGGAAACGCGCCACTGTGCCGGATGAGGATCGCGCCGTAATCGATTTCCCGGCCGGTCGCAGCCGTTTTCTGGTAAGGGTCCGCAATTTCGACGGTGGTTTCGATTTCTGTTTCCGGGTTGTCAATACTCCTGAAATCGCGGCCCGTCAGAGTTCTTCCAGGCAGCTGAAGACGGCTGATTTCAATCCGAAGCTGGCGATCACGGATCAGGTTTATGACTATCTGATGACCCGTCCGGCCCAGGAACGTTCCGGAAAGCCGGTGGTTCCGCAGGGAATCATCGCCTTCACCTCCCGGCGCGACCGCTGGAAGGGTTTTTTCGAACTGTTGCCGGTCCGGCCGGATTTTCTGGAGATCCGTTCTGAAATGACGTTGTCCCACCGACCCGATTTCAGTTTCCATCCGCGCGAACTGGACCGTACGATCGATGCTGCACTGGCTGCCGGAGTCGAAAAACTTCAGATTTCTCCCGTCTTCGCAGCGACTCTTGCCGGTTTCATGGATGCCGCCTACGGCCCCGGGCAGGTTGCCCGGATGACCGGGCATGACGGTGAAATGCTCGACCGGGCGTTTGAAACGACGGTGTTCTTCTCCTATTGCGACCCGAAGGCACAGGCGGTCATGGAGCGGATCATCCGCGATACCGTCGGCCATTACCGGGAGGATCCGCGCGGCAGGCATATCATCGGCTGGAACTTCAAGGCGATGACCAACTCCGACTGGCTCTATCCGGCCTCGAAAGGATTCTTTGATTATTCGGCGCCGGCACTGTACGCTTACCATGCGTTTCTGAAAGAACGTCATGTGACGATTGACCGGCTCAATGCGGCTTACGGGACCGACTTCCCGGATTTCGGGGTCGTCGAAATGCCGCAGCCGCCTTTTGACCGGCTGGATCTGTCGCTCCGCTGGCGGGAGTTTCAGGAGTTTCGCCGCCGCCAGCCGACCGCCGCAGTCGAACGGACTAGGAAGTTGATCCGGGAGCTCGATCCCTCCCGCCGGATCATCAGCTGGTACACAACCGCCATGTGGGCGGCGAGCCGGGATACGGTAATTCTTGACGACGCGATCGAAATCGCCCGCGCCAATCCGAACCAGCTCACTTCGCTGACCTGTTTCGATTACCTGAATCCGGCGGCGGAAATCTGGGGGCAGCTCGCTCATCACAACGGTGTCCGCGTCAACGTCGAACCGGTATTCAATACGGCGAAGAGTTATCTGCAGACTTTTTTCAACTGTCTGCGTTTCCCGGTGGGCCAGGTCAACTGGCTTTATGTGTTGCCGCAGTGCGATCCGCGTGAGCGGCCGTGGGTGGTCTGGGTATTGAGCCGGGGCGCTCTGCTCGACGAGGCGGCGAAGGCGGAACTCATCCAGAATCCCGTGGCCGGTCTCTTCGGTTACTCCGATCCGTTCCTGTCGGTTGGGCGTGAGCTCTGGTCGGACCGGGTTGAACCGATGCGGGCGTTGTTGCGGGCTTCGGAACTCGGCAATCTTCAACTGGGGTGGCTGACCGATTACAGCGACCGGATCGACCTGGCGAAGTTCCATTCGATCGTGATTCCGGAAACCCGGGTGCTGCGTCCCGGGATGATTGAACGTCTTGCGAAATTCGTCGACGACGGCGGTACGCTGCTGCTCTTCGGGGAGGTCGCGAAGTTCGATCTCAACACCGGCAGGGCAGACTGGCCGCTTCGACGGGCGCTCGGAAGAGCAGCGGAACCCTCCGGCTCCGCCGAGGAGTGGCGATTCGGGCGGGGACGTGTCATTGCTCCGGGAAAGAGCGTTCGTGAACTGTTGAACGGAGATCGTCTTTCCGGGGAACTGGCCGCGCTGTTTGCCGAACTCGGCGCCCGTCCGGTGATTACCGTGACACCCGCCGGAGTCGGGGCTTTTCTGAAACGAGGGAAAGGCGCTTATTATGCGGGACTTATCAACATCGCCGGTACCGTGTGGCGGGGAAAAGTCACGATTCCGGCACTTCCTGCCGGAGAGTACCGCGCCGTCGACCTGGTGGATGGTACTCCGGTCAAAGTGAAGGAGCGTTCGTTTGTGACGGAGTTCGACTTTGCCGATCAGATCCGGTTTGTAAAACTGGTTCCCGCAGATTCTTCGATCGTACTGCCGGTGGTGGAGAAGCCGGAACAATTTCAGTTCGGACGGGTGACGCCGCCGGGCGGGAAAACAGTGCTTCTGGCCGGAGAGGAAAGCGGCGACCGGTGGATCCCCGCAGGGCCGGCGACGGTCCGACCGGTGGTGACGCCGGTCTACCCGGATCGGGCGGAGGAGGAGCGGTTTTTCCGGTTTGATTTTCCCGCTCGTATCGGCGGGGAGGCGGGAGCGGCCTATGTGCCGTTTGATCTCGATCACGCTCTGCGGATCGGAGTGACGAAACTTGCCTTCCGGTTGCGTTCCGGGCAACCCGGGGTGATTGAACTGGTCCTGCCGGAACGCAACTGGAAGAAGAAGGCAGTCTGCCGGGTGGCGTTTCCCGGTGAAAACAGGTGGCAGGCCTTTGAACTTGATCTGGAGCGTGATTTTCAGTTAAGTGAAAATGAACTCACACTGCAGGAACTGCGTCCGGAAGTACTGGTTTACAGTGACCGTTCGGCTGCAGCGGCCCCGGCCGTTTCCTTTGAGTTGGCGGATGTAAGATTGGAGTGAAGAGTGAAAAACACCCAAACAGGGAGGTACAAAATGTCAGCATCAGTCCGGAAAAATTTTACATTGATTGAGCTATTAATTGTTATTGCGATCATCGCAATCCTTGCTTCCATGCTTTTGCCTGCTTTGAACAATGCACGGGAGGCGGCCAACCGGACCAAATGTCTCGGCCAGCTGCGCAACTGCGGACAGGCGTTTCTGCTCTATGCCGCCGACAACAATGATATCTTCACCACCAACGGTCCCGGCAAGAACACAGCGCCATGGTGGATGGGGCAGGTCGCTCCCTATCTGGGGATTCCGGTCAGTGCTTCGAGCACACCGCAATCCTATAAGCTCTACCAATGTCCTGCGACCTCCAGAGATCCGGCAGCACAGAATTATTCCACTTATGCATTGAACGGCTGGTTCACGATGGGGGGGACCAATTCCCGTAACAAACTCGGTGCCATTCCGACCGCCAGTCGTCAGATTCTACTTTTCGACTCTTTCCATGGAACCATTTCTCCTCCGCCGGAAAACAATCACACCACGATGCGGTATCCGCACTCCGGGGAACAGTGCTGTCTCGTCTATCTTGCAGGCAACACCGGCATTCTCCGCCCGAACAGCATTCCGGCGATTTCGCCCTGGAAGAACAATTGGGCAACCTGGCTCTATCCGGAGCAGTGAACTATCGACGATTGTGTGAGATTTTCAAAAAAGTATCGAAAGGTTGATTTAAAATGATGAAATGTTCCATCGGGATTCTGGTCGGTCTGGTCGTTGCGACCGGATTGTCGGCGGCTGAGTTCCGGGTCGGGCCCGGCGGGAAGTTCCAGACGATTCAGGCGGCGGTGGATGCGTTGCCGCGCCGTTTGACGGAACCCTGCGTCATTCAGATAGCTCCCGGAACCTATCGTGAAATGGTTACGATTACCGGCATTGAGACCAGTGCCGCGAACAACCTGACGCTGCGTGGTTCGGGGGAGGGCACCGTGATCGACGCCGAGGGGAAGCGACCTCATGCGATCAAGGTTGAGAAACAGCAGTATGTTGCGATCGAGGATCTGCGCGTGATGAATGCGAACAGCTTCGGCAACATCTTCTTTTTCGCTGCGGCCAACAACGCGGTGCGGCGCTGTTCCATTCTGAACAGCAGAACTTATGACGGCATCACGCTGTCGAGCGGTGTCAACACGGAAATAGAACATTGCGTTTTCGCCTTCAACCACCGGGCGGGGATTTTTCTGATCAACTCCAGTGTCAACGCGACACTGCGCTTCAACATTTTCTACGGTAATTCGTTTGGAGTCAGCATGTCCACTCAGTACCCGAGTCTGCCGCTGCTGCTGGACCACAACTGTTTCTACGGCAACCGGGTCAATGTTGAAAACGTCAAACAGGGTGAGGCTGATCTGGTGGCCGATCCCGGATTCGCGGATGCGAAGAAATATGATTTCGAGTTGACTTCATCGAGCCCCTGTCCCCGCTGGGGACTTACCGGAGAGGCCACCGGCGAGGACCCGGCTCCGAAATCTCCGGAGGCGGCGGGGGCAAATCTCGTTCCGCAGGACGATGGTTTTTTTTTGCTGAAACTCGATGGGGTTGCCAACGCGTCGCTCTCCGATGAAAAACACGGGGATCGTCAGGGGGGCGGGACCGATCAGGGCACGTGGGACATGCGCCATCTGCCCCGCGGCATCCGGGAACTGGGGGGGATTCCTTTCCTTCTGCCGGAGGAT
>CALXOA010000083.1 GCA_944389895.1 uncultured Victivallis sp. | reverse complement strand
CTGCTGAACGGCTTGATCAACAAAATCAAGGCATTCTTCGCCGGTCGCCGCGGTCCCCGTCTGTTCCAGCTCTACTACGATCTCGCCCGGCTGCTCCGCAAAGAGAGCATCCACAGCACAACCTCTTCGGGGTTGCTGCAGCTTGCGCCGTCGGTTTCCCTGGCGGCGACGCTGGGGGCGCTGCTCTTCATGCCGTTCGGTATGCAGATATCCCCCTTTGCATTCGCGGGCGACGTGTTGCTCTTTCTCTACCTGCTCGGTCTGGCCCGAATGATGATCGTTCTCGGCGCACTCGATACCGGCTCGAGTTTCGAGGGGATGGGGGCCAGCCGTGAAATGCAGTTCTCGGCGCTGGCCGAAGGAGTATTGCTCGCGCTCGTCGGCTACCTGGTGTTTCTGACGAAAAACTATTCCCTCTCGGGGTTGCTCAACGGGTGCGACAGCGCCACCTGGTTGCGTGACGGAACCTCGATGCTGCTCGCCGCGGCGGCGTTCTTCGTCGTGCTGCTGGTCGAAAACAGCCGGGTTCCCTTCGATGACCCTGAAACCCATCTGGAATTGACGATGATCCACGAAGCAATGATCCTGGATTACAGTGGGCCCGATCTGGCGATGATCCTCTATGGTGCAGCACTGAAACTCTGGCTGCTGGCCTCATTCTTCGTGATGCTGCTGCTTCCCTTCGAGCCGCTGGGGGGCTGGGTCAATCTGGCAGGGACCATTCTCGCGGTATTCTGCACCGCGATCGCGATCGGGGCGGTCGAGTCGATCATGGCCCGTTATCGTCTTTTAAAAGTGCCGCAGATGTTGGTCGGAGCCCTCGGCATGGTTCTGATCGCAATCATGTTGATCGTCGTCTTCGAAGGGGGTGCAAAATGACCGGCTGGACTGAAATCGTCCTCGCGGCGCTGTTGATCTCCGACCTCTCTCTGGCTGCGGCGAGCCGCCTCTATCACTGCATCAAGCTGGCCGCCCTCCAGGGATTGTTGCTCGGATTGCTGCCGCTGGTCATCTGGAACTGGCAGGAATCGCCGCCCCACTGGGAACTGTTGCTGGTCGCCGCCGCCAACATCGTGATCAAATGCGTCGCATTGCCCTGTCTGTTGGCCCGGGCAATGCGACGCGCAAATGTGCGACGCGAACTGGAACCGCTGGCGGGATACTCCGCTTCGCTGCTGATCGCACTGACGCTGGCGGGAGCCTCCTTCTATTTTTGTTCGCGTCTCGGCATCGCACCGGACTCACCGTCTCTGCTGGCAGCACCGGTCGCCTTTACAACGATGCTGATCGGACTGTTCATCATCATCGCCCGGCGCAAAGCGATTACCCAGGCGATCGGTTTTCTCACGTTCGAGAATGGAATCGCCGTTTTCGGAACCGGCATGATGCTCGACTGGGGGTTGCTGGTGGAACTGGGCATTCTGCTCGACGTTTTCGTACTGGTGTTCGTGATGGGGATCGCGGTTTTCCAGATCAGCCGGGAATTTGATCATATCGATGCCGACCGTCTGAACCGACTGGGCGACCGCCCCGTACATGCCGCCGGCGATACGGCGGAATCCGCGGAGGTCAACGAATCATGATCACACTTCTTCTGGTTGTCGAGCCGTTGCTCTTCGCGGCGGCCGCGTTCGCCGCGGGAACGCGCCGGGCGGTACTTCGCGCACTGCTGACGGGGGGAGCGGCTCTCCATCTGATTCTCACCCTCGGCTGCCTGCTGCTGGACCGCGACACGACGGCGTTCCGTCGCCGCGGCGTCGAACTTCTGGCGGCTGATACAACGGCGCTGGTCTTTCTCGGAATCACCTCGGTGCTCTTCCTGCTGGTTGCGGTACATACGCTCCTGTGGCTTCCCGCGGCAAACCGTTGCGAATATCGTACCGGGAACGGCGGCGGCTCCCCCCGGATGCTCCGGGAGAATCTCTACACTGGGGGGCTGCTGGCATTTCTCTCGATGATGTCGCTGGTGATTCTCGCACGGAATTTCGGGCTGCTCTGGGTCGCGATCGAAGCGACCACGCTGGTCAGCGCTCCATTGATCGCCTTTCACCGCTCCCCGGGAGCGCTCGAAGCGATGTGGAAATATCTGCTGATCTGTTCGGTTGGCATCGGCTTTGCTCTGTTCGGGACGTTGATGCTCGCCAATGCCGGACGGTGCGCCGACGGCACGATCCTCGGACTCAACATCGACACTCTGCTTCAGTTCTCGAACCGGTTGAATCCCGTCTGGTTCAAGGCCGCCTTCATCTTCGCGCTGGCCGGTTACGGAACGAAAATGGGCCTCGCCCCGTTCCACACCTGGCTGCCGGATGCCCACAGCGAAGCGCCGGCAACGGTCTCGGCCCTGCTGTCGGGAGCGCTGCTCAACTGCTCTTTTCTCGCATTGATTCGTTTTCTGGAGGTCGCCCCCGTAGATCTGCGCGGCTTCTGCAGCGAACTGCTCGGAGCACTCGGTATTCTGTCACTGGCGACGGCCGCCTTCTTCATCATTCGCCAGAGTGATTTCAAACGAATGCTCGCCTATTCGAGCGTCGAACACATGGGACTGGCTGCACTGCTCTGGAGCCTCGGTTGCGTCGACTATTCGCTGCTGCACCTCTGTGGCCACTCGCTGATCAAAATGATGCTCTTTCTGGTCGCGGGCAACCTGCTGCTCGCCTACGGCACCCGTTCCGTGGCGGCGGTGGGAGAACTTTTCGCCACGGTTCCGCGTAACGCGACAGTGTGGCTTCTGGGGTTGTTCCTGATCTGCGGCACCCCGCCCTCCCCGCTCTTCGTGACCGAATACCTGCTCGTTGCCGAAGCTCCGCTCTGGCTGGGGGCAACGGTACTGCTCCTGCTTTTCGCCGTATTCTGCGGGATGTCGCAGGCCTTCCTGCGCATGGCGATGGGCAATTGCACCAACCGGCAGCCGGAAAATGTACCGGTCCGCGCGGCGGAGCGCCTCTGGCCGGTGCCGGTATTCGCCGCACTGCTGACGCTGGCGGGCGGATTGGTACTCACCTGCCTGCTGAACCGGGGAGGACTCTGATATGGCCGACCGTTTTCTCACTCTCGTCAACGCGGGAGCTGCGCCGCTGGCGGAACTGCCGGAGCTTTCCTTCGAGGAATTTCGTTCCGCACTGCTCGGACGAAGCGCCGCAGGAGACCGGCTTTCCGCCTTCTTCGCTCTGCCGGAACCGGGAACGGGCTTCCGTCTGGTCGCAGTGCTCGCGGATGACGCGACAGGAAAAATCAGGCTCTGTTCGGCCCGGACCGGGTTCCGGTACAATTCACTGACGCCGGAGTGTGCCGCGTTCCACTGGTTCGAACGTGAAATTGCGGAACAGTACGGTATCGTTCCGGAGGGACATCCCTGGCTGAAACCGATCCGTTTTCACCGTTCCAGGACGCCGGGAGTCGACGCATGGGGACGCTCTCCGGGGGAGATCCTCCCCGGGGTCGCCGATTACTTCAGGCCCGAAGGCGCCGCCGTACACGAAGTCGCGGTCGGCCCGGTCCATGCCGGAGTGATTGAGCCGGGACACTTCCGTTTCCAGTGCTTCGGAGAAAAGGTCTGTTCTCTCGAAATTTCCCTCGGATATCAACACCGCGGCATCGAAACGCTGCTTGAAAACGGCCCCGACCGCCGGACAATGCACTATTTCGAGACCGCCGCCGGAGACTCCTCCATCGCCGAAGCGGTTGCCGGAGCCGGTATTCTCGAGGCATTTCTGCCTGAACTTTCCCCATCACCGGACGCCCTGCGCATCCGCGGCATCGCTCTGGAACTGGAAAGAGTCGCCAATCACGTCGGCGATCTTGGTGCGCTTGCTGGCGACGTTGCATTCCTGCCGACCGCCGCCTTCTGCGGCCGGATCCGCGGAGAATACCTCAATATGACCGCAGAGATCTGCGGCAACCGTTTCGGGCGTGGACTGACCGTGCCGGGAGGAGTCAGATACGCAATCGACGAGAAGCGCGCCGCCCGGTTGTGTGAACGGCTCGACCGGGTGGAACCGGATCTGGACGATGCACTCGAACTGCTGTTCGACTCCCCCTCGGTGCTCGATCGATTTGAGAATACCGGCATGATCGCTTCCGCCGATGCGGAGAAAATCGGCATGGTCGGAGTGGCTGCCCGTGCATGCAGCCTCACCTGCGACATCCGTCACAATCATCCCGGCGGCATCTACGCTGAAGTTCCACCGCCGGAACGGGCGCTGGAGACGGCGGGAGACACTCTTGCACGTGCCAAAGTGCGCAGAACCGAGGTGAAGGCTTCCTGCGGCTGGATTCGCAAACAACTTGAAACGGCGCCGGACAATCCGGGCTGCCCGGAACCTCTGCCGGCAAGGCTGCCCGCCGATTCGATCGCCGTCTCGCTGACGGAAGCGTGGCGCGGCGAACTCTGCCATGTCGCGATAACCGGTCCGGACGGCCGGTTTCGGCGTTACAAGATCGTCGATCCATCCTTTCACAACTGGTTCGGTCTGGCGCTTGCGCTGCGCGGGGAACAGATTTCGAACTTCCCGATCTGCAACAAAAGCTTCAATCTGTCCTATTGCGGACACGACCTGTAACGCGGAGGAGAACCAAACCATGCTCAACGCATTGAAAGCCAGATTCCGACAGGGATACCGCACCGGCAGATTTCCGGACGGCGAACCCGAGCTGCCGGATCGTTTCCGCGGCCGTCCAGAACTGGCCGCCCCCCGCGGTCCAGCCGGCTGTTCCCGGTGCGTGGAACTCTGCCCGACCGGAGCGGTGAATCGATCCGGAAACGAACTTTCCATCGACACGGGACGCTGCCTTTTCTGCAACGCCTGCGCGGAAGCGTGCCCCGCTGGAGCAATCCAATTCAGCCGTGAATATCGAATGAGCACGTTCCACCGCGACCGGCTGGTTGCCGACGGCTCGCCATTTGAACTTGAGAAACAGCAGAATCGCGAACTGCTCCGCTGCTGCCGGAACTCGCTCAAGATCCGCCAGGTCTCCGCCGGAGGCTGCGGCGCCTGTGAACTCGACTTCAACGTGCTCAACACACTGGCCTGGGATATGGGCCGTTTCGGGATTCAGGTCGTCGCCTCTCCCCGCCATGCGGACTGTCTTCTGATCACCGGTCCGGTGACCGCAAACATGAGGCTGGCCCTCGAAAAGACCTATGCCGCGCTCCCCCGTCCCGCCTGGGTGATCGCCTGCGGCTGCTGCGCAATCTCCGGGGGCCTCTACGCCGACAGCCCGGAAACCGCCGCCGGAGTCGAAGAGTTGCTCCATCCCGATCTCTATGTGCCCGGGTGCCCCCCCCATCCGACCACTCTGCTCGACGGCCTGCTCCGCCTGATGGGACGACGCTGATTGCGTACGTTTTCCGCCACCGGTCACCGGTGGATATCGACCACCTTGCCGCTGAACAGATCGACGATTTCGTGCACCAGCGGATCTTTCAACGCATCTTCCAGCGCTTTGGGATTGTCGTTGGCGATGCTCTTGCGGCGGCGACGCCCGGGACGCACTTCAAGAGCGACGGTTTCCGTATCATCCGGAGGCGGAATCAACGCCGGGTCGGCCCGGGTAGCGCCGGTGGCCTCCGGCACAGAAGTTCCGCCGTCACTCCCCGGCAGCGAGGAGACCTCTTCCTGCTCCACAGAAACGGAATCCCCCACGGGAGTCTCATCCTCCGGCACAGAAGTTCCGCCGTCACTCTCCGGCAGCGAAGCGACCTCTTCCTGCTCCACAGAAACGGAATCCCCACCGGGAGCCTCATCCTCCGGCACAGAAGTTTTTTCCACCGGAGCGGGAGGTGCAACGTACTCCGCTTCCGCCGCCTTCCCGGCCGGAAGTTCCGATTCTTCCTGCCCCGGAACCGCGGACGGGGATTCCGGCTCTTCCGATACGGAAACGGGAACGCCGCCGGCAGCGGTGTCGCAGGCTGAAGAAGCGGAAACCGTTTGCGTTTGCGTCTGCGGTTCCGATCCCGGCGCACTCGTCAACGGCTCAAGCTTCACCGCAGGAGGGGTTGCCACGGCCGGCGGCACCTGCTCCAGAAACCGGAGTTCCCCGGCAGTGCGCAACTGATTGAGCCGTGCGAGCAGATCGTCGATCCGGACCGCATGAGCCTCACGCATCGCCTTGAGCAGAATGGTCTCGAGATAGATCTGTTTGTTGAGGGCATCATGCAGTACCCGACCGACCGGTGCAATGGTTTCGAGCAGAATCTGAATCGTGTCCGGGCGCGCCAGCGTCGCAAGTTTACGATAGCGTTCAACAACTTCCGGCCCCTCGTCGAGCAGTTCGCCGGGATCGGGCAGAATGGAACAGAGCTGCACTGCCCGGACCGCCCCGAGAAGGTCATCGAAAAGGGTTTCGAGGTTTTTGCCTTTCCGGGAGAGCTTCGAGATGATCGACACCACCTCCCCGGGACGGTTGCCGAGCAGTGCCTGAAGCAGCGCATCAAGGTCGGCACGATCGGTCAGCCCGAACAGCGACAACACCTGGCTGCCGGAAATCGGCGAACCGTTGTCCTGCGAAAAGAAAGCGATCATCTGGTCGAGCAGGGACTGCGCATCACGCATCCCACCCTCGGCGGCACGCGCAATCGCATTGATTGCATCATCATGGATGGAGACATGTTCGGCATCGCAGATCATCCGGAGCCGTTCGGCAATCAGCCGGGTCGGAATCGGCAGCAGATCGAACCGCTGACAACGGGAAATAATGGTCGGGAGCACCTGATGAACTTCGGTGGTGGCAAAGATGAATTTGACATGGGCGGGAGGCTCTTCCACCGTCTTGAGCAGCACATTCCACGCCTGCTTCGAAAGCATGTGCACTTCATCGATGATGTAGATCTTGTAACGCCCGCTGACAGGTTGGGTCAACACATCCTCAGAGAGCTCCCGCATATCCCCCGTGGTGTTGCGGCTGGCGGCATCGACCTCCATCACATCGAGACTGCGCTCCTCGGCGATGGCGCGACAGGACTCACACCGGCAGCACGGCTCGCCGTTCTGCGGATCGAGGCAGTTCATCGCCTTGGCGAAGATCCGCGCCAAAGTGGTCTTTCCGACGCCGCGCGGCCCGACAAACAGGTAGGCGTGAGCGGTGCGCTGCTGCCGGATCGCGTTTTCAAGCGTCCGCACCACATGCTCCTGCCCGACCACATCACCGAAACATTGCGGCCGCCATTTCCGGGCGATCACCTGATATTCGGCCATCGGGTCACCCCTCCTTCCCGGCGGAAAGTGCCGTCTCAATCGCGATGCGCTGCTGTTCAAACAACTGCCGGAGGCCGACTTCGGCCAGATCGATCAACTCATTCAGCTGCGCCCGGGAAAACGGTGCACCTTCGGCAGTGCCCTGCACCTCGACCAGCCTGCCGGAACCGGTCATCACGACGTTCATATCGACCTCGGCGCGGGAATCCTCCTCGTAGCAGAGATCGAGCATCGGCACACCGTCGATGATTCCGACGCTGACGGCCGCGACATTCTCCCGGAACGGATTGCCCGGAAAGATCCTCCCCGTTCCACCGCGGCGGCAGGCAAGTGCGAGCGCAGCCGAAGCGCCGGTTATGCCGGCACACCGGGTGCCGCCGTCGGCATCGATCACATCACAGTCGAGATAGACGGTCTTCTCCCCGAGCTGCAAGAGCTCGGTCGCCATGCGCAACGAACGCCCGATCAGCCGCTGGATCTCCACAGTACGCCCCCCCTGCTTGCCGGCGGAAGATTCACGCTTCATCCGATCGTGGGTGGATGCCGGAAGCATTCCGTATTCGCAGGTAACCCAGCCGCCTGCGACCTTCTGCGCCTTCATCCACGGGGGCACCTTGTTTTCAACACTGGCGGCACACACTACGCGGGTGTTTCCGCAGGCAATCAGTACCGAACCGAGAGGATGGGCGAGAAAATCCGGAGTGAGCACAACCGGGCGAAGCTGATCCGGGGCACGACCGTCGATACGAGGCATAAGAGAACTCCATTCCTGAGATGTGATGCTATCCACTGATACATTTCACAATATATTGTTTTTCCGGGCAAATTACAAATTTTCCGGTAAAAAAATACGTCGTCGGAGCACCGTTCCGACAGTACTTTTTTTACCGGAAATCGTACTTCGGTCTTTCCCGCGGCATTGTAATTGCGCACGGGAAGCCTTACATTATAAACCATGACAGAAAACCGGAAAAATCCAGTCGGAAGGTCGCATGAATTTTTATCGTAAAGTCATCTCCCGCAGTTTCGACAACGGGCTGCACGTCTTTGTATTGCCGCAACCGACCGATTCGGTCGAGGTCGAATGTTTCATCAAAACCGGCAGTATCCACGAAGCGGAACATCTCGGCCGCGGGTTGTCGCACTTTCTGGAGCACATGCTTTTTCAGGGGTGCCGAAACTATCCGGGTACGGAAGCCGCCGACACGATCGACCGTCTCGGGGGCAGCATCAACGCCTACACCAGTTACGACCATACCGTCTTTCACGCCAACCTGGCCGCGCGCCATCTGGAGACGGCGATCGACGTGCTGGCGTCGATGGTCCGCAGTCCGGATCTTCCCGAAGCCCGCTTCGCTGCCGAGCGCGACGTGATTCTGCGGGAACAGGAACTCGGCATGGATCAACCTGAAAGACGTCTCTATGAACGGCTGAACGCGGAGTTGTTCCGGGTCCATCCGGTTCGCCACCCGATCATCGGCTACCGGGAACTGATTGCGGGGGTCACGCGCGAGATGGTCCAAGAGTACCATCGAAGACGTTACACGCCGGATCGGACCTTCTGGGTCGTCACCGGCGGCATCGATCCCGAGGACGTGTTTCACCGGATCGGGGACCGCCTCGGGGAGTGGCCGGTCGCATACCTGGCGGAGCCGGCGCTGCCGCAGGAGCCGAAACAGTGCGCCCTCCGTCGCGCCGGATTTGAATTTGCCGATCCTCTGGCACGGCTGGCGCTGGCGATCCGGATTCCCGGAATCGCCCACCGCGACCTGCCGGCGCTGGACATACTCGCGGGGCTGATCGGGATGGGCGATGGAGGAAGGCTGGTCCGGAGTCTCGAGTTGAAACAGAAACTGGCGATCCATCTGCGCAGTTTCTGTTACGCCCAGCCCTTCGGGGGGCTGCTCGGAATCGGCTGCACCGCCGAACCCGGGAAGCTGGCGAGACTGGAAAGAGGGGTGTTCGAGGAGCTGGAAAAACTGCGCGACGGACAACTGGACCGGCGCGAAGTGGAACGAGAAAAGACCCAGCAGTTCGCGGAACACCTCCGTCAGCTGCGCAACCTGCGTGAAGTTGCCGCGAACATCGGCGGCGGCGTCATCGGGAACGACTCTCCCGACCTCAGCGATATCTACCTGGAGAATCTTCAGACGGTAACACTTGATGATGTCATCCGGGTCGCAAAAGATTATCTCGGGGAGAATGCGCTTACCGTGGTCACCCAGATACCGACCGGGGCCGGGCGCCCCGGAAAGGTCCGCAACAACGCAACAGCGTTGATTCCCACGGAAACGACCCTGTCACGCGGAGTTCACCTTGTCACGATTCCCGACCGGCGGCTGCCGCTGATCGATCTTGCCGTCGCGCTTCCGGGAGGAACCATCTACGAATCCGCCGCCACCGGCGGAATTTCAGCACTCGCAGCCGGCCTGCTGACCGCCGGAACCGGAAAACATTCCGAGAGTGAACTTCTATGCCGCCTCGACGCCTGCGGTGCGGACCTCTCCGTCAACACCGGCCTCAACTCCTGGATCATCGAACTGAACGCACCGCGCAACCGTTTCCGGAATGCATTGAAACTGGTTGCTGAAATCCTGAACGGCGCAGCATTCGGCGAGGCGGAGTTCGAACGTGACCGCGGCAACCGGATCGAATTGTTGAAAAGCCGGGAACAATCTCCCCGCGCCGCCGCCGAAAATGAGGCGCGGCGGATTCTTTTCGGCCCCCACCCCTACAGCTGGGGGAAATTCGGTACAAAGGAACAGCTCGCACACATCACCCGAGAGGATGTCGTGGAGTTCTACCGTTCCCGGTGGCACGCGCCGCAGGTGATCTTCGGCTTTGGCGGTGACTGTACGCCGGAAGAAGCATTCGACTGGGCCGGAGTGCTGGCGGCCGCCGTCGAATGGAGGGAGAGTCCGGTGACACTGCCGTCGCCGCCGGAGTTTCCAGCCGGAGAGACGCGCCGGACTCTGGAACTCGCCCGGGAACAGACCGCGGTGATCCGGGCCATGCCGGGCCCCGCATTGTGCGACTCCGGGATTGACTTCTTCGAAATTCTGCTCCAGGCGGCGAATGGTCTTTCATCACGGCTTTTCAAAAGTGTGCGCGAGGAGAATGCCCTGGCCTACACCACCGGGATGCAGCTCTCCGGCGGCTTCCACCCCGGCTGGCTGCTCTTCCATGCGACCACCACTGCGGAACAAGCCGCTCTGGCAGATCGCCTGCTCCGCAGCGAAATTGAGCGTCTTGCGACCCGGGGACTCTCTGCGGAAGAGTTTGAATCCGCCCGTGAAGGCGCCGCGTTCGCTGCGGCACAGAACATCGAATCCGTCGACCGGGCACTCGCGTCGGCAGTGCTCGGACTCCATTACGGGAGACCACTCTCCGAGCTGTGGTCACGCGAGGAGCGGCTCAGGAAACTGACAATCACCGAAGTGAATACGGCCATCCGCCCCTATCTCTCCAATCCGGCCGCGGTGAGCGTATTCGCCGGACGTCAACCAACAGAAAAACAGTAACAAGGAGGTACTGCCATGGAAATTCCCGCCATAGAAACAAGCGTGCTGGTTCTGATTGACTTTCAGGAACGGCTGGTCCGGGCGATGGACGGAATGGAACCGGTGCTGAACCGGGCGCAGCTTCTGCTCGACGGAGCCGCCGCGCTGAAGCTCGATGCGATCGTCACCGAACAGTACCCCAAGGGATTGGGAGCAACCGTGCCGGAAGTGGCCGAACATCTTCCGATGACTGCACCGATTGTTGCAAAAACCGCGTTTTCGGCCTTCGGGGAGCCGGCCTTCCGGAGCGTCCTCGAATCCGAATACCGGCGTACCATAATCGTGGCCGGTATCGAAGCCCACGTCTGCGTGCTGCAAACCGTTTTCGATGGTCTCAATGCCGGTTATCAGGTCATTCTCGCTGCCGATGCGGTCACCAGCCGCTCCGCCGCCGACCGGGCCACGGCCATCGATGCCGCACGGAGTGCCGGAGCCCTGGTGCTCAGTTCAGAAGCCATCCTGTTCTGGCTGCTTCGTGATGCGCACCATCCTGACTTCAAAGCCATCTCAAAACTGGTACGATAATCTAAAATTAGACTATTTTAAATAAGTATAAAACGGTCCAGGCATCGAGAACATCGCCAAAAAAACGAGTGTTTTGATGACAGAGGAACTGTGTCCGACTATATTTTCATGCACATTATGCGCAGTTTTCGCTGTTTCCGGATGTGTTTTCGGGAGAAGGCGCGGCAAACAAAAACAGCTGTTATTATTTTGTATTTTATAAAGAAAAATACTTTTTTTTCGAAGGAAAAACGTTTTTTTCCCGATTATTTTACCAAAACAGGTTGATTTTGCCGTTTCTTCGCGTATAGTAAGGAGTGTTCAAGGTTGAGTTCGTTCAGGCTCCTATACGCAATTTCTCCTCTTCATAATTACTCCTCTAAGCGTCTGGACTGCGAGACCTTGAACATTTTTTTTATCTGTATTTTCCGCGTTCCGGAATCGAGGCTTGAAGTGAGGAAACACCACACGCAGAGAGAAAAAAGATGCAGGATGAACTCATTCTGATTGACGCTTACAGCCAGATCTTTCGCGCCTATTATGCAATCCGCCGCCTGTCCAATTCCCGGGGAGAACCAACCAATGCGGTTTTCGTGTTCACCCGGCTCCTGCTGGGCCTCGACCAGCACTATCCTTCCGCGCGCGGGGCGATGCTGTTTGACTGCGGAAAAGTCAACTTCCGGCTGAAACTCAATCCCGAATACAAGGCGAACAGGCCGCCGATGCCGGAAGAACTCAAATGCCAGGTACCGGTGATCCGCGAACTGGCCGCTGCCTTCGGCTGGCCGCTGCTCGAGGAACGGGAGTATGAAGCCGACGACCTGATTGCGGCCTTCGCAGGCGCCTACAGTGGACAGGTCAGAATCGTCAGCTCAGACAAGGATCTCGCACAGCTGGTCGATGAGCGGGTACGGATCCTTGCTCCGGCGGCGAAGGGGGGATTCGAAGAGCGCGGAAGAGATGAAATCATCGGGAAATTCAATGTCCCTCCGGAATATCTGGTGGACTATCTGGCGCTGCTCGGCGACGCTTCCGACAACATTCCCGGAGTTCCCGGCATCGGGTCGAAAGGAGCCGCGGAACTGCTCCGCACCTGCGGTCCGGCCGAACGCTGGCTCGATCACCCGGAGGTTCTGTCGGGGACGAAGTTCGAGAAAAAACTTCTGCCCGCACTCGACATCATGCGGAGAAACCGCGATCTGATCCGCCTGCGCACAGACTTGCCGGAACGTTTCCGGAAACTGGATCAGGTACTGGTGCGCACCACTCCGGACTGGGCGGCAATCCGGGGGGTCTGCGAACGAATGGAACTTCGAAGCATCCTCAAGGAACTTCCGGCCTTCCCCTCTCCCGAGGAGGAGGGCGACGATCTCTTCACACCCCGTGAACCTTCACCGGCGGAACACGTTTCCGGAGAGGAAATGATCCAGGGGGAACTCTTCTGAGCGCTCTGCCGTCATTCCAGCGGCGCGATGGAGCAGCTTCCGGAATTTCCCATACGCAGTTCCGGGGAACCGGCGTAGCGAATCCTGGTGGAACCGGACGCGTGTCCGCGCAACAGCGCGGTCGCCTCAATCTCCAGCTGCGAACTTCCACTCAGCGCCAGATCGGCGGAATCGCATTTGAAAACCCGGACCCGGGAAGAACCGTGCTGCTCAAGCACCAGATCCCCGACCTGTCCGGAGATATCCACGTCACTGCTGCCGTAAAGGCGGATGAAACACCGTTCAAGCGCACCTTGAATCTCGATCGAAGTCGAGCCGCCGGCCAGAACACCGAGCCTATGCGCTTCGACCTCCGGAATCCGGAGAATCGAACTGCCGGAGAGCCGCCAACGCGAATCCCGTCGCAACGGCCCGGCCACTTCAGCCCTGACTGCTCCGCGCAGAGCAAACCGTGCAGGCATGTAGTTCAAGTTCAATGCAATCTCCGGCGTCACACTCGGAGAAATCCGTTCTCCCTCCTTCGGCCGGATCGACAGTCCACCGTTTCCGTTCTCGACGGAGATCAGATCGAGCAGATTTCCGTCAATCCGGATCACCGCTTCACTCCGCTCCTGATCCGGTCGGATCACAACATTCCACTCCCCGGAAATATCAATCCGGGCCACCGGGTCAAGAGAAAAGGATTTTTCAACAATCCTGCCGTCGCCCGAAATGCCGCAGCACCCGGAAATCAGCAGACAAAACGCCACGCAGCATACCAGTTTCCAGATTTTATCCGCTCCCGCCCTGAATCGCATCCGCCAGCCCCTCCCGTCCGTTTTCCGGTTAAGATAATTCTTCCTCCCGGAAATACAATCTCGAAACGAAAATAACAGCGCGGAAAATCCATCCGGATCCAAAAAAAACGCCGGAGAGACCCCCTCCCCGGCGACCTGTGAATCTTCCACAGAGAAAAAAATCAGCGTTCGCGATGATCGATCACGCGGCGGGCTTTCCCCTCGCTGCGCTGGATCGTATTGGGCGCGACCAGTTTGAGCTTGACCCGCAAGCCGATCAACCCTTCAATCGCGGAGGTGAGCTTATGCTGCAACGCTTCCATCGAGCGGACCTTGTCGGAGAAAAGCTCCTCGTTGATCTCAACGTCGACCTCGATGTTGTCGAGTCCGTTTTCGGTATAGAGAATGATATTGTAGTGCGGCATCGTACCGTCAACCGACAGAATCGCGGTCTCGATCTGAGACGGGAACACATTCACGCCGCGGATGATGAACATGTCATCGCTGCGCGAAGAGATCCGGTCGATCCGGCGCAGGGTACGACCGCAGCCGCACGGCTCGGCAATGATCCGGGTCAGGTCACGTGTCCGGTAACGGATCATCGGCATCGCGAATTTCGACAGCGTGGTCAGAACCAGTTCGCCAAATTCACCGTCCGGCAGAACCTCTCCGGTTTCCGGATTGATGATCTCGGGGTAGAAGTGATCTTCGAAGATGTGCATCCCCTTCTGGCAGCAGCACTCAATGCCGACGCCGGGGCCGATGATCTCCGAAAGGCCGTAGATGTCATATGCCTTGATCCCGGAATCCTTCTCGATACGCTTGCGCATCTCCTCGGTCCACGGCTCGGCGCCGAAGAGCCCCGCCTTGATCGGCAGCTCGTGCATGTCGATTCCCTGAGCCGCCGCCTGCTCGATCATGAAATTGAAGTACGAAGGGGTACAGCAGATCGCGGTCGTGCCGAAATCGCGCATCAACATGATCTGACGCTGGGTATTCCCGCCCGAGGTTGGCACCACCGTCGCCCCCAGGGCCTCAGCCCCGTAGTGCGCTCCCAGACCGCCGGTGAAAAGCCCGTAACCATAAGAGACCTGGATGATGTCGGTACGGTTCAGGCCGCAACTTGCCATCGCCCGCTTCATCACCTCCATCCAGACTTCGAGGTCCCCCCGGGTGTACCCCACAACAATCGGTTTTCCCGTCGTGCCGCTTGAAGCGTGGAGGCGAACCACCTCCGACATCGGAACGGCAAACAACCCGAAGGGGTAGGTATCACGCAAGTCGGCTTTGACCATGAAGGGCAGTTTTGCAAGATCGGCGAGACATTTCACGTCGGCCGGCGTCAGCTTGCGTTCATCCATCCGTTTGCGGAAAAGTTCAACATTGTCATAGGCATGCTGGACAATCCGGCGGAGCCGCTCGAGCTGGAGTTCGCGCAGATAGGTCTCCTGCACGTAGTCGAGCGCGCTCAAGTCGTCATTCAAGTGAAGCGAACTCATATGTACTTTGCATCCTGTTGGTTGATCCGGTTACTATACACCCGTTTGCGGCAAAGCTCAAGTCCTTTTCGGGACGAAAAAACGATTTCCTCACTTCACGGAGTAACCCGCCGGGCGGAAAGTTCTCCAACCAGTTCCCCGGCATGGTAGCTGCTGCGAACCAGGGGCGCACTGGCGACGGCGGAAAATCCGAGTTCCCGCGCATAGCTGCCGAACTCCTCGAATGCCTCCGGCGTCACATAGCGGTCAAGCGGCCAGTGCGCAGCCGATGGCGGCAGATATTGACCGATCGTCACAATCGAAACTCCCGCTCCACGCAGGTCGCGCAACGTCTGCCGTACCTCCTCATCGGTCTCGCCGAGCCCCAGCATCAGGCCGGACTTCACCGGAATCTTCTTCCCGGAACCGGCCGCCATCTCCAGAACCGCAAGCGTGCGGCGATAGGTGGCACGAGTACGGATCTCGGAAGAGAGGCGTTCAACGGTCTCGATGTTATGATTGAACACCGTCGGTCCGGCATCAAGCACCGTCAGCAACGCTTCGCGATCTCCGTTGAAATCGGGAGTGAGCACTTCGACCTCAGTCTCCGGCAACCGACGGTGCAGCTCCCGGATCACCGCGGCAAAACAGGATGCACCGCCATCCGGCAGGTCGTCACGGGTCACACTGGTGACAACCACATAACGGAGCTTCAGTCTTGCCGCAGCCTCGGCCAGCCGCTCCGGCTCATCCGCCTCCGGGGGAGCCGGGTGCGAATCGTGACCGATCGCACAGAATTTGCAATTGCGCGTACAGTTCCGCCCCATGATCAGAAAAGTCGCCGTCCCGCGGCAGAAACACTCTCCGAGATTGGGACAGAGCGCCCCGGCACAGACGGTATTCAGCCGGAGATCACGTAACGTTTCCGCGACTTCCGCCCGACTGCCGACCCCGACCCTGACCTTGATCCAGCGCGGAAGACGCGGCCGCTCCGGTTTTCCCTTGACATCCATCGATCATC
>CALXOA010000082.1 GCA_944389895.1 uncultured Victivallis sp. | reverse complement strand
AGTTCCTCCTCGTTCATCGTCATATCCGATTCGAAGTAGGCTTTCGCCGCCTTGCCGACGCCGTAGGTGACCGCCGCCGCAATCGGAACTTTCAGAAACGGCAGGAAGCTGGCTCCGACCTTGCCCGCGATCGAACCGCCCGCACAGCCGAGCAGCATCGTGATGACCGTGTTGTCCGCCGCGATGCCGTAGAGTTCGGCAAGTTTGTAGAGCATGTAGACCTCGTTCGCGATCAGCGGCGCGACATCGGCCAGCGGCAGCGGCACCAGCGCGATGGCGGCGGCGCGGCCGGCGGCCCAGTTGATGTAGCTGTCCGCCTCGGAACTGACGCTCTCCGTCCAGACCCGGCGCATATTCGCGTAGTAATCATCCCAGCGCTTGCGGAACGCTTCCAGCTCCTCGGAAGCACGTCCCATGGCCGTTGCACTCATCGTTTCCGCCTTCGCAATCAACTGCTTGAGTCCGGTCCGGCTCTCGGCGGAAACCAGCACAATCCGGTCGCGATCGATCAGGTCGAGCAAGGTATTCATCATCGCTTCGACCTGCTCCTTGCGCATGAGTTCACACTTGGTGACGACCAGAATCACCTTGTCACTGAAGGTCTTGATGAGTTTGGCATCGGTATCTTGAATCCGTGCGCCGGAACCGTCGATGCAATACCAGATGTTGTGGATGAGCCGCTCTTCGCTGTCCGCGTCAAGACGTGTAAGAAGTTCGTCCAGAATGAAATCAGCGTAGTCGTCCACCGTCTGTGTTCCCGGATTCATCCCCTCGGAATCAACGAAGTTCGCGATTTCGGTTTCGTATACCTGAAACCCGACGGTCAGCGGCCTGCCGTCGCCGATGGCGCTGTCCGGAACCACGCCGCGATGGGTCACCGCCTGGATCAGCGAGGTTTTCCCCACACCGGTTTTTCCGCAGACCAGAATATTCGGCTTCATCTTCATCCTCCTTTTGCTGAGTTGATAAAATTCCTTGAAAAGTTCGAGATCGAAGCCAATCGACGGCTTCGGCAATCCCTTGATCTTCGCCAGCGCATACGCTTCAAAATTGCTGCGGAACCAGTTGCCGAGCGTCTCCATGAGACGGCGCGCCGCTTCCTCGTTGATGACAGAAGTTGATTCATACCACGGAACCGTCGCCGGCGAAGCCGCAAAAACCGATCGGACGAACTCCGCCGCCTCGTCATGCAGTTTCCGGTCACGCAATCCGTAGAGCGAAGCAAGGTGTGCCGCCATTGCAATTCCGATCGGAATCAGCGGGGAGTTCTCCGAACGTTCCACCGGAACTTCCGCCACCTGCGCGGCTTCCTGCGCGGCGTCGTTGACGATCGCACGGGCGGTCTCGGTTTTTTCGGCGAGTTTGGCCGCCTTCGCTTCGCGGTCGATCTGCTGGGCGGCGAGAAACGCGTCCCGGTAGGCCTCCGGGAGCATCCGCAGACTCAAGGCGACCAGTTCACGGCAACCGATCCCGCCGCCTTCGGCATCGGAAACTTCGACGATGCGCTCCTCCGGAATCTCCGCATCCTGCAGCACCTTGCGGATCGCTTCGGCCTGCGCCGGACGGGTGATGTCCTTCTTGCTGAGCACGGCGATCACATTGTCGGGCGTGAAGATCTCCTTCATCAGAGCCAGATCGCAGTCGGTCACCCGCGCGCCGTTGCCCTGAACCAGATACCAGACGAGGTGGATGTGTTCCTCCACATTCGTATCGTCCTGACGCTCCGCGACGAACCCTCTCATCTGCTCCCGGAAATCCGCCTCCTTTTCGCCGAGTTCGAGGCCGCGCGAATCCCAGAGCCGGATCTCTTCATTCTCGTAACAGTCGAATTCGATCCGGCACGAGCGGGAGTTGTCGACCCCCTCCGCCGGAACGATTTCATTGCCGAGCACGGTGCGGATCAGCGAAGTTTTTCCGCACCCGGTATAACCGGCAACCAGAATGTTCGGCCGTTTGCAGAACCGTTCCGCTTCGTTGAAATTCCGTTCAAATTCCGTTTTGCAATCCATGTCCGCCATTATTAACCTCCATAAGTTGCAGGATTGTCTGTTGTCTTTTCGATCTTCCAGACCGGCTTTCTCCATTAAATTGTCTAAAATTTGTTCCAATTCCTTCGCCTGTGCGTACCTTTTCTCCATTTTTTCGATCATCCCGGCATCGTCGGGAACTGGAAACAACCGAATTCTTCCGTGGTTAACTGCTGAAAGTTCCTCTATGACATCGGTAAGTACGGCGCAGTATTTTCGATCCAACTCCTTCTGTTCAAGGAGGCTTTCCGCACAGAAACGTTTCCCTGTCATATTGTCGATGATTGTCTGTGACAATGCCATAAATATGCAGTCAGCCTGTTCGAGACGTTTTTTCAAATACCGGAGCATTTCACGATATATTTCGATTTTTCGCGTATTTTTCATCTTCCGGTTCTTTGTCTGTTCATAAGGTATGCCGTTATGTGCGCCACAAGATGTCATATCAAGTCGTCTCTGATCTCTTTTTTAAAATTTCTTCCGATTTTGTCTCCTGCACGCTGCATTTCTGCAACATCTCCTGACGGAGCAATTCTAAATAAGCGAGATTCTCCTTGCGTAGTTCAGCCATCTGCTCCTTCACATAGCGTTCCAATTCGGCGAGTTTCGCTTTTACCACGCCGTCGCGGAAAATGGCTTCGGCTCGAGCGTTTTCCGAATCGGCAGTATTAAATTCAACTTCATTCAAAAGTTCCCGATGAACAATAATTTCATCGTATTGCTGGAGTTTTTTCAACAGTTCCCTGTCGCGGTTGGCCACCTCCTGCGCATTTTCTACGAACTCGATATCATATTCAGGATTAGATCTCGGAAGTGGTGGATCGAAAATGCAGGTATTTTCACAGGAAATGTGCTTTTCATAACGGCTTTTCAATTTGGTACTCCAACTCCCATGCCAGTCCTCCGGCTTTCTTCGCAAGACTTCCGGAACGGATTTGCACAGAAACGACTTCAACTGTTCCCGGCCGACATTCGGCTTGTCAGCTAGTGCACGCAATATGGCCGCGCGGGAAAAGACACTGCATACAAGACGATTCCGGTTGACGAACCGCATCAGCACATCATCGGGAATATCCGCAAACAGAACGGCAAGTTCTTTTGCACGGGCAATGATACTTTCTTCTTTCATGATTCACCTGTAATGCAGAAAAGTCGAGAAAGTGAGCTTCGGGGAAACTGTGTCAGTTCCCGGAGAGATACCTCCTTGACATGCCGCCCCGACGAAAGATAACGAGGAAGATGGATTTTTCTTTTTCCAAGGAGTTGCATGCTTTTTTCCAGCGTTTCAAGAATAATCTGAGTGTTGCCGGAGCAGCTGAGCCATTTGTTTTTCATATAACGGAAACTTTCGGCGGGAAGTGCGATCCGTTCGACCGGATACGGCGAATTCGAACTCTGCACAAGATTGCAGTGCGTCTTTCCCATCGCCCGCCGCAACCCGCGTCCAGCCATCTGGATGGTTGGCAACCGCGAGGCGTCGCGTAAAAACACGCTTCGCAGTTCAGGCAGGTCGAAGCCCTCGGTCAGAACAGAAACATTGGCCACAACCTGCACATCGCCCGTGATAAAGGCGTCCAGCTGGGAATCCCGGTTACTCTGGGCGGTCACGACTTCGCAGCCGATCCCGCATTCTTCGAGGCGATGTTTGAATATCCGGCATTCGTGGATCGTCTGGAAAAACACCAGCGTTTTGCCCCAGCGCTCCGGTGTGTCGCAGAAGACTTTTGCTACCAGATTCACATTCCAATCCGGTAACTTGCAGGAATGATACTGTGAGAGAATTCCCATGTGGATCAGTTTTTGGATTGCGCAGCAGTGGACGCAGGTCTGAAACGAAAGGCGCATCCGGTCAGTCCGCAGCGGTGTGGCGGAAAGTCCAAGTGTCCATGTGTTGCCGGTGTTTTCATACATTTCCAGACAGCTTTGCGTCGCTTCATGATGGGCTTCGTCGAGCACTACCAGATCCGCTTTGGGCGGATTGGAGGCAAACACGGAAACCATGTTGACGTTACAATGGAAAAAGTTGTCATTCAGATCCTGCGTCTGTTCGAGAATGTGTCGCCGCGAAGCCACCCAGTTGACTCGCAGATTTCCTCCCGCCTGTTCCTGAAGTTTTTTGATGATCAGAAGTCCCATTACGGTTTTGCCCGATCCCACCGGCGATTCCAGCAAAACCGACTCCCGGCCATTGCGGAACTCAGACAATACCTGCGCAACAGCCTCAACCTGGTAAGGTCGTTCTTCAAAAATAAAGCCGCTCATGCCTGAAACACCGTGTTGTGACGCCGTTCGGCGCTTTCCTGATAAATATTTTCCGTAAGCTTCATATCGTTCAGATGAAACGCTTGTGCAGGCTGCCGATTGTGATATATTTCCTCCAGGTCGAATTCCTGCGCCAACATTTCGCCCAACGCGATATTGAAGGCATCCACACGGAAAATGATGTTATCGTGATGCGTGGTCAGTTCGGAACAGAAGTTGAAGAGATCGTTGACCGAACAGTCAACCGGGAGCAGCGAACGCTTTTTGGGAGCGATATTGTTGAGGGCAGTAATCTCATAACGAGCGCACGGATCGCCGGCCATCTCTTCCAGCCGGGTTTGCAGCTGAGAAACCGAGGCTTTATCTGAAATCTGCGAGGCGAGAAGGTTCTCAAATCTCAGCAGTTCGTTGACGGATGCCAGTGTGTTCTGTGCTGTCTGAAGTCGGCTCTCCAGCGCCATGAAGCCGTTTTCGTTGTTGTAGGAGCGGAGCAGACGGGAAAGGTGGGTTCCGGATTCATCATTGATCTCAATATCCGTCCGGAACCCCGGAACCATTGCGACCATGCCGTTGGAACACACCTGCCGGAGCACGGAAAGATAGATACACGGCATGTTGACGCCATCCACGGGATAATGTACCCAGATCTTCCGGGCATATTCGCTGTCACCACGGATTGAGAATGTCTCTGTCAGCAGAAGTTCCGCCTTCCATACCCCGTTGGAATATTCAATTTTCTGAATGCGGGGATCGGAAGCAAGGACATTGCAGGCGATTTCCGCGGGCAGAATTTTTTTGTTTTCATCCACCACTCCCAGAATTTCGTTGCCCTGTCGGTCGAACGTAACTTTGAATGCCACATCCGGATTGCGCTGCTGAACCCGGTCGAAAACCTCCTCTGCAGTAAAACAGTTGAAGATATTGTTGGAAAACTTCAGTTTTCGCGCAAAACTCGTGATGAAACGATCCGATGTATTGTAGGTCTGGCCATCAAACTGGATTTTAAACTTACCGGTCGCCGGTTCGCATTCGACAGGGACGAGGTCGGAAACGGAGACACGGGTTGTTGTAAAACGTTCTGACCAGTCCATAGTCCGCGTTTCTTCAGTGGAGTCAGGCTGACATTCAATGACAGGATGCAGTTCAAAATACAGCGCTTTCAGATATTCGGACGTTTCCGGATCGGTTGCTGCCTGATACGGCAATCCTCCGTCCGGCGCGGTGAAGTCCGGCCTGGCTCCGCTCTGAACCAGAATCTCCGCCGCCTTTTTGGTGAGATTGGGATAAAACAGCAGGGTACGTCCATCCGCTTCGGGACGGTTGAGATCGAAGAACGGCAGGAGCAGTTGGAGCATCGGTAGGGATTGGTTTTCCAAGGCGGAATAAAGGAGTTCAGTATCCTTGTCCGGATCTGGGCGCATTCCGCTTCCAATCAGGAATTCCGCGACTTCGTAACGATTTTCTTTAACAGCTTTTCTTAATGGCATAATTGTTTTCCTTTCGCTTGAATTGCTTTTGTCATATTCCCTTACCGGGATGTCACAGCGACTGCGTTTCCGCTATTTCAATAAAAAACTGTGATGCCCGCATTCCTATGGAGCTCACCCAGACGCAGTTTGCGTTCCGCTTCTTCCGGGGAGTGTGCTCTGACGATTCCATCCTTGCATATCCTCATTAGTGAATCTCGACAGATAATGCCCCATTGATAAGTTTTCTCCGATTGTTCTTCTGCAGGTAACATTTTTTTCTCTTGCTGCAGATCCTGCTGTTTTTCCTGAATGGATTTCAATTGTTCCGGCGTCAAATACGCTTTTTCCCAGACTTCGCCGTGGAGACAACGGCAACTGATCTTTTCTTCATCCCGGATAACAATATCGAAACAATCATCTGCTTCATAAATCATGCAGATCATACCCCATTCTTTTGAGTTTTGAAAATGCTCGAATGCCTCCTGCATTTTCTTGCGTTCATCTTCCGGTCGTCTTTTCTGCGTTGCGGGCCATTCCCAATCAAAATTTGATACCATGATTTCCTCCCTGTTTTTTATCTTACGTTTACTTGATCAATCAACACTTATACTTATACCACGACAGCTATGACACGGGATGTCATAGGAATCAATCCAGATAAAAAAAACTGTTTTTTTATTTTGGCATACCACATTGCATTTCCGCTCATAAAACGGTATATTGCACCACAACAGAAATGTCGTTCCTCCATAGAAAGGATTGCGCTCATGAGTGTCCAGGCCCGTCAGGCGTTGCGTTTGATGAAGTTCATCGCGGAGATGAAAAAGAACAATTATCCCAATGCGGGCAGCTTCTCCAAACTGTTATGCAGAATGGATGTTGATGAAAATATCGATTGTGCGTGCAGTCCCCGCACCGTGGCACGGGATATTGAAATTCTCCAGAAGGAATATCATGCCCCCATCGCCTACGATGCGGTTCATCGGGGTTATTACCTCAAGAACAGTGATTGGGAATTCTCCGTTCCGGTCATGAGCGACGAGATTTTGAGCATGACGCTGCTGGGGACAAAACTGGCCTCGGACATCCTGCCGGAACCGGTTAAAAGCGATGTGGATACCGCGGTGGAAAAGGCGCTCACCGGCAACAGTTCGGAATTCTTCGACGAGGCCATGATCGAATCCCTGTTATGTGCGTCCGGCATAAAGGCGGCTGTTGATCCGGCGATTTTCAAAAGTGTTTTTGAGGGCTGGCGTTGTCATCAGGTATTGACGTTGACCTACCAGAAGC
>CALXOA010000081.1 GCA_944389895.1 uncultured Victivallis sp. | reverse complement strand
ATCGACATACGGAACCAGCTCCCCGAGAGTAAGTTCGATCATGGAGGAGTGCCGTTCCGCCGCAAGTTCCCGCAACCGGGAGTAAAGCTCGCGTACCAGTTCCGGCGGAGGATTGCTCAGGTCGATCAGAAACTCCTGCACGTAACGGTCACGGAAAGCGTACAGCAAAATGCAATCCGCGTTCTCTCCGTCCCGACCGGCACGCCCCGCCTCCTGGTAGTACGCCTCGAGCGAACCGGGCAGATTGAAGTGGATCACCTGCCGGACATCCGGCCGGTCGATTCCCATGCCGAACGCATTGGTGGCGGCCAGTACCGGAGAGGGCTCGTTCATGAAGCGGTCCTGCGCCGCGGCACGGTCGGCGTCACTCATTCCGGCATGGTAGCCGATCACCCCGAATTCACCGACCAGCTGTTCGACCGCCTTCCGGGTGGAGGCGTAAATGATGGTCGGACACTTCCGGGCCAGCAGTTTCCGGACGGCGGCAAATTTACTCGCATCCGATGAGCAGTTCACGACCTGAAACGACAGATTCGGCCGCTTGAATCCGGCGACCCGCAGCTCCATCCCGCGCCGGTGAAGCTGAACACGGATATCCTCGCGCACATGTGGCGTCGCCGTCGCGGTAAACGCACAGACCTGCGGAATTTCGAATTGATCGATCACATCCCCGAGCCGCCGGTAGGAGGGGCGGAAATCGTGTCCCCACTGGCTGATGCAGTGCGCTTCGTCAACCACCATGGTCGCCGGCGGACAACGTTGCAGAAAACCGCGGAAGAAATCGGTGTCGAAACGTTCCGGCGCAACATAGAGCAGTTTCAGCATCCCCGCGGCGGCCGCATCGACGATCCGACACTGTTCGCCGAAAGGGACCGTACTGTTGATGAATGCCGCCGCCAATCCCCGCGCCACCAGCGCGTCGACCTGATCCTTCATCAGAGAGATCAACGGCGAAACCACGATGCCGTAACCGGGCCGCATCAGGATCGGCAGCTGATAACAGAGCGATTTTCCCGCCCCGGTCGGCATGATCACACAGAGATCACGTCCGGAAAGAACATCTGCAACCACCTCCGCCTGATGATCCAGAAAATCGTCGAAGCCGAAAAAACTCTTCAATGCGGCATTCACATCGCCGCCGGCCCCCCCCGAATCAAACGCCATTCTCATCACTTCCGCCGCCGGGAATCGCGCGGCTCATACTTTTCCGCCCGGCGCAACATCCGGTCATCCTCCCAGAACTCCAGCAGATCCTCCTTCAACTGTCGGAAATCCGTCTTTTCGAACGCGTAGGCGGTAGCTGCGTCAGGATCACCCGATGCAGTGAGCTTCTCCACGTACCGTGCCGGAATCGCCGCATAATTTTCCTGTCTGGCCGCCGGAGCGCCTTTCAGAAGATAATACATCAGCAACTGCGAAAACTGATAGTTGAACTCCCGCCCCGCACCGGCATAGAAAGCCTCACGATCCTGTTTTACAAACTTCTCCAGATCGACATTCCGCGCCGACCGCGCCACATTCCGGAGCCGTTGAAGCGTCGTCTTGTCGAGCGAAACCACCGGTCGACTGTAGCGCAGATTGATCCCTTCGAAAAACTGCGCTGCCCCTTCGTTGAACCAGAGACTCGCATGACCGCCGCCGGTCGCATAGTAGAGATACTGGTGAAACCCCTCGTGGAAGGTCACCTGCCGCATCAGCCGGTTCTGCTGTGACTCGGTGAGATCGCCGCCGAACGGAGAAATCACAAGTTCGCGCTGCTGAGGAGACCAGAGCCCCCCGGACCACTCCATCTCCTTGCCGACATAAGCCACATACTCATCGCGGGTATTGAAAATCCGAACCACTCCTGCCGAGTTTTCGACCAGCTCCGACGGGAAATAGGCACTGAAATGACGTCTTGCCTGCTCCAGATCCCGCCGCAGTTTCAGAATCCCCCGCCGGTCTTCCTGATTCGATACGAAAATATAGTGGGCCGTCTCAAAATACCACCAGCTCCGGAAGTTACGGATTCCGTCGATCACCCGGCGCCGGCTGGCGGCATATTCCGGCGACGGATTTCGGGGAGCCTCCGAAACGCTGCCGGTTGAAAGCCGGCGGGCCGTCCCCACCTCGTCCGGCGGCAGAAACTCGATGTTCGAAACGGACTTGGCAATCGTCTGGTGCGCCCGCTCATCCTGCAACGGAACGGGAACTTCGTAACAAACGAAAATCTGACGCCCGGGCGCCCGATCCGGCAGGACAAGCCACGCAAAACGTGTGGAAGAAGCTGTCGCAAATTTCACTTTGCGCATTGAATAGTAACGTGTCCGCTCCGGTTTCTCAAACCCGGTCGCCTGCTCCCCGGTAAACGTGGTGATCCACTGGAGCAGCTCCTGATCTCCCCAGCCCGCCTCGGCATCGGGATCCCAGTATTTCTCCTCCAGCTCGG
The DNA here is from genome assembly GCA_944389895.1 of uncultured Victivallis sp. Taxonomy (GTDB): domain Bacteria; phylum Verrucomicrobiota; class Lentisphaeria; order Victivallales; family Victivallaceae; genus Victivallis. The sequence goes on along the minus strand of CALXOA010000081.1, from coordinate 11,102 downwards.
ACTCCGCAGCAAGTTCCGGATTCCGGAAAAGGCGCAACCGCAGTTCTCCGACCAGAATCGACCCCAGATCACTGCGCCAGATCCCGGCCATCTGCTTGTATCGCCACCAGTAGAGGGCCTCGAGAAGCCCCGCGTGATCTTTCAGACGCACTGCGCGAATCGGCGGCAGCGGCAACGGCTGCGGCTGCAACCCCTGAAAGACCCGCAGCCGCACTCCGGTACCCGGCAACGTCATCACCGGACCTGACATGATCTTCTCGACAGCAGCCGGAGCCAGCAGCGGCAACACCGCAGTCAGCAGCGACACGGCCACACGACCGTTGAAGCGAAACACCTTTCAACTCCTCCCTTCCGGCCTCGACGACCGGAGACATCCGAATCCCGCCGGCCCCCCCGTCAGGGGATGCCGGAGAAATACAGCCGGGACCGGACGCGTCACCACAATCAGCGATCGACCCGCGCCCCGCCGCCCTTCATCAGCTTCTTCACCTCCTCAAGCGTCGCCATGGAAGTGTCGCCGGGCGTCGTCATCGCCAGCGCTCCGTGTGCCGCCCCGCAGTTGACCGCAAACTCGACCGATCCATCGGTCATCAGCCCGTAGATCAATCCCGAAGCGAAACTGTCACCACCGCCGACCCGGTCGAAGATCTCCAGGTTCGGACGGTTGACCGCCTCTGCGAAACGGCCGTCCTGCCACGCGATCGCCCCCCAGTCGTTGACGGAAGCGGATTTGACCGCGCGCAGCGTGGTCGCCACCACCTGGAAATTCGGGTAGAGCTTCACGGCCTCCTCGATCATCGCCCGGAAACTTGCGGTATCGAGCTTGCTCAGATTGGCATCCACCCCCTTGACTTCCAAACCGAGGCAGGCGGTGAAATCCTCCTCGTTTCCGATCATCACATCGACGTATTTCGCAATCTCGCGGTTCACGGAACGGGCCCGCTCCACCCCGCCGATGCTCTTCCAGAGGCTCGGCCGGTAGTTGAGGTCGTAACTGGTCACAGTACCGTGTTTCTTGGCGGCCTTCAAAGCCTCGATCACCACATCGGGCGTAGTATCGGAAAGCGCCGCGAAAATGCCGCCGGTATGGAAATGACGCACCCCGCATTCACCAAAAATGTACTCCCAGTCGATATCGCCGGCCCGGAGCTGTGAAACAGCGGTATTTCCACGGTCGGAACAGCTTTTCGCACCGCGGCAGCCGAAGCCGCGCTCAACGAAGTTGAGTCCGTTGCGAACCGTCCGCCCGATCCCATCGTAGGGGACCCAGCGGATGAAATCCGTTGCGACACCGCCCTGCAGAATGAAATCCTCGACCAGCCGACCGACCGGATTGTCCGCAAAGGCGGTCACCACAGCGGTCCGCAGCCCGAAACAACGCCGCAGTCCGCGGGCGACGTTATACTCGCCGCCGCCCTCCCAGACGGTGAACTGCCGGGTGGTATGAATCCGGCCCTCGCCCGGATCGAACCGGAGCATGATCTCCCCGAGGCTCAACTCATCGAAACGGCACTCTTCCGCTTTTCTGTACTGCAGCATGATCTTACTTCCCCTCTCTGATCGCAACGGCCTGACGGACGGTTTCGGAGATCTTCTCCCAGTTTCCGGCGGCAATATCCTCTGCCTTGCCGAGCCAGGTGCCGCCGACGGCGACAACCTCCTTGACCGCGAGGTAATCCGCGACATTGGCGGTCGAAACACCGCCGGTCGGCATGAACCGCACACCGAGGTGCTTGTAGGGAGCGATCAGCGACTTGAGCATCTTGACGCCGCCCGCCGCCTCAGCGGGGAAGAACTTCAGGAACCGGCAGCCGAACTCCATCGCCTGCTCCACCTCGGAGGGCGTACAGACCCCCGGAGCGAACGCAAGGTCATTCTCCACCGCAGCCCGGACCACCTTCGGGTTGAAACCGGGCGCGACCGCAAACTTCGCCCCCGAATCGAAGGCGCGCTTGAGGTCACAGGGATTCAGGATGGTACCGGCTCCGAGGTAAAGCTCGGGGAACTCCTTCGAAGCCGCCCGGATAATCGACGCGGCCGCCTCGGTGCGGAAGGTGATCTCAGCCGCAGGCAACCCGCACTTGACCAGGACCTCGCACATTTTAAGCCCGGAATCCAGGTCGTTGAGCACCAGTACCGGCACGATCCGGATCGTGCCGAGCTTCTCGACCGCCTGTTGGGATTTCATTGCAAAACTCATTTTCGTTTCAACTCCCGAAGTTGTTGGATGAAGAGGATTGTGTACGACTTATATTATACGGCGGGAACCGCCAATATTCAAGTTTTTTTCCCGACAACAAGCCGGGAAATCCGGCTGCGCGCTCTCATCGCCCCGGAGGAGAGAAGAAGATTCGTTTTTTCCGGAATCACTTGCCGAATCCGCCTTCGGAGAGTATTGTAAAGCAGGAAACAGCCAACCACCAGCAAACCGGAGAATCGCAATCATGACAAGCGCATCCGACTTCTTTCATCGGGAAGAAAATCTCAACTGCGCCCAGGCAGTGCTGAAGTATTTCAACGCCCCACCGGAAAAGATCGCCGAATACAAGGCATTCGGGGGCGGTCGGGCCCCGGAAGGGCTCTGCGGAGCTCTCCATGCCGCCAGACTGCTCGTTGACGACGAGGAAAAATTCAGAAATCTACTCGAAGAGTTTGCAGCCAGGAGCGGTGGAGCGATAACCTGTCGCGCATTGAAAAACGAAGCTGGCTTCCCCTGCCCCGCCTGTGTTAATCTCGCCGCGGAACTGGTCGAAAAGCACACCGGGCAAACGAATTGACCGTTGTTTCGAAAGGGCTCGAAGGGGGGAATCACCCCTCCGCCAGTTTCGCGTAAACCCGGTTACGCAATCCGAGCAGCCAGGCGTCGGAACGCGGATACTCCTCCATCGATACCGGCTGTTCCAACCCGGCATTGATCAACTCGAGCACCGCGGCACGCCCGATCCGCTTCTCCAGCAGCCGCAGCGCCCGAAGGTCCTGCAGCCCCTCGAAAAACACTTCGTGCCGAATGGAATCAAGCGGCTCCCCGTCTGTTCCGGGGTAGACCAGAAATGGATCTCCGGCCGGGAATGCCATTCCCCCGTCCGTCACCGCAAACGGGTCGATCGCCCGCATCGAATGTTGCGTATAGTAGAAGTTGAATCCCCATTGCAGGAAACCAGCCAGATCGTAGACGAATGCAAGCACCCCCATGATCCGGTTCCGCCGCGACGGCATCGCCATGAAACGGTTCGGCACCTTCTGCTCCTGACCGCAACAGTAGTAGGTCCAGAGTTCCGGCACCCGGCCGACAAAGGGGGCGATGTGGTTGTTGGCCGGAACCGGACACTTCACCAGCCCGGTCTCGTAAAAATCAAAATTCGACAACGCTTCAATCGTCGGAATCCCCTCCAGCAGCGGTTCGACCAGCTCAACCCGCCGCCGATATTCCTCGAGCTGCTCGAGCTGCGGTTCATCTGAGAGCGAGAAGAAACAATCGTCGGCCACCTCTTCCTCGCGCAGCACCGTGATCAATTGCGGAATCAGCGTCCGCAGAAAAGCCGCATACTCCGGATCATCGGCGGAAACGTGCCAGCCGAAGATCTTCTGTTCCGGCAGATTACCGACCCGGGCCACAATTTTCGGTGTGAACTTTGCCCCCCATTGCGTGAACAGGTGGCTCATGACGAATTTCTTCATGCCGCAGGCCCGGCCGAGTGCCAGGAAACGACGCAGGCGTGAAAAATCAAACGTGTAATGTTTTGATGCCGGATCAAAACAGATCTCCAGCAGCTGACAGGTCGTCCTCTCGCCGCCGACGGCGGTATCCAGCGGCGGCGTCCAGAGCGGCGTGTAGAGGACGTTTATCCCGTGCATCGCGGCATTGCGGATGAAGTTCTCGACAATCCGCCAGTGCTCCCCGCTCCAGCTCGTCACCCGGTAATAGTTGACCAAAGAATCCGGGGAGAACCACTCATAACGCAGCAGCTGCTGTTCCGGTAGAGTGAAGGGCAACACATTCACCCGGAAAACCGCGCGCCCGACCACTTCGGGCAGCCAGTTGTCATTCCAATCAATCCGGGAAAATTCCAGTTCAACCGGATACTCACCCGCCGGACACTCCTCGTCCACAATTACCGTGACCCAGAGAGCGCGCCACTGCCGCGGCAACACCCGGACCCGGTCATGGCACAGAAGTTCATCGAGCAGATCGGGATAGAGCCCGGGAGTCGTCCGCAGGAAATCACCGTCGGGGCAGTTGGCCGGCAACCGGACCGGAACCGCCTCGACAACCCGGACCCGAGCGTTCAAACGGCTGGAAACCGCCACCCGATAGAAACAGGCCGCTTCGCTCTCGCGCAACAGAACCTGAAAAGAACACCGCTCGCCGCGCGCGGCAACAGTACCGGAAAACTCCGCCCCGTGAAACTCTTCATCCGGAAACACCTTCTCCAGAGACCCGGTGATTTTGATTTCGATCATGCCGCCATCCTATTTTCATACCAGATTTCAAAAGGAATTTTATAGGAATATAAGAGGCAATCAGCTGAAATGCAATGGACGATTGCCCATTCCGCATGGATTTTTCACACAAATTACCGCCGTTCGTCTGCACAACTTCTTCTGTGCCGACGGACGGCGGCTCTCCCGATCGTCAACCGGGGACTTACTCCTCCTGGCCGATTACGATCACCCGTTCCGGCTCCGCCTCCCGCTCGAGGTGGCGGTGAAGCGGCGAAAAGCCGCCGCGTTCCCAGATCGTAACCACGCCGAGACAAAGCAGCTGGAATACCCCCCAGACCAGCAGCATCAACAGGAAATTCCCCGCCGCGGCAATGAAATTGGCACCGTAACGCCGCCCGAGCCAGAAGCGAATCACCGCCCAGACCACAATCACCAGCACCAGGTCGAAGATTCCCATTCCGAGCGCCTGATTCTCCAGCAGAAAACGCATCATGAAATTATCCTGAATGCCGAACATCCAGTTGATCACCCCGACCAGCGCCAGTGGAACGTAGGCGATGAAGAGCAGGAACCAGATTGCAAATCCCGGAGCATGCGCCCGACCGAGTTCATAAGCCTCTCCACAACTGCAGAACATCGCAATCACGATCACCACCAACAACAAACCGGAGACCAGATCAAACTTGAAAACGGCTTTTCTGAGCCTCTCCCGGCCACGCCGCGACAGCGGCTGGCGATTTTTCTTCTTATCCGCCATCTCACCGCCTCCTTCCGGTATCGTTGGCCCCGATCTGCTTGACCAGCAGATAAGTGATATATCCTACCGCGACCATCACCAGTATCAGAGCACTGTAGGCGTGCGGCCACCAGATTCCCTCGGTCATCATCGAGAACTCGGACATCCCGCCGAGTCCGGTAATCACGGTCAGCGGCATGAAGACCACGTTGATGACCGCAAGGTACTTCATGATCACCGCGAGATTGTTGCTGACCACCGAAACCCGGGCGTCGGACATGCCGGTCAGAATCCCGGCGTAAATTCCGGCAAGGTTGTCACACTGTTTGTTTTCGACCGTGATATCGTCGAGGAAATCGAGTTCCTCCTCGTTGAATCCGATCTTGACGGCATCATTCTTGAGTTTGAGCAGCAGCAGCTGATTGGCACTGGTCGCACTCTCGTAATAGGTCAGACTTTTCAACAGCGAAAACATGTTCACCAGGGATTTGTTGGTGACGGCAAACTCGATCTTGTTCTCGATCTCATCTGAAATGTTGCGGATGATCCGCAGATGCTGGAGAAAATGGTGTGTGGAGTGATGCAGCAGCCGCAACAGTACGCCCTGAATCGTATTTCCCCGCAGCGGCATCCTGCCGTGCTCAAAGAGCGGCATCGGCTCGGCCTGCAGCACGATGATCCGGTCCTTGAAGAGAAACGCACCGATCGATGACACTTTGAATGCCATCGTCCGATCCACCTGAAAATTGCGCGGCCGTTTCAGAATGACCGCAATATGATTGTGCTCGTATTCGACACGGGAGATCTCATCCTCGTCGAGCGCGGAAATGAGCGTATGCTCGTCGATTCCGCATTGATCGACCAGATAACGCTTCTCCTCCTCGCTCGGCGCACTGTAGACCTGAATGATCCCGAGCTGCCCCTCCGGACAGCTCTGCACACGCCCGTCCACCAGATCGTAACACCTGAACATGGCAGATAATCCCATTCCTGAAAAAATTGATCTTCTCCCGGCAGGCCGGAGCCGCCGGATCGGTCGATCCGGATCCCGATTCATGTTTTACAGGCGTGAAGCCGCAGACGCGCCGCGTCGCGAAATTCACCGGGAACGGCAAGAAGGGTCAGCAGCACGAGCCGGACAGAAAAACACCACCCGACACGGCTTCACGCCATCGGGGTCCAGGATCCTCGCTGACTTTCGTATTTTTCTGTTTCTCTTTCATACTTTCCCATAGGTTGGTTGACGAAGAATGGTTGAATATACTCCTTTTTTTCCTTCTTGTCAAGTCGGCCGGATTATCCGGAAAGAAAAACGTTTCCGCCGATGAAAACCCGGCTCTCCCGAGCCTGCGGGAAGTGTGAGAAAAATGTTTCCTTTCTTCCGCCATATTGCAAACCGGGAGGTTTTACACTATATTATCCGGCGGAAACGCACAACATATCGGATTCCATGGAGGATGCATGAAGACGGACGTTTCACAGACGAAAACCGGAGAAAACTGTCGGATTCTGGTCAGCGGCCACCGCAATCCGGACATAGACAGCCTCGCTTCGGCAACCGCCCTGGCGGAACTGCGACGCCGTCAGGGCTGCAACAACATCACCGCACTCTGTCCCGGCGTATTGCCGGACCGGGCGGCATATCTTTTCAAGCGGTTCCATCTGACACCGCCCCCGTCGCGTAACGATGTCTATACCCGGGTACGCGACGTTCTGACCACGGTACCCGCAATCCGGAGCGGCTGCACTCTTTTCGACGCGGTCGGACAATTGCGCGACTCCGGGCTGGCCCGGCTCCCGGTCACGGATCGCGACGGCCGTTTTCTCGGGATGCTGAGCGGGCTGGCGCTGCTGTCGCATCTGCTGAGCGTCGGCAACGATGCCGGATCCGGACTGACCGGTCGCCGGATCCACACGTCGATCCGGCTGATCCGCCAGGTACTTGAGGCGGAGATCCTCAACGGCGCCGATCTCGACACCCCGCAGGAGTTCGAGGTCTACGTCGCGGCGATGAGTCCGGAGGGGTTTGAGGAACACCTGCCCGGCAACAACCATGAACTTGCCGTGATCGTCGGAGACCGGCCCGAGATTCATCTGCGCGCCCTCGCCCGCAGGTTGCGGCTGCTGATCGTGACCGGCAACCGGCCGGTCGACCCGCTGATCGCCCAGGGAGCGAAAGAGGCGGGAGTATCGATCCTCCTGACAGGCCTCGATTCGGCGACCGTGATCCGCCGGCTGAAATTCAGCGTTCCGGTCGAGTTCAGCGATTTTCCGCCCCTCCAGCTGGAGCTGACTCCGGATGACCGGTTGCGCGATATCCGCAACCGTGTGCTGAACCACCCGGAAGATGTGATCCCGGTGCTCGACGGAGACCGCCGATTCGCGGGTGCGGTACTGAAGAGCACGCTCAACGCGCCGCCCCCCTTCCGGATGATCCTGGTCGACCACAACGAAATCGACCAGAGCCTGCCCGGCGTAGAGGAGATTCCGATCATCGAAGTGGTCGATCATCACCGGATCGGCATGATGCCGACTGCGACACCGATCAAGTTCACCGGTGATGTCGTCGGCAGCACCTGTACGTTGGTCGCGGCAATGTACCGTGCTTCCGGGGAGAGCCTGAATCCGGAGATGGCCGGACTGCTGCTCGGCGGAATCATCTCCGACACCCTGCTGTTGAAATCCCCGACTACCGCCGATCTCGACCGCCGGATGTGTGAGTGGCTGGAAAAACTCTCCGGAGTCAGCGCCGCCGATCTGATGAGTGACCTGATGCGGATCGATTCCGCGCTGGCGGTCAAACCGGCCGCCGAAGTGATCAGCGGTGACCGCAAAGACTACGTCGACGGAAAATACCGGTTCGCTCTCGCACAGGTTGAGGAGACCAATCTCGAACTTCTGCACCAGCGCCACGACGAGCTCGGAGCCGAAATCCGGCAGCGGATCGCCGGAGACAATCTCGACTTCTTCGGATTGCTCGTAACCGACGCGGTACGTGAGAACTCCGAACTGCTGGCGATCGGCAGCCCGGAAATCATCCGCAACCTTCCCTACGAGGAGATCGCACCGGAGCTCTTCGCACTGCCGGGCGTGCTCAGCCGCAAAAAGCAGCTTCTGCCGCAGATACTCGCGGTAACCGCCGCACTGCAGCAGCAGTGAGATGAAAGGGGGGCGACCGCGTCTATTCCGCCACCAGTTTCACGTTGATGCTGGTGTGGATCGGTGACCGCTTCTTCATCATCGGCCGGTTGGTGATGTAGTATTCCGCCCAGTCCAGCAGATCCGGAGAGGCGAACTCGATGCGGTCGAAGCGGTAGTGCAGCTGCCGGAACGCCAGATCCTGCGGACGGTCGAAGGTAACCACCCGCACCCGGCCGAACCGCTCCGGCTCTGGTTCGAGCAGTTCGGTCAGATAGATTTCGGCGAAACCTCCGGCCAGAAACAACACTCCGGAAGGCATCACATCGACGGTGTTGAAGTAGTTCCGCAAGGCGCGGCCGGTCTCCTCCGGAGTAGTATCGCAGATGCGGTCGATCCGGCATGCCGGATCGAGAAGCATTGTTTCCGCAAGAAATCCCTTGAACCGTTCCATCCGGGTCGGATGGGATTCGGAAAAATGCACGGCGATATGGCGACACCCGAGTTCGTGAAAGCGGTGTGCCGCAATCTCGCCGCCGCGGGTGTTGTCCGGGGAGAGCGTCACATCGGCATTGCTCCGGGTGGAAATCGTGATGGTATAGAGATCCGGATTCAACTGCCGGACCTCATCGATCAACGAGTCCGGAGGAATCGAAACAAACACCGCGACATCACACTCCGCCGCGAGATCGAAAAAACGGCGGGGAGCCCGGCGGTGGTCGACGGCGAAACAGCTGTAGTTCAACCGGGCAATGTTGTTCATCAGCTTCTCTCCGTAGTAGGTCAGATAGTCGTGCCCGGTGAAGTCGAAGAGACATTTGATGTTGCGGGCGGGGGTATGCGTGTAGTAGCCGTGACGATTCAGCGCATCGATCACCCTCGCCCGGGTTTCGCGGCGGACGTTCGGAGTGTTGTTGACCACCCTGTAGACGGTCATCGGACTGATCCCGAGACTCCGGGCGATCTCACAGAAATTCACCCGGCTGCTGCCGGTCCGTCGTTCCATCCGCATCTCTCCCCGTCTTTCGTTGTGAAACCATGTACCCTCTGATACGTCACCCGTTCCCGGTCACGGCTTCGCCGGCGGAAGAACATTTTCCCCGCTCAGCCTCCGGGTTCCCCAGAGGGTTCTTGCACGCTCCGGCGTCAGATCATACTCCGGCGAAGCGATCCGCAACGAAGGGAGACCGAACCGGTGGCGAATCCCCATCAGGTCGAGCAGCAGTTCAAATACAAGATCATTGGTAAATACCGCACCCGCGTGTTTCCGCAGCTGTTGAGCGACGGCGGGACGCTCTCTCCGAAAGGAGTCGGAGAGATACAGCAGCATCGGAATTTCGGTCATTTCCGGCTCGAAAAGATCGGCGGCATGACCGACTCCGGGCACTTCGGAGTGATCCGACACGTAGACCGCCGCCCGCACCCGGGGATTCGCACGGAACATCCCGATCATCTTCTCGAGCAGGGAATCGGTGTAGAGAATGCTCTTGTCGTAGGGATACCACTCCAGATCCCGGCCGAACTCCTCCGGATAACGCCGATAGTACGGCCCGTGACTGCCCATCAGGTGCAGAACCACCAGACCCCGCTTCCTCTGCAACATCTCCGGGAGCTGTTCCAGCAGAGCGCCGTCGTAACGGGCTTTCCACAGAATGAAATCCTCCATCGAATTGAGCCAGATCCCCTTCCCCGCACCTGACGCCAGCGCCGTCACCGGGGAGTCGAACCGCCCGTGCGGATACTGGTTGCTCAAAAACACCGTTTCATAGGAACAGTAGTTCGCCACGTCGAAGATGCTCGGATAGACCCGCTCCTCCCCCGGGACCTCATACTGGTTCCGGGCGGTGAGCAGCATGGTCAGCACCTGCATGGTCTGCACATGACAGGAGTGGACGTTCGTCATCAAGATGCAGTCCGGGGCGGCGGAGGCCGCCCTCAGAAAGGGTGTCGTATCCACCCCGTAGCCGTATGCGCTTGAATGACGGCGGCTGTGGGCTTCGCCGATGATCAGCACGTAGATACCGTCGTCACCGCTCTTCTCATCGGTCCGGCGCGCCACCTCCGCCAGCCGCTGCGCGCCCCCGGCGGCATACTCCTCGATCACATCGAAATACTCCAGACTGTCGGTAAACAACACCTTGGTCCGGTTCAACGCCTCGCGCCCGGTAAGTTCCAGCCAGACCCACGGCAACAATACCAGCGCCGCGACCGCGCACCCGATCCGGAAGGTACGCGATGCCGGGCGCCGACGCCCCAGCCGGTTCAACAGCAAAACCGACGCCGACGCCCCGGCCAGCAGCAACAGCAGCAGCAGACACGACGGATCCGTGAACAGATAGTGAACCGCCTCGGCCAGGTCGGTCTGGTAGACCGCCTGAATCGAATCGTAGGTGAACTTCCGGCCGGAGGCGAGATGGTGGGCCAGAATCGTCAGCGGCAACAGATAGAGCGCTCCGCCGAGCAGCAGCGTCGGCACACCCGCGAGCCGGCGGAACTTCACGGCAATGCTCTCCCCGAGGGCGGCGTCAATGCTCCAGCACCAGGCCGCCAGAAGAAAGGCAAAACCGAGTTGGTACGCGGCGTAATAACGATCGATCGGGGCGAAATTCAGAGCCTCTTCGCAAACCAGCACCGCGGGAAAAGCGAAATAGATCAACCGCGCCGGACGCCGGCGGGACAGCAACGCCGCTGCAAACGCAGCGACATACAACACCGTCGCAAGCCCGAGTTTCCACAGAGTACCCGGTTCGATGTAATCGCCGGAGCAGCCGTACAGATAACCGCC
>CALXOA010000080.1 GCA_944389895.1 uncultured Victivallis sp. | reverse complement strand
ATCCCGAATACATGGCCACCTCCTTGATCGTGAGCCGGCTGTAGCGAAGCAGTTCCATGGCACGTTCCAACCGGCAACGGGTCAGGTAGCTCAGGAAACTCTCACCGCGCATCGAGGAGAAAAGCTGCGAAACATACTGCGGATTCAAATCAAAATGTTTCGCCACCTGTTCCCGGGTCAGCGGTTCATGAAAATGATTCTCCAGATAAGTGCAGATGCGGTTGAAGGTGTTGAGCGCTTTGCCGTTGTTATGCCCGACCGCTCTGCACTCCTGCGCCGCCAGCTTCAGCGCCGCCCGCAGCAACAACGGGATATGTCCTCCCGCGGCGCACCGGCGATCCTTCAACGCGGCAAACACCGAGAGCAGCGCACTACAGGGAGGATGACCGGTATGATGGCTCGCCGTAGTCCAGCGCGGATCAAACCCGGCGGCATTCCCCGAGACATCATGGATCGCGATCCGCAGAAAATCCGTTCGCGGCACCAGGCAGAGTAACTTGTGCGGAGTCAGCCACGATTGAAATTCATTGCGGTTCCTTCCGATCAGGTAGGCATCCCCGGCCTGCAATCTCACAGAATGGACTCCGTCATCGAGTTCCATAGGCTCGATCTTCTCTCCGGAAAGAAGAAAGATCAGCCGGTCCCAGGGCTGAATCGGCGCCGTACCGGGAAGCGCTTCCTCTCCATACGGCAGAAAAAAACGTCGAAACTCAAAATTTTCCGCCCAGTATTCAAGCAGCTCCGGAAGATCCTTTTCCGCCATCGCATTCCATCCTTCCTGAAAAAATCTGACAATCGGTTCATTAAAATATCATCCGGATTCTTGTTTGCAAGGCGAAATCCGGTATAATAAAAACAGATAAAACTAATTTTCAGGTTGATCGTCACAGTGCAGGAGAATGGAACATGAGAAAAAACAATCCGACTGCCGATTTCACACTCATCGAATTGCTGGTCGTAATTGCGATCATCGCAATTCTCGCGGCAATGTTGCTTCCGGCCCTGAACTCGGCCCGTGAAAAAGCAAAAGAGATCAAATGCACCGGCAACCTCCGCCAGATTGCAACCGCGATGCAGATGTACATCGATGAACACAACGGAGTCATCCCCGCCTACAATGGAAATTTCGGCGACAACTCCGGGAAGTGGCAGGACGCGATCTACGCATGGATGTCGGGGGTCAAACAGACGGACAACTGTTCCGCCCCCTCGGTCCCCGGCTCCGCCCTGCGCCGACCGGTCGATCTTTTTCTCTGTCCGGCCAATCCGGAACCGGTGTATGACTCCACGAAGTTCAGCCGCAATTACGGCATCAACGGCCATTTTTCTTCCGGAAAAAACGGAGCGAAAGATAAAAAAATCGGGCGGATCGTCAAACCGAGCGAACGCATGGCCCTCTGCGACATCGATCAGGTGACCTCCTATCCATCCGGTCTGGCATGGGCACGTTCCGATCTGGCGAATCTGTCGGGAACCGGGTACCGGCATCTGAATCATACAGGTGCAAACCTGAGTTTCGCCGACGGTCATGTCGGAGCCCGGCAGCATCAGGCGATGCCGGCCGATATCGGTATTTCCGGAGCGGAAAATTATTTCTGGGGCGCGACCAGTGAGAACCAGTGGTACTAGAAGAGGCCCCACCATGAAATTGTTGACCTTTCTGATGATCTGCGGCATGACGGCAGGTGTTTGCGGCGCCGAACTCAAGTGGGATAATCCCGGCATGGGACGCTTCACGGACCGCGAAGGCAGGCGTTGCTACACGTTGACGCTTGCTCCGGCGGAGAAAAACGGGCAGCACTGTGCTCATGCAAAGATCGACCTTGACCGTTTCCGCGGCATGCCGGTAACTCTGTCCATGAAGGTGGCCGGGCATGAAGTTTCGCAGCCGCCCGACCCGTGGAACGGCGTCAAGCTGATGCTCTACCAGCGGGACCGCAACGGCAGGGAGTACTGGAACGGCACCAACCGGCAACTCGGAACATTCGCTTCGCGGAGAATTTCCAGCCTGGTCTACGTCATTCCGGATGCCGTGGAGTGGCGCGTGATGGTCGGCCTTCAGGACAGTTCCGGAACCGTCGAATTTGAGCTCGATTCGCTCGAAATCACTCCTCTCTTCGACCCGGAAAAAGCAGCGGCGAACCGTTACACGGCCACCTATTCCGACGCGGTCCGGAACCGGCCGCTCGGCCGCGGAGTAATGTCACCGAAACGCTTTCAGCCCGGCGATCTCGAGGAACTCGCGGCCTGGAACGTCAATCTCGTCCGTTTCCAGATCAGCCGCAACTGGGACAGGCACGGAACCGACCGTGATCTTGAGGAATACGACCGGTGGATCGACGACATGCTCACACATCTTGACGGCGTGCTCGAACAGGCGGAGAAACTTGGAATCGCCATCGTCCTCGACCTCCACCAGCCGCCCGGGGGACGTTACACCGACAACAACATGGCCATGTTCTATGAGAAAAAATATGCAGAACATTTCATCGCCGTATGGGAGAAAATCGCCCGCCGTTTCAAAGGCAATTCCGCCGTGTGGGGCTATGACCTGATCAACGAGCCGCTTCAGACCCGCCCGGCGCAGTACGGCTATCTGGAACTGCAGCGGATGGCGGCAGAGGCAATCCGCCGCATCGATCCGGCGGTGCCGCTCATCATCGAAGCCAACGAGGCCACCGGACCATCCGGATTCCGCTACCTGGAACCGCTCGAGCTGGAAAACGTGATCTACGAAGTTCACCTGTACCTGCCGAACAGTTTCACCCATCAGCTGGTCTACCCGAAGGATGGAACTCCGCGGGGAGTGGGCCCCAAAGTCGCTTATCCCGGAATCATCGAGGGGAAGCAGTGGGATCGTGCCGCGCTCCGGGAGGCGCTCCGTCCGGTACGTGAATTTCAGCTGCGCCACAAGGCGCGGATCTTCGCCGGTGAATTTTCCGCGGTACTCTGGGCGCCGGGAGCGGCCGACTACCTCAAGGACTGCATTGCATTGTTTGAAGAATACGGCTGGGACTGGACCTACCACTCTTTCCGGGAATGGCAGGGCTGGAGCCTGGAACACGAAGGAGAAGATGCCACGAAATTCCGGCCTTCCCGGGACAACGACCGCAAACGGGTGTTGCTGGACGCATTCCGGGAAAACGGGAAATTCTGATCCTTTTCCGCCTTAACAGAAATTACCTTCCGAAGCCGCCGGAGCCACTCCCGGCGGCATTTTTTTCAGGGAGATCGTCCCAAATCTCACCGGGACCGGACAACCTCCGTTCCCGGTGAGAGTTCCCGGGTCCGTCTGCAATCTTTTTTTATCGTTTTTTTCTGAAGAAGTATTGTTTTTTCATTTACTTTATGGTATAATTAAAATGTAATACACCAATACACTTAAACAGGGTTGTGATGAAAGCTTCCGGCATTGTCAAGGATGGGCGGGAAGCCGCCTATCTTCAGGTGGCACGAGAACTGCGCAACCGGCTGAGCGAGGGGAAACTGCTTCGTGTCGACGGCCGGTTGCCGAGTTATCGACAGCTGGCGGATAAGTTCGGGGTAAGCATCTGTGTGATTCAGCAGGCAATGCGACTGCTTCGCGAAGAGTCCCTGATCGAAGTTCATCACGGGAAAACCGGGCGGGTGCTCACCGACCCACCGGTGGAAACCGGAATCCTCAAGCTCGGCCTGATCCACCCCTACGCCTCGGATGCGCCATTCGGCCGCCAGTTGCCCTATGCTCTGCTCAAATCCATCGAAATGAATGGCTGCAATGCCATGATTTCGGTCCGCTCCTCAGAGCGAAATCCGGTACGGGAACGGGAGATTGCTGAAAATCTGCTTTACAACGGATTTGACGGCATTCTGCTCTCTCCGGAAGACAGCTTCACCAATGCCGCGTTTTTCGAAGAACTTTCACGTTCCACCCCGGTGATGCTGCTCGATCAGGCGATCCCGGGAAGTTTCCTCCCCGCGGTGGTTGTGGATTTTGCCGACGGAGGCAACCGGATCGGTCATGATCTCCGCCGACGGGGCTGCCGACGGTTGCTGGCATTGCTGAGCAAATACAACAACAGCAGCATCCGGAATATGCTCCAGGCGCTCGAAGAGCATATTGAGGTACGGCAACTTGAATTACCGATTTACGAGGCGGAAACCCGGGTGATGGAGGGGGACTACTCCATGTGGGATCAGGTATGCGCCCGGCTGATCAAAGTGCTCCGGGAAGATTCCGCCGATGTGGTATTCAGTCCGTTTGACCGCTATCTGGATCTTTTCTACTGCAACGAAGTTCCGGAAGAGCTGCGCAGGAACAGGCTTGCCGTCTCACTGTGCAATCAGCCGGGGCTCTTCCACAGCCGCGCCTATTTCAGGGAGCACCTTGCGGAGTGGAGCTACTCCTTCCTCGAACTCTATCCGACAGTACTCCGCCGCCTGCTCAAGTGGCGTACCTCGGGCCGACGCCCCGCGGGAGTGAGAAAACTGAAGATCACATTTCAAAAAGAATACAACCCATTCAATCAATCAGGAAAGGATCAATTATGAGAACCTTCAGGACCCTCTTTCTCTTCCTGCTGCTGGGGCTGGCGCTTTTCGCCGCAGCAGCGGAGGACAAGGTGTTGTTTACACCGAACTTTCAACAGCAGGTCAAATCAACCCCCACATGTTCCGTCAGCATTGAAGATGGAGTGGAGGTTCTGACCATCACACTGGACAAACCGGGGAACAACAAGGTTTCGTTCCCGGTCGACGCGGCGCTGCTTTCGGCGGCAAAAAACGTGGTTCTGACCGCCGAAGTGGAACAGGAAAACATCTCACAGAAACCCAAGCCATGGAACGGCGTCAAGGTGATGCTCGGCCTTGTCTATGCCGACGGTCAGCGGAACTTCCCGCAGGCTCCGAATGCATCGGGCTCCCTGCCCTGGCAGACCCGTTCCTTCGGGATCAAGCTGCCGGAGCTCAAATCCGCCGAGCTCATTCTCGGTCTTGAACAGGTTTCGGGAACCGTCCGTTTCCGGAATGTGAAGATCATGGAGGTAGAGCAGCCCGATTACGACAAGTACCTCGTCACCGGTACCGCGGACCGGGAAAATGCGGAATACAAACCGGGCGAAGAGATGGTTTTCACGTTCCGGCTGCTCTGTGATGACCAGTCGGTTCCCGGCAAGCTCCGGATCATCCGTTCCAGCGAAGATGGAAAAAGCGAAACCTTTGAGCAGAACGTGAAAGCAGGTGAACCCTGCGTCGTCCGCGCGTCGCTGGATCAACCCGGGTTCGTGATGGTCAAAGCGATGCTGCTCGACCCCTACGGCGTACCGGCCAGGCGCAGCAACGGTCGCAACGTGCAATACGGTCTCGCCGGTGGCGTCGCCGCAGACACTTTGAAGCAGGGAGTTCCGGAACCCGCCGATTTCGATGCCTGGTGGGCAAAGGCGAAGGAGCAGCTCGCCGCCGTGCCGCTTCAGGTTCTGGAGCGCAAACTCCTGAAGGAGACTGCACTCTCAAAGATCTACGATGTCAAGATCGCCTGTGCGGGGAATCGTCCGGTCTCCGGTTACCTCTCGATTCCCAAAGGAGCCAAACCCGGCTCACTGCCGCTGCGCATGCACTACGACGGCTACTCGGTGCGCAGTGCGCAGGTCATCGAATCAGCCGACGCGATCAATTTCTTCGTCAACGCCCACGGGATCGAAAACAACCGCGAACCCGCCTATTACGAAGCGCTCGCTCGTGGCGAACTGCGCAGCTACGGTTTCCGCAACGAGGAAAACCGGAAGCCTGAAAGTTGTTACTTCCTCAACATGATCCTGCGCGACCTGCGCGCACTTGAATACGCCCGGACCCTGCCGGAATGGAACGGCAGAGAAACCTTTCTCTCGGGTGGCAGTCAGGGGGCGTTTCAAACGGTTGCCGTGGCCGGTCTCTCGGAAGACATAACCTCATGCAATCTCAACATCCCGTGGTTCTGCGACCTCGGCGGCATCGAAGTCGGCCGGATTCGCGGCTGGCGACCGGACAATGCCCCCGGACTCGGTTATTTCGACACGGTGAACTTCGCGAAACGGGTCAAATGTCCGGTCAAGATCACGGCCGGCCTCTCCGACTGGGTCTGCCCTCCCTCCGGCGTCTGGGTATTGTACAACAATCTCAAAACCCCGGTTGAGATGACGATGTTACAGGGACTTGACCACGCGGTCTATCCCGGTTACAACAGCAAGGAGGTCGCCCGTACCACCTACAAGAAATGACCTGTTTTCCCGGAACCGCCACGAATGCGGCGGTTCCGGAAAACCCATCATCACCCGGAAACTCAGAACAGGAGACTCTTCCATGTCAGAAATCATCACGTCAAAACCCGTCCGGTTTCTCCGGAATCGTAACACATTCACATTGATAGAACTTCTCGTAGTTATCGCAATCATTGCGATTCTGGCATCCATGCTGCTGCCCGCATTGAATGCCGCCCGTGAGCGGGGGCGTCAAAGTTCCTGTTCCAACAATCTGAAGCAACTTGGACTCAATTTCTTCATGTACGCCGGCGATCATGACGACCGTCTGCCTCCGATGGATTACGGTACGGGGACCCAGCCTTACTGGACCTCGACCATGATGGGACGTCGTTCCGATGGTGCCTACGGCAACGCAACCGGCTTCTCCTCGGGGTCCTATATGCAGATTTCACTGCTGCGCTGCCCGTCGATGGCCGGAAACTTTGCGACCGATGGTTCAAACAGCTGGTACATCTCCTTTCCTCATTACGGAATCAACAGTAACGTCATTCGTCGCTTCACCGACAACCCGCCGAAACTCTCTTCCATCAGCAATGTGTCGGAAAAATTTGGACTTGTTGAATCCTGGATAGGCAGTACGACAGGTATGGATCAGAACAATGGTTATTTCCGTATACAAGGAGGAACAACCCGTTTTGATTACAGCAATGGCGGCCAGGGGTATCCGGCGGCACGCCATTCCGGCAGCTGCAATGCGCTCTTCCTCGGCGGAAACGTTTCCAGTTACAAAGTCGCCAATGTTCGCGACCCGGGGGCTGCTTATCCGTTCAACGTTCAGGACAGCGACTGTTGGAATCGTCATTGGGTTCTTCGATAAAAAAGTAATGACAGTAAGCGAGGTCAAAATGTTCTACGCTTCATTTCAAAAAAACCCTCTCTTCATAAAAAAAATCTTACTGCTGTTGTCCCTGTCTGGGACTACGCTTCATGGTGCCCTTGTCAGTACCGACGAGGTGTTGTTTCAGGAAAAATTCGACTCCCCCGAGGCGTTGAAACGCTGGCAGACGACCGGCCGGGCGCCGGAATTTCTTCCTGGGGGAGGACCAGGAGGAAGCAATGCGGTCCGGTTCGTTCAGGAAAAAAAAGACGGAACCACAATGATCACCATTCCGCTGGATCCGGCGAAGATCTCCGGGCCGATCTCCTTTGAAGGCTACATCCGCGGGAGCGGGTTGTCCGGAAAAGCCTCCTATTTCGGCCCGAAGTTCATGCTGACGGTAGATGACGGCAGACGAAAGGATTTCCCGGAACCCGAGAAGGGATTCGGCAGCTACGGCTGGAAAAAAGTCAAACACTTCTACAATCTTCCTGCCGGCTGCCGGCAACTGGAGTTCTCGACCGGGATCCAGACCGGCCGGGGAGTTCTCGAAGTGGCCGGCATAGAAATTCGCCGTGCCCGCGAGGGCAGCGATGCCGAAGCGGCCCTCGATGCGCTCCGGGCAGATACATCGGATATGCCCCGCGGTCCGGTGGTGCCCGGCTTCCGAACCGAATTTCGTGGTGTAATGAGCGGCGATGACCTGTCGCCGGAAGCATTCGCCGAACTGGGCAGATGGAATGTCAACCTGCTTCGTTATCAGATGAAGCCCTCCGGCGAACTCCAGGAAAAGCTCTCCTCGCCTGAGGCGTTTCTTGCCTGGATCGACTCGGAGATCACCCGGATCGACAACGAGCTGCTCCCCCTCGCCCGTCGATACGGCATCAAACTGGTACTCGATCTGCACTACGGCGGGCGGAAGGTAACCCGTCTGCAGAGCAACCGGCTCTCGCCGAATTCCACCAACATCGAACTGCTCGAAAAAGTCTGGAACAAACTCGCAACCCATTATCGGAACAACGATTCGATTTACGGGTACGACCTGCTGAACGAACCCAAACCGGATGACGCGGCAAACAATCCGTGGCCGGAGATGGCGCAGCGACTGGTGGACGTGATCCGCAGGATCGATCCCGACACCCCGATCATCGTCGAGTGGTTTCTGACTCCGCCCTTTGCGGTACATGGAGAAAACATCATCTACTCCTTCCATTTCTACTCTCCGATGGAATACACGCACAATCAGGTATCGACCGTCCGCAGCGCCACCACCTGGCGTTATCCCGGCGCCATCAACGGCATCTGGTGGGACAAGGAGCAGTTACGCAACCAGTTCCGGCTCTGCCTCGACTTTCAGAAACAGCACAAGGTCCGGCTCTATGTCGGGGAGTTCAGCGTCGTGGCATGGGCCCCCGGTGGAGCACAATACCTGCGGGATTGCGTGGAACTCTTCGAAGAGTACGGCTGGGACTGGACCTATCATGCATTCCGTGAATGGAGCGGCTGGAGTGTCGAACATGCCGGAGACAGCCGCAGGAACCATAAAAAAGTCAACGACAGCGACCGTCGACAGGTTCTGCTGAAAGCATTTGAAAAAAACGGAAAGTAACGATCATGACCTCCTCTTCGTGGCGTCCGCCCCGGCCCTGTTTCCAGGCAGAACTTCCGCTTGACCTGCCTCCCACAGCCAACGTCATCTACCGAAGTGCCAACAATATGTCGCCGCTGTTCTGCGGCTCGAACCTCTTCACGCCCGGTGCCGGAGACGGTTATTATCCGAGCGAGGACGTCGTGGTGATCGGCGATGCGGATTCGTCGGAATACCTGCTGGCCGGAGCCCTGACCTGTCGCCGTTCCATGAGCTATTTCACGGTGGTCCGCCACAACAACAGGACCGAATCCATCTCCGTCCTTCAACCGGAAATACGGCCCGGGGAGGAACCCGAGGAGCTGCTGGTGCTGCGCGGCAGCGACTGGCGGGAACTGCTGATCGAATATGCGGAGCGTTCCGCCCGGGCGATGCAGGTGCATCCGGTCACATCGGAGAACAATTTCACAGGATATTGTTCCTGGTATTACTACTACAGTGATGTTTCCGACAAGGCCTTTCTGGAGAATGTTCAAGCGCTCGCGGCGGCGGAGGGAAGTCTTTTCCGGCATGGAATCGCCCAGCTCGACAGTGGTTATCAGGCCGCCCACGGCGACTGGCTGACGCTGCGCGACTCCTGGCAGACGCCGCTTGCCGACATCGCTGCGCAGATGGAATCAGCGGGAATCACCCCCGGGATCTGGCTGGCTCCGCTGCTGGCCTCGACCTCGAGTCGACTCTTCCGGGAACATCCCGACTGGTTTGTCATGGATCAACACGGCCCGATTGTCCATCCCGGCTGGAGCTCTCCCCCGGATCACGAATGGCTCTGTCTTGACGGCAGCAATCAGGCCGTGCTGGAACACCTTGCCTCGCTCTTCCGAACCATGCGCAGTTACGGATTCCGTTACTTCAAGCTCGATGCACTCGGTTACGGCATGGCAACCGGGCGGCGGCGGGATCCGCAGGCAACCGCGGTCAGCGCGTTCCGCACCATGATGCAGACGATCCGCGATGCGGTGCCGGACGCCCGGATTCTGGGGTGCAGTTCCCCCTTCATGCCGCTGCTGGGCATTGTCGACAGCTGCCGGATCGGTTGTGACACCGGCCTCGCATGGGATGGGGATCCGATCCCCAAAAACGGAGAGCGCCATCCCGGCCGCCCCGGCATCCGCAACGCCTGGCACGACACCATCACCAACTGGTGGATGTTCGACCGCTGGTTTCGCTGCGACCCCGACTGCGTGATGGCCCGGCAGGATCACATCAGTACAACTGCGGGAGAGGCGCGCATCTCAGCACTGGCAGCCATTCTGACCGGAGTAGCCACCACCAGCGATCACTTCGGAACCATCGCCCCGGAACGCTGGCAACTGCTGGAACTCGCGGCCCGGACCCGTCTCCGCGACGTCCGCCCCCTGGACTGGATTCCCGACGTCTGGCCACACGTGTTCGGAGGCACCATCCACGGGAGAATCGCCCTTGCTTTCGTCAACGACTGTGAATGCGCCCTCGACTTCGATCCGGCGCAATACGGTCTGGCGGGGAAGGCGCTCGAACTTTTCAGTGACAGAATCATCGAAGGAACTTTCCGGCTGCCGCCGCACGATGCGGCTCTCCTCACGGTCGTCGGCCAGAGCTGAACAAAAGACAGCGGCCGCCGGAGTTTTCCGACGGCCGCTGGAACAGTGGTTCACGCCTCTTACTGGAGCTCGTTCTGAGGATCGTACTTCCTCGTCGTTTTGCGTTTGATGTTTTCACGGATCCCTCCGAGCGGCGGTTCTTTCGCAGGCCCGACACCGGCGGCATCCTCCCCCGTCCCTTCCCCTTCCACTGCGGCTTCCGGAACATCACTTCCTCCATTGAGCCGATACAGGAACTCCGGGTACTCTTCCAGATAGAGCTTCTGGCGGGGAGAGAGCCCTTCCCCGCACTGAACCAGCCGGATGGCACCGGAAAGCGTAACCCGGGAAAACCCGGACGTCCCCGAGTGCGAGACGACCGGCCACTTGTCCAGCAGCGCCAGCGGGGAAAAGCCATACGTCAACACGGCGATGCAGACCATTCCACCGACCAGAGCACAGAGAAACGTAATCGATTTGGCCGCCTGCGGCGGCAGCGAAATACGCAATTTCGGAGGTGGCAGCAGTGAGAAGACCACGAAGAAAATGATCATCAGCACCAACCCCACGCCCCCCAGCGCAAGAAGCGGCACCCATGCCCGGTCTCCTGCCGGAAGATAACCTGCGATTTTCGGCAGCGAAACCGGCAACAGATTGAATGCACAATAGAACCCGAGCAATACGCTGCCCAGAAATCCCCATGCCTGTTCCAGTTTCCACTGGGCTGCGAGAGCAGCAAAAACAAGCGCGACGGCACAATAAATCAGAAATTCAAGCATTTCAAATCTCCTCCCCGTAGAGTTTCTGCTCGATCTCCTCGAGCGAAACCAATCCCTCCGCGGCCAGGCAGAGCGCCACACTCCGCAGGAACGGCAGAGTGCCGATCTCCCGGCGCAACTCCTCCTCAGACGAAGCGCGGAACCACTCCACAGCCGGAACCACCGCCTGATAGACAACCACCGGAAGCGCTTTCACGCCAGAGTGGTCGCACTCCAGGCAACCGGCCTTGCGGCGCAGCCGATTGGCCGGCAGCCCGAGACGCACCAGCTCTCCGGCGAATCGTTCCGGAGCCTCACCGGCAACCGCACATTCATCACAAAGTCGATGCAACAGAAGCGGCGTCACCACCAGTTGCAGAAGCCCCTGAAGATTTGCAGCGGGAACCCCGGACTTCAAACAGCACTCCAGCGCTTCAGCCAGATCGTGACATTCCGCCAGCAGCACAATCACCTTACGTTCCGCCTGCCGCACAGCAAAACGCCATGTCTCGGCATCATTCCCCTTGACCGTGATGGCGGCGGCGCCGCAATCAGGCAGTGCCTCCATCAGCTGCTCCGCAGTGATCTTGGCGACGACGTCGGTTTTCAACCGCGGGACCCGATCGGAACCGGGCGGCTCCGTTCCATCCCCGATCCAGACCGCTCCGCCGAGTTTCGCGGCAATCTCCTCAAGCAGAAGCGATACGAATGTCCGGCGTCCGTTGCCCGGTTCTCCGGCCACAATGATCAGGCCGCGACGTCTTGCGATGAGATCGTCAATCGTACTCTTCGCCTTCCGGGGCAGAGTCAACTGGTGGAAGGAACGCACCTCCTCCTCTGCTGTCCGGAAACTCAGCAGAGCCCGTTCGCCCCGACTGCCCAAACCAACAGTACTGAGCGTAATCCGGAGTCGAAGTTGATCTCTGACAATGCGGAAGCTGCCGCTCTGAGGCCGGACCTCTTCAAACACATTGAGGTCAGCCAGCGATTTCAACACGGAAAGCACTTCACGCCCCCGTGCGGAATCGAAGGAATTGGCCGGCAGATTCTGTCCATCACGCTTCAACACTACCTGATAGCGGCCGTCGCCCGGCTCCAGAGCCACACCGTCACACTGTTTCGACAACGCACGCTCCAGCATCGCACGCAACAGCAGGATCGCTGCCTCGCTTTCAGGCGTCGGCGTCTTCAACCGTTCCTCACCGTTGGTGGCGAAGAAACGCAGCGGGTTTTCCAGATATTGCGGTCTCGGCCGCAACCGGTTGAAATAGGGTGCGATCCAGAGCCAGATCTTCCAGCCCCCCATTCCGATCAGGAACAGCGGCCCGGCAAAGAGAGCGACCGCCAGGAAGCCGGCACTGAAACGGGACTCCTCAAAATTCTTCAGCAGACGCAGCGCCGCCAGACCACACATGAACCAGATGGCCCAGAACACCACCACACTCCACGAGGCCAGCACACCACCGGCCCGGTCGAAAGGCGGAGCGATTTCATCAGGCTCAACCTCGCCGACTTCAAGCTCCTGCACAGGGGTTTTGTTCAATTTCCGCAGACTTTCAATCCACTTTCTGACATTCGGATCGTTTGCGGGAAGCTCTTTGAGCAACTCCTCGGTAACCTCCTTTGCCCCGGCACCGGCCAGCGGCAGCAGCAGCGCATGAAGCTCACGATCCATCACAATCTGCACCGCGGTCTCGCCGTTCCGATTTGCCGCATTGGGCAGACAGGGCTGCTTGAGCAGCGCATCGAAAAACGGTTCTCGCTTCTCGCAGAGCCGCAGGTACACAAGCAACGGCGTATCGCCGTCGAGATTGTGCTTGTAGGCCGCAGCCCCCCGGCTGAGAAGATATTCCGCAGCCGGGTAGTTCGGCACCGCAAGAGCGGCAAGCAGCGGAGTATTCATCTTCCAGTCCCGGACATTGAGTTTGGCTCCGCCGGTCTCGACCAGCAACTTCAACAATTCAGGCGAATCGACGGCAGAAAAGATCGCAGGAATCCCCCGTTCATCACCGGCATTGGCGTCGGCCTTGTGCTCCAGCAGTTTTTTCACATGTGCAACATCCCGGCGCCGAATCGCCTCGATCAACAGCGTGGAACCGTTTGACAGGCGCGCGTTGAGATCGGCTCCGGAATCGATCAGCAGATCGAGCAGCCACTCTCCCCCCTCAACGGAAGCAAGGTCCAGCAGGGTGCCCGAAGCCGTCTTCGGAGAATCGGGACGCACCAGCCCCGCAGCCAGCAACGCGACGATCGGCTCCTTCTGCCGACAGGTGACACTCGTTTCCAGAGCAGTCACGGCCAATCCGTCACGCCGCTCCGGCGACGCTTTCTTCACCACCCGTTCCACCGTTGCTCCGTCACCGGCCTCCACGGCCTGAAGCAACTCCCGATGCTGCCGGTTCCGGCCGGCCCGGCCCGACAGAAGAGAAACCAGAAGAATGATGATCACCAATGCCCCGACAACAGCGGCACCGAGCCGGACCATCCACATCCGCCGGCCGGAAAATGATTTCAACACCCCCTGCGAGGGAGCCGGCGGAGGCGGAGGCGGCGGTGCGGCGATCGAAGAGGCCAGCAATTTCGCCTCATTCAATGCCTCGCCGGAAAGCAACGGCGACTCCACAGCGGGAGTCGCAACGGCCCGAGCAGCGACAGAGGCGGGGGTTGCAACACTCGGAGCTGCAACAACGGCAGGCGCCACGGCTGCGCGGGGCGCGGAAACCTGCACCGCCGGAGTCACTCGAGGGGGAACTGCGGGCGCCGCGGGAGCCGTAACAGCACGCGGCGGCACGGTAATGCTCGGGGGAGCTGCGGCCCCCCGGGGTGCGGGAGCAGGACGGGCTGCCGGAGCCGCCTGTGCGCGGGGAGCAGAAACCGCCGGCTTCGCTCCGCCGGGGACCCGGAACCGCGGAGTCGGCGGAGGCGTCACTGCCGCCTGCTCCGCAACGGGAGCGGGCGCTGCAGCGACAGGAGCGGGAGCGACAGCAGCATCAACCGCCCGCAGTACGGTAACCTCATTACACGAAGGGCACTGACTCTGTTCCCCCTCCATCCACGCGTCAATCCTGAGCTTCCGGCCGCAATGTTCACAACGGCAGAGCACCGATTCCTGTGCTGCGGTCTGCACACTCCCGCAATGCGGACAGGAGAGCTGTTCCTCACCGGGATCGTGATCGACAGAAAAAAACTTCCTACACTCTTTACAAATCATATTCGAAAAAACCTCCAGAACTCATCCTCTCTGTGGTACAGAGTCGTCCCCGTTCAGATTGCACCGTAATTCGCCACATCCTGGGCTGAAATCAGCCCCTTTTCACACAAGATCTCCAGCGAGCGCTGGAGGGTGATCATACCGGAACCTCCCGCAGTCTCGAGGATGGAAACAATCTGATGCGTCTTGTTCTCGCGGATCAAAGCCTGGATCGGC
This sequence comes from uncultured Victivallis sp., assembly GCA_944389895.1. Lineage (GTDB taxonomy): Bacteria > Verrucomicrobiota > Lentisphaeria > Victivallales > Victivallaceae > Victivallis. The sequence goes on along the minus strand of CALXOA010000080.1, from coordinate 6,939 downwards.
GGCGTCCCGACCAGGACCTCATATGCGGCGACCCGTCCCTTGCCGTCGAGCCGCGGGAGCAGCCGTTGCGACACGACACCGGCAATGATATTGGAGAACTGCTGCCGGACCTGATTCTGCTGCTCCGACGGAAACGAGTCCACGATACGCTCCACCGTCTGAGTCGCACTGTTGGCATGGAGTGTGGCCAGCACCAGGTGGCCCGTTTCCGCGGCGGAAATCGCGGTGGCGATGGTTTCCGTATCACGCAACTCTCCGACCATGATGATGTTCGGAGCCTGTCGCATCGCAGCCCGCAGGCCTCTCGCAAAGGAGAGCGTGTCGGAACCGAGTTCCCGCTGCTCAATGTAGCAGGAGAGATTCTCATAAGTATATTCGATCGGGTCTTCGATGGTGATGATATGTTTGGTCTCGGTCTTGTTGACTTCGTTCAAAAGGCTCGCAAGCGTGGTGGATTTTCCGCTCCCGGTCGGCCCGGTCACAAGAAACAATCCCTGGGAACGCTGCATCAACTGAGAGAGAATCGGCGGCAGTGAAAGTTCCGAAGGCGTCGGAATCCGGTCGGAGAGCACACGCCCGACCATCGCCGGATTCCCGCGCTGAAAGAAGACATTCAACCGGAAACGCCGCTGAACAAGCGGATGCAGCGGATCGCTGCCCGGCAGTTGAACCGACATCGCGAAGTCGAGCTCCCGATTCTCCTCATAAAGAACCCGCTGCCGCTTGCCGATGACGCTGTAGATCAACCGCTGAACGTCACGCGCGGCCAGCGGCGGCAGATCCAGAGGGGAAAATCTGCCGCGGCGGCAGAGGACCGGGGGCGAACTCACCGTCAGAAGAAAATCGCTGGCCCCTCCATCGATCGCCGCCTTGAAAATATCACGCATGTCAAGATCATCCAGCCGGGTAGAACCGCCCTGCTGGACCTCTTTCGCCTCGGTGGAGCCGCCGATGTCCCGGAACTGAAGCTTCAATTCATCAGGATCATCGGAACTCTTCAACGCGACCTCCTCGCTGATCGCCTCCGACTTGACCAGCCGGTAAAGCGCCTGATTGAAGGTCTGCATTCCGAACGCTCCCCCCAGCCGGATCGACATTTCAAGTCCGGCAATGTCGCTGCGCTCTACCTGCTTGCGTACCGTCCCGGTCCCGATCAGAATCTCCTGGGCCGGCACCAGACCGGAACCGTCCGCCCGGGGCAGAAGCCGTTGTGCCACCACCGCCTCAAACACCTGTGCAAGGTTGAAGGTGATCTGTTCCCGGGAGTCCTCGGGACACATATTGATCAGTCGTTCGACGGTCCCGGCGGCGTCACTCGTATGCATGGTGGAAAACACCAGATGTCCGGTCTGCGCCGCGGTGATTGCAATCTGCATCGTCTCGACATCGCGCATTTCACCGATCATGATCACATCGGGACTTTCGCGCAGGGCATTGCGGAGCGCCTCGCCGAAACCGGCCCCCAGTGAATTGACTTCGCGTTGCGAAATGAGACAATTTTTATCTTCATGAAGATATTCGATGGGATCTTCCAGAGTGAGGATGTGTTTTCTGGCGTTGGTGTTGATATAATCGATGATCGCACTCAACGTGGTCGATTTCCCGCTGCCGGTGGTACCGGTCACAATGACCAGCCCCCGCTCCAGCATGGCAATCTCCCGGAGCTTACTTGAGAGTCCCAGCGCCTCGAAATCCAGCTTCCCCCCCAACCGGATCGGACGGGCGACGAAACAGGGGCCGTTGGTGGTTTCAAAGAAATTCAGACGGAAACGGTTCGAAGCATCGAAGATGTATGAAACGTCAAAACCATTCGTCTGGGCATACCGTTCCTCCCCGGCCGGACCGATCAGATTCCGGCGGAACGTTTCGATCTCCTCGCGTGTGGTCTCGGAAAACTCAACCTGCAGAATCTCACCGCCCGAACGGCACGAGGGAACCTTACCGGTGGAAAGGAACAAATCGGTTACTTTGTTGTCCAAAGCAAACTTCATCAGAGTGATGATGGAATCCATGAAGTCTCAAGCCCGTCGATTATTGTGTTTCTGGAAAAATTAACATTAAGTAACATAATATGTATTTCCGAAATATGCAAGAAAAAAAACGACCGTTTTTCCGCTATTTTTCCTTGGGAGACAAGAACAAACACAATCCGTGACGCGAAAACTGCGCTCCGGGGGGAGAGCCTCCCCTAACGCCGGGAGGCGCGGTCGCGATATTGCGACGGAGAGAGGCCGGAAAACGCCTTGAATCGCTTGGAAAAATGATAAGGATCGGCAAATCCGGTCTGATCGGCAATCTCCTTGAGCGGCAGATTGGTGTAGATCAGGAGGCGTGCCGCTTCCCGGCAACGCAACGTCCGACAATATTCCATCGGAGATGTTCCGAGATGAGCGCGGAAGTAGTGCAGCAGATGTGAGGAGCTCATTCCAGCGGCCTCGGCCAGCTCGGCCAGACGCAGCGGCCGGTTTAAATGTCCGACGAGAAACTGCCGCAGACGCCGCAGACGCGGATCCTCCGGCGGAGCCGAGCCGTTCTCCCGCCAGACAGCAAGCAGGAAACGCAGACAGGAATCGGCCCAGACACCGCCGGATTCCGAGGTCAGCTGCCACTCCCACAGCCATTGTGCCAGAGTCGGCAACCGTCCGCTCAAATCCGGATGAACCGCAATCTCCTTTTCCGGCAGATCTCCGTGAAAACAGATGAAACTGGTCGCCGCGGGCGATTCACGATCACTGTATTCGCGGTGCAGCGCTCCCGCCGGATACAATGCGCAGTCCCCCGCTCCCATATGATGGATCCGCCCGTCTCCCCCTTCCACACTCATTCCACCGGTATGAACCAGCACCAGCTCATGAAACTCGTGAGCGCCGGACACCGTGTGCCACTCCGGATTCGGTTCTACCCGGCCGATACTCAGAAAAGCAATTTCAGACATCAAATGATGATTTCTTCCATTTTCAAACCGGATGTTGTTGTACATAATATAAAGTGAAGTTCCGCAACCTCAAACCGGGAAGGATTGAAAAATGAAGAAAATTCGTCTTGCCTTCTGTGGAGCCGGCACTATGGGACAAATGGCCCACCTGGTCAACTACGCCGAGATGCCCGATCAATGTGAACTTGTGGCCATCTGCGACGCGGTCCCGGGGAAAGCCGCCGCCGTCGCACGCCGTTACGGGATCCCGTACGCCTACGAATCCGACGCGGCGCTGCTGGAAAAACACCTCGATGAAGTCGATGCGATCGTTGCGATGCGTCCGTTCATGTTCCACCGGCAGGTCTTGCCGCCGATCATTGCAACCCGGAAACCCTTCATCATCGAGAAACCGCTCTCCTCCAGCGTAACCGGCGGGCGGGAACTCCTGGAAGCACTGCGTGCGAACCATACCGACTGCATGGTCGCCTACCACAAGCGCAGCGACCCGGCAACCATGTACGGAAAAAAGCGGATCGATGAATTGAAAGCTTCCGGTGAACTTGGAAAACTGCGCCTGGTCAAGGCGATCATGCCGCCGGGAGACTGGATTGCCGGCGGCTTCGCAGGGCTGATCCAGTGTGAAGGTGCTTTTGACAAACTGCAGGAAGACCCGGGGGATCCCCTGTACGACAAGGAGCAGTTCGAAAAGTACGTCGCTTTTGTCAACTACTACATCCATCAGGTGAACCTGCTGCGCTATCTGCTCGGGGAAGAGTACCACTTTGAACATGTTGACCCGAGCGAAGTAATCGCCATCGGGCGTTCCCTCTCCGGAGTCTGCTGCATGCTGGAAATGGCGCCCTATTCGAGTTCCATCGAATGGCATGAGGAAGCCTGGGCCTGTTTCGAACATGGATATGTGAAAATCGAGTTGCCGGCCCCGCTGGCCCGCTACCGGGCGGGACGGGTGAGCATCTACCGTGATCCCGGCGCGGAGACCGTACCGGTACTGGAACGGCCGGAAATGCCGATGTGTCATGCCATGCGCCGGCAGGCGATCAATTTCCTCCGGTTCGTCCGCGGGGAAGCCCCGGCTCCGGCCAACGCCGCAGAAGCGTTGCGCGACCTGGAAAACGCCGCCGAATATCTGGCATTGTTGAAGCATTGAAACAGGATTCAACCTTGGAGGCCGCCCATGAAAATCGCCGTTATCGGTGCCGGCAGCATCGTATTCTGTAAAACTTTGATCACCGATCTTCTGCTGACACCCGGACTCGGGAAGCTGGAATTTGCTCTGATGGCTCCCTCGACCCGGCGTACCACCCAGGTCGAGCATTACGTCAACGCGCTGATTGCGGCACGAAGAGCCGATGCGACCGTCTGGAAAACCACCGATCAGCGCGAGGCGTTGCGGAATGCGGATTACGTGATCGCCTGTTTTCAAATCGGGGGCGTGACGGCTTTCGAAATGGATTACTCCATTCCGATGAAGTACGGCGTGGACAACTGCATCGGCGACACTCTGGGGCCGGGAGGAATCTTCCGTGCGCTGCGTACCATTCCGGTCATGAACCGGCTGGCGGCAGACATGAAGGAGCTGTGTCCGGGTGCCCTGTTGCTGAATTATGTCAACCCGATGGCGATGATCGGCTGGGCACTGGGCAAGACCGGAGTCAAGTTTGTCGGTTTGTGTCATGGAGTGCAGACCACGCTGGATCTGCTGGCCGGATATGCCGGAGTACCGAAGGAGGAGATCGACTTCACCTGTGCGGGGATCAACCACATGAGCTGGTTCCTCGAATTCAAACACCGGGGAGTCGATCTCTATCCGCGGTTACGTGCCTGTTTCGAAAAGCCGGAATATTACGTCAACGAGAAGGTACGCGGAGAGGTGTTCCGGCACTTCGGTTATTTCATGACCGAATCCACCGGGCATCTCTCCGAATATCTGCCTTACTTCCGTAAAAACGAGGAGGTACTGCGCCGCTATTGCGACGAACCGGCCTTCGGCGGAGAATCCGGTGCCTACTACCGTTACTCCCGCTACGTGGCGGAAAAATATTCCGGTGACCTGAAGCTGGATCCGGCGGAGATCGACAGGGTGTCGCGCAGCGTCGAATATTGTTCCTACATCATCGAGGCGCTGGAGACCGGACGGATCTTCAAATTCTTCGGGAATGTGCGCAACAACGGCATGATCGCCGATTTTCCGGAGGAGTGTTGCGCGGAGGGCGCGATCTACGCCGATCGTACCGGATTGCATCCCGGCGTGGTCGGGCATCTCCCCGGGATCTGCGCAGCGTTGAATCTGAGCAATATCGCGGTACAGAAACTGGCGGTGGAAGCCGCCAATTCCGGCGACCCGGAACTGGTGGTTCAGGCCTGTGCCATCGATCCGCTGACCGCGGCGAAATTGAGCCTGCGTGAAATCCGCGAAATGGCGACTGAAATGATGGAGGCCGAACGGCAATGGTTGCCGCAATTCGGTGACCGCCGACCGCGCCCGGTTCCGGACATCGTGATCCCTCCGGACGTGCAACGTGCCCCGGTGCCGGTGGATCCGGCTCTGGCCATCCTGGCCCGCCTCGGAGAACTGGGCAAGTGATTCCTTCCGGGAAATCGTTTCACACGACGGAATCGGATTTTTTCAAAAGGAGGATTTTTCATGGCTCCATTGCATTTTCAGAAACAATTGATCGCGCTGGAACGTTACGAATCGGCCGCCTTCATCGACGTGAATCAGGACGGTGTTCCGGATATCGTCTCCGGCGCCTGGTGGTATGAAGGGCCCGACTTCACCAGAGCCCATCGAATCTATGATGTCCCGGCCGATGGGGAGTACTACGACGACTTCTCGACGATCCCGCTGGACATCACCGGAAACGGCTACCCGGACATCGTAACCGGCGGCTGGTGGGGCAACGCACTGCGCTGGCTGGAAAACCCGGCGGGAGAAGAGAAAACCTGGACGGTTCACGAGCTGTCCGGCACCACCAACATCGAATCGACCATCGCCGCGGACATCGACGGCGACGGTGTAATCGAGATTCTGCCGAATACACCGGGGACTCCGGTCCAGCTTTTCCGGCTGGAAAACGGGGAACTGGTGCGTCATGTTCTCGGAGAGACCAACTCCGGACACGGTCTCGGAGTCGGAGATCTGGCCGGAAACGGACGACTCGATCTGATCCTCAACCACGGCTGGCTGGAAAATCCCGGTTCCCTGGACCGGACCTGGAAATTCCATCCCGATTTTCAACTCTGCCCCTGGGCGGCAAGCATCCCGGTTCTGGCGGTGGACCTGAACGGTGACGGTAACAACGAACTGATCGTCGGAAACGCCCACGGTTACGGCCTGAGCTGGTGGGAGCGGAGTGGCTCCGGCTGGAAGGAACATCCGATCGATCCCTTCAATGCACAATACCACTGTCTCCGCTGGGCAGACATCGACGGGGATGGAGAAATGGAACTGGTCACCGGGAAACGTCATCGCGCCCATTGTGGTAACGATGTCGGCGAAGCGGATCCCGTCGGCATCTACTATTTCAAATTCCACAACGGGCAATTCTTCAAACAGGTGATCGATTACGGCAGCGAACCTCCGCTGCACGGGAAAGGGTGCGGCATTCAGTTTGAACTGGCCGATCTGGACGGCCGGGGTGTTCTGTCACTGCTGGCGCCGGGCAAGGATGGCCTCTTTCTCTATCGAAACCTCGGAACACGCTGACTGACGGATATTTCGAAACAGAAGCGGTGCAGGGCATTGCCCGACGCCGCTTTCTGTTTCCGACGGGAGGAATTGTTCCCGTCCCCGGGTATGAATTTCTCTTTCCCCTGCCGCCCGCGGGTTCGGGATTTTCCGGTAATCCCGCCCGTCTCCGGCAGGGACTATCCGTATCAGAACCGCTCGAACTTCCAGCGCAAAGAGCCCCGCCAGGATCCGCCGGGCTCCAGCGTCAGCGGAACACTCTCCATCTCGACGTTGCAGCTTCCGACCCCGAACCAGAAACGCGGCGCCCGGA
>CALXOA010000079.1 GCA_944389895.1 uncultured Victivallis sp. | reverse complement strand
GGTCTGTCGGTTGATCTGGTTGTCGACGCTGCCGAAGACGTTGATCGCCAGGGCGGAGCCGGAGAGAATGATGTCCTTGCGGAAAATCTGTGTGGTATTGTATTCCGTGTCGCCGGTGACTCCGGTTTCGTCACCGTCACCCGGATTGCTGCCTTCCACCACCGGAGTGGAGACGATGTTCAATACGTCACCGTCTTCAATGGACTCACTGCTCGAGCCGTTGGCTGCAACGAGCGTGACATGGAAAGTGGTACCGGAAATCGAATCGACGCGGAACAGAACAGAATCGTTACGCGGAACCAGAAGGGTTCCTGCTTTGATCCGGGCGATATCGGTTGAACTTGCACTCACAGTATCTCCGGAAACGGAAACCGCGGTGATGCTGCGGCCCGAAAGCTGGTCCTCAAGCCATTCGTGTTTCTGTTGTTGCGCCTCCTCCACAGGTTTGAAATTGGAGATGAAGCGCGGTTCATCCTTGACGACGGTCGAGAGAATATCGGAGAGGTCGCGTTTCTTGTTCTGAAAACTGTACGAATACAACATGTCGTGAATCCTTTCTTTTTTTTGCTGTGGAGAAGGTTTTCGTTATTCCGGAAGCCGCGGGTGCGGCGGCAAGCAGTGACGCGATGTCGTCGGTACCGGAAGGGGCGTTTCCGGCATCCCCGCCCGGAAGTGGCGTTTCCACCCCCGGGCGAATATCCAGGCGGAAAAGGCGGGGATATTTTTCCCGTAATTCACGCATCAGATTTTCCGCTTCCCCGCCGGTCTCCGCAGTGGAGAAATCGAGCTTCCGTTTGTCACAGAGAAACTCGAGGTAGTCCGGATCGACGAATCCGTGCCGGACTGCAAGTCGGTCCACTGCGCGACGGAAGTCGTAACGGGCGAGTTCCTGCCGTGCTGCGTCGCGTTCGAGTGAGGCCTGTTCGACGCGGGTTCGGAGTTCGGCCAGCCTGGTTTCGAACTGCCGGCGTTCTCTCTCCTGTTCCGGCAGTGCTGCGGTCAGGCCCCGGTTTTCCTCCTCCAGCCGACGCACCTCCTCTCGGGCGGCAATGAGTTCGGCTTCCTCGACGACCGTACAATCGCCGAGGAAGTTTCGCTCCTCGGGAGTGAGCGGTTCGTCTGACGCCGCTTTCCGGATGATCTCTTTCAAATCCATGATGTTCGGGGTTCCTCCTTGCTTTTCGCTGTGGTTCTGGTCTATTGCGGCGATTTCCTGCAGCCGCCGCGTTCAATGACGGAATGATTGTCAACCTTTTGGTGGAATCCGGTACCGGATTTCGATATTTTTACTCAAGAAATTGTTTCGGAAATCTGGAAAATCGGGCGAGGGGAGGGTATATTACAACCATTAACACTTTCCCGGCAGAAGTGCACCGGCAAGTGCGCCGGTTTCATTGCGGAGTTTCCGGGAGAAAAGAATGGAGTGAGGTGAAATCATGGCAAAAATGGCGAAAGCGGCGGTGCTTGTCGCACCGGGGAAATTTGAAATCAAGGAGTTCCCGATTCCGCCGATCGGCGACGATGAGATGCTGATCAAGGTCGAGGGGTGCGGTGTCTGCGGTACCGACGGCCATGAATACAAGCGCGATCCCTTCGGGCTCTGCCCGGTGGTGCTGGGACATGAGGGATCCGGAACGATTGAAGTTCTCGGCAAAAACATCACCCGGGATTCCGCCGGGGTGCCGGTCAAGGTCGGCGACAAGATCGTCACCTGCGTGATTCCCTGCGGTCACTGCAGCGCCTGCCAGAATACTCCGGCGCGGACCAATCTGTGCGAGAATTGCGGCGTCTACGGCCTGTTCCCGGATGACGAAATTCACCTTAACGGCTACTATGCCGAGTACCTGAAAATCCGGCCCAATTCGACTTTCTTCAACGTAACCGGCCTCACGCTGGACCAGCGTATGCTGATCGAGCCGGCGGCGGTTGCCGTACATGCGGTGGAGCGGGCCAAGACGACCGGGCTGCTCAATTTCAACACCAAGGTCCTGGTGCAGGGATGCGGGCCGATCGGTCTGATGGTGCTCGCGGTGCTGCGCACGTTGGGCATCGACAACATCATCGCGGTGGACGGTAACGACAACCGCCTTGAACTTGCCCGCGAGATGGGGGCGACCCATACCTTCAACTTCACCAAATACGCGAAGTTTGAGGATATGCTTGCCGAGATCAAGAAGGATACCGACGGTCTTGGTGCCGGTTTTGTGTTCCAGTGCACCGGAGTGCCGGCCGCAGCTGCGAACTCGTGGAAGATGGTCCGTCGCGGCGGCGGTCTCTGTGAGGTCGGCTTCTTCCTGCCGAGCGGAACCTGCACGATCGATCCGCATTACGATCTCTGCAACAAGGAAGTCACGGCGGTCGGTTCATGGGTTTACTCTCCGCAGGATTATCCGATTGCCTTCGCGTTTCTGCGGCGGGCGGCGGGTATCGGTCTGCCGATGGAAAAACTGGTTACCCATCACTTCCCGCTTGAGAAGATCGGCGAGGCTCTGGAAACCAACGTTCAGATGAAGGGCATCAAAGTCGCCGTTGTCATCGAATAAGATGCAACGAATCCGCCGGGACAGTTGATCCCGGCGTGCCTTTCCGGCTCCCCCTGCGGTATCTGCCGCCGGTGGCGGCCGGATTTTCTGTATCGCGAAACAGGACTGCGGAATATGATTACCGAATTTCTGGTCAAGGTGTTTGTGAAGGATTCCGGCAATGTCGGAAACGCTGTTGTGCGCCAGCATTACGGGGAGCTCGGCGGTGCGGTCGGCATCGTCTGCAATGTCGTGCTCTTTGTCGCGAAGCTGACCGTCGGAATCATTTCAGGCAGCATTGCCGTGATGGCTGACGCGGTCAACAATCTTTCCGACGCGGGCTCCTCGATTGTGGCGCTGATCGGCTTCCGGCTGTCGGCCAAGCCGGCCGACGACGAGCATCCGTTCGGGCACGGAAGACTTGAGTATGTTGCCGGTCTGGTGATTGCGGTCATCATCATCGCGGTTGGAATCGATTTCTTCAAAAGTGCGGCCGAACGGATTTTCCGGCCGGTACCGACGGAGATTTCCGATGCCGGATTATTGATCGTCGCGTTGGCGATACCGATCAAGTTCTGGATGTTTCTCTTCAACCGCGCACTCGGGAAACGGATCGATTCGACCGTGCTGCAGGCAACGGCTTTCGACAGCCTTTCCGACATCATGACGACGACAGTGGTGCTTCTGGCATTGGTGGTGGATCCGTTGTTTCCGGGATTCCCCGCCGACGGCGTGGCGGGAGTCGCAGTGGCGGTGCTGATCATTTTCGGTGGAATCAAGGTTGTCCGCAATACGATCAATCCATTGCTCGGAGAGTGTCCGGATCATGTTCTGGTTGAAGAACTTGAACGCAAGATGCTGGAGAATCCGGACATCTGTGGCGTTCACGACCTGATTATGCATAATTACGGCCCGGGACGTTACTTCGCGACCGCGCACGCCGAGGTCAACTCCGACTGTGACCCGGTGAAGATACATGATTCGCTGGAGGCTACGGAACGGGCGGTGGCAATGGCTTTCCCGGTGCGGTTGACGCTTCACTGCGATCCCTTTGATCGAGACGACCCGGATTTCAAGGCATGGCGGCTTGCAACCAATCAGGCGGCGGCTTCGATCGATCCGGAGTTCCGGGTCTACGATTTCCGGATGTCCCGCAACCAGCGCTATCTGCATTTGCGATTCAATATTCTGGTGCCGCGCAACTACCCGCTGGACAGCCGTGAATTGCGTGACCGGATCCAGAAGATTCTGCGCCGCCGTGATCCGCATGTACTCGTTTCAATTTCCGTGGACAATACATTTGTGTAGTAGGTGGGGATGTGGCGGAGCGGCAATTCGAATCTCTCGAACGGCGGGTGATCCGTACTTCGATCGACTGGTCCGGCGCCGGGCAACGGCTCGACGAATATCTGGCTGGACGTTTCACATATCGTTCCCTCCCGGAGTGGCGCGACCGGATCGCTGCCGGAGAAATCATGCTCAACGGGGAGTCCCCGGATCCATCGCGGCTGCTGGAGCTGCATGACCGGATCGAATATTTTCCCGGCGACCTGCTGGAACCGGAGGCATTGCTCGACTATCGCGTTGCCTGGGAGGATGATTCATTGCTGGTCATCGACAAGCCCGGCAATCTCTGCGTACATCCTTCCGGTCCCTTTTTCCGGCATACCTTGTGGTACCTGCTCTGTTCAAAATACGGGAAGATCCATCTGGTCAACCGGCTGGATCGCGAAACTTCCGGTCTGTTGATTGCGGCAAAGAACCCGCGGGTTGCCGCTCTGCTCGGCAAAAACTCCTGGCCTGTGCACAAGGAGTACCTTGCACTGGTGTTCGGGCGGTTTGATTCGGCGGTGGATGCCAGGGGATTTCTCGTGCAGGATTCCGGCAGTGCAGTACGCAAGAAACGGAAGTTCGTATTTGGCGGGAGACCACCGGAGGGAGCCGTCGCGGTCGAATCATCCCGCACTTTGCTCGAACCGGTGCGGCCAGGAGATACGGTCAGTCTGGTGAGGGCGCGCCCGGAAACCGGGCGGCTCCATCAGATTCGCGCCACGCTTTTCTCTCTGGGTTATCCGTTGCTCGGTGATAAATTGTACGGGCCGGACGAATCGATTTTTCTGAAGATCCGTTCCAATGCCGTCACCGCGGAGGATCGTCGGAAGCTGGTGCTGCCCCGGCAGGCGTTGCATTCCTGCCGTATTGTATTCCGGCATCCGGAATCGGGCAAGTGTGTGGAGGTTGATTCCCCGCTGCCTCCCGACCTAGACTTGAAAAATCCGGATATGGGAATATATTAGCTTGCCAATAGGGGTGCTCTGCGCGGGTTGTTCTGCCGTGTCCCGAGGACTCCGGTTCAACAGAGGAGGATTGAGAGAATGAAAAAAATGTGGTTGACGATCACTGCGTGCCTGGTTGGAGGCGTCCTGCTGTCAGCGGCGGAACCCCAGACTCCCGCCGCTCCTCCGCCGCCACCGCCGGCCGATGAGGCGCCGTGGACGTTTCTGCAGCTCTCGTTCGGTACGGATCTGCCCGCCGATGCCGCTACGACCAAGGTGTACGGCGTCAAGATCGGTGCTCCCGCCAGTGGAGGTCCGGCTCCGGTGTATGGAGTGGAAGGGTCGGTGCTGCTTGCCGGTACCGAGAAGGTGACCGGGTTGCAGGGGAGCCTGATTACGGCGGATGCCAAAGAGGTGACCGGGATTCAGCTCTCACTGGTGAATTTCTCGATCCGGGTAGCCGGCGTTCAGATCGGCATCGTCAATTTTGCCGAGGACGAAGCGATTCAGATCGGCATTCTGAATTTTATCAAAAACAGCAGTGTCCCGTGCCTGCCGGTGATGAACATCCGTCTGTAATTCAACTTCCAAGGAGTGATAAGTTATGAACAGATTTTTGATTGCGGTATTCTGCTGCTGTGCATTCGTTTTCACCGTTTCCGCAACAGACGGAGCCGGAACTGTTCCCGAACCGCCCACGCCGTCGGCGCCTGCGGAACAGAAACAGAATCCAGCCGATGAGATGCGCCCGCTGAGTCAGTGGACTCCGTTCCAGATTGCTTTCTTTCCCAACGTACCGACGGCGACCTGGAACTCCAATGTGTTCGGGATCAAGACCGGTCAGCCCGCTTCGGGTGGTATCGGCCGTGTTTTCGGACTCGAGGCCTCCTGGGTCTACTCCGGGACTGACCACATCAAGGGGATTCAGGCGTGCTGGGTCCACTGTCAGAATGAAACCTGCGACGGGATTCAGTCGTCTTTTGTGAGCTGTCTGAACTTCACTCAGTTCAACGGTCTGCAGGCGACACTGGTATACTGCCTGGCCGGCGATCTCAACGGGGCCCAGGGCAGTCTGGTCAGCATGGCAGGAAACATCTGCGGTATTCAGGGCGGGCTGGCTCTGAACATCTCCAAAGACATCACCGGCTTTCAGGCAGCGGGCGTGAACGTCGTCGACGGTACGTTGCGTGGAGTACAGTGTGGTCTCTACAGCCAGGTTGAGGAGAGCAAAGGGCTCCAGCTCGGACTGGTTAATATTTCGAAGAGCAAGGGATTTCAGTTCGGACTGATCAACTATATCGAAGACAGTCCGATTCCGTTCCTGCCGATTATGAATTTCTACTTCTGATGAGGAAGCCGGGCCGGGGCGGAGGTGATCCCCCCGGTTTTTTCTTCTGAAAGAAACCGTGCAGAATGGTGTGATCGATGTCTGAAAACGGCGATGAAGAGGCGCGTATCCGGGAATTGCTTCTGGAAGTCGAACGGATCGGTGATGTACCGGATTATCCGGATTTTCGACGTGGCGTGTGTTGGGGATTGCTTGCCGGAATCCCGGTTCTGGCTATTCAACTGGTGATCTTCTGTTGCACCGGCAGCTGGGAGAAGTTCTGGCCGCGCATGAGGGATTACGGCTGGATGATGTTCGTGATCGCTGCGGGGGTGTTTCTGGTCGGATGGGGGATCGGTTCGTTCCGCCCGCAGAAGTTCTGAGGAACGGCATGGCATTTACCCTTGACTTCGAGGCCGGGACGCTTGCGCTCAATGGTGTCGGTCGCGAAGAGTTGCCGGAAGAGGTCCGGCTTTTTTTTCGTTATGATGACCGAACGCAGTCGTGGCGGGCGCGCGGCTGTGATTACGCACCGGTCGTGCTTGCTCTGCAGCGGCTCCACTTCCCGGTTCAAGACCGTGCCCGTGCCTTCACGCCGCTTGAAGAACTCTCCCTCGTGACGGAATTGATTCCCCGACCACATCAGAGCGAGGCGTTGAATGCCTGGCGTTCCAACCTCTACCGTGGGGTTTGCGCTCTGCCGACCGGGAGCGGCAAGACGATCCTGGCGGTGATGGCTGTCGCCTGTCTGAAACGGCCGACGCTTTTTCTGGTGCCGACCATCGATCTTCTGGGGCAGTGGTGCGGTGTGCTGGAGCATTTTTTCGGTCGCAGAATCGGCATGCTCGGAGGCGGAGAGCATGATATCCGTGAACTGACCGTCAGCACCTATGACTCTGCGGTTCTCAATATGGAGTTCATCGGCAACCGTTTCGCCTTGCTGGTCGCCGATGAATGTCACCATCTGCCGGGGCCCGAGACACGACTGGCGGCGGCGATGGCGATTGCACCTTACCGGCTCGGACTTTCAGCCACTCCGGAGTTGCCGGAGGAACGAGCGGTGGTTCTGGAGGATCTGATCGGTCCGATCGTCTGCCAGATCTTCATTGATGAACTGGAAGGCAAGGTACTTTCTCCTTATGTGACGCACCGGATCGCAGTTGATTTGGATCCCGATGAGGCGGAGCATTACCGTGAGCAGCGTAAGATCTACACCGATTTTCTGCGGACGAATCAGATCAATTTCAAATTCCGATCGGAATGGGGACGTTTCCTGGGACTCTGTGCCCGGTCACCGGAAGGGCGTAAGGTGTTCCGCGCTTTTCTGGAACAGCGGCGTATTGCTCGCGGCGGAGAGGCGAAGATCCGACAGGTATGGGAACTGGTGGTGAGACATGCACCGGAAAGGATCATCATCTTCACCGCCGACAATGCGACGGCCTATGATCTCGGCCGCCGGTTCTGCTGGCCGGTAATCACACATCGCACCAGACCGGGGGAACGGCGTGATTTTCTGGAAAAGTTTCGGGAAGGTACCTATACGGTTCTGGTCACCAGCAAGGTGTTGAATGAAGGAGTTGATGTACCGGCGGTAGCCGTCGGCATTGTACTTTCCGGTTCCGGCAGTGTGCGCGAACACGTTCAACGACTCGGGCGTATCCTGCGCCCCGCTCCCGGCAAGGCGCAGGCGATACTCTATGAACTGGTCAGCGCCGGAACCGGAGAGGAACAGACCAGTGCCCGCCGCCGCGAACACCGTGCTTATCAGGGGCACGGGGGAGATGATGTTCCATGTTGACCCGGGATTTGTTGAAGTTCCGATTCAGAAACGGGTTCCGGCCTTGTTTCGTTGACCCTTCCGATCCGGAACGGCTGCGATTGGCCGCCGGACTTCTTGCGGTATATCAGGAGGGGGTTGAAGCACATATGACGCGCGGAGAAGTTGCGGAACTGGTTGAAGCGCTGATCAAAGTGGAAAATGACTCGATTTTCGCCGCCGGTTTGGAGAAGTTGCTGTCGGACCACGCGACTTATGAAACAGTACGTGAAATCGATTATCCGGCGGAACGGCGGAAACTCTTCGGCGCCGCGGCAGCGGCGCTTGCCTCCGGAACCAGAGAGCTTGAGGAATATCGGAAACGACTCTGGGATGTTCCGGGTGCAGCGGAATTTATGGCCGGCGACATTTACGGAGATCTGCCCGATTTCGAACGATTGACCGGCGTAATGCAACTCTATCCGGCGGAACTTCTGAACCGATACAATCTTGCATTGGTACAGGGATTGTTGTTGTATGCGGAATCGGTTGAGCTGGAAACCGCAGACCCGGAACCGGCGGAGTTGCGCCGTATGTTCAAATACCTCAAATTCTTCCGGTTGCTTGCGGAAGTGAGACGCAGAAACGGGGAAGGGGAGGGGCTGACCTTGAAGATTGACGGTCCTTTTTCCCTCTTTGCGAACACCCGGAAATATGCATTGCAGCTGGCCGCTTTTTTCCCTGCGGTGGTCAACCTGAAAAGATGGACACTGTCGGCGAGGATTCGATTGGGCGGACGATCGGGGAATCTGAAGCTGGATCAGACCAGCGGACTGGTTTCCCATTATCGTAATTTTTCAAGTTACGTACCCGAGGAGATCCGGATGTTTCACCGGCTTTTTCGTCAGCAGTCTGAGGGGTGGCGGATTGTTGGAGATTCTCCTTTCATTGATGGAGGGCGTCAGGAGATTATCTTTCCGGACTTGAGTTTCAGACGGGAATCCGACGGTATGATTCTGCATCTTGAACTCTTTCACAGGTGGCACCGGGGACAGCTTGAGCGGCGACTGTTGCTGTTGACGGAACATCCGGAAATTCCGTTGGTACTGGGAATTGATCGTGCGCTGGCCGATGATGATGAGTTCGCTGCATTGCTGGCTAAATATCCCACGCTTGCCGGGCGGATCTACCGTTTCCGTGACTTCCCGGGGGTGGAACGTACTGTACGGGTTCTTGAATCGATGGCAAGAGACCGGGAAGGGGGGGCACACCTGATCGTTTGAGTAGAAAACAGGTGATTCCGGCAAGTATCTTGTTTTTTGCGGTACGGTTGGGGAACCGTATGGATTGGACTTCGGGGGCGCATAACGAACTTCGCCGACCAAAAAAATGGATATTTCGGGAAAAATCGCTTGCAATCGACTGTCAATTGTGTATATTATGGCAAACATTCCGGATTCATAGGAATGAACAGGTCGGGATATAGCGCAGCCTGGTCTAGCGCGTTTGACTGGGGGTCAAAAGGTCGAGAGTTCAAATCTCTCTATCCCGACCATTTTTGTGCCGAAATTCCGGGAATCTGAGCTCAAACTCGGGTTCCCGTTCTTTTTTGCCCACTGTTGCCGATTCTCTCCCAAAGTGACCGATTCGAGGTGAAAATGCCACATTTCTGCCACATTTTTTGCCACACAATTTTTCCGCCGACAAGTAACTCGAAAAAATTTGATTTTTTTTCATTTGGACGACTCGGATTCATTCCGTCGGAAAGAATCCGAAGAACCTGAAATTTCGGTTTCCAGCCGAATCTTTCCGATTACCATCTGCGGGGATATGCTGGTTGGCGGAGTGTTTCTCGTGGTACTATCTTTTCCGCGTTGACAATTTCAAACAATGGAAAGGAAATTCACCATGAACGAGATCATTCACAAAATCGAAGAGAAGTATGGATCGCTCTTCATAAGAGACGGGGCTAGATTCCTCCTCGGCTTGCAGAGCTTTGCCGAACTTTACCGTCAGCAAACCCGCTGCATCTATCTGCCCAACGAGAAGCAGTTTTATCAATATTCGCCGGCAAGCGGTCTGTGGCAACCTCAAAG
>CALXOA010000078.1 GCA_944389895.1 uncultured Victivallis sp. | reverse complement strand
CCTTTTCTC
The DNA here is from genome assembly GCA_944389895.1 of uncultured Victivallis sp. Classification (GTDB taxonomy): domain Bacteria; phylum Verrucomicrobiota; class Lentisphaeria; order Victivallales; family Victivallaceae; genus Victivallis. The sequence goes on along the minus strand of CALXOA010000078.1, from coordinate 83,775 downwards.
TGCATTTTGAACTCCTTTTTTTGAGGCTTTGTGAATCTCTACTCAAAGTTACTCGACAAAGGAGTTCTTTACTATTTACTCCGGCAATCGTTTGTCACCTATACATGGTATCTTTCTTTTGATTACGGTTTAGTCACTATAATCAATCAGAAAACAGGCCCTTTTTCAAATGCCCTATCTCAAAATGTGCGTAATTTTCCGGACGTTGGCCTTCCCGTGGTCGTCTATAATGCTGCGGGTCATAAGACGCCGGTTCTGCTGACGAATCACTTTGATCCCGATGCCCGGGCAATCGGTGACATCTATAAATCCGCCGGCAGGTCGAATGCTTTTTCAAGATGTTCCAGCAGAATTTCAAGATCAGGAGTGTGATCGGAAGCAGTGAAAACTGCGGTTCAGATCCGGGTTGGAACAGCGCTCATTGCCATCCTGCAGACAAAGTATTTGAAATTTTCATCAAAAACAGAGCGGCTTTTCCGTTATTTTCTCTGATTCATACTCCTCTCTGTTCATGTGCCGGATTTGCAACGGCGGAAAAACGGTGTATGTTGAAGAAAAAGAGGAGACCAACACCATGGGAAAAGCCGCATTCCGTACCGATATCACTCCGGACTGGCATCGTCTGGAATCCGCCGCACGCAACCGCCGGCCGGAAATCCTGCCGCTGTATGAACATGTCATCGATGGCGGGGTGATGGATCAATTGGCCGAAGAACCTTTCTCCGCTCTGCGTGAAGGAGACGACCGCGACCTGGAGGAGTATTTCCGGCGTTACTGCCGTTTCCTGCAACAGGCCGGATACGATGCAGTACTGTTTGAATCCTCCCTGCGGCTGCCGCACGGCGGAGCGATTCAGAATGAGACCGCCGGCCCGATTCAGACCCGTGCTGATTTCGAAGCCTACGAGTGGGATGGTATTCTCGATGCTTACTGGCGCGACGCAGAACGCCAGTTCAAGGCTCTGGAGAAGGAGATGCCGCCGGAAATGAAGGTGATCGGCGGTGTCGGTAACACCGGGGTGTTCGAAATGAGTGAGGATGTGGTCGGACTGGCCAGTCTGCCTTTCATGGCCGTCGACGATCCGGAACTGCACGCCGAATTGTATGTCCGGCTGGGGGATCTCGCTTTTCAGGCCTGGGCAATGACACTGGAGCGTTTCAGTGACATGATCGGAGTCTGTCGTCTCGGTGATGACCTCGGATTCCGCACTTCGCTTCTGACCATGCCGGAGACGGTGCGGGAACAGATCCTGCCGCAGCATCGCAGAATCATCGAGCTGGCACACCGTTACGGCAAGCCGTTGCTCTTTCACAGCTGCGGTTGTATTTTTGAAGTGATGGAGGACATTCTGGCCAACGGCATCGATGCCAAGCACTCCAACGAAGATGCGATCGCACCATTTCAGCGGTGGATCGACGACTACGGAGACCGGATCGGCCTCTTCGGCGGCATCGACGTAAACATCATGACGCTGGGAACGCCGGAGAGCGTCCGTGACGCGGTGCTGGAACAGGGCCGCCGCAATCGCGCCCATGCGCATGGATACGCGCTCGGAACCGGCCATTCGATCACCCCTTATGTCCCGGCGGGGAATTATCTGGCGCTGCTGGAAGCCGCCGACATTCTGCGTCACGAACAGAACTGAACCTGCGGGTTGCTGATCCCCTGACAAGGAATCGGGATTCGCCATTCCGGCTTTTTCAAAATTCTCCGGACTTCATCTGATGGTACGGAGAAAGCAAATTTTTTATTTTTTTTGTTCCCGGGGAGGATAAAAACAGTTGCCGGCGCCGTTTCCGTGTTATATTATTGGTCGGGAAGCCGGAAAACATACGGAAGGTATTTCCCCGGCAATCATGTCAACGGAAAAGGATTCTGCGATGATGAAATGTGCGGTTCTGTGTGAAAATCCAGCCAACGTCGATTATGTGTACGGCGCGAAACGGCTTGAACGGCTCGCTACCCTCTGCGATCTCCTGCCGGGAATCTATTCCGGGGCTGATGTGGCGGCGGGAAAACTGATCGATGTCGAAGTGCTCTTCTCCACCTGGGGAATGCCCTGCCTCTCCGAAGAGGAACTTGACCGGATGCCGAAGCTGCGGGCGGTTTTCTACGCGGCCGGTGCGACCGATTCCTTTGTCCGGCCGCTTCTGGCCCGGAACGTCAAGGTGATGAGTGCATGGCAGATGAATGCAATTCCGGTGGCCGAATTCTGTGTCGCCCAGATCGTATTGGCCCTGAAAGGATACTTCCGCAACTCCCGCGAGGTCCGTTCCACGCAGAGCTGGTCGCGTGAGAACGTGTTCTGCGGTCCCGGTTGTTACGGGGAAACCGTCGCCCTGATCGGCGCCGGAGCAATTTCGACGCTGGTCTGCAGAATGCTCGAAACCTATCATCTGAAGGTAATCGTTGTCCCGTCCCGTCCCGAACGCCGTACCATCTCGCTGGAGGAGGCGTTCCGAACCGCTTTCGTGGTCAGTAACCATCTGCCCAACCGCGAAGACAACATCGGCGTACTGAACGGCAGGCTCTTTGAGTCGATGCGTCCGGGAGCGGTCTTCATCAACACCGGCCGCGGAGCCCAGGTCAACGAGCCGGAACTCATTGACGTGCTCCGCCGGCGCCCCGACCTGACTGCGTTGCTCGATGTGACCTGTCCGGAACCGCCGGAAAAGGAGTCGCCTTTCTTCCATCTGCCCAACGTGCAGTTGAGCAGCCACATCGCCGGTTCGATCAACGACGAGGTGGGGCGGATGGCCGACTGCGCCATCGGCGAATTTGAAAAGTTCGCCGCCGGAAAGGAGCCTGACTATCTGGTCTGTGAATCGATGTTGCTGACCAGCCGCTGAGCGCCGTCGCCACAACATGCGGTGAATCCTTCACAACAAGGGAAATGAATATGAAGAATCTGGTAATCGGTCTGGACTTCGGCACAGACAGTGTGCGCGCCGTCCTGGTGCGGAGTGACGGCGGAATCGTCGCCTCGGCGGTTCACCCTTATGCACGCTGGGCAAACGGAGAGTTCTGCTGTGCCGCCCGGTCGCAATACCGTCAGCATCCGCTCGATTATCTGGAAGGAGTCGAAGCGACCATCCGCGAAGTGCTCCGGTGCTGTGATCCGGCGGCCGTTGCCGGAATCGGCATAGACACGACCGGTTCGACTCCCTGCGCAGTCGACCGGAACGGCACACCGTTGTCGCTGTTGCCGGAATTTTCCGCCGATCCCGATGCGATGTTCCTTCTCTGGAAAGACCATACCGCCCGACGCGAAGCCGATGAGATCAATGCTGCCGCCCACCGTCCCGGAGGAGTGGACTACACCAGGTACGAGGGTGGAATCTATTCAAGTGAATGGTTCTGGTCCAAAATACTGCATGTGCTCCGGCACAACGAAAAGGTCCGCTCCGCCGCGTTCAGCTGGGTGGAACACTGCGACTGGATCACCGCGGAACTGACCGGTACCACCGATCCCCTGACCATGAAACGCAGCCGTTGCGCAGCAGGCCACAAGGCGATGTGGCATGAGTCGTGGGGGGGATTGCCGCCGGAGGAGTTTTTTTCCGGCATTGATCCGTTGCTCGCTGGTATCCGCGACCGGCTCTACAGCGAAACGTTTACCGCGGATGTGCCGGTCGGAACTCTGACTCCCGCCTGGGCCGCCCGGCTCGGGCTTTCCCCTGACGTGGTGGTTGCCGGAAGCGCCTTCGACTGCCATTTCGGAGCGGTGGGAGCAGACATCAGGCCGGGTCAGCTGGTCAAGGTGATCGGCACCTCCACCTGCGACATCATCGTTGCACCACGGGTGGAACAATGCGTGCGCGGCATCTGCGGCCAGGTCAACGGTTCGGTGGTTCCCGGGCTGACCGGGCTGGAAGCCGGACAGTCGGCGTTCGGTGATCTTTATGCCTGGTTCAAACGCTTCCTGTCGTGGGCCGGCGAGGTATCACTGCCGAAACTGGAAGCCGAAGCGGCGGCACTGCCGATCGATCCGGCGGGAGTGCTGGCGCTCGACTGGATCAACGGCCGGCGTACTCCGGACGCCAACGCTTACCTCTCGGGAGCGCTCTTCGGACTCGTTGCCGGCACCACGGCTCCGGCGGTATTCCGGGCGCTGGTGGAAGCAACCGCGTTCGGAGCGCGTCGGATCGCCGAACGTTTCGTCAGGGAGGGAATCTCCGTCGATTCCGTGGTTGCGATCGGTGGAATTTCCAGAAAATCCCCTTTCGTGATGCAATGTTGCGCGGATGTAATGAATATGCCGATCAGGGTGGCAGCCTCCGACCAGGTGTGTGCGCTCGGCGGAGCGATGTTTGCGGCGACGGCGGCAAAACTCTGGCCCGATATCGAAATGGCCATGGAAAAAATGAACTCCGGCTTCGACGCGATCTACGAACCGATCCCGGCAAATGTCGCCGGTTATGAAACACTCTACCGCCGTTATCTGCGATATGCGGCTGCAACCGAAAAGGAGATCATGGCCGATGTTCGATAAGTTGAAACAGGAGTGTTACGAGGCCAATCTGCTGCTGCCGCAACTCGGGTTGGTCATCTATACCTTCGGCAATGTCAGCTGCATCGACCGCGAGGCGAATGCCGTCGCCATCAAGCCTTCCGGTGTCGATTACAATAAACTGACGCCCGACGACATCGCAGTCGTCGATCTGGACGGGCGGCAACTCGACGGCCGGCTGCGTCCTTCAAGCGACACCAACACCCATCTGGAACTTTACCGCAACTGGGCCGGTATCGGCGGAATCGTCCACACCCATTCGACCTGGGCGGTCGCCTGGGCGCAGGCGGAGCGCGACGTGCCGCTTTACGGTACCACACACGCCGACCATCTGGCGGAGGACGTTCCCTGTACCGCGCCGATGGCCGATGAACGGATCCAAAACGATTACGAAACCGAAACAGGTCGTCAGATCCTCGATCGGTTCCGTGCCGGCGGACTCGACCCGATGGAGGTGCCGATGGCTCTGGTTGCCGGTCACGGGCCGTTCACCTGGGGAAAAAGTGCCGCAAAAGCGGTCTACCACGCCCGGATTCTCGAGGAGCTGTGCCGGATGGCGTTGCTGACAGAACAGATCAATCCCGATGTGAAACGGTTGAAACAATCGCTGATCGACAAACACTATTTCCGCAAGCACGGGAAAAACGCCTACTACGGACAGAAGTAAATCTGTCTCCGCATCAATCGATCTTCGGCAGCGTTCGGCCGACGGCAGGAGAAACCGCCTCTTCCGGGACCAGGTCAAAATCGATGTTGAAATCCTCCGGAGAATCCTCCTCCGAGGCGGCAAGCAGCTTCGCGTCGATCATCAGGTAGACGATCCGTCCCACGTCGGTCGCCTCATGGATTCCCCATTCATGCAGCACTTCCCCTGCCATCACACCGAACTGGCCTGCCGCATAGTCGCGGATTCCCTCAAGCAGTTCACGGGCGGAAACATGCCGATGAACCGACAGCCGGCCGACCGTGAATGTGACGGCTTCGGCTACAAACGTGTAAGCTCCCGCCGCATAACGGGACTCCCGACTGAGAATACCGGCAATTTTGCGCTCCGCTTCGTTGTCGATTGGCTCCGGCATGAATCACTCCGCAAGCGGCGGTTTCTTTTTGCCGCTGATGATCGAACTCGGATCCTGCTCAAGATAATCGACCAGCATCCGGACCGCATCCAGAGTCTGGTTGAGCTTCTCAAGGGTATTCGCCAGCTGCGCCTGCCCGTCGACAACCGCACCTGCGGCATCCCGGAATGCCGCCGAGCTCTCCGCCAGCTTCAACCCTTTTGATTCGTCAACCAGCTGGCCGGTCAAGGCGTCGATCGCCCGGAGATCCTTCTCAAGAATATTCATCAGGTTCTCCAGCCGCGCTTCGCTGAACACCCGGGACAACGTGTCGGTTCCCCGTTCGAGATTTTCGGCCGCGTCATTGATCCGCCCGATCGCCGACTTGAGTGCGGGATCGGAAAGGATGCCGGAAACCTCGCTGAGGCTGCGTTCCAACCCGTCGGAGATCTCCTCGAAACGGATCCGGCTGATCCGCTCCAGCGAAGTGCTCAGCGCCTTCAGAATATCCCGGAACGACGACGGCACCGGCGGAATGTAAAGCGCACCGGCGATCCCGGGTGTGACGGGCGGCTCGGGAAGCGCCTGACCGGGCGGCACGAAGTAGTCGAAGTCGATGTAGCGCATTCCGGTGATTCCGGCATACTCCAGCCGGCAGCGCAACCCCTGTTCCAGTTCGGAGCGGAAGAAGGAGTGGAACTCCTCCTGCTGTCCGCCCCGCGAGGAGTCGGAGCCGACGAAATGATCAAGCTCTATTTCCATGTTCACTTCGACCAGCTTGTCGCTGACCCGGATCATGATCTTCGACACCGTACCGATCGGCACCCCCCGGTATTTGACCGAAGAACCGACCGTCAATCCCTGCACCGATTCCGAAAAATAGGTGCAGACGACAGCCCGGCGGGAAAAGAGATTCGACATGCCGAGGAAAAACATCATCGCCAGCAGAAGCACAACTCCGCCGATGACGAAAACCCCCAATCGGAACTTCTGCGTCTGATCATTCATGGCTCACTCCACTTCCCTGACATCGACGTCGCGCATCTCGCGTTTCAGCCCGTCACGGGTCAGAAACGCCCGCACAAGGCGGTTCGGGCAGTGATCGCGCAGTTCGACCGGATCCCCCGACGCGACGATGGTCCTGGCTTTCTTATCCATCATGATGACCCGATCGGCGATTGTGAACACACTGTCCAGTTCATGCGTCACCACCACGATCGTCGAACCGAATCTCTCGCGCATTCGCAGAATCAGCCGGTCGAGGTCCGCCGAGGTGATCGGATCGAGCCCCGCCGAAGGTTCATCGAAGAACAGCAGCCGGGGATCCAGAGCCATCGCCCGCGCAAGACCGGCGCGCTTGCGCATGCCGCCGGAAAGCTCGGAGGGCATGTAGTCACCAAAACCGGAGAGGTCGACCAGCTTGAGTTTTTCCTCCACCCGTTTCGCGATCTCGTCGCGCGACAGGTCCGTGTACTCCTGCAGCGGCAACGCGACATTTTCCGCAACCGTCATCGAGCCGAAGAGCGCCCCGCCCTGATAGGTGACCCCGAAGCGGCGCATGATTGCCCGTTTCCGGGATTCGTCGGCGGTCACGATGCTCTCCCCTTCGATCAGAATGTCTCCCCGGAGCGGAAGGTAGAGCCCTATGATATGTTTAAGCAAAGTGCTCTTGCCGCAGCCGGAACCACCCATGATGCAGAAAATCTCTCCGGACTTCACTTCGAAGTTCAGATGCTCCATCAGCACATTCGAACCGTAGCCGATCGAAAGATCTTCAACCAGGATTTCCGTTTTTTCCCCGGATTCCATAACCACCTCAGTAACCGATGAACGAATAAAGTATCGTAATGATGACGTCGACGATCACCACCAGGAATATCGATGCGACCACCGCACTGGTGGCTGCCCGGCCGACTCCCTGCGCATCAGCCCTCGTGACGAAACCGTAATAGCATCCGGCCAGCGTGATCACCACGGCAAAGGCAAAGCTTTTAGCTGCCCCCAGCAGGAAGGTCATATAGTCCAGAGATTCCACCGTCCGCGACCAGTAGGCGGCGATCGGAATATCCATCGAAGTCACGCCGATCACCATTCCGCCGAGGATGCCGGCAGCGTCGCCGAATACGGTCAACACCGGCAGCGCCAGCAACATCGCCAGCAGTTTCGGCAGCACCAGGTACGCCTCGGGACGAATCCCCATCGTCGCCAGAGCGCTGATCTCCTCATCCACCTTCATCGTGCCGATTTCAGCGGCGAAAGCCGAACCGGCCCGACCTGTCGCAATCAATGCGACCATCAGCGGCCCGAACTCTTTCAATACCGCGAACCCGACCAGATCGACGACAAAGATCTCCTGCCCGACTTTGCTCAACTGAATTTCGCCGTTGACTGCCATCACCAATCCCATCAGAAAGCAGATCGCCAATACAATCGGCAGCGATTTCGCACCGCAGAGGTCGAGGTAGTAGGCGGTTTCCCGAAGCCGGAGCTGCTTGCGCTGCCGCATAAGCGGCACGATCGACGCCACCCGGCCGATGAAAATCACCGGACCGGCAAGCGCCGCCAGAAACGACTGCATCCACGTACCGGCTGAAGCGGGTTCCGCCATCGCGACGAACCTCCCCTCCTGACTTTTCAATACATCCGCTGCTGCATCTGCCGCTGCGGCTTGATCTTAGGTTCCTCCAGATAGAGCGAATACCACTGATCGCCGAATCCGGCATTGCTGAAATGCTTGTATCTGCCGTTTACCAGCCGGTCGCAGTTTTCGACCAGCGTCTGATTGTCGGAGAGTTTCCGCGCCGCCACCAGTGCGGCGGTTGCCTTCGCCGGTTCATTCTGATGCAGTTTGATCCACGCATAGGTCGAAGCAACCAGCGCACCGTCTTCGCCTTTGAGTTTGCGGCACTTTTTTTCGTAGAACCGGTCAAGCCCCGGATCCTCCTGTTTGTAGAGCCGGACCAGTTTGATCGCCAGCGATCGCGCATCCAGAAGGAGGCAGTGCTTCAGGAGCTCATCCACCGCCGCATATTCGCGCAACTGGAAGCGCAACTGCATTTTCATGGTATTGATCTGCTTTTTGAGCAACATGTTCCAGCGGTAATAGGGTTCAAAGCGTTTCGTCGCGTCAAGCGCTTCGCGGACGGCATCGAACTGAATCTTTTCAAGCGCCTGCTGCGCCATGCGCAGATTCCCCGGCGGCCGCTGCTGAAACAGCTGAAGCTGACGGTTGGCCTTCGCCTGTCCGTTCTGCATGATCCGCTGGAGCTCCAGATTGATTTTCGTCACTTTTCTGCGGATGGCCAGCCCGATCAGCAACTGAACGATCAACATCGTCGCAAACAAACAGAAAATTCCCCAGCCGAGACCGAGATCACGCGTCGTGATCACCGCGATCGCCGCACCGGCCAGAGCTGAAATCATCAAAGTGTACACGGGTTCTCCTCCTTCCGGGGCGATTCACTTTTTGCGCCGACGCTGTTTCTGACGCTCTTTCTTAGCGAGCTTTGCGAGCCGTTTCTTACGCTCCTGCTCCTTCTTCGACACCGGAGCCGGTCCGCCGAGAAGGCCGCCGAACGTGCCGGGGGCCCCGGTTTCCGGCAACGGGGCGCCGGACATCAGACGGCCGATCATCCCGTTGTGTTTCATCATCTTGCGCATCGATTCGAACTGTTTGACCAGATTGCTGACCGTCTCAACCGGAACGCCGGAACCTTTCGCGATCCGCTTCTTGCGCGAGAAATCCATCAGATCCGGGTTGGCCCGTTCGGCCCTGGTCATCGACAGAATCACCGCCTCCATGCGCAGGAAGTGCTTCGGATCGACTCCCGAGAGCATGCCGGCGAGCTGGCGGCCGCCGGGCAGAAACTTGAGGATGCTTTCCATGCCCCCGAGTTTCTTGATCTGCCGCAGCTGCGCAAGGAAATCATCGTAATCGAATTTGTTGGCCCGCAGTTTTTCCTGCAGCTTCTTCGCCTCTTCTTCATCAATCTCGGCGGCGGCTTTTTCCACCAGCGAAACCACATCACCCATACCGAGAATGCGACCGGCCATGCGTTCGGGATAGAACACTTCGAGGCTGTCGAGTTTCTCCCCCATACCGATGAATTTGACCGGACAGCCGGTTACCTTGCGGATCGAAAGAGCAGCCCCGCCGCGGGCGTCGCCGTCAAGTTTGGTCAGAATGAAACCGGTCAGTGTCAGCGCCTGATGGAAGTGCTCTGCGACCGAAACCGCCTCCTGCCCGAGAGCGGCATCGGCAACCAGAAGCACCTCATCGGGATGAACCGCCTGCCGGATCCGCACCAGCTCCTGAACCATCGTATCATCGATCTGCAACCGGCCGGCGGTATCGATGATCACCACATCGAATCCCTGTTTTCCGGCCTGTTCTACCGCGTTGAGCGCAATTGCCGCGACATTGACGCTGGTTCGCTCGGCATGGACCGGCACACCGATTTCACGACCGATGATTTCGAGCTGATCGATTGCGGCGGGACGGTAGACGTCCCCGGCAACCAGAAGCACCTTCTTCCCGTCGCGGCGAAGCTTCAACGCGAGTTTACCGGCGGTGGTGGTCTTGCCGCTGCCGTGCAATCCGACCAGCATCAATACGGTCGGTTTCGATTTGAACTCCAGTTCGGCGGCGCCGCCGCCGAGGAGATCGACCAGATTGTCATGGACGATTTTGACGACCTGCTGGCCGGGGGTGATGCTGCGAACCACATCCTGCCCGACGCAGGCGGCCTTGACCGAATCGATAAATTCGGTGGCCACGTTGATATTGACGTCCGCCTCGAGCAACGCCAGCCGGATTTCACGCATCGCCTCGGCGATATTCGCCTCGGAAAGCGTACTCTGCCCGCGCAGCTTGCGGAATACGTCGTGCAGTTTGTCACTTAATGACTCAAACATTCTTCCGTCGATCCTTCCACTCCTGAAGTTTTCCATTAAACACATTCCTATCATTTTAATATACCTTCGCAGCTCTCCAACTTCAAGAGATGCTTTGAAATTTCACGGTTTTCAGTTGCTTTTATAAAGGATGATGGTACATTATTTCTTTCGGCAGACAATTCTGCAAACCAGTTTTTTCCAAGGAGAAAATGAAATGCGCAGCGATATCATGAAGAAGGGGCTTGAACGCGCCCCGCACCGCGCCCTGATGCGCGCAACCGGCATCACCCGGGAGGAGATCAACCGGCCGTTCATCGGCGTCTGCAACTCCTATACCAACATCGTCCCCGGTCACTGTCACCTGAAAAAAGTGGGGGAAATCATCTGCGACGCGATCCGGGAAGCCGGCGGAGTTCCCTACGAATTCAATACCATCGCGGTCTGCGACGGTATCGCCATGGGGCACAAGGGCATGAAATACTCCCTCGCCAGCCGTGAAATCATCGCCGACAGCGTCGAAACCATGGGAACCGCTCATCCGTTCGACGCGATGATCTGTATTCCGAACTGCGACAAGGTGGTTCCGGGCATGCTGATGGGCGCGATGCGGCTGAATATTCCGACCATCTTCGCTTCCGGCGGCCCGATGCGCGCCGGAAAGCCCCAGACCGAAGGCGGGCGCGACACCGACCTGATTTCCATTTTTGAAGGGGTCGCCGCCAACCGGATCGGCAAGCTCAGCGACGAGGGACTCGAGGCTCTGGAGTGTACCGCCTGTCCCGGCCCCGGCTCCTGCTCGGGAATGTTCACCGCCAACAGCATGAACTGCCTCTGCGAGGCGCTTGGAATCGCCCTGCCCGGCAACGGCACCATCGCAGCCGATTCCCCCGAACGTGTCGAACTCTGGAAGCGGGCGGCACGCCGGGCAGTTGAACTGGCGAAAATGGAAAATCCGCCGACGGCAAGGGATTTCGCAACGCCGGCCGCGTTTCAGAACGCTCTGGTGCTCGATATGGCGATGGGGGGCTCCTCGAATACCGTCCTGCACACCCTCGCGGTCGCAAACGAGGCCGGAACCGGCCTGGATATCCGGAAACTCGACGAAATTTCAGCCCGCACCCCGAATATCTGCAAACTCGCCCCTTCGGTGCAGTACCATATCGTCGAGGATTGCGGCCGGGTCGGCGGCATCATGGCGATTCTCAAGGAAATCAGCAAGGTTCCCGGACTGATCGACGGTACGGCTCCGACCGTTTCCGGTAAAACGCTGGCGGAGGAGTATGCCGATGCTCCCGATCCGGACGGAACGATCATCCGCCCGCTTTCGAACCCTTACAGCGAAAAGGGCGGCCTGGCAATCCTGTTCGGCAACCTTGCGGAAAAAGGTTGCGTGGTGAAAGCCGCCGGAGTCGCTCCGGCGATGCTGACCCACAAGGGACCGGCGGTGATCTTCGACAGCGAGGAGGAGGCCGGAGAAGGCATCCTCGCCGGCAAAGTCAAAGCCGGTGATGTCGTGGTGATTCGTTATGAAGGCCCCAAAGGCGGTCCCGGGATGCAGGAGATGCTCGCCCCGACCAGCTACATCATGGGGCGCGGACTCGGCGAGAGTGTCGCTCTGGTTACGGACGGGCGCTTTTCCGGCGGCACCCGCGGTGCATGTATCGGCCACGTCAGCCCGGAAGCCGCCGCAGGCGGCCTGATCGGCCTGGTGGAACCCGGCGACATCATTGAAATCGACATTCCGAACCGTACCATCCATCTCGACGTCCCCGAAGAAGTGATCGCCGAACGTCGGAAACAGTGGAAACCGCGGGAACCGAAGATCCGGACCGGATACCTCGCCAAATACGCATCGCTGGCGACCAGTGCCGACACCGGTGGTGTGCTGAAAGTCGGGAAATAAAACTGGTTTCCTCCGTCTTTTCCGCCGAATGATCCATCCGGAAATCCGGTGGAAAAGGCAGATGGGACACCACGGCCGAATTGCCGGATCTCATTTTTCACACTCTGTGTCTGCCGGTCGACGGACACTTTCGCCTACCGGCCGGAACAAAAAACGGCGCCTCCTTTTCGGGAAGCGCCGTCAAGTTTTTTTGTCGGGAAGGAATTACCGGAAATCATCCAGTGTGAAATCATCGCCCTTGATGTCGATGAAGAAGAAACCGAGAGCGAAATCGGCCCATTCGACCGGATGGATGAAAAGATCCCCCGTAACCAGACAGCCGAGCGAACCGCCGATCGCCCAGTAATCGCGCGGCCCGTCGAAGAAACCGTAGGTCCGACGATCCGGAGTCGGGAAACCGGCCCGCATTTCCACATATTTTTTAACCAGGGAAGTTCCACGGCTCAAACTGAAATTCTCGTCGCTCACCGTCACAAAGGACCAGTACCAGCCCTCTTCAATACCGAAACCGTACTGCCGGTTGTGCGCCTTGTAGGCTTTGCAGGCCAGACCGATGCCGGCACCGCCCCAGACCGCGCGGGTCGCCATCAGCTGAGCTTCCACCACCGGACCGACACCGAGATCGACGGTGAACATGTCGAAGGCATCGACAATGCGGTTCGGGATATAGAGCAGCAGTTTGTCCATGACCTCCCTGCTGTCGAGCGCAGATGCGGAATTTGAAGCAAACAGACACCCCACCAGACTCAGAGCCAAAAACAGTTTTTTCATAGACGACAAACTCCTGACAGAAAAAAAACTTGAAAATGTATCCTTTTCGACATATATGATAAACTAACCGTAAATGGCGCCACTTGCAAGGGGAATGGCGGCAAAAAACGGCAAAAAATACACTTTTATTTGATTTCCGGGAGTTTCCCGGAGACGTTCAGATCAATCGCCGGTTTCAATGTGACCGGTTTCGGCTCCACCGGCTGGGGAATCGGCTCCTCAATGATTTCAAAATCGCCGGTCATTTCCGCTTTCTTGAGATCGAGTTGTTCCACAGCCAGTCGTGCCATCCGCTTCTGCTCAACCAGCATCTCGGTCAAGGTCGCCTGCATTTTCTGAAGCTGGCCGACGATGCCGAGAATGCTTGTTTCCGTGTCGTGGCACGACTGCTGAAAGGCCTTGTAAAAGCGTGAAAACAACACAATGCCCAGCATCACGATCACCCAGGTCAGCGCGGCGCCGATCCAGAAAGAGATTGTTCCCGCGTCCATCATTCTCTCATCATCTCCAGTAAAAACTTTCCTTCTTCCCGAAAACCGGACTCTCTCCCCGTATTCATCAATATATTACAATTTCCGCGTCAAGTCAATTTGACGCGGTCAGAAAATTCAAACATTCCCGCACACTCTTTCCGCAATCCGGAAAAATCCAATCCGGTGCAATCTCGGCCAGCGGTTCGAGAACAAACCGGCGCAGCCGGGCCCGGGGATGGGGAACGATCAGCCCCGGCTGGTCTATCCTCCGGTCACCGAAGAGGATCAGATCGAGATCCAGCGTCCGCGATTCCCGGCTGGAATGAACCGCCGGCCGACCGGCTTCCCGTTCGAGGCGCTGGCAGAGCTGAAACAGCTCCCCGGCCCCGCCGGCCCACTCCCCGGTAAGCGCCCGATCGCAGAAATCCGGAGTCCCGGGCACACAATCCACCGCCGCCGACCGGAAGATCCCGCTCACTCTGAGATTTTCCACTCCGCCGGCGGCCAGTCCGGACGCAGCTTCCTCGAAGATTCGTGCAGAATCTCCGAGATTGCCGCCCATCATGATCGCAATTTTCTCTTTTTTTGACATATTTGAATAGTTTTTTCCGGATTCCCGTTCTATATTTATAATTGCACTGGAAAACCAATTTTGCAAAGAGCACGATGACGAATAAACCGGAAATCTACTTTCTCGGCTCCGGCCAGATTGCCGTGCCGATTCTGAAGGCTGTCGCCGCCGCGTCGGAACTGCGGCTGATCGGCGTCGGTACCCAGCTCGACCGCCCTGCGGGCCGGAATCGCCGCCCCACCCCGACCCCGGTCGGCGCTGCCGCGGAAGAGCTCGGCCTCGCGCCGGACAAGATCGCCAATGTCAATGCACCGGAGTTCCTCGAATCCCTCCGCCTGCGCCGCCCGCAGATGATCCTGGTGGTCTCCTTCGGCCAGATTCTCCGGGAACCGTTTTTGAAACTCCCCTCTTTCGGCTGTATCAACATTCACGCGTCTCTGCTGCCGCGTTATCGCGGTGCATCACCGATCACGCAATGCATTCTCAACCGCGATACGGAAACCGGCATCTGTTTCATGAAAATGGAACGCGGCCTTGATACCGGTGCGGTCTACTATTCGCTGCGGGTTCCTCTCGACCACCGCGAATACGGGGAAATGCTCGAAACCAAACTCGGGTTGATCGCTGCGGAGGTCACCCCGGGTGTCCTGGTTTCGATCTTCCATGGTGAAATCGAGGCGGTCCCCCAGGATGACACCATTGCAACGGTCTGCACCAAGATCAAGAAGAGTGACGGCCGGATCGACTGGACCAGAAACTGTTATGACATCGAAGCGATGGTTCGCGCCTACTATCCATGGCCGGGAGCGCGCTGCACGCTGCTGACCACCCGGGGAGAGAATACCGTGACCCTGACCCGGGTACTGGCGCGGCGGGATCTTTCCGGAGCTCCGGGAACAGTGCTTCAGGCCGACAAATACGCCATGATCGTCGCCTGCGGCAGCGGTGCAATCGAAATCGTTGAACTGGCTCCTCCGGGACGGCGCGCCATGCCGGCGGTCGCTTTTCTGAATGGATTGCGCGGAGAAAAGCCGGTGATTCTGCCCTGAGCGGATTCCGGTGCGATGCTTCCCGCCGGTTCCGACCGGCGGCACCTCCCGGGAAAACCGGGAGAGAAAACAATTTATTGACAGGTGATACTCATGAACAACTCAGGCAAGCAGATTCTCCTGAACTGCGAGAAAATCGAACGCCGTTTCGCGATGCTCAATCACGGCCGGCTTGAAGAATATCAGATCGAACGCGACGACAATGAACCCAAGGTGGGAGACATTTACCTCGGTCGGATCATCAACCTCGAGCCTTCCCTTCAGGCGGCGTTCATCGACATCGGTGCCGAAAAGAAGGCGTTTCTCCATTACCATGAAATGCTTCCCGGCGGCGATGAGCTCGTCGGGCGCCGGGGCGGAGATGGAGATGAAGAGGAGAATAGTGAGCTCTCCGCAAAGGATGAGTCCATTCAGGCCCGGCGGCAGAAGCGGCAGGAGGCAAAACCAGGCAGCAAAGTTGGCGCCGAAGCATCACGCCGGAAAAAGAAACTCACCGTTGCCGACATTCCGAACATCTTCAAACCGGGCATGGAAATTCTGGTGCAGGTCGTCAAATCTCCAATCAGCACCAAGGGTGCGCGGGTGACCACAGACATTTCGATTCCGGGGCGTTACCTCGTGCTGATGCCCTACAGTGAACATATCGGTCTTTCCACCCGGATCGAGGGAGCGCCGGAACGGGATCGGTTACGCAAGATTCTCGCCGCACTTGAACTTCCCGAGGGAATGGGGTTGATCTGCCGCACCGTCGGGGAGGGGCGGCGTTCCACCTTTTTCAAAAGGGATCTCGATCTTCTGCTCGATTACTGGCGCAAGGTGGAAAAAGACATGGAAACCCATACCGCACCCTGTCTGCTCTTTACCGAACCGAATCTGATCGAACGGACGATTCGCGATTTCATGACCGAAGAAATCGAGGGAATCGTGGTGGATGACCGGGCCGCTTTCCGGCAGATCATCGATACGCTCAAGCGCATCGGCGGTGGAAAAATGGCTCAAAAAGTGACTCTCCACAACTCGCCCAAACCGATATTTGAACAATACAAAATCAACGATCAGCTTCGAGAGGTTTTCCAGAGAGAGGTCCGTCTTCCCGGTGGTGGCGGTATCTGTATCGACGAAACCGAGGCGTTGATCGCGATCGACGTCAATTCCGGCCACGGCCGCAAGGGAGCCGATCAACCGGAATTCATCTTGAAAACCAATCTTGAAGCTGCCGAGGAGATTGCCCGGCAGCTCCGGTTGCGCAACATCGGCGGGCTGGTTGTGCTCGATTTCATTGACATGCGCAGCGCCCGGGATCGCGAAGAGCTCTTCCGTTATATGAAAAAACTGGTCAAGGATGACCGGGCCAAAACCAAGGTGTTGCCTCTTTCGCGCCTGGGATTGATGGAGATGACCCGTCAGCGGGAACACGAGAGCATCCAGGACCAGGTCTACAATCCGTGTCCCTACTGTTCCGGAACGGGGCTGGTGAAGTCTCCGGTTACAATGAGTGCCGAGATCCAGCGCCGTCTCAACACGGTACTGCGCGACAGCCGTTACCGGAACATGCCGGTACGGGTGTTCATGCATCCGGATGTACTTGCGCGTCTCCGCAACGAGGACGCGGCACTGTTGCGTGAACTTGAGGAAAAATACAAGCACGACCTCAGTTTCCGGGCCGATCCGCAACTCCATTACGAGGAGTTCCGGCTGGTAGACCCGGAAACCGGAATTGATCTCAAATAGGTTACGGAAAATACGAGTTTCATAGTTAGGAGAGTGAAACCATGGAGCATCTCAACGTTCCGCCGGTCAATCATGTGAAAGTACTCGGCGGTCAGGGCTGGGTCGGACTGATCGATCACCTCGGCAGTGAGGCAACCATTGTCAATGCAGCGCGGGTGTCGTTCGGCAAGCTCAAGCAGTCGATGGATGAACGCGACGTCAAATTGCTGAACTACCTGATAGAAAACCGTCATACCAGCCCGCTTGAGCATGTGGTTTTCACGTTCAGCGTCCACTGTCCGTTGTTCGTTCGCGGCCAGTGGCACCGTCACCGCACCTGGAGTTACAATGAGATTTCCCGGCGTTATACTGAAATCGACCTGGAGTTCTACACTCCGGAGGTGTTGCGCCGGCAGTCTGAAGACAATCGTCAGGCCTCTTTTTTCGACCCCGCTTTCCACGGCGGCCAATTGCGTGAGGAAATCCGCCGGCACAACCGGCTCTCCCTGGAGCTTTATGAAAAACTGCTCGCCTCCGGCGTCTGCCGGGAACAGGCGCGCGGTGTATTGCCGCAGAACATGATGGTCACTTTCTGGGGTACCGTGGATCTGTCGAACCTGTTGCACTTTCTCGAGCTTCGCGACAGCGATCATGCCCAGTCCGAAATCCGCGAATACGCGGTGGCGATCAAGAAACTGATCAAACCGATCGTACCGAACGTGGCAGCCTATTTCGAAAAGAAGGGACAGGTCTGGTAGAGATGCTGAAACCGCTTCCGGTCATTGCCGTCACCATGGGAGATCCCGCCGGGATCGGGCCTGAACTTGCCGTTCGGGCAGCAGCTGATCCACGCTGGAACGACCGGGCGCGATTTGTACTCTACGGCGAACCGTCGATTCTCGCCGAAGCGGCGAAACGTTGGAGCAGAGGTGTTCTGCCCGAAGTGCGTTCCTCCGGTGAACTGCCGTTTTCCGAGCTGGTCATTGGAGAAGCTTCAGGTCGTTGCGGACGCATTGCTTACGATGGGTTGACCCTGGCGACGCAGGATGTGCTTGCCGGCCGGGCTGATGCGCTTGTAACCGCTCCCATGAACAAATATTCCGTCAATCTTGCCGGGATTCCATTTACCGGTCATACGGAACGAATCGCCGAACTCTGCAACTGCCGGAATTTCGTGATGATGCAGTCGTCCGGATCGTTGCGGATGGTTTTCGTCACCTGCCACATTCCATTGGCGGAAGTGGCCGCTCAAGCGACGCGTGAAAACATCATCCGGGTCACGGAACTTCTGGCAGAAGCCATTCAAGCGGAAGGAATTGCCTCTCCGAAACTCGCGGCGGCGGCGATCAATCCGCACGCCGGGGAAAACGGATGTATGGGGAGTGAGGATGAGGAGAACGTCAAACCTGCCCTCGCCGAGCTGCGCCGGCGCGGAATCGACATCGACGGGCCGTTTCCCCCGGACACGCTCTTCATAGAATCGACCCGACGCCGTTATGACGGACTGGTCACAATGTATCATGATCAAGGCCATATTCCCTTCAAGATGCTCGCTTTCGATTCCGGAGTCAACTCAACGCTCGGATTGCCGGTGATCCGGACCAGCCCCGATCATGGAACCGCTTTCGACATCGCGTGGTGCGGCATCGCCGATACCGGAAGTTTTTACGCGGCCATCGATCTGGCAATTCGTCGTGCCAATCGTAAAAATGAACTCAAAATGGAAAAGTAACGGATCAAGTAACGGATAAATAACGGAATGTTGACGGAATTTTTTCTGGCCGGGCGTTATCTGCGCCCCAACCGCAGTGCGGTATCGCTGATTACATTGTCCAGTATCGTCGGTGTAACGCTCGGTGTCGCGGTGCTGATGGTGGTGCTGGCGGTGATGACCGGTTTTACCGATCTGATGAAACAGAAGCTGGTTGAAACCCAGGCACACTTTCAGGTACGCGACCGCTGGAACCGGATGATTTCCGATCCGACGGATGTGGTTGAAGCGGTCAAAGCGGCCGGCGGGGCCGCCAGTCCGGTGATTCAGGGACCGGTACTGGTTCAGAACGGACGGCAACTCGATACCCAGACGTTGATCTTCGGCACCGACGCGGAGTCGCTGCGTGACCGCCTCGGATTCGAGGAGACGCCGGGCGGAGAAGAAAATCCCCTCAAAAGCGGCAGATTATCCCTGGAAAAAAATGAGATCATCATCAGTAATCTGCAGGCGAGCCGCTGGCGTACCGGTATCGGCGGCAAGGTTCTGGTTTATTCACCGCGCCGGATCACCAGAATGGTCAACTTCAAACCGGAAGGCGGAATTGAGATCAACAAGGAGAGTTCCGCCTTTCTGCCGACTGAATTTACCGTGACCGGCATCTATTCGATCGGAAAGTATGATTTTGACCGGAGCGTGCTTTTTGCCGGAATCGATGACGTCGCGGAACTTTTCGACCTTCCATGGGGATCGGCCACTTCCGTTTTCGGTTGGGGACCCGATCCATTCCGGCAGGAGAGTTTAATCAGCCGGCTGCGTGAGGCGCTTCCCTATTATGATATCACTACCTGGCAGGAGGAAAATCAGCAATTGCTCGGTGTGCTCGCAGTTGAGAAACGGATGATGTTTTTTCTGTTGATCTTCATCGTGCTGGTGGCGGCATTCAGCATCACCAACACCCTGATCACCTCCGTCTACCAGAAAACCCGTGAAATCGGTCTGCTCAAAGCGCTCGGAGCCTCCGACATGGCGGTCACCATGATCTTCGTTCTTCAGGGATTCATGATCGGTGCGATCGGCAGCCTCACCGGAACTCTTCTCGGCGGACTCGTCATCCATTTCCGGAACGACATCATGAAACTGGTTTCGGAGTTGACCCATACGGAACTTTTTCCGAAAGAGCTCTATTTTTTCAACGAACTGCCGGCCCATGTGATTCCGGCGGATGTCGCCATCATCGTTTCAGCTTCCGTGGTCCTCTGCACGCTCGGCGCCCTGCTGCCGGCTCTGCGGGCGGCCCGGCTCGACCCGGCAAAGGCATTGCGTTATGAGTGAAAACCAGTTCATCGTCAACATCGCGGGTGTCACCCGGAGCTACCGGATCGGAGATTCCCGGCTTGAGGTTCTGCGGGGTATCGACTGGCAGGTTCGGCGCGGTTCATGGTCCTGTCTGCTCGGCGCCTCCGGCAGCGGAAAAACAACTCTGCTCAATCTGATCGGAGCATTGGAAAAACCGGATTCCGGCCTTCTTGAAGTGGCCGGAGTCGATCTCGGAAAGCTGAGCCGCCGGGCAGCAGCGGAGTTCCGCAACCGCAAACTCGGTTTCGTTTTTCAAGCGTATCACCTGCTGCCGGAATTGACGATTCTTGAGAATGTGATGCTGCCGGCCCGGCTGGCCGGGGGCGGAAAAGCCGATATCCGGCTCAGGGCTGAAGCGTTGCTGGTTACCGTGGGGCTTGCAGAGCGACTGCGTCATCGCCCGACGGAACTCTCCGGCGGCGAACAGCAGCGGGCCGCCATCGCGCGTGCGCTGATCAACGGCCCTGAACTTCTGCTGGCCGACGAACCTACCGGCAATCTGGACGCCCGTTCCGGGCAGGGGATCCTCGATCTTTTCACAGCGCTGCGGGAATCGCATCCGACCAGATCGATCGTGATGATCACCCACAACCGGGAAATCGCTCAACTGGCGGACCAGGTCGCGGAGCTGGCCGACGGCCGTCTGACGGTGCAGGAGTAATCGACCATGAGGGCGGAACAATGAAAATTCCGCAATTTTTTCCGGTTCTGCTTTCCCTGTTCCTCACCGGATGCTTCACCATTGTACAGACCTCGACGCCGGCGGCGCCCGAGAATCATCCGGCCGAGTCTGAATCGCCGCAACCTTCTTCTGAAAAAGTACGGCTGAACAATGTCCTTGACGCCGCACGCCGGAACCTGCTGGAGATCCGGATTATCGATTCTCTTCAGAATCTGGCCGGGGAGTATGCTGAAAATCGGCTGTTGCTGGAAATTCCGAGTCTGGCCGTAGATCCGGAACAGAAGGATTTTTCTTCCTCAAACGATATTCGACTGCGTATTCTGGATGATGCCATCGCCTATAATCATCTGCTGAGCATCGGCAACAAGGAAAAAATGGTTGAAGAGCGCCGACAACGCTCCGCCGAACTCCTCGACTTCGACATCGCTGCAAGAGTGACTGAATTGACGGCCGCCCGGGAACTGCTCGAATTGGCGGAAGAACAGTCAGAAGGGAATGTCCTCCGGAACCGGATTGAGGAACTGGAGCTGGAGTTGCGGGTGGATACCGGACTTTCTTCAGAAGAACTCTCCCGTTTCGATTCTAGTTCCCTTGCTGCAGTTTGCCCGATTGCCGTTCCCGCGGAGCATCTCCACGCCTGGGCGGCAATCCACCGTTCCGAAGCGGGTCATGTACCGCTTCCGGCCGGCTTCATCACTGAATTTCGGAGGAAGGGAGCATTCTATCGCAACGGGGAATTTCAGATTGCCGAATTTCTGTTGCGACTTCCCCGTCGTCTGGCACTTGAAGAACTCGAAGGAACCAGTGCCGATATACGTGGAACCGCCGCTCTGGCCAATGCAGCTGCCGTCGCTTCCCAGATCGACCTCGATCTCACAGCATTGCAGCGGGCGGGTGAAGCGTGGAATCTGGCTGATCTCAAACTCCGCCTCGATTCCGCCGATCGTTCCGCCGCCCGCCGAAAGATTGAAGCGTTGCGGGAGTGGCGAATCGCCTGGTATCGGCTGTTGATCGACCTCGGCGGGCTGCAGATGACGGAGGAACTGCCGGATTTCCCGGCTCCGAT
This sequence comes from uncultured Victivallis sp., assembly GCA_944389895.1. Taxonomy (GTDB): domain Bacteria; phylum Verrucomicrobiota; class Lentisphaeria; order Victivallales; family Victivallaceae; genus Victivallis. The sequence continues at coordinate 62,016 of CALXOA010000078.1, read as the reverse complement.
CGATTGCGGTCCGACTCCGGCTTCGGAAACTTTGTTCCGCCTCCTTGAAAAAGTGACGAGACAACACGACCACGAAGACCATCTCACATCTTCGTGGTCACGAATCCGAAACAAAAATTATTTTTTCAGGGATTTTACAAAGCGGTCGATCCGCTCAATTGCTTCAAGGATATCTTCCACGCTCGAAGCATAGCAGCAGCGCACAAATCCCTCGCCGCAGGCACCGAAAGCCGGACCCGGAACTACCGCGACCCTTTCAGCTTTCAACAGTTTTTCGGCAAATTCAGTGGAACTCAATCCGGTTGAACGAATTGACGGAAAAGTATAAAAAGCCCCCTTCGGCAACAGACAATCCAGACCGATCCGATTGAAACCGGAAACCATCAGATTCCGCCGTTCACGGTAACTTTCGCGCATTTCAAGCATTGATTTTTCACCGTTGCGCAGCGCTTCAAGCGCAGCCTCCTGCGAGGTGGTCGAAGCACACATGATCGCATACTGATGAACTTTCATCATCGCATCAATGATCTCATGGGGTCCGCAGGCATAACCGACCCGCCAGCCGGTCATCGCGAATGCCTTTGAAAAGCCATGCAGAAAGATCGTCCTCTCCCGCATTCCCGGTAGAGAGGCTATCGAGACATGTTCTCCCTCGTAAAGCAGTTCGGAATAGATCTCGTCGGTGATTACGACAAGATCATTTTCAATTGCAATTTCCGCTACTTCCAGAAGTTTTTCGCGCGACATCACGGCGCCGGTCGGATTGCATGGAAAATTCAAAAGCAACACCCGGCTCCGCGGCGTGATTTTCTCACGCAACCGGGCCGGATCGAGCGCGAATGCATCATCCACATAAGTTTCCACCGGAACCGGAACTCCATGCGCCATTCGTACCTCGGCCGGATAGGAGACGAAACACGGCTCCGTATAGATCACCTCATCGCCCGGATTCAATAACGCCCGCATTGCGATATCGAGTGCTTCACTGACGCCGATGGTGATGATGCACTCGTTTTCCGGGGAGTACTCTACGTTGTAGTTCTGCCGGACATAACGACAGACCTCGCGCCGCAACGCGATGGTTCCGAGATTGGAAGTGTAACTGGTATGCCCCTTTTCCAGGGAAAAGATACCCGTTTCCCGGATGGTCCAGGGAGTTGTGAAATCAGGTTCTCCCACTCCGAGGGAGATCACGTCATCCATGGTGTTGACCAGATCAAAAAACGCCCGGATTCCACTTTTGGGAAGTGATTTGATATGGTCCGCAACCAGTGGTCTACGGACAGATTTTGAGTCGTTTATATTCTTCATCGTTCTGCATGATCCTGCCGGATTCTTTATATTTCTTCAACAAAAACGCCGTGGAAGTGGAAAGCACGCCTTCGATGGTCGAAAGTTTCGCCGAGACGAATGACGCAACCTCATTCAGAGAATTTCCCTCCACCGTCAATAAAAGATCGAAGCTCCCGGAGACCAGGAAAAGATCCGTGACCTCCGGGTAGCGGGCAATCCGCTGCGCCACCTGATCGAAACCGCCCTCTCGGCGGGGAGTCACCCGAACCTCAATCAACGCTTTTACTTTGTTTTCACCCAGTTCCGCCTCATTCAGAATCGGCTTGTAACCGCGGATAACGCCGCTTTTCTCCAATGACTGAATGGCGGCTTCCGCCTCGTTTTCCGCCATTTCGGCCCGAAGCGCCATTTCGGCGAGGCTCATTCGGGCGTTTTCGTTGAGTAACTGCAGGATTTTTTCTTCTTTCATTCTCGTATCATCTCCTCCGCCATTTGAGACAATCCGTCAACGCATTCCTATCAATATAGTTGCTGACACCGACAATTTCAACGTACAAATGCCGCCAGCAGGAAAAACAGAAAGCCATTGTAGATGAAACTGTCGACCACATCGAAAATTCCCCCCATTCCCGGAATCAGCGCTCCGGAATCCTTGACGCCACACGCACGTTTCAGAGCCGATTCCGTGAGATCTCCGGCCAGGCTGCCGATGCCGAGTACGATCCCGGCAACCAGATACCACACTAAAGTAGTCCCCATCATGGAACCGAAACGGCCGCTGAAAGGGGCATCAGCATAAATTCCCCAGAAAATCAGGCTGACACCGACCGAAAACAGAATTCCGCCGATCGTTCCTTCCCATGACTTTTTCGGACTGACTGAAGGCCAGATCTTATGGTTGCCTCCGGGCAGCCAGATGGAAGAGAGCTTTCCGAAAATGTAGCCGCCGGTATCCATTGCCTTGGTAACCAGGATCAAAAACAGAAACTGCCGGGATCCGAGCCGCAACGGGACCGGGCCCGCCGGAAATTGTGAATCCTGCAGATAAACCAGAATTGCCGGAACAAGGGCAAAGCAGATCAAACAGAAAATTCCCGCCGACGTCATTCCCCGCTGAAGTACCTGCGAACGATTCCCTGACGATGCGAACAGCAATCGAAGCCAGACACTGAAGAAGATCAGAAAAAACAGCGCCGTCGCCATGAAAAACAGGCACTCCGCCACATCCTTACACCCATCTGCGCGCAGAGACAGCGCCAGAAGAAAACAGAGAAACAGCACTCCTCCGGCAACAGCGGTTGAACGGCCATAATTTTCCATGCCGATTTTTCCAACCATCTTGGAAACTTCGTAAACAGTCATTCCAAACACCGCCGCCGCCGCCACAGCAAATAAATATGGCCCGCCCGCCGGCCAATAGATGATCAGAGCGAGCAGCAACAACAGAAGCGGAAAACTGATTGCGCGATGTTTGAACACTTTTCGAAACCTTTCCTTCTGTTCTCTTCAAAAATCGTTTATTCCGGTTCAATCCCTGGATCTTTTTCCTGTCGTACCAGACCCGTTTCTTCCGGCACTTTTTCGTTATTTCATCGTCACTTTACTGCTTTCTGCCGCCAAATCGACGATCACGTTTCCGGAAAGCCTCCAGAGCCTTCTCGAAATCCGCCTTTTCAAAATCCGGCCACAGGGTATCAGTTACATAAATCTCCGTATAAGAAAGTTCCCACAACAGAAAATTACTCAACCGAAACTCACCACTGGTCCGGATCAGAAGATCCGGATCCGGAATGTCCGGAGCATACAGATAATCCCGAAAGTTCTCCTCAGTGATTCCCGATTTTTTTTCAGCAATCATCCGGTTGACCGCGTCAACAATTTCAGCCCTGCCACCGTAATTCAGGGCCAGATTCAACGTACCGGCATCGTTGGCTGCGGTTTTTTCAACCGCCTCTATCAACTTTTTCTGGGGGCCGGGAAAAAGACCGGAAGTCCTTCCAATCGTCCGCAACCGGATATTCTGCTTCATCAACTCCGGCAATTTTTCATCGAGAAACTCCTCCAGAAGTCCCATCAATGCCGAAACTTCGGCCGCCGGCCGTTTCCAGTTCTCAGTACTGAACGCATACAGTGTCAGATACCGGATGTCGTGTTCGCGGGCCGCTTCCAGAACCCGCGAAACCTGACGCGCACCCTGACGATGCCCCTCCACCTTCGGCAGACCGCGTTGTTCAGCCCAGCGCCCGTTGCCGTCCATGATGATCGCGACATGCACAGGTTGTTTCAGCCGTTCCATCACTCCTCCCCGAATAACGCCGCTTCCACTGCCATGCAGATGGTATGATAAACCGGCAGGTGCAACTCCTGAATTTTGTAGGTCTCGGACTCCGGAACCGCAATCACGAGATCGGCAAACGCTTCGCAGGCACCATGACGATTTCCGGTCAACAGAATACTGCCGATTCCCTTCGCCCGGGCCGCCATCAAAGCGTATCGAACGTTGACCGCTCCACCACCGGTTGAAATGCCGAGCAACAGATCTCCCTGCCGCCCCAGCGCATAAAGCTGCTGCGCATAGATCAGATCCGGATTCACATCGTTACAGAAGGCGCTGACAAATCCCGGATGGGACAACAGAGAAATCGAGCGTAATCCGGACTGAAGTTGAGCCGCCATTGTTCTCCCCGCTTCTCCGAAAAGCTCGGAAAAACGCTCCTGTTCCACCATCGAAAGCGGCCGCTTCGAAAGAAATCCCTTCAGAAACTCCCCGCAGATATGATCCGAATCCGCCGCGCTGCCGCCATTGCCGCAGCAGAAAAGAGTTCCGCCGTCGCGGAACAATGCGATTATTTTCGCGACGGCTGCATCGATCGCCTCACGACACGGTGCAAGTTCTGGATAGCGCCGTACCAGTTTTTCAGTTTGATTTTTCATAACTCAAATTTGCATTTGGACGATAAAGAGATATCTTATTACAATAAGATAGCCGTTTGAACGGCCTTTTTCAATCGTCGCCGACAAGGAAATCGCGCTCTTTTGCGTCTGATGACAAAACGGTGAAAATGTTGTTAATAATTGGTGAAAGAGCAGTGCATGAAAAACAGCATGCACAGTGGTCTACGCTTCATCATCAGAGTTGTCAACACTGATTTCAAGTTGCAACCTGCTGAAGACAGGCAGCTTTTCAAAGTTATTAACCGAAACGGGCCCGCTCTGCTGCTGCTGATTAATCTTTATTTTTTAGGAAGAAAGAAGCAGAATAGAGGGAAACTGCGGCGAATCGCTGAGTGAATCACAGAACAATCTTTTGAGATAGAGTGGAGGCACAGGGAAATGAAATTTACCGTCAACCGTGAGAAATTGCAGAAAGCATTGCAGCGGGTCGGCAGTATCATCGGCTCACGTTCAATGCTGCCGGTGCTCGGCAATGTGATGATTCAGGCCGAGGAGAACCGGTTGTCGTTGACCACAACGGATCTTGAGATTCGGATTACCACTTCGATCGACGCGATTGTCGAGGAGGCCGGTGTCACCACCGCTCCAGCGCGCAAGCTCGCCTCTCTGGTCGGTTGCTTTGTCGGTACCGACGTGGTGTTTGACATCAACGACAAGGACCACATCAAGATCAAATGTGGCACCAGCCAGTTTACGTTGCTGGGGTTGCCGGCCGCTGATTTTCCCGCTGGCGCCGCTTTTGAAACCAGCCGTGAGATCAAGATCAAGGAGTGTGATTTCAAACGGATGATCGGCGCCATTTCGTATGCGGTCAGTGCGGACGATTCACGCAAGGTTTTGACCGGGGTGCTTTTGAGTGTGCGCGATGCTTCGATGACGCTGGTGGCGACCGACGGCAAGCGGCTTGCGATGCAGGAGAAAAATCCGGAGTCGATTACCGGAGGGGACGGTGATGCGATCATTCCGTTGAAAGCGGCCGCTGAAGTCCGCCGTTTGCTTGACGGTGATGCGGTGATGTCGATCCGTCTCGGTGACAAACAGTGTACGTTTGCCGCGGGCGGTTTCGAATTGACGACCAAGTTGATTGAGGGGAATTACCCCAATTACAGGCAGGTGGTTCCGACCAGTTTCGCCCGGACGATCGAGGTTCCGGTTTCGGTTTTTCTCGGCAAGATCGAGACGGTTTCGCTGGTATTGTCGGATTCGAGTTCGTTCATCATTCTGAAGTTTGGCGACAATCAGTTGAAGTTGCAGGCTTCAAGTGCGGAAGTCGGGGAAGGCAGCGATGTGGTTGAGATTGCGTTTGACGGAGAACCTTTCGAGGTGTCGTTCAATCCGGCTTATCTTGCCGATCCGCTGCGCAATTGCGACGCCGACAAGATTCTTTTAAAGATCAATGATCCTTTGAACCCGGTGGCGATGGAGGGGAATGAAGGGTTCCTCTATGTCATCATGCCGATCCGCAAAAAGTAATTGTGGGATTGATTCGAAAACTGAAACTCGCGAATTTCCGTAACTATCGGGAACGCGAGTTTTTGTTTTCCGGAAAACGGGTGGTTTTTACCGGTCCAAATGGTTCCGGAAAGACCAATCTGCTCGAAAGTATCTGTTTTTTGAGTATTCTGCGTTCTTTCCGGACTGGAGCGATCCGGGAGATTATCCGATTCGGAGAACGCGGTTTTGAATTGTCCGGACGGTTGAACCGGGGGGCGTTCGAGGAGGAGCTGCGGGTCGTACAGAGCGCCTCCGGTGGTCGGGAAACTTTCATAGACGGCAATCGCATCCGGAGATCCAGTGAGTTCATTCGTGAGTTCCGTGCGGTGGTTTTCGTACCGGAGGATCGCAATATAGCAGGCGGCAGTTCATCTTTTCGGCGTCGTTTTTTTGATATGATGATTTCGACGCTGGACTCCGGGTACCTGATCGCTCTTTCAAATTATCAACGGGCGCTGGTACAGCGGAACCGGGCTCTGAAATTGCGGAACCGGGCTGATCTCGTCGCTGCGTTTGAACCGGAATTGGCGCTCCACGCACCGTTGATTGCCGCGCGGCGCCGGCTGTATGCCGGATTGGTCGAGCAGGAGGTGAACCGGCTTCTGAAGCCTGGAAGCGGTCTGGAATTTCGGATCAACTACCGGTTTGATTATCCGGAAGAGAGTGACGAATGTCTGGCATTGCTTGCCAGGAACCGTGAGCGTGAAATGGTACGCAACTGTACGATCAGCGGTCCGCAGCTCGATGAATTTGATTTTCTGCTCAATGGTCGTCTGTTGCGTCATTACGGATCAACCGGTCAGATCCGGATTGTATCGCTGTTGCTCCGGCTCGCGGAGTTCAATCTGGTGCGCCGGTCGGCGCGGGAGCGGGTCGCGGTGCTGGCGGATGACGTAACCGGGGAGTTGGATGAATACAACAGGGAACAGTTTTTTGAGACTGTTTCCGGGGCCGATCAGCAGTTTTTCACTTTTACGTCAATGCCGGATTCGGCATTCTTCCGCGATGCGGAAGAGATCCGGGCCGGATCCATGGATTCATAAGGAGAGAATAGATGGTGCGGCATTATGTTTTCGGGCCGGTCGCTTCACGGCGGCTTGGAGTTTCGCTCGGTGTGGATCTGGTCCCTCCGAAAACCTGTTCGCTTGATTGTGTTTATTGTGAGGCAAAGGCGACGACGCTGCATACGTTGGAACGCCGGGAATATGTGCCGGTCGACGCGGTGATCCGGGAACTGGATCTGGTATTGTCGGAGAAACCGGAACTTGATTTCATCACCTTTTCCGGCTCCGGTGAACCGACGCTCAATTCCGGTATCGGGCGGGTGGTTGATTTCCTGAAGGAACGTTATCCGCAATATCCAATCTGTCTGCTGACCAACGGGTGTACGCTCGGAGATCCCGAACTGCGGCGGGAGATCGTCCGAATCGATCGTGTGGTACCTTCGCTTGATGCGTCGAACCGGGAAGAGTTTGAAGTGATCAACCGGCCGGTACAGGGGTTGGATTTTGACCGTTTCATCGCTGATCTGACTGATTTCTGCCGAAGTGCGCCGCAGGAAATTTTCCTGGAACTTTTCATCGTTCCGGGAGTCAACGATTCCGATGCTTCCATTGCCCGGTTCCGGGAGATCATTTCACGGCTCAAGGTGAAGATGGTGCAGCTTAATACGCTCGACCGGCCCGGCGTTGTGGACTGGCTCCGTCCGTCCGCGCCGGAGAATACCCGACGTTTTATTGCAGCTCTCGAACCGCTGGTTCCGGTTGAAGCGGTCGGTCCTTTCCGGTATCGCAGTCGGGTTTTCGGACATGCTCCGGAACTCTGCACGGATGCGGAAAGGCGGATTCTGGATCTTGTGAGCCGCCGTCCGGCCACGAGAGCGGATCTTGCCGTGGCACTCGGCATGGAGGAGGAAAAAATCGGGATTCTGATCGATTCGCTGTTTAAATTCGGCCTGGTGGAAATCGAGAGACAACCAAGGGGTATTTTTTACAGTGCAACTCCTTCTGCACGTCGGTGATTTTATCGGAAGCTGTTTTCAACGTAACCGGATTTGAACCGACATATTTCCGTTATCTTTCCGTTATTTTTCTTTTTTTCAGGAAAAAATGGCGGAAAATCGTCATAAAATCATTGTCTTTTTGTATTTTCAGCCGCTTCACGGAGAATAGCCAGCAGTTGTACCATACGCAGTTCCGGCGGATTGCGGTAATCGATGGTCGGTACCAGACCGTTCTTACGATAGACGGTACCTCCGGGATTGCGAAGCGTGACCCGTCCGTCAGCAACGGTGAAGAGTTCATAACCGGCCCGGGCGGCAAGAATCTTCAATCGGATGGCGGATAGCAGATTTTCGGCGCAGACTGGAAGTTTCCCGTAACGGTCGCGCAGTTCGTTGGCGAAATCATCCAGTTCCGTCTCCTTTTCAAGAGAACTGAGTTTCCGGTAAGCCGCCAGCCGGAGCCTTTCGCCACCGATGTAATCAGGCGGCAATGCGGCGGGGAGGATTCCCTTCGGAGCCTTCCAGGTATAGTTCAGAAAATCGATGGTCATCTCCACTTCCGGATGAAATTCGACGTTCTGCCCGGAAAGTTTTGCCACTTCCTGTTTCAGAAGCTGGCAATAAAGATCAAAACCGATGCTGTTGAGATGGCCGGATTGTTCGGAACCGAGAAGATTGCCGGACCCGCGGATTTCCAGATCGTGCAGCGCAAGTTGAAATCCCGCTCCGAGATTCGAACAGCGCCGGATCGCCGCGAGTCGCTTGCGTGCGTCACCGCTGACCAGCTGACTGCGCGGCAGCAGAAGATAAGCATACGCCTGATGTTTCCAGCGTCCGACCCGACCGCGGAGCTGGTAGAGTTCTGCCAGTCCGAAACGATCGGCCCGTTCGATGATGATGGTGTTTGCATTCGGCACATCCAGGCCGGATTCGACGATGGTACTGCAGACAAGGCAATCAATCTTTCCTTCGAGAAATGCGTTCATCACCACTTCGAGTTCATTCTCATGCATCTGCCCGTGGGCGACCGCGAAGCGGGCTTCCGGAACCAGAAGGCGGAGTTTCTGAAGTTTGTCCTCAATGGTTTTGACCCGGTTGTGAAGATAATAGACCTGTCCTCCCCGTTCAAGTTCGGCTTTGATGGCGTTTACCACGAGAAGATCTTCCTCCGGAGCGATCACCGTCTTGACCGGCAACCGGAGTTTCGGAGCGGTCATCAGAGTACTCAGGTCGCGCGCACCGGCCATCGCGAGATAGAGTGTGCGCGGAATCGGCGTCGCCGACATGGTCAGCACATCGACCTCTGCACGAAACCGGCGCAACCGTTCCTTGTGTTTCACGCCGAATCGCTGTTCTTCGTCGATCACCACCAGCCCGAGATTGTGAAACTTGAGATCGGGATTGCAGAGACGATGTGTGCCGATGATGATATCGATACCGCCGGATTGCAATCGCCGCAGAATCTCATTCTGCTCCGAAGCGGTGCGAAATCGACTCAGTACTTCAATGGTATAGGGATATTCGGCGAAGCGTTCCCGGAAGCTGTAGTAATGTTGTTGGGCGAGCACCGTGGTCGGCGCAAGGATTGCCGCCTGATAACCGGCGGAAACCGCTTTGAAAACCGCCCGCATTGCAATCTCGGTTTTTCCGTAACCGACGTCGCCGCAGAGCAGACGATCCATCGGACGGGAAGATTCCATATCGCGGCGTACTTCCTCGGTTGACCGGAGCTGATCGGGGGTGTCCGTGAATGGGAAAGCGCGTAAAAAAGCCCGGGTCTCGGCATCGTCCGGAGGAAAGACGATACCGGGTACTGCCTGCCGCATTGCCTGAAGGCGAAGCATATCGGCGGCATAGGTGTGAACTCCGCGCCGGGCGGTTTCCTTATCGCGGTTCCAGCGCGCTCCACCGAGACGATGAAGCGTAATTTTTCCCGGACTGCCGAGATAACGACTCACCTTGTTTGCCTGCAGCAGCGGCACATAAAGGAGCTGTCCGTCCTGATACTCCAGCACCAGGACTTCGCGGCCGATGCCGCGGCTTTCAAGAGTTTTGAAACCGCGGAAAATACCGATACCGTGGTCGATGTGGACGGCATAATCACCCTCGTCAAGATCCGCAAGCGAAAATTCCGGTACCCGGATCGGAACCGGATCTGCACTGACTGGCGGCGGTTCCGTCGTTTCGGCGGCCCTTCCCTCGCGGGAAAAACCGGCATTGACCAGTTCTCGTTCCGTAATCAGGATCAGACCGGTCTCTTCGAGCGTGAAACCACCGGTCAGTGCTGCGGAATCAAAAATCAGCCGCTTGTCGGAAAATCCATTGCGTCGGCACCATGTTTCCAGAGCAGGCAGATTTTCCGGATGAGGAGCAAGAATAACCACTTTTTTTCCGGCGGACAGCGCTTCTTCGATCCGGCCGCAGAGTAATCGGCGCCGTAATTCCAGCGCGCTCTCCTTTGCCGCACTTTCCACTTCTCCGGCCAGTTCAGTCAGCGGCGGAGCTGCGTCGGCCGGAACCGTTTCCGGATGAAGTACACCGGTGGCGGCATCGTAAAATGCGGTGAAAAAACCGGCAGTTTTTCGATCGGTGACAATCCGGTCGAAACGTTGTGCCGCTTCGAATCCGGAATATTTTTCAAGCCGTTCGGTACAGAGCTCAGGATAGAGTGTCAGAAGTTGAAATTCCTTCTTTTCAAAATAGTTGAAAAGATCGCCACGGGCTGCTCCTCCGGCAGTGATTCCGGCGCGTCCAATCACCCGGTAAGAGTCAATCGTTCCAGTGGAACGCTGGGTGGCCGGGTCGAAGCGACGCATGAAATCGACGGTGTCTCCGAAAAATTCAATCCGGCATGGAAAATCATGTGCCGGGCTGAAAATGTCGATGATACCGCCCCTTCGTGCAAATTCTCCCGCCACCGTCGATTCATATTCATCGTCATAGTCAAGTTTAACCAGGCGTTCAAGAAGATCGCCCATCGGCAGTTCGTCGCCGGGACGGATGGTAAGTTGTGCCGCCTGCGTCTCTTCCGGAAGGGGAGCCGGAGCGAGCAATGCGTGGACACTTCCGATCACCAGATCGAACCGGTTTGACAGAGCCGCATTCAACGCTCTGGCCCGGCGGCTTTCCCCGCCTGGAAAAAGTAATTTTCCGCGACCTGCCTCCGGAATCACCAGAAATTCAAGTTTGATGTCGAGCAGTTCCGCGACCGTTTCCATTTCGGCGACGGCGCGATCAACCAGATTGAGTTCCGGTAACGCGGCAATCAGAGGTCGCCTGGAAGAAACAGCGGCACGCAGAATCGGAAGAGAAACCGCTCCGGGTTCCACCCCGGAGCGGGATAAAAAAGCCTTTTCCGGCTGTTCCAGAAAGTTTTTTAATAAAATCCGCCAATTTCCTGAAGAAGCGGCTTGAGTTTTCGACATTTTGCAATATGTTGTTTAATTTATGAAAACGGCATTCGCGACGGAACGATGATGACCGGCCGCCGGAAATGATCCTTTTTCATATTATACGTTGTCAAACCGTGTTTTTACAATCCGGTTCCATTGTTTTTGAAGATAAATTTTAAATAAGAGAAAAAGTCCCGTGCTGAAACGGTTTCCTGAATCAGGGGGAGTGCCGTGTCCGGCGGGCAGGAGCAATTCAATGGCAGAAAAAAAATCTTCCTGCGCCAAATCCGGAACTGAAGTGATCGAGGAAAAACCTGCAAAGAAAAAATCTCCGCTTCCGAAAAAGTCCGCCGTGAAAGCCGAAGTAACCGACACAGTCGAGCCAGTTCCCGTGAAACTGGCCCCGTTGCCGGAACTGGACGACGATGACAACGGCCCTTCGCCGGAACCGCTGGCCGACCTCAAATTACCGCGCAAGCTGGTGATCAAGAAGGTAGAGGCGCCCCCCACCAAGTTTGCTCCGAAGAATGTTTCGAAAACGGCTGCTTCTGAAAAGAGTGAGGACTCTTCAGCCGAGGAATTGAGCAGGCCGCGCCGCCGCAGAGGAACCGAAACCGACGCGGTTGCCCGGCCGCGGACCAAACAGGAGAAGGATTCCGCCCGGAAAATCGCTCTTGATTCCAAGGTGGTCGCCGGGACCAAGAACGATACAATGAAAGTGTACATGGGCGAGATTGCCCGGATTCCACTGGTCAACAAAAAGGAGGAGGCCGAGCTGGCCGATGCGATTCACGGCGGCGATGAGGAACGGCATGAGGACGCCCGTTCCACGTTGATCAAGGCGAACCTCCGGCTTGTGGTGAAAATAGCCCATGACTTCAAGGGACTGGGGTTGCCCCTGCTCGATCTGATCAGCGAGGGTAACATCGGATTGATGCGCGCTGTGGAGAAGTTCGATCCGGCCAAGGGAGCGAAATTTTCCAGTTATGCCGCGTGGTGGATCAAACAGTCGATGCGCCGGGCACTGGCAAATCAGAGCCGCACGATCCGGATTCCCGTTCAATCGGCCGGAAAGATCAATAAAATCAAATCGGTACGCATGAAACTCGCCGAGGAGCTCGGCCGCGAACCCACCGATGCCGAAATAGCCGAGCACCTCGACTTCAGTGAGCGGACCGTTGCGGGGCTCCGGCTGGCTGATCTTCGCACCTTTTCGCTCCATGATCCGATTCAACAGGGGGAAGAGGGGGAGTTTCAGGATATTATTCCGGACCGTCATGCGATGACGCCCGATCAGATCCTCGGCGATGTAGAGTCGGTGTTCCGGTTGATGGATCTGCTGGAAAAGCTCGAAGAGCGGGAGCGCAGGATCCTCGAAATGCGGTTCGGGCTGCGTGGCAACCGGCCGTTGACGTTGGAGGAAGTCAGCCAGGAAATCGGCCGTACCCGTGAAAGGGTGCGCCAGATTCAGAACCAGGCATTGTCGAAATTGAAGCAGTTGCTGATCGACGAAGCCGGTTTTGCGGCAGATTGATCCGGTGCGGAAGGAATGAAAAAGGGGCTGTTGCAAAACCTCATAAGGTATGCGACAGCCCTTTTTGACTGAAAGAAAATTTTTCAGATTACGCGCTCAATTTCGATCTCAGGATCGATCTCTTCGCGGAGAATACGTTCAAGGCCGCCTTTGATGGTCATTGCCGCATGAGGGCAACCACCGCACGCGCCGCGCAGTTTGAGCTTTACAAGTTTTCCTTCGATCGAAACGATCTCAAGATCTCCACCATCCGCCTGGAGATGCACCCGGAGGGATTCCAGCCGATCGGTAATTTTTTTGGTCAGGTCATCCATATTTCCATCCTCCTGCTGATTGATTGTCATAAAAACGGACTCCCCGTTATTATATGGGTTCAGATGCCGGTTTTCAAGCATTCGGAAAAAATTTTTTCAGGAAAACCGGACTCCTTCGACTCCGTTTCCGGCATTGTCCGAGGAGAAAGAAAACATTTTACAGACTTTTCCGGAGGATTTTCGGCCCCAGTCGCGCACTCCATGCCTGAATCAGTTCTTCAGAAGGAGCGGACATTGTTTTCCAGTCCGGTTCACTCTCTCCGGCCATTTCAGCTTTTCCACGTCCCATGTCGTGGTATGGAAGCAGTTCCACCGATTCGATATGCGGCAATTCGGAAAGTTCCACCAGCAGCTCCAGCAGCCCATCTTCGACATTTTTCCCGGAAACCAGCGGAACGCGCAGGATCGTCCGGCAACCGGAGTCGGAAAGTGTGCGCAGATTGGCGTGAACCAACGGGAAATCAGCTCCCGTCAAATCCGGATAACGCGCCGGTGCGGCCTTGATGTCAAAAAGATAGAGGTCGCATTTTCCAACCGCACGTGCAAATATTTTCCGCGGAATAGCTCCCGAGGTTTCCAGAGCGGTGTGAATCTTCTCCGCCCGGGCTCGTGCCAGAAGAGCGAGTACGAACTCCATCTGTACGAGCGGTTCTCCCCCGGAAAGCGTCAAGCCGCCACCGGTTTCGGCGTAATAGAAGTTGTCACGCCGAACCACCTGCATCACATCTTCCACTTCAACGCTCCGTCCGAGCAAAGTCAGTGCTGCCGCCGGGCACTCTTTTTCACAGATCCCGCAACCAGTACATTTTCTTTCCGGATGGCGACGGCAGTTTTCCCCGGGAAAAAATTCCCGGCAACGGCCGCAGGCGATACACGCGCTTCGCCGGAACGACACCCGGGGAGTGAAGGAACGCGATTCCGGATTGTGGCACCATACGCAACGCAGTGGACACCCCTGAAAAAAAACAGTTGTCCGGATTCCCGGTCCATCCCCGGTACAATACCGCTGAATGTTGAAAATGCGACCCCCGGGTTCATGCTCCATGAGCGTGCCTCCGCAGGATATCCTGCTGAACTTCCGGAGAAAGCTTGGTGAAGAATGCGGAAAAACCACTGACCCGAACAATCAGATCGGCGTATTTTTCCGGTTTTGCGACAGCTTCCCGCAACACGGCGTCATTCGTCACGTTGAATTGCATCTCCTGTCCTCCGCCGGCGATGAAACGGCGCAACAATGCCAACATGCGACGGCATCCCTCTTCTGAAGTGAACATTTCAGGAAGAAAACGCATGTTGACCACAGTGCAGTTCTGAGCTGTGTAATCGGGCCGGATAATTGAGTTTACAAAAGCGGTCGGCCCGTTCCGGTCGCATCCCCCATCCGGAGAGGCCGCATCGGAGAGGGGAGTCCAGGCATGTCTGCCGTCCGGTGTTGCCATGACGGTCTTTCCCGCGGAAATACTCTGAATGTTCGACGCCATGCAACTTTGCAGAAATCCGCCATCCATCGTCCGGAACGACTCGGTGAGGTCGCCGCAAAGTTTCACAATGTCTGCGGCGATCTCATCGCAGAAATCGACGTCGTTTCCATATTTCGGCGCGCAATTGATCAAAGTGAGCCGCAGTTCCTCATCGTCCCTGAAATCATTCTCCAACGCTTTGACCAGCCGCTGCGGAGGGATTCTTTTCTCTTCGAATACAAGTTTTTTCACTGCAGCCAGACTGTCCGTCAACGTTGCCAACCCCATCATGCCGATTCCGTGCAGACGGAAAAATTCAGCGCCGCCGTCGTTGACGTCACGACCCCGCGCGATACATTCGCGGGTCAAAGCCGAAAGCAGCGGGTCGGGGAAACGATCAGCCGGATACTTGCTCAATTCGCGGTTGTATTCATCCCGGTAACGCGCCAGCCCTTCGCGCATACCTTCGGCAAAGGCATCCCGGAGGGCATCGAAGGAATCAAACTCCGCCAGGTGACGCATTGTATCCGTGAAGATTTCCGGCATGTTGAAACGCCCGTCACTCCACGCCGGCTGTCTTCCCGGCAGAAATGTCTCGACGCACCCGACCATGGCGTAATCCCGCGCAGCTTCAAGTGGAATCCCGAGGCGGGTCAACATCGGGATATTGACCTCATCGTTGAATACTGCCGGGAAACCGATTCCGGTCCGGATCAGGTCAATACAGGCCAGCAGGAAACGATCCGATGAATTTTGATGCAGCCGCGCGGAAAGATTGGTCGAGGCGGAATGTACCAGTTTTGTCGCTTCCAGGACCAGATAACTCAATTCGTTGGTCCCGTCGGCTCCTTCCGGCGTCACGCCGCCGATGCAGATGTTGGTCACTTCGTGGAATCCTTCCACTTTTACCCAGATGTGGCACAACAGATTCAAAGCGGTGTCGTGATCCGGAGCGCTTTTCCGGAAACTTTCGTAGAGATACTGATCCACGCGGCCCAGCGCATTGTGAAAACGGCCTTCCGATTCGAGAACCACGAAAATCAGCCACATCAGCTGCAGGGCTTCGGCAAAGGATCCGGGTTTTTCAGAAGCACACCGACGCAACCGGATCGATGCTTCGGGGTGGGAGTCCCGACAGGAATCCGCGGCGCGCAGAAAGAAGGCGGAAACACCCCGGAGGGCGATCAACATCGCTTCGCAGACGGGGTTCTCATTTTGTCGGCAGGACTCTTCCGCGCGACGGATGAAAGAGCCGAGACCATGGGACATGAGTTCATTGTAATCGGGAATGGTATGTGACCACCCCACTCCGAAATGACGAACCCCGTGGGCTTCAAATGCCGACAGGGCCCGGTCATAATCTTCCTGCCGGATTTCCGGCGGAAGTTCATCGAGGCGGAAGGTCTCCGCTCCACCGAAAAATTCCTGTTCTGGATAAAACGTCAACGGGAGATGATCCAGAGCCCAGCTGAGAGCTTTCGCATGCTGAATGCATTCCGGCTCCGTGGAGGGGTGCTGTTCATAATAACACCCCTGGTGGTACTGGCAGAGATTGTAACGGCGCGGTCGCGCAAAAGGATCGTCGGGCTGCGCGGTCTTCCGCTCCAGTTTCAGAATATTCCGCCACGGTCTCTTCCCGGTGACGGAAAGAGTGGCATTTTGCTGGTTGGCACTCATTTTTCGCTCCTCCCGTGAAAGGTCGGCCAGCAGAAGTTCCATTCCCTCCTGGAAAAACGGCAACGGTGAGTCATGGTTTCCTCCTTCCAGTTCGCGGTAGTGAAATCTTTTTTTCCCGGTCAGGAGCTCCGCCAGGCTCCGGGCCTCGGAAACGGGAATAGTCCGATCCGCTCCGCCGTGATAGAACCGGATCGGCATTGTGAGTTTTTCAGCATGAAGGCAGACATTGTGGAGCGGATAATCCTCCTCCCGATAGGAGGAACGGATCGCATCGTGGATTTCACGCAGAATCGGCTGCTGCTGTGTTTCACACCAGTCGCAGTAACGTCCGATATCGGTTGCCGCTCCAAGTACCACCAGACCGTCAGAAAGTTCCGGATGAAGGATTGAGAAAATCAACGCGGATGTCCCCCCCATCGAACCGGCGGCATGGAGAATCCGCCGCCAGGAATACCGTTTTTTTCCTTCTTCAAGCAGATGGGTCAGATCCGCAGCCGCGGCCGGAGACATCCAGGCGTTGTCCCTGAGATTCGGAGATACGACGCTGACGTCGAGTCGCTCCAGACACGCGAGCCAGGGTGCAAGGTCAGGCCGGGTCAGAAGCTGATCACCATGGGAACCATGACCGTGCAGAACCACGACGCAATCTCTGCCCGGTCCAGCGTCATGAAGGAGATACCAGTCCGACTTCCCGTCGACAGCACTCCGATATTCGAAACGTCGCAATTTCACGGAAAGAGCTCTCCCCCCGGATCAAAAATCCGCAAAAACCGCTTTGACGACATTTCCGGCAGCGGCGTCCGCCATGGCGCGGTTGGCCTCATCCACACGGTATTTGCCGACCAGCTTGCGGAAAATCGTCTGTAAATCAGGGTGTTCGGCCAGGAAGCCGAGATAGGTTCCGATATCCGCCATCGTATATTGTCCGCTTCCGAGGATCCGAAGTGCGCGGAAGGTGATCATATGAGGCGGAATGGATACCGGGCCGCGGTCGGAATATTGTCCCGGCACGAAATAACGTCCCCGGGTCCGCAGAAGCGTCAACCCGAATGGAAACGCATCCGCCGACCCGCTTGTCTCCATTACGACATCCGCGCCGTCACCCCGCTTCAGGTCGGTGGCATACGTCATGATTTTTTCCCGGATTTCCTCCGGAGTGTTTCCGCGGTAATCGAAGAAAAGATCCGGATTCAGCAGACGGGTCAACTCCATGCGTTGCGGATTTGCGGCGGATCCGATCATGATCACACGGCATCCCTGCGATTTCGCCCAGGCGAGGGCGAATAACCCGAGAGAGCCGTTTCCCTGAACGACGACGATCTCCTCTTTTTCCAATCCTCCGCCATAGGCACAGGAACGGATCACCGTCGGACCGCCGCAGGGAAACGCCGCAGCGGCGAAGGGATCCACTCCTTCCGGAATCCGGACAAGGTTTTTCGCAGGAGAAAAGAGGTATTCCGAAAAACCGCCGTGGAAGTGAGGTTCTTCTTCTACGTTACGCGCGTATGTTACGCCGAAAGCGAGGCAGCTCGCGGTTTCTCCACGCAGGCAGTTGAAGCATTTCCCACAGGGTATGGCGACACACGCCACGACCCTGTCTCCGATATGCAACTGCCGTCCGAGCGCATCGGTCGCCGCTTCAGGCCCCACAGCGTCGATCTCGCCGATAAATTCATGGCCGATGATCAGTGGAAAATCCGGCATTTTGAGGAATCCCTGATGAATGTGGACATCTGTTCCGCAGATTCCGCTGGATACGAGTTTCAGACCGACGGCGTCTCCCGCCGGTTTTGCAACCTCGAACTCCCGGATTTCAAACTCTCTGCCTGCTCCGTGGAACACCGCACATCTCTTTTTCATCACCAGCCTCCCGGTTCCGTTCTTACCTTGATTTTACAGGGAACATGATATATTATATGTGAAAACAGCTCCATTGTGAATCTGCAAAACTGCAAAAACATATACGATTCTGCAAAAAACCGGAGAATGCAATGCCCGGATTTCATTTCACACAGATTCCTCCATCGATGACCCTCGTTTCGGTGATGGATGAGGAGACCCGGATCTGTACTCCTTATGTCAACCATTGCCGACATCCGGAGTTATGGGTGCTGGATTATTCCGTTACCGATTGCATGCCGACCAGAACCGAATTGACCCCCTGGTTGCCGCGGCCGGGGGGGATCGGACATCTCTATCCGCCGGGGCGGAAATATGAGGAGGATCTTCGGGGAAAGTTGTTGAAATATCACTCCGCTTATCTTCTTTTCGCCGGAGAAAATCCTCTTCTGCGGAAAGCAACTGAAAACTCCGGTGGGTTTGCGCGTATTCTCGATCCGGAGCGAAAAATCCAGAAACTGCTTCAGAATGCCGCCGCTGCCGCCGCGAGGGGAAGCCGCGGTTACCGGGAAAGTTCCGCCTTCTTTTGCGAACTGCTCGATCTGCTGGAACATCTGCCGCCGCCCGGATCTCCCGATTATCTCTACGACCTTGGAGAATCTTCGGTTGCCGGGGGATCTCTGAGCAGGCGGGTCAGAGAGTACCTGGAACAGAATTTCCGGCAGCGGATTACGATGAAGGGGGTTGCACTGAAACTTGGTGTCAGCGAATCCGGTCTCTCACACCGTTATCGGCAGGAGACCGGAGAAACAGTGTTTGATACGCTGCTGCGCATTCGTGTGGAACAATCACTTCCTCTGCTGCGAAACGGAAAGCGTCTGAAGAATATAGCCCCTGAAGTCGGATTTTCCAACGAATTTTATTATTCGAAGATCTTCAAGCGATTCTACGGCTGTTCCCCGAAAAACATGATCCGGCGGCAGCAAAATCCATCGTAAGTTTCCTGCAGAGCCGTTTTTGGGGAAACCAGAAATATTCTTCTTCTCTTCCGGACCCTCGCGAGAGAGGGGGTGGAGGAAGACAAAAAAATCCGGGAGGCATTATTGCCTTCCGGATTGGGAATCAATCGATCGAAAACTCAGTTCAGGTTTTCCTTGTTGGCGTCGACATTCTCTTTACTGACGAGAATGTAACGAATCGCGAACGCTTCTTCCGGATCCCGCGGAGCCGGGACATCGTACTTGGCTTCCGGATTCGAAATCACGACACCGGCGATATCACCCTTCTTGATGACATCGGCGAGCCCTTCAATCCGACCCGAGGGAAGACCGAGCAGGAAGAGGAGCGGACGCTGTTCCGCAGGAGTCTTCCAATACTTCAGGTTGCGCACATCAGTCGGCAGACCGATGGTGGAGATCACGATCTGGACATCGGAGTGCTTCTCGAGAGCCGCATCGAAATCCTTCGCCTTCATCAACATGTAAAGCGGCATCGGAGTCTCTTCCTGATTGGCCAGCGTGATGGTGTCGGCGACCACATTGTCCGAACCGTAACCGGCCTTGATCGCATCGATCAGGCTCTTGACGTTGTCGTTGTTTTCAAAACCGGGATCAGTCAACAGCAGAATTTTCTTGCCGGGATTCTGCTGGGCGAAGAACTTACCGACCTTGTTGCCCTGAGAGGTATAGAACGCAAGCTCGTTGCTGAGCAGAGAGCTCTGGCCGCCGAAGATTCCCATCGTCTTGAGCAGCATGATCGCGCCGATCACGATGACGATGAAGAGCACAAAGGCAACCGGCTGCATCGCCGGATTGGTCTTCTGCTTCTTGCTGCAGATAATCATTCCGATCAAGGCCAGCACCATTATTGCGCCATATACAATTTCCATTTTCTATCCATTCCCCTTGTTTGAATTAATCATGACGGAAGCCTTGTTTTCGTTGAAGCTCCCGCAAACCCTTGTGTTATTTTATGCCCGGAAATGAAAAAATCAAATCATAATTATGCTTTTTACCATATTTTTTTCACAAAATCACGGAAAAAACCATTCCCGCAACGGAAATCATCGCTTTTTTTCTTCTTCCTCTTTCGCCTTCCTATACTCTTCACGGATTTCCGCCAGATCTACTTTGCAGGGAGGCATTTCAAGATCCATCTCCCCCAAGGTGTCGACGAGAATCTCCGATACCGCGAGATTCCGGAAGAACTTGTGGTTCGAGGGGATCACATACCACGGCGCATGATCGAAACTGCAGTGGTTGATCGCATCCTCGAACGCCTGCTGGTAATCGTCCCAGTATTTCCGTTCGGAGTAGTCGCTTTCGCTGATCTTCCAGTTGCGCCCCGGATCCTCGAGCCGCTGCTTGAACCGTTTGAGTTGCTCCTCCCTGCTGATATGAAGAAAGAACTTGACGATCGTAACGTTGTTACGGGCGAGAAGCCGCTCGAAATCGTTGATGAAATCATAGCGTTCCCGCCAGACTTTTTCCGGAACGATGCCGTGAACCCGCTGGATCAGCACATCCTCGTAGTGGGAACGGTTGAAGATCACGACTTCTCCGCGGCGCGGCGCCGCTGCGTGGATCCGCCAGAGGAAATCGTGGGCAAGCTCCAGCTCGGTCGGGGTCTTGAACGACTGGCAACGGCATCCCAGCGGATTCATCGGGGCGAGGACATGGTTGATCACCCCGTCTTTGCCGGCGGCATCCATTCCCTGCAGGACGATCAGCAGGGATCGCCGGTTTTCGGCATAGAGTCGGAACTGGTACTCCGTCAACTGCTTCGTGTACTTACGGATCAGCTCGGCGGTGTCCTCGTTCTTCGACAGGTCGAAATTCTCGTCAGGATCGAACTCCGAGAGTTTGATTCGATCACCGGTTCGGACTGCGAACTTCTTTCTGAAATTCATGTTCTGCCTCCTCTCCCCCGCCGGATCGCAAAACCTCATGCCCCGCGGCGGCGGAGTACGAAGCCAACGTATCACCATTTCCGGCGGAATGCAACCTTTCCGCCGGAAACCACAGAGCAAAATCAGCAGAAAATGGTCAGTTTTCCGGCTGCGGATTCCGTTTCAGGAACTCCCGTACCACGGCGCCGCGGGGAGAATCTCCGACACGTTTCGGTTCCGGCATGCCGGGCATCCAGTATTGACCGTCATGTTCGAGGCTCCAGCCATGGAACTCGCGGAACGCATGGTAGCTCCAGCTCCAGTTGCGCTCCTCGAAGAGCTCGATCACATCTTTGAGATACTGCTCGCCGGAACCCTCCGGCGCCCAGCGCACCACGCTGAATTCCCCGATATAATAGGGAACCGGATATTTTGCAAGGAAATCATCAACCTCCTTCAAACTCCGTTCGAGGGCAGCCTTGTCATACATCCGGCCGTTGATTTCGCCCGGATATTTGACATTGATCTTTTCAAGCGCCCGGGCCAGATCGGTCCCGGCGATGTTCAGGATGCCCTGATGCGTGAACTCATGGGGCGTGTAGAAGTGGGTGCTGTAAATCACCCGGTAGTCGGGCAGGGGATACATTCCGCGCAACCCGCCGGAGCCGCCTCCCGGCCCCGGTTCGAAGATAATCCAGACTTCCGGATCGATTTCACGGATCGCCTTCAGGAGTTTGAGCGCCAGCGGACGCCACTCCTTCGGCGCGGCCGGAAGCTGGTTCCGGTCCAGCGGTTCGTTATAGAGGTCGTATCCCCAGATCGTATCGGAATAGGGTTTCAAGCGGGTTGCGAGATCGCGCCATACCTTCAGGAAATTTTTTTCGAGGTCCGGGTGAACCCACATTTCCGTGTAGTCACCGCGCACTCCCGGCATCGGCGCACCGTGCAGGTCGATCACGACTTTGAGGCCATGGTCGCGGGCGATCCCGACCTTCTTCTCAATGTCGTCAAGATAGGCGGGCCAGGCGCTCTCCCAGTCGGTTCCGCGTCCTCTGGCGAATCCGATCGGGGAAATCTGCAGGCGGATCACATTGCCGCCCCATTTGCGGATTGCTTCCGCTGCTGCCGTGTCAAAACCGCCGACCATGAATCCGCGAACGATTTCCGGCTCCGGCCGGTTGGCGCGCAGACGGGCGGGATCGAGTTCCACCTTGTCGGGATCCCCGGCAAGCGGCATGAATTCCAGCATCCGGACTTCACCCCGTCCTTTCGGAGCGTTGACCTGAATGACCAGTGAGAATTTTTCCTGTCCCGCAGGGGTCCGGAACTTCACGTTGTTGTCGAACCACTCCTTTCCCGACAGGTTCAACTGACAGATCGGCTTGTTGTCGCTGTACACCCGGGCGATCACCTGACCCCGACCGACTCCGGAGGCCCGGTAGAGCGTATCCGGCAGCAGAGTGATGCTCCGGTAGATCTTACTGTCCCAGTCGCGCCCGTCGAGTACGGCGGCATCATTTTCGACCGTGAAGGTGACCCCCCGGGTTTTCTGCCAGAGAGAGATGTTCTGCTGAGAGAAGGTTACGGAAAGTTTCGCCTGATCCCCGATGACCGGACTCAACTCGAGGGATCGCACTTCCGCCCTTCCCTTCTCAGCGTTGACCTGGATCGACAACGAGAACCTGCCGTTGCCGGCAGGGGTCCGGAACCTGATTTCTTCGTCGCGCCATGCATCGCCGGAGAGATTCAAACCAGCCACCGTATCGCCGGTTCCCCAGCCGGTCTGCAGTCGTACCATCGTCTTGCCGCGACCGCTGCCGCGCAGCGTGTAGAAGGTTTCCGGCGTCAGAATGACGTTGCGCAGAATCTTGCTGTCCCAGTCGGAACCGTCGATCACGACCGCGCCATCCTCTACTTTGAACGTTGCTCCACGGGTTTTGCTCCAGTTCGCCGTCGACGCGACATCGATTTCGGGGGCCAGAGGCTCTCCGGCGGCGCACAGGAGTGCCGCTGCCGTCGCCAGCAGGCAGATCAGTTGTTTTTTCATCACGGAAACTCCTTTCCTACTGTTTCACATTGCGTTTGAAAACTTCCTTCATCACTTTGCCGCGGGCGCTTTCCGGAACGATTTTCAACATTGCGTTGGCGCGGACCACCCCATCCTCATGTTCAAGGCTCCACCCCTGATATTCGCGGAACGCATGATAAGTCCAACTCCAGCCGTATTTGTCGAAAATACCGGTGACATCCTTCAGATATTGGGTCGAACACTCGACCGGAGCCCAGGCGATCACGCTGAACTCTCCCACGAAAATCGGAACATTGTATTTCTTCTGGAAGTCGATCACCGGCTGAAGAGATTTTTCGAGATGATCGCGGTCCCAGCGGATTCCGCCGATCACTCCCGGATAACGCACTCCGGTTGCCTCCTGCGCTTTCGCAAGCAGCCCGGGATCCTGCAGCTGGGTGGCGGCGATTCCCTGATGGGTGAACGCTCCCGGCTCGTAGAAGTGCAGACTGTAGATGATCCGCGGGTCCGGCAGCGGTGTCAGGTCTTCAAAGCCGCGCCAGCCTCCACCGGGACCGACTTCGTAGACGATCCAGCACTCCTGATCGACTTCGCGGATCGCCCGGATGATGTTGAGCGCCATCTGTCGCCATTCGACGGGCGCATAGGGCAGCTGGGCGCGGGCAAGAGGTTCATTATAGAGGTCATAGGCCCAGATCGTATCCCGGTAAGGTGCGAGCCGCCGCGCAATTTCCACCCAGTATTTCCGGAAACCTTCCTCAACACCGGGGACTTCCCACATCTCCCGACCGCCGAGTTCACACGGAACTTCGAAGGCGACCGGAATCACCTTGATCCCCGCTGCGCGGGCCTGCTGTACAATCTTCTCAAGGCGATCGAGAAAGACCGGGAAATTCTCCGGGGTCCAGGTCGGCCGTGGGCCGACGCCGTGAAGTTGGAGTCGGACCGCGTTGGCTCCCCAGTCATTCACCATATCCCGGAAAGATTGCCCGTCGCGGAGATTTCCCGACTGAAAACCGCGTACAACTGCCGGAGAAGGACGGTATTTCGCGAGAATCGACTGGTCTGCAATGGTCTCTCCGGCACGGCGCCGCTGCCGGTTCTGCTCGATCGCTTTGCCCTCCCTGACCGGAATGACCGATCGGGCGTCGGACCGGACCACTTCAAGAACGCCGAACAGGGAGGGATTGTTCCAGGAGCCGTCGTCCCGGTCGATTCCGCTCCAGCCGATCTTCTGCTGTCGCGCGGTACCGTTGTCATTGTTGTTGTAACAGATATTGAATCCGATTGCCAGACCGTCGTAAACCGATGCCTTGAAGTAGTCGTTCTCGAGCGGAATCGCCATTTCGACACCCCACCCGCCGGGCACGGGGACCGGTTTCACCGCAACCGGAATCTTTCCTTCTGCGGCGAACTTCGTTCCTTCCCGGTCCGCTGCGGTCACGAAAACCTGGATATGCGAATCGTCGGGTGTGGTACGCCGGGCAAAGAACGGGTCGAGGAAAAACTCGAAACAGTCGCTGTTGTAAGCGGGGCGAAAGCCGAAATTCAGCACCTTGTCTTTGACTACGGCGAGAAGATAGAGCGTATCGTCGGAAACAGACGCTTTGAAATACGCTTCGAGGCCTTCCGGCAAAGTGGCGTGGCTGGTGTTCAGAAAGGAGATTCTTCCGGCGAAAGGAATGTCATTCCAGTCCTCAAGCACACCGGTCATCCTTTTTTTCGCGGAGTAAAGCAGAGGATATACCGCGTTATCTGCGGCGCGATCCTGGGCCGTCTCAAGTATTCCGGCGGGAGCTTTGGATTCGCCGCCCTTCGCTTTCAGTGCTTCGAAACGGGCGGCAACTTTGCCGACATCTTCCGCGTACTCGGAGGGTTCCCGGTCCGCCGCCGCAACTGCGAATCCACCCGCCAGCAACATGGCGGCACAAAGATGCCGAATCCCTGCGGAATGCATCATCGTCTCTCCTTTTTTAATTCCTGTCCGGTCAGAGTTCCACCGGACTTCTGTTGTTACATGCCGGGGGTGAACGTATATTCCCCGTAGAAAAATCAGAATTTGTTGACTTTCCAGTGGCGCTCGACCGGAACTCTCACGTTGCCGATTTCTTCGCCGACGCTGAGCAGACCGGCGTGACCGTCGGTGAAGCAGTAGTTCGATGCGAGCGCGCCATGTTGGACCTGCCCTCTGATACCGTTGACCAGACTGCAGTACCAGTGACGCTGTTCCCAGAAGGTTGCATAACGCACCGCGCGCGAAAAATGGCTTCCCGCATCGGCGTTCGACGGCAGAGCCTTGCAGAGAAACAGAATCAGTTGCGAAGCGTTACGGATCGAAGAGAGTTTTTTCCCTCCCGGGGCATAGCTGGTCCGACAGTTGTCGGTTTCCGTGGCCTTCATCCCACCGTTATCTTGACACCATCCGTTGATCCAGTAGGAACGAGGGGAAGCTCCGTAGTAAAGATCATTGGGATCCAGCGGGCATCGGAAACTCTGGTTGTTGGAAGTACCTGTGAAGTTCATGTAGCGGCTCAGCATCACATCCCAGATATTATTGTCCCGTGGATAGAGTACCTCGGTGGAAGCATAGCCGGGAATCACCACATGATCATTGTAATCGACACTGTAGAGGTTATTTGCAGCACCGAGTTGTTTCAGATTGCTGAGGCAGCTGATTCCCCGGGCCTTGTCGCGGGCCTTGTTCAGCGCCGGCAGCAACATGGCCGCCAGGATGGCGATGATCGCGATCACGATGAGCAACTCAATCAGAGTAAAACCACGTTTTTTCATGTTTTTTTTGCGCTCCTTTCTTTGCCGGATGTTGTTTCCGCCCGATCATCACAGGCTTTTCTGCGAAATCTTTCCGATCTTGATGATGTATCAAATTATGATGCAGAAGAGGATCATCTGCAAGGAGCCATCGTAAAAAAAATGATTTTTTTGAACGGCTCAGGTCAACAGCCCGCAAAAAAAACTCCGTCAGCCGGAAATATTATACCGAGATGAAACACGGTTGTCAAGTGTCACGACGGAAAGAATCATAACTCTCCTGAAAAAAAGTGTTCTTTTTTTCTGAACGTTCTTTCCCCCGTCAGAAATGCGGATTCACGGCGTTTTCCGTTGCGGAACGGATTCGTGAAGGAAAGAGATGCCGAATACAATCTTGTGGAAAGAAACAAAATCACCGGTGGTGGGGGGGCGGGTTTTGAATTACCGGATCCTCCTCCAGTTTCTGCAGGATTCGATTTTTTCACGCGGAAAACGGGAACGACCGGCAAAAAGTGTTTTTTTTCAAAAAAAGACTTGCTTTTTACGGAAAAATAGATCATAATTATAGGAAGTTAGTAGAACGTTCTACCAGATAAAACAGTTACGGCAGATCATGGCGACAATCAAGGATGTTGCGAAGCTCGCGGGAGTTTCCTATCAGGCGGTTTCCGCCGTGTTGAACGGCAACCTTTCAAAGGCGGCGCCATTGACGCGGGAACGGATTTATCTTGCTGCGGCGAAATTGAACTATCGACCGAACCGTTCCGCGCGCAGTCTGGTTTCCGGGAAGAGCGGGATGGTGGGAATTGTGATTCAGGATATCCGCTCGCCCTATTTCGCGGATCTCACCTGGGAACTCCAGAGGGCGGCGGATCAAGCCGGGTTGCAGACGATCCTGATGCAGTCCGACTGGACCGATTCGCGGACATTCGAAAACATCTTCCAGCTCTACTCCACGCCTGTCGACGGCATCATTTTCATCGGGGGAGTTTCCCGCCGGATGATCGAGCAGGCGAAGATTCCACCGGAGTATCCGTTGATTCAGATCGATGATGTCGACAACGGTTACAACAGCGTCGGCTTCGATTATCTGCCGGGCATGGATGAGGCGTTCCGCCTCCTGCTCGAGCACGGACATCGGCGCCTTGCTTTCGTTCACGACCCGATCCAGCAGAGCAAGTATGACGCCTACCGGGCATGCTGCCGGAAATACGCGGTTCCGTTTCGCGAGTTTCGTTACCTCTCTCCCACGGCGGGAGGAGAAGATGCGGTGATCAGTTGCGGGCATGAAGTGGCGGCGGCCCGGAAGGAGCTTGACGCAATCATCGTCGCTTCCGACTATGATGCGATGCTCGTGCTGCAGGGATTTGCCGACCGGGGAATCCGCGTCCCGCGGGATCTCTCGATGATCGCAATCGACAACACGCTGCTCAGCCGGATCGGAATGGTGCAGCTCAGTTCGATTTCCCTCGACCGCAGGATGCTGGCCCGAATTGTCTTTGAACGCCTGCTCGCGAGAATCGCCGGCCATCCCGATCCCGGCGGGCACCGGACAATACCGACCTCTCTCATTCCGCGTTCAAGCGTTGTTTCCTGCGGGAAAAAAAATTCAGATATCAGAAAGGAAGAGAAATATGCATAAGCTCATCTCCATTTCGACAGCTTTTCTGCTGGGGGCGGTGCTGTCTGCCGCGCCGGTGCCCTGGGAGTCGATCGATGGCGCAAAATTGCGCGATGAAGCCGCAGGCACCTCCGATCTGGCCATCGGCGGAGCCGAGACCGGAAAAAGCGCCGATCTCCTCCGAATGCAGAACGTCGCGATTCGCGTATTCGGGGAGCCGGCACACTGCTCGCCCGGCCTTCTGCCCGGCAACCACCGGAAAGACGGCGTCTGGAATGCTCCGAAAGCCGGTGTTCAGGATGGTGTCCCGGTCGCGGAAATCACGGAAAATTACCAGCCGCTTCTGACCGTTCCGACGGAAAACGGCGGTATCTCTCTTCCCGTTCCGGTACCGCGCGGGGCGTGGCTCGCCTGCAAACTCCACGGGGGCATGACGTTTACGCTGCATCCGAACGGCTCCGGATACAGGAACATCACCGTCGGAAAGAAAGGGGAATGGTCGGAAGAGGTTCGGGAACTTCCCCTCGGCGCTCTCAATCTTGCCGGAGATGGTATCTGGCGCGGGTATCGGGGGCAGAGCTGGAATCACGCCAACACCCTGCTTCAGAGCTACGGTACCGGCAAGATCGCCTATATTGCCGTTCTTCCCGCCACCCGGGTCAAGCTGTCGCCCGGAAGCCGGGTACTTGAATTTACGTTTCTCGACAAAGCCGGCAATCCGGTTCCCTTCAGCAATCCGGTTCCGGAACATGCAACCGAGTTCGCCATCGTTCACATCGCTCCGCATGCTTCTCAGCTGGTCTGGAAACTGCCGGAGGGGTGGCGCGGCGGCCGGGTGATCCGGCATACTCTCAAGGAAAATTCTCTGACCATCGTCAACGATACGTTTTTGTTGAAGTAAACAGAAGGAGATTTGTTTATGAAAAGCAAATTCACACTCATCGAGCTCCTGGTCGTGATTGCGATCATCGCAATTCTCGCAGCCATGCTGTTGCCGGCGCTGAACCAGGCGCGTGAGCGGGCAAGAGCCACAGCCTGTACCAACAACCTCAAGCAGCTCATGACGGCTCATATCATGTATGAGCAGAGTTTCGAGAATTTCGCCCGCAATAAACTGACCATGATTTACGATGGGGCCAACCGGGTGAACACTCCGCACTGGCTGGTGCTTGCCGGGACCGGCTTTCTGCCGCGCCCCACTTCGGATTCGTTGTGGGAGTGGTTCGGTTACGGCATCGCCAGATGCCCGAGTTCCCTCAAGCAAAACAATGAATCCTATGCGATGAACCACTCTCAGTACGGTTATACGCTGGATGGTGTGACGGCCAACTTCACTTCGTTCAAACAGGCCAAACGTCGTCCTTCGCGGTTGATTTTCCTCATCGACTCGATCTGCAACGACGCCTACTATGATGCCGCTGACTGGGCGCTGTGGAACTGGTACAACGGCACGAGCAACAACATTGCGGCCAAACACGCCAACGGCGCCAACACCGCCTATGTAGACGGTCATGTCGGCCACGTGAAACGCAATGAACGGCCCGATTCGACTCAGAACAAGGATGACTGGTATTATGACAAGAACTGAATTTTTTCTACGGAAAACGGCCGCATGGTGGATTACATTCCTTCTCGGCTTGATGCCGACGCTCTGGTCCGGAGAGGAAATCGGAGCCGGACACGAATACGACAACATCCATCTTGAGGAGAACATCGGGCATTCCGCGAAGGAGCTTCCGGCCGGATTGCGGCTGTATCCTGACCGGCAGCTCCGTTCGTATGACGGAAGCATGTTCGGGCTCTCCTATGATTTCGCCGACCAGGATAAGATCAGCATGGCCGCTGCAGTGCCCGGCAAACCATATCCGGAGATTCTGCCGGACTTCCCCGGGGTTGCCCGCGGTGTCCCCCTGCCGTTGAACCGTCTCTGGATTCTGAAGGACAACTGGAAATACTCCACCGGGCCGCTGGACGCCCGGGTCAAGCACAAACAAGCCTCGTGGTCGCCGGAACGGATTCAGGTGACGGGACCGGTTGAAACCATCCGCGCCGTTCTCGCGGTCGATCCTGCGGCGCAGTTCGACATCATGGTCAGCGTCGGCGACGAAGAGTGCGTGAAACAGGCGCGTGAAATCGCGGAGTTCATGACCGGAGATGCCTCGACCGAATGGGGAAAGAAGCGGATCGAATGGGGATTGCCGGAACCGGTACGGGTTGCCATCTGGGAACTTGGAAACGAAACCGACTGGAGTTCGCAGAAACTTACTCCTGAAGCCTATGTTCGTACCTGCCGGGAGGTCATGGCTGCGATCCGATCGGTGGTTCCCGATGCGAAATTCGCTCCGCATGCCGCCACTGCGCCGTGGCATGAGACACAGACGAAACACTGGAAAGAGTGGCATCGCGCACTGCTTGCCGAGCTTGCGGACCCAATCGACTATTTCGCATTTCATCCCTACTATCACGGATATCCGATTTCCATCATCGAGGAATACCTGAATGTACTGCGCGACGACATTGCCGCCGGTCCCAATCCGGAAATCCGGATCTTTGTCTCCGAGCATGGTCTCTGGCCCGACGGTGAACCGGGCCGCTGGGAAAATTCATGGTACAAGACCCATGCGTTGCAGGGATGTCTGGCCGTCAGTGAGTGGTTCAACCGGATGCTGGCACGCCCGGAAATAGCCGCCATGACCATGCATGCGTGCTCAAGCGGTCCCTGGGGGATGTTCTATCCGGATCCCTACAGCGGAAAGGTTTATGCGACCGGACTTGCCGAACTCTTCAAATTCTACAAACTCATTCCCTTCGGCGGACGGGTGATCGGCCATGAGTTGCAGGGAGAAGGAACCGCGTTCGACGGGAAGCTCTCTCTCTCCGCGGTTGCCGTTCAAGGAGACAAAAGGCGTTACGTCATGTTGACCAACCGTCTGCCGGACACCGACCGGGATGTCACACTCGACCTCGCCGGGGGAACGGTGGAGCACATCTACACCCTGACCGCCCCCTCCGTCTCCGAGGTCAATACCGCCGTGGACAAGCCGATCGCCATCCATTACCGGAAGGCGACGGAGCAGGAGACGAAGGAGATCCGGCTTCCGGCCCGCAGCGTCACTCTGCTTTTGTGCCGTCCGGAGGCGTGACCGGATTCCTGCCGCGAAGTTCCTGATCATCCCGGGTTGCCCGCCGGGTGATCGGGAGGGGAGATTCCGGAAAGAGGACGCGGTGATTTTTGATTCAGCGAATCAAAATAAGCTCGACGCCGGCCATGCGGGCGTAATCCTCCATAAATTCCGTCGTCAACGCCGGGGCATTCACGCTGTGATGCGCACCGCCGGCTTCAATCCACCGCCTTGCGCCTTCGGCGAGATCCGGCTTCGGAATCCAGACCGTCCTTGCGACCGGAAGTTGCGGGAGCGGCGCATCCGGCGCGACGATTTCCAGCTCATTGACCACGAGCCGGAAGTTCGAACCGAACTCCACCATCGTCGCATTGATCGCCTCTCCCGGCGGCGTGGAGAACACCAGGCGGGCCGGATCCGCCTTGCCGCCGATCCCCAGCGGATGCACTTCAAGGCTTGGCCGTCCGGAGGCAATGGAGGGGCAGACCTCAAGCATGTGCGCTCCCAGCACCCGTTCCCGTCCCGGCTCGAAGTGGTAGGTATAATCCTCCATGAAACTGACTCCACCGCGCCTGCCTGCAGCCATCAACTTCATGGTACGGAGCAGCGCGGCGGTCTTCCAATCTCCCTCTGCTCCGAAACCGTACCCGTCGGCCATCAGCCGCTGGGCCGCCAGCCCCGGAAGCTGATCAAAGCCATACAGATTTTCAAACGTGGTGGTGAATGCGGTGTAACCGCCGGTTTCCAGAAAGTCACGGATGCCGATCTCCTGACGGGCGGCGGCGCGAATCGATTTCATCGTCGCTTCCGATCGTTCAGGCACCGTATAAAGATCGAAATACTCCTCCACCAGCTCCCCGACCTGTTGATCGGAGACCGCCGAGATGAATTTCAACACATCACCAACCCCGTAACCGTCGACTGCGTAACCGAACTGTATCTGAGCATCAACCTTGTTGCCTTCGGTCACGGCGACTTCGCGCATATTGTCTCCGATGCGGGCGACCTTCATCGTCTGTGAATCCAGCCAGGCGGCGGCGACGCGCCCCCAGACATCGATTGCGGCGCGTACCCGGGGAGTATCATAATAGCCGTTGACCACCTTGCGACGGAGGCCGAGACGTGTGCAGAGGTAACCGAATTCGCGATCGCCGTGGGCAGCCTGGTTCAGATTCATGAAATCCATGTCGATCGCGGCCCAGGGGATATCGCGGTTG
Organism: uncultured Victivallis sp.; assembly: GCA_944389895.1. Taxonomy (GTDB): domain Bacteria; phylum Verrucomicrobiota; class Lentisphaeria; order Victivallales; family Victivallaceae; genus Victivallis. The sequence goes on along the minus strand of CALXOA010000078.1, from coordinate 30,411 downwards.
GCCTGGGTGTTCAAATGCAGCATCGGCTTCTGGAGTAATTTCAACCCGTTGATCCACATTTTGGCAGGACTGAAGGTGTGCATCCAGCAGACCACTCCGGCACAGGAGGAATCCAGGTTGGCGGCCTGAAGGGTTGCCGTGATCTCCGCCTGGGTTTTGACGGTGGGTTTCCAGACAAGGTCGAGGGCGATTTCTCCGGAACGGTTCAGGGCGTCGACGATCCGCCGCGAATGTTCCTCCACGCGACGCAGCGTCTCTTCCCCGTACAGGGACTGGCTGCCGGTGATGAACCAGATCTGATACTTCTTCAGATGATTTCCATCCATGATGTACATCCTTCCCGTATTTGCGGTTGAACAATCCCCTGATCGACATCTAGCGCCGGCCTGGGAACTGCCGGCGGAGAGTCGCACTCGTGTCCGTGCTGATGCCGACGTTGCCGGGAAGGCATAATTTCTTAAACCGCGACCCGTTCCGTCGGAATTGAAAATCACAACTGCGGTCAGGCGCGGTTGCTGCCGAACAACCGGATTTTCGCACGCATCACCTCGCGGATTGCCCGCTCCGGTTTCATGCAGGCGGTTACATCCCAGTATGAGAGATTTGGTGCGGAGGAGAGTTCGTCCAGCAGCGTTTTATGCCACGCGTACATCACCTCGGAGCAGATGTTGATCTTGGCAATGCCGTTGGCAATTGCAGCACGCAACTGCTCCTCGGGCGTTCCCGAACCCCCGTGCAGCACCAGCGGCACCGGAGAGATCGCATTGATCTCGGCCAGCAGGTCGATCTTCAATTGAGGCGCGGTTGCATAGACGCCGTGGGCCGTTCCGATCGAAACCGCCAGCGCATCACATTGCGAGCGGGCGACGAACTCCGCAACCGAAGCGGGATCGGTGTAGACACTGTGCGTACCTTCCGAACCGGTCAGGACTGCTTCTCCTGCGCCTGCGCTGCCGTCTCCGACGTGTCCGAGTTCGGCCTCGACACTGACGCCGCGGCGGTGCATCTCCGTTGCAACGAGCCGCGTCAATTCGACGTTGCGTTCAAAAGGCTCGCTGGAAGCATCGATCATCACGCCGGAAAAACCGGCATCCGCGGCACGGCGGCAGAGTTCCGGCGTCGCCGCGTGATCGAGCATCACCGCAACGGGAACCTTCGCCCGGAAAGCCGCGAGCCGGGCGGCTGAACTCCAGTATTCGATCATGGAACCTTCGAGATCCGGTTCAATTCCCGCGAGAATGACCGGGGAGTTTTCCTCTTCGGCCACTTCCACCGCGGCACGCATCATCGCGGCATTGGAAACATCAAACATCGGCACGGCATAGCGGGCACGACGCGCCTCCACCAACAATTCCCGAAGTGAAACAAGCGACATGCGACAGCCCCCCTTTCGATTATGAAGAGAAAATCCTTGTCTACGACCATATACCATACTCCGTCTTCAAACAGTCGTCCCATTGTTTTTTAAGCGGAACCGGTACTTTTTTAAGAAAATGGGCGGTCAGAGTGCTGGGATCCGAAAGCGGCGGCGGTATTCGCGTGGAGTCATCCCCTTGCTGGCGAGAAAACGGCGGTTGAAATTGGAGAGGTTCCCGAAACCGGATGCCAGTGCAATGTCAACTACCGCCCGGTCGCTGCGTACCAGCAACAGCGCCGCCCGGTTCAATTTAAATTCCGTTACATAATCGATGAACCGTTTCCGGGTTGCGCGCCGGAAGTAACTGCTGAAAGCCGGGGCGGTCAGACACGCGGTTGCGGCGGCTTCCCCGAGCGTGACCTCGTGCCCGCTTTCGAGGCGGCGGTGAATGTAACCGAGGATCCGGTTGAGCCGTGCATCCGGCTCCTGTCCCTCCGCGACCGCGGGACCGGGATTGAGTTTCCGGCGTGGTGAAGCCGCGAGCAGTTCGAGCAGTTCGAGAAAGGTCAGCAGACGCGCCAAGCCCTTCTGTGTGAAGAGGCGGCGAATCAATTCCGCCGCCCGGGTTGCCGTTTCCGGCGGAAATGCCAGTCCGGCGGGAGTCTCGTCGAGCAGCGCCCGGATCCCCGCGGTCTCCGGCAGTTCCAGAAAACCGGTACCGCAGAACTCCCGGCGGAATTTCATCACGCGCAACCTGCTCCACTGTGGTCCGGAACCGTCATCCGCACGGTTGAAGAAGTGGTGCGGCACCATGCCGCCGATCAGCACGAGGTCATTTTCGAAAAAAGGCTCTATCGACTCCCCGATGAAGCGACAACCGAAACTCGATTCCACCCAGGTCAATTCAATCTCCGGGTGGACGTGAAACACGCAATCGATAACCGGGCCATCCTCGATCACCGCCCGGAACGATTCATCCGGTGCAGCGAGTACTTTTTCAAAATGGTATTTCATATTAAAAAAGTATCACCAGTCGATAAAAAAACAAGAGATTTCCGGATCTTTTTCCGGTATACTATACGTTGAATATAATTGCAACCGGTCAAATGCGAAAGGACGCCCGGGATGAAACGCTCTGAAATCAACCGCCGCATCCGTGAAGGAATTGAGTTTTTCGATCAGATGAACTTCAAACTGCCTCCCTGGGCACTCTTTTCGCCCGCCGACTGGCGGAAAGTCGTCGCCGATGCCGCCGAAATTTTCGAATTGCAGCTCGGATGGGATGTAACCGCTTTCGGTTCGGAGGATTTCCTCCATACCGGACTGCTGCTTTTCACGCTGCGCAACGGCCTGCCCGGTTCGACCCTTTACCCGAAACCCTACGCCGAAAAGATCATGATGGTTCGTGAAAACCAGGTCACCCCCCGTCATTTTCACTGGTACAAGCGCGAAGACATCATCAATCGCGGCGGCGGTAACCTGATCATTGAACTCTTTCATGCCGACCCGGAACGCAACGTTCTTGTTCCCGGGAAGTTCCGGATCGCGGTCAATGGTTTGCGGCGCGAACTCTCCCCGGGGGACCGAATCATCCTCACTCCGGGCGACAGCGTCGCTCTCGAGCCGATCCACGCTCACCGTTTCTACGGCGAGCCGGGTTCCGGCAATGTATTGGTCGGAGAAGTTTCAATGGTGAATGACGACACTACGGACAACTGCTTCATCGACGGAGTCCCGCGTTTCGATCCCGTCGAGGAGGATGAAGAGCCGGAACATCTGCTTGCCGCCGAATACCGGCAGCATTTCGCGGAGGTTCGCCATGCGTGAGGGGGTGATTGCCGCCGGAAACTGGATTCTCGACAAGGTCAAGGAGATCGATCGCTGGCCGGGAGAGGGGAATCTCTGCAACATTCTTGCGGAAACCCGTTCCTGCGGCGGCGGTCCCTGCAACATCCTCTTTGATCTCGCCGCGATTGATCCCGAACTGCCGCTTTACGCCGCCGGCCGGGTCGGTTGCGATGAGGAGGGCGATTACCTGCTTGGGGAGCTGCGGAGCCGCGGCATCGATGCCGCCGGAATGATTCGTTCCGCCGGCGGTTCCACCAGCTACACCGATGTGATGTCCGGTTGCGGCCGCCGAACCTTCTTCCACCGGCGAGGCGTCAATGCCGAACTCTCCTGTGCCGATCTTGCGGGAATCGAAGTTCCGGCCCGCTTCTTCTACCTCGGTTATCTGCTGCTGCTCGACCGGCTCGACGCCACCGACCCCGATTTCGGTACCGTGGCCGCCCGGTTGCTCCATACAATGCGCGGCAAAGGTTACGAGACCGTGGTCGATTTCGTTTCGGAAGCTCCGGAGAAATTTCGCGCCGCGGCGGAAGCCGCACTGCCGCATGTCGATGTACTGCTCCTCAACGAAGTCGAGGCGTCCGCCTGTTCCGGCCGGCAACTCCGAAGTGATGACGGTCGACTGGTCGAGGCGGCGCTGCGCCCGGCTGCGGAATCTCTTCTCGAGTGCGGCGTCCGGAAGCTTGTCGTGATCCACTATCCGGAGGGGGCGGCCGCGTTGCAGAGGGATGGCTTGTTTCTGACGGTTCCCTCCTGTGAGATTTCGCCCGGAGAAATCGTCGGTGCCAACGGCGCCGGGGATGCCTTCGGCGCCGGAGTGCTCTACGGGCTCTGCCGCCGTCTCCCCCTGGAGCAGACGCTGGCTCTCGGCAGCGCTTCAAGCTATTTCAATTTACTTTCTCCCACCGCCAGCGGCGGCGCGGTTTCCGCCGCCCGGCTGCGGTGCCATCTGGCATCATGCGGGTTCCCCGGGTTCTGAGATTCCGGAGGCCGGTTCAGCGGAAAAACCGTGGATCGATCTCGCTGCGGAGCGCTTCGAAAAGTTCGTCCGTCATTGCCTGGATCTCATCGAGTCCGAGTTTTGCGGCGGTCAGCGGATCGGCGGCGATCGCGTGAAACACTGCGCGGCGGTCGCCGTCGAGTGCGCCCTGCGCGCCCAGCAGCTGTACGTTGATCATGCCGCGGTTGAGCGCTGCGAGCTGCTCCGGATAGTGTTCCATCCGGGTCGGCAGGATACCCGCACCGTTGACGAGGCAGGGAACTTCAACGCAGCACTCCGGCGGCAGTGACGGAATCAGTCCGTGATTCATCACGTTGAGATTAGCCGCGAAACAGTAGTTTTTCTCCATCGCGGCGATCAGCTGGACACCGTACTCCGCACTCGGCTTGATCTCGATCTCCCGGGTTCCGGCCAGGTACTCTCGAAGGTCACGTTCGTTCCGGAGCTGAAGCCGTCTGCAGATTTCAACCGACGCGCCGGTGACGCCGGACCCCATCGTCCCCCAGTCGATGCCGTCCGCATCGATCTTCGGGAAGTCGTTGGAACAGAATCGGTCGATCAGATCCTGCCGTTTGCGGATGTAGGCAATGTACTCCGAAGCGTGGCCGCTGCCTTCGGTCGGAAAGTAACCGAAGTGGCGCATGATTTCGAACCGCACCTTTTCCCGTTGGTAGATTTCGGGGACGGCGAGAAGTTTCCGCATCTCCGGATAGAGGTCGCGCCCATCCGCCTCAAGTTTCAGCAGAAACGCCTGGTGGTTGACCCCTGCCGCGACAAAATGGAGCTTCTCATAGGGAATCTCAAGCCATTCGGCAATCTGGCGGGAGGTGTGTTGAACGCTGTGACAGAGTCCGATCACGTGAACGGTCTTTGCCCGGCGCGACAACGCGATCGTATTCATCGACATCGGATTGACGTAATTGAAGAGCCAGGCGCCCGGACACTCCTCCTCCATCGCGTCAAGCACTTCAAAGAGATGTTTCAAGGTGCGCAATCCGCGAAAAACCCCGCCCGGCCCGAGGGTGTCTGAAACCACCTGATCGACCCCGTACTTCATCGGGATTGCATATTCCAGCTCCTGATGGCGGATGGTTCCGGAGCGGAAGATCGTGATCACATATTTCGCTCCGCGAACCGCTTCATGCAGATCCGTGGTGGTGCGGAATCTTGCTTCAACCTTCAGTTTCCCGGCAATCAATTGTCCGAAGGTGGCGGCGTGCCCGAGCCGTTCCGCATCGATGTCCATCAGCATCACCTCCCGGGTGCGCAACTCCTCATCGAGCAGAATGTCCCTCATGAAGTTCTGGGAGAAGATGACGCCGCCGGCGCCGATAATCGCGATTTTCGACATTTTCCGTCCTCTCGTTCCTTTGGAGTAATTGTATTTTTGCGGTGTGCTGTTATACTATATCATGCGGGAGAACGGAACTGCAATCGTATTTTTGATTCAATAATAGCATTTTGGGGGCAATGGAGTGGAAATGGTCCGGTCGTATGCCGAAACCCGGGTGGTACATCGTCCTGATCCGAATACGCTGCCGAATATTCCCCTGCCGTTTTATCCCCGTTCGATCGGTCATTTCACCCTGCCGGATGGCTGGAGTGAAACAATACCGGCCGGGGAGAAGAACTTTGTTCAGCTTTTCTGGGGAATCGCCGGAAGCGGCGAGTTTCTGATAGACGGCAGGCCCGTATTGTTCGGGGCGGATGATGTAATTGTCCACCTTCCGCTCGAGCCGCATCTTCATCGGGTGGTTTCCGCTCCGTGGGAATATCGCTGGGTGGTGTTTGACGGCGAGGGTGCGCAGCCGTTCTTCGAAAGCTACCGTTACCCGCGGACCGGGTTTCACGCCGGTCCCTGTCCGCATGATCTGTTTTCCGAGCTGGAAACACTGATGCTTGAGATGAGTCCCTACGGCTGGCGGCAGATGGTTGCGGTGATCGCTTCGCTTCTGGCGCGGGCCGGAGGGCGCAATGACGATTCCACCCGCGAAGGGCGTATCATCGGGGCGGCGATCCGTATCTGCCGGGAACGATTCTCCGATCCTGACCTCAATGTGAACCACCTCGCCGAGGAGCTGGGATTGGATCGTTCGACGTTGCGCAGGATCTTCAAGGCGAAAATGTGTCTAGCCCCTTCGGAGTACCTGTCGAAACTGCGGATTCAGCACGCACTGACTCTGTTGCAGCAGACATTTCTGCCGCTGGCGGAGGTTGCGAGCCGTTCCGGATTCTCCGACACCAGCTACTTCTGCCGGGTGATCCGACGCAGCATCGGTGTCAGTCCGACCCGGTTTCGCGAGCGCTGACCGGCGCGGACAAGATTCATCCGACTCTCACACGGCCTTAACCGGACTCTAACAATCGGGACGTATCTTATCTGCCGAACCCCCGGAAAGGAATCTCATATACCGCCGGGCAAACCAAATCAGGAGTCCGTAAAACCATGAAACTGCTGCAGAAAATCGCACTTGCGGCCGTGTTGCCGCTCGCCGGATCCATCGCCGCCGATCTTTCGCTCAATGGTGCCGGCGCCTCGTTTCCCGCGCCCGTCTACCGCGTCTGGACCTACAACTTCAGCCGGAGTACCGATGGGGAAATCGAAGTCAATTACCAGAGTTCCGGTTCCGGCGCCGGCATCAATCAGATCAAGGACAAAACAATTGATTTCGGCGGAACCGACAATCCGCTGACCCGGGAAGAACTCGATGCCGCCGGTCTCTGTCAGTTTCCGATGCTGACCGGCGGCGTGGTCGTGATAACCAATATCCGCGGCGTGAAGCCGAACACCCTCCGGCTCGACCAGCAGACCCTCGCCGACATCTTCCTCGGCAAAATCACCTTCTGGAACGATCCGCGGATCGCCGCATTGAATCCGGAGCTGAAACTGCCGCGGCTGAAGATCTCGGTGGTCCGCCGTTCCGACAGTTCGGGTACCACCTTCATCTTCACCAACTACCTCTCGAAAATCTCCCCCGAATGGCGGGAGAAGGTCGGTGCCGGGGCCGCGGTCAACTGGCCGGTCGGCATCGGCGGGCAGAAAAATCCGGGGGTCTGCAACAACGTCGCCAGGATCAACGGCGCGATCGGTTACACCGAATACACCTACGCGGTTGAAGCGAGGCTGTCCATGGCGATTCTGAAAAATCGGGCGGGACGGTTTGTTGCGCCGACGGCGGAAGCCTTCGCCGCCTCCGGAGCCAATGCCGACTGGAAAAACGCCCCAGGGTTCTACATGGTGCTGACCGACCAGCCCGGTGAGGAAAGCTGGCCGATCACCGGATTGACCTACATTCTGGTGCAGCGCAACCAGCCTGATGCCGCGAAGGCCGCAGCTCTGCTGCGTTACTTCGACTGGTGCTACACCGCCGGAGCGGTTTCCGCTTCGAAACTCAATTATGTGCCGCTGGCGGAAAACGTCGTGGAACTGGTTCGGGCCGCCTGGGCAGACCAGATCCGGGTCGACGGTCGTCCGGTGAACGATTGATCGAGTGTCGGCGTCGTGTCCTTGCTCGGCTGTTTTCTTCCATGATTCGGAGCATGAAATGTTACAGAGATTGACCCTGTCGCCGGCCCGCACCGACCGGTTGTTCCGGTACCTTGCGATCGGCAGCGCGCTGTTGATCCCGGCCGTGCTGGCGGCTTTCCTGATTCAGCTCGGCTGGGGATCGGCGCCGGCCTGGCGGGAGTTCGGAACCGGATTCATCATCGGTACCGACTGGGACCCGGTTTCCAACCACTATGGGGCTCTGCCGGCGATTGTCGGTACTCTTCTGACCACAGCGCTTGCGTTGCTGCTTGCAATTCCGCCGGCTTTCGTGACCGCGCTCTACCTGGTGGATGCTCCGGCCGGAATCGGTGAGGTACTCAGTCAGGCGCTTGATCTGCTCGCGGCAATTCCGAGCGTGATTTACGGCATGTGGGGACTTTTTGTGCTGGTGCCTTTGATGCAGGACCATGTGCAGCCCTTTCTCTCCGAAACACTCGGATTGGGACAGGTCGTTTTCTTCGGAACCGACGGTAACGGTTTCGGCATGCTGACCTCTTCACTGATTCTGGCATTGATGATTCTGCCCTACATGTCGGCCGTGATGCGCAACGTATTCAAAATGACTCCGGGGATGCTCCGGGAGTCCGCGTACGGGATCGGCTGCACCCGCTGGGAGACCGCCCGGGACATTGTGATGCGTTACGGGATCCGCGGATTGCTCGGCGGCATTTTCATCGGGTTGGGACGGGCTCTCGGAGAGACGATGGCGGTCCTTTTCGTAATCGGCAACGTGGTCGAGCTGCCGGGGTCGCTTTACGCCAGCGGCACCACCATCGCCGCGACGCTCGCGAACAACTTCGCGGAGGCCGATGGAATCATGCGGGCGGTCCTTTTCGCCCTCGGGTTGCTTCTGTTGCTGATGTCGCTCGGGGTGCAGATCTTTGCGCAATACTATCTGAAAATGTCCGGCGCCGGCCGGGGGGAGAAATGAGAATGACTTCGATTGCGGCAGATAAACGGCGCGGCCTTTTCCGGCGCAAACTCGTGGATCGGATTGTCAGGATACTGTCTCTTCTTGCTCTGGCAGTCGCGGTCGCCAGTATGATCTGGATCCTCTGGACGGTTGTTTCCCGGGGAGCCCGGGTGATCGACTGGACGTTTCTGACCGAACCGTCAAAACCGTGGGGCGCGCCGGATCCCGGTATTGCCAACGCCCTTCTCGGTACCCTTCTGATTACGCTTGGCGCGGCGGTGATGGGAATCCCGCCGGCACTGCTCGGGGGCATCTATCTGGCTGAGTTCGGGAAAGGGACCCGGCTCGGCGATGCCATTCGCTTTTCGGCAAATGTGATGATGGGAATGCCTTCCGTCGTGGTAGGCCTTTTCGTTTACGCGCTGGTGGTGGTGGCCACCGGCGGTTTCTCCGGACTTGCCGGATCGATTGCCCTGGCGATTCTGATGTTTCCGGTCGTATTGCGAACCACAGAGGATATGCTTCTGATGGTACCGGATTCCCTGCGCGAATCGGCCCTGGCCCTTGGAACCACCCGGGCCAGGGCGGCGGTGCGGATCATCTGTCGCAGCGCCCGGGGAGGTTTGGTAACCGGGATCCTGCTTGCCATCGCCCGGGTGAGCGGCGAGACGGCTCCTCTGCTTTTCACCGCGCTCTGGAGTGACGGCTGGCCTCGCAACTATTTCACCGGCCCGACCGCCAATCTGCCGGTATTGATCACCGAATATTCGACCAATTCGCCGTTCGAGGAGCAGCACGCCGCCGGCTGGGGCGCGGCGCTGATCGTGACGATGATGGTTCTGCTGCTCAACATCGCAACCCGGATCATCTTCAAGGAGAAACATCATGAACGCTGAAGCGAAGACCGGGGATGCGCCGGTCAAAATTTCGGTTCGCAACCTCAACTTTTTCTATACCGGCGGCCATCAGGCCCTGTTCGACAACTGCCTCGACATCCGGGCGAACCGGATTACCGCGGTGATCGGCCCCTCCGGATGCGGCAAGTCGACCCACCTGCGGGTATACAACCGCATCTATGAACTTTATCGCGGCCAGCGTGCCGAGGGGGAGGTGCTGATCGACGGCCGGAATATTCTCTCTCCTGACGTGGATGTGCTTGAATTGCGCCGCAAGGTCGGCATGATTTTTCAGAAACCGACTCCGTTTCCGATGTCGGTATTCGACAACATCGCCTATCCGATGCGGCTCCACTTCAAGCTTTCGCGCTCGGAGATCGCCGACCGGGTCGAAAACGCACTCCGCGGCGCTTCCCTCTGGGATGAGGTCAAGGATAAATTGAAGAAGAGCGGTCTCGCCCTCTCCGGCGGTCAGCAGCAACGGCTCTGCATCGCCCGCGCCATCGCCGCCGAGCCGGAAATTCTGTTGATGGATGAACCGACCAGCGCCGTCGATCCGGTTGCAACTTTGAAGATCGAGGATCTGGTTCTGGAATTGCGCGAGAAGTTCACCGTGGTGATCGTCACTCACAACATGCAGCAGGCGTCCCGCATCAGCGACTACACGGCGTTTTTCTATAAGGGAGAGATCATCGAATACGATACGACCGACCGGATCTTCACCAATCCGTCCCATAAAAAAACCGAGGAGTACATCACCGGTCGTTTCGGATGATCCGGCGGAAAAACGACGGAGAAATGACGGACATGCCGTCGTTTCTGATTCGCTGCTTGAATTGAAATCACTCATCATGAACGGATAGGAAGATATATATCATGAGAGAACATCTTGCCCGGGAAATCAACCGCCTGAAACGGATGATCGGAACGCTTGCCACCGGGGCGGAAACCGCCGTCCGGCAGGCGGTCGAGGCTGCGATGCAGAGAGACGCCGAACTTGCTCTTGCCGTGATTGAAAATGACGGCGTACTCGATCGCGAGGAGATCACGATCGAGGAGGAGTGTCTGAAGATTCTCGCACTTCATCAGCCGGTCGCCGGAGATTTGCGTTACATCATCACCTTTTTGAAAGTCAACGGAGAGCTCGAGAGAATCGGCGATCTGGCGGTCAATATCGCCAGACGGGCGGTGGAGATGGCGGAACGCGACGAGGTCCCCGGGGAGTTGATTGATTTCGGACCCCAGGTGACGCTGGTCCGCCGGATGCTGAAACAGGCGCTCGACGCGCTGGTGGCGCGCAACTGCCTCGAGGCGAACGAAGCGATTCAACTCGATGTGGAAGTGGATCGCATGAACAGCGAGAATTTCAGGCGGGCACTGGCATTGATCGCAAAATATCCCGGGTTTGCCGCGACATACATCGATGCGATGTTCATCTCAAAACACCTTGAACGGATCGGCGACTGCACCACCAATATCTGTGAAGATGTGGTCTATCTTGAACTGGGGAAGATCGTCCGGCACGGCGGACAGACTGCCGGCGCCTGAAATGTCCGGCTCCTTCCCGCGCGATTTTTACGTCTGATTTTACTGGAAGCGAGTGGCAAAAAGACGCTTTCCGCTGTAAATTAATCAGGATGAATCCGGAAAAGTTCAGCGGAAAAAGGAGAGATGTCTGCCATGCCGAAAGTCAGAGTGGCTCAATGCTGGGACGACGGCGTCGCCACCGATGCCCGTCTGGTTGAAATTCTGCGCAGATACAAAGCGAAAGCCACCTTCAACCTCTGCCCGGGAATCTTTCGACCGGGAAGGGTCCGCCCGAGCTGGCAGACCGGAGACATGCCGGGGTGGAGCCACAAGGGGTTTCTAGGCGGCAGGATCGGGCTTGATGAGCTCACCGAAGTCTACGGAGGTTTTCAGGTTGCCTCCCATTGCATGGCCCATGAGGTTGCCACCGCGGAGCCGCTGGAGAAATTCGTCCGCGGTGCGGTTGACGCCCGGAAGTTCCTCGAAGACCTGTTTCAGCAGGAGTGCAGAGGGTTTGCCTGGCCGTGCGGCGCCCATACGCCGGAGGCGGTGATGGCGCTCCGTGAAGCGGGATTTGCCTATGGGCGCACCACTGCGAACAGTGCGACGGTTCTTCCCTGCGAGGAGCCGTTGTTGCTGGCGCCTTCCTGCCATTTTCAGGATTGGCGGTTCTGGCAGATTTTCGAGGAAGCGAAACGTTCCGGCGGCGTGTTTTATTTCTGGGGGCACAGTTACGAGATGTTTGAGTATGCTCCGCTGTGGGCGAGAACCGAGGAGAAGATCGCGCTGCTGAGTGCCGACCCGGATGTCGAATGGGTGGATGTCATCGATCTCGTCGGCAGGAAGACGAAGTAGCAGGTCTGCCTTTTCCGGGCCGCCGGAGTGTGGCGATTCCGGCGGAAAATGCGGCGCTGTCCCTTCTCCGCGGAGATGGGAAAACTTCCCCGCCGGTTGCATTTTCCGGAATGGGACATCATTGTATAAGAGAAGCAATTTTCAATTAGAGGTACTGTTATGGACAATCAGGAAAAGCATACCATCTCCGTGCTGGTGGAGAATCGATTCGGCGTCCTGGCCCGTGTGGCCGGGCTTTTCAGCGGCCGCGGCTACAACATCTCGTCGTTGACCGTTCATGAAACCGAGGATCCGCACTATTCGAAGATGACCATCGTCACTTCCGGTGATTCGGCGATTCTCGAGCAGATCGATAAGCAGCTGCGCAAACTGATCGATGTGATCCGGGTGGATGACCTGACCGGAAGCCGTTTCATCGAGCGGGAAATGGCTTTGATCAAGTTGAAAACCGCCAGCCGGGAGGAACAGTCGCAGCTGATCCAGCTCGTCGAGATCTTCAACGGCACGATCGTCTCGGTCAGCCGGGGGGAAATCGCGGTTGAGGTGGCCGGAAAATCCGACCGCATTGACAATTTCATTGAACTGGTCCGCGATTTCGGCATTGTTGAAATGGCCCGCTCCGGCCGTGTTGCCATCGCCCGCTGCACGAAGTGATGCCGTGCCCGTGAGGAATAACGCCCCGGGGGTGCCGGAAATAATGTTGAGGAGAATCCGCCGATGAAAAAAAACCTTCTTCTGCTGGTGCTGCTGGCGGCCGCGATGGTGCTTTCCGGAGAAGAGACCAATTGGAGTGCGGTCGTCAAGGTGTTTGCCGTTTCGAGCCGGCCCAACTACGATATGCCCTGGCAGAACTATCCGCAGCAGGATTCCAGTGCCTCCGGCTTTGTGATTCCGGGCAACCGGATCATCACCAATGCCCACGCCGTCTCCTACCCGACCTTCATCACCGTCCGCAAAATCGGCGACCAGACGCGTTATCCGGCGCGGGTTGTTTCGGTGAACCATGAGTGCGACCTTGCGATTCTGGAAGTTGAAGCTCCGGGATTTTTCGACGATATCAAACCTCTGGAACTGGCAGACCTGCCGCCGTTGCAGAGTTCCGTGACCGTTCTCGGGTATCCGGTCGGCGGAGACAACCTCTCCGTGACCAGCGGGGTGCTCTCTCGGATCGAACCGCTGCGCTACAGTCACAGCGGCAAGGTGTTGCTGGCCGCCCAGGTCGATGCGGCGATCAATCCGGGCAACTCCGGAGGGCCCGCGCTTCACGACGGCAAGGTGGTCGGTGTCGCCTTTCAGGGGCGTACTTCTGCGCAGAACATCGGCTACATCATTCCGTGTTCCGTGCTGCGACATTTTCTGACGGACCTCGACGACGGCAAACTGGAAGGTTTTCCCGATGTGCCGTTCCGGTTTCAGTCGATGGAAAATTCGGAGTTGCGCGCCTCGTTCAAGCTTCCCGCCGACCGCTCCGGCGTGCTGGTGATCGAGCTGCCCGAACTGTTGAAGGAGAAGGTGCCGCTCCAGGTGGATGACATCGTGATGGCGGTCGACGGCCGGCGGATCGCCAACGACGCCACCATCGATCTCGGCCGCGGGAAAGTGCTCTTTTTCGGTTGCCTCTTCTGGGAGAAGCAGCTTGGTGCGCCGTGCAGCCTGACGGTCTGGCGTGACGGCAGCGAGATTGAAATATCCACCCGGACCGTTAAATTCCCCTACCGGATTCCGAATCAGGTCTTCGACGTGAATCCAACCTATTACATGGCGGGGGGGATTGTTTTCACACCGCTTTCGATGAACTATCTTGACACCTGGGATAACTTCAACAATATTCCCGTTCAGCTTGCCGTCAACCTCGGGGAGAGCCGCAAGCCCGGAGTCGATGAGCTGGTTGTGATTTCAATGATTCTCGCCGACGAAATCAACCTCGGTTACCAGCGCATCGGCGCGGTGCTGGTCGATGAGGTCAACGGTGTGAAGATCACTGGCCTGCGCCAGCTCGCCGATCTTGTCGATCGTCAGCAGGAGGGATTTCTCGATATCCGTCTGAAGAACCGTGGCCGGATTGTTCTTGATATCGCAAAGGTCCGCGAAGCGACGCCGCGGGTGATGAACCGCTATCGGATCGCCCATGACCGCAGCGAGGATTTGCGCCTGCCGCTGGTCCGGCTCGACGCCGCGAAATAGCGGAAGGGGATCAGCTTGGATCTTCGCCGGTCTGAGGCTCAAATGACGGATTATCCGTCACTTTTCCGTCAAAATCATCCGGGACGAGGTAACGGGGGTCGAGCAGATAACCGGGTTGAAGGTTGCTCAGAGAGCGGAGCATCTGACTGCGAAGGTTCGGGATGCGTTCGGCGAGGTCGTCGATCAGCCGCCGGAAGGCGGCCCGGTCGCCCGCGGCAAGCCGGTTTTCATAGTGGCATTTCCCGGCTTCGGGCAACTCCCATCTTCCGGTGCATTCGACGATCAGTGATTCGGGGACCATTGCAAAAGGACGGATGATCCGGAGCTTTTCCGTCGAATTTGTCGGCACATTCGGTCCCATGGTGGTCAGGCCCTGCCCCCGGCAGAGGCTCATCAGAAAAGAGGCGGCGATATCATCAAAATGCTGGCCGAGCGCCAGCTTCCGGCACCCCAGTTGCGCGGCGAGACCGTACAATTTTCCGCGTCGTAACCGGGAACAGAGTACACAGGGGGCGTCTGTGAATTTCTTTTCCGCGAGGATCGGTGCGATGGGAAGGGCAATCTGCTCATGGGGCCAGTTGCGGGCGCGGCAATAGGCGGCGATGCCGGAAGCGTTGAATCCGGGATAACCGGGATCGAAAGTGGCGGCGATCAGCTCAAATTTGACCGGAGAGCGCCGGGCCAGTTCATGGAGCACATGGAGCAGGGCGAAACTATCCTTTCCGCCGGACAACCCGACCAGGATACGATCACCCGCGGCGATCATTTGGTATTTGACGATCGCCTGTGTGGTGAGTTTACAGAGTTCGCGAAACGGATCCATGACGCCTTTCAGGTTTCCTGACTGCCGGACGGTGGCTCAATATAGCATTTTCGCGCCGGTTTTGCAATCCGGATCACACCCCGGCATGTGTCTCCGGTGCGACCGGGGCAAGGGGGGATCCCTGCGAGGCTGTTTTTTTCCCCTGTTTCCGCAGATTCGGATTTGACATTTCCCGAAACCGGGGTTATGTTAGGTTATCTCGTTACGAGGCGTGGTAGCCAATCGGTTAGGCAACGGTCTGCAAAATCGTTTAGACCGGTTCGACTCCGGTCCACGCCTCCATTTTTTTTGCCCTCAGATCCCGGCCGGCACCTTGAAAGTTGCTTTCTTCGCAGTGGGAAGCTACAGCCCGCCCTGTTGCGCATCCGGAAGGGAGATTTCGAGCTCCTCCACCTTCCTTGCGCCGTTGTTCAGGCCGGCGGTAAGTTTGTAGGTGTATTTCACACCGTTTTTCTGAACGGTTCTGTCGGTGAAAGAGGTTTCCGCCGGATCAAGAGTCTCCGCAAGGACGATGAACTCTCCCCAATCTTCACTCCGCTCCAGTTTGAAGTGAGCGATTTTTCCGGAGTCCTTCGTATCGATCCGCCAGGAGAGCGTAATTGCTCCATCCGTTTCGTTACGGGAAGAGGTCAGTTCCAGTTCCGAGAGATTACCGTACCGGGAAGAGGGAAATTTCATTTCCGTACTTGGCAGGGGATCGTAGAAGATGTTTTTCGGAACGAACTTGAATTCCGGATCCGGGTGGTCGCTGTCAAGAGGATTCCAGAGCTGGTATCGGGCTCCGGCTTCAAAGGGATTACGGTGGGCCGGGGCAAAATGCTTCCATTCGTTGTTCTCCTTCCGGTATACCTCGAACCGGGCAATGGCGTAGGCGTTGACCAGCTCTTCCGGAATTTCCCAACAGAGAAAACGGGTGCCGGCATTCACCGTAAAAGTAAAATTGCGCAGTGGAACCACCTGTTTCTCCAGTGGCAGATTGCGCCACGTGACGAATGGTTTCCGGTCGACGTTGCCGGATTCTCCCACGCCGAACAGACCGTACAGGGCGCCTTCGACCGGCTGGTTGTCTATGGCCCCGAATCCGTTCAGAAATGCGTACAGATTGTTGCGCATGAACATCAACCCGTCATGAGGACCGAAACCGTATTTCCGGGCCAGCTCCAGCTGCTCCTGCGGAGAAATCAACCGGATCTTTTTCTCATCAAGGCAGCGCTTCAATTCATCGGAATAAAATGCACTTTGTTCGGCATTGAACCCCTGCGCCTTCCAATCGCGCTCCAGATAGGTTCCCGGAAGGATGACTGCGTTTTCTCCTGCCAGTGGTGTCCATTCGCCGTCCACCTGACGCTTGACCAGGACTCCCATCATTTTGTCCGGCCAGCCTTCGATCAGCCACATGAGCTGCAGGGAGCCGTCCGGCATTCGGCGGCCGGCCATCCGCGGCCGGAAAAATCTTTTCCCAAATTCATTGACCCGTCGGTTGCCGTTGATGATGACACCCGGGGGATTCTCGAAAGCGACTCCCTCATCAGCGGCTCCGGGATGGAAACACCCTCCCGACGTAACGATGACTCCCAGCAGGCAGAGTGCGGTTCCTCCGCAGAAGGCCTGTTTTTTCATTTTGCCGTGTCTCCCATAGCATAACTTGAAAATATCGAAAAAAAGAAGGCACCCTTTCTCTCCACGGCGGTGAAATCACCTGTCCATGGGCAGGGGTCCGGGATAGAAGATACAACGGAGAACGGTTCCTGTCAAATCCGCTCTGGTTCCGGTTGTGATCCCAACCGGATTTTGAGGCAGGGGGGGCGGCGGAGATCTGCCCTCATGCGGAAGGATCTTCCGCGTCCCCGGGGCAGAGGCCTGCATTTGCTTCTTCCCGCCTGTTTTTCAAAGAGAAAACCCCGCATTTGCGGGGCAGAGGAAGGAGTGTTCGTACCGGGGGATTGTTCCACAGGGAACCCATTTGTCCGTTTGAGGAGAACGATCGTTTATTTCTCTCCAACCGGATTGTCGTTGCTTCCCTTTGCGTTTTCAATATGTTTTACGAATCCCGTTGACCATAAGGCAGGAGAATCCCTTTTCACGCAACTCCTGTTCTCCGGGGTTGTCGGTGTGACCGTCCGCATAGGCCATCGCGCCGCGATTACCGTGATGAATGCTTGCCGTATAAAAGGAGACATCCAGAGGGGAGTAACTCCAGATTGCCAGATCGGCCTGATACGCCGGAACTTTGGTCCGGTCGCACCAGGTATCGGAAAAAAGATGCAGTTGACTGACGCTGCGCATGGCTTTTACGGAATAAATCACCGTGTATTCCGACCCTTCCACGCATGGCGTGTAGAATTTTCCGAATGTCTTATATCGGGCATTGGCCGTACCGTCGTTCATGTAACCGGTACTCAGCAGGTGGTTGAAAATGCCGTAAATAATGTCTCCGGAAAAACTTGCCAGCTTCTTTTGTCCCGGGCAGTTCAGTACGGTTTGCGGAAGGTATTGCCCAAGAGTAAGGAGCAGCCCCCAGCTCGCCGCGCTTTCTCCGTTGTACTTGTTGCCGTTCTTCCAGCCGAAAATATATCCGTCGTAATCGTTGGAATACAGCTGGTGGCCGAACATGACCTGCTTGAGTTGCGAGGTGCAGTTGCTCCGCCTCGCCGTCTCACGCGCCTTGCCGAGCGCCGGAAGCAACATGGCGGCCAGAATTGCGATGATCGCAATTACAATCAGAAGTTCGATCAGTGTAAAATGCCGAAACCGCTCTTGCGGCAACTTTCTCCGGCAGAACTTTCCATGTAGCATCGTCGCGCTCTCCTTCCGAGGTGAAATCGATTGTTCTCTGGAAAATATTATACAGGATGATCGGGGAAATGAGAAGACGTAAAATCGATCATTGTTAGCACAAATCCGGCATTTTACACCACTTCCTCCAATCCGGGCATTCCTGTTTGCACTCTCCGGAAAGGGATTTCAAAAACCGTATGGAACAGAGAGAATCTCGATGGAGGAAGGGGGGGGGGTTGATGCTCCGGTACCGGAGAACGTGTGCCGGATATTGCAAAATGTCATCACGATTCCTGCTTTTCTCCACCTTTTGCAGCCGGGATTCCGAAGGGGAGAGGCCCAGCCGGCGGCGGAAGATACGTGCGAGCTGGTTGGGGGGATTCAAATCCGGCATTGTGCGCCACTTCGGCCACCGTAAGCCGGGATGAAAAATAGACCGGGGAGGAATGCCTGTCGAACCCCCTCTGACTCCGGGGGGAATTTCGAAGTGGACGCCGGTGACGGGAACGGCCTTCCATCCGACAGAATCATTTCGGTCGGATGCCCGGCTTCGACGCGGAACACCTGCTTTCGGAGACAAAAAAACCCCCGCGGATGCGGGGGAAGAGAAAGCCGGAAAAGTTATTCGTACCAGAGTTGAACATTCCGGAAGAAGAACCTGAGATCATCATCGGCCGAACCCATGCCGATACGGAGAAGGTCATAGTGTCTGCCGTTGTCGCCTTCACGGACCGGAATCATGTAATGTTTCCACTCTTTCCGGGGATCCTTGATGGGATAGGATTCATACATCTTATCGACATACGAGAGCATCAGCATCGGAAAAAGCGGAGATTTTTCCGCATTCCGGTTTTCGTATCGGAAGTCGAAGGAGACGGCAACCAATTTACCTTTTTTTTCTTCCGGCTTGAAGGAATACTGCGGAAACGACCAGTTGGTCGCCTCCGGCTTCTGCTTGTTGCTGAAGTCGGTATGTACTTCGATGGCCTGTTCTTCAGAGTTGAAACGGAAGGTCTGTTCCCCATTCGAGTTTTTCTGCCAGCGGGCAGGATTCATGAAGTCATGGGTTTCCGGTTTCAGCTGCGAATTGTCGAACAGGGGAACCGTTGTCGCAGAGAGCTCATCTTCAGCATCTCCCAGTTTGATGGTGTCGCGATATTGCCCCAGAGAGGTGATTCCGACGGTGAAGTGCGTTTCGCTGCGGGGCGGGAGTTCCAGCGACTCCGGCGGCTGCTGAGAGACCGTCGTTCCCTGCGGGACCGTCAGGCGCGGCCTGGTGACCACGGGCTGATCGGAAAGATTGGTGATGGAGAAATGCAGTTGACCATCTTCCGGCAGATAATATCCCGCGGAAGTGTATTTGTCACCACTCTTCCGGAAGTCGAAACGGTAGATCAACGGGGTGTATCGGCGGGCGACCGGCTGATAACTCCCGGCGGCCTTGAGCATCCGCATCGATTCGGTATCGGTATTCAGACTTTCCGGCGTGAGTTGTTCCGCGGGGAAGACCCAGTAGGCCATGCCTCCGTTGAACGTCAGCTGATTGGCTTCCGGTTTCAGCTCAGAACCGTCGATGGCATATCCTTTTCCGGAGGGGAAACCGTCGATGGAGACGGTGTGCTTTCCGGTCCCGTCCCTGCCGGCGTAGAATACGGCAACCGCCTGCGTGCCGTCGGAGAATACACGGGTGGGATGCAGCCCGGCCGGATTATGTTTCCAGTCTCCCTGATACTCCTGGTTGGAAAGCAGGTTTGCGGCAAACGCGTAGGAGTGGATCGACCGCAGTGGTGTTCTGTAATAGTCCAGCATACCGAAGTTGTTGTTGTTTTCCTGAAAGAAAAACATGGCAAAAGGATAATAGCGGCTGATTCCACAGGCCTTTGCCTCCACGGCTTTCATGGTAATCCAGAGAGCACTGGTCATATCTTCTTCGAGCCGGGGACGAAGGTTGTTGATGGTGTTGCCATAGGCCTGTTTGGGGGCCTCCTTCAATCCACGGGACCACGCTTTTCCGGTCTCGGTGATCCAGATCGGCATTTGACCCTTGGGGTGATCTTTCATATCGTTGCGATATTGCTGTACATAGGAGATCAGTCGTTCCGGTTCGGTATAGTTGTGGATGCAGAAGACGTCGATGAAGTCCAGCATACCGCCGGAGATGCTTTCCCGTTCGGATAGAGTGGATCCTTTGCAGAAAGCGGCACCCAGCAGGGTGATCTCCCCGCGGTCACGGACACTCCAGGCCGCGGTTTTAAGGGGAGGCAGACAGGCCTCGGCCGGAAAATTCGTCGCTCCGTCGTATTCATTCAGAATATGAAATCCTTCCACACCGGCTTTGCGGTTGTCAAGCATTTTTTCAATGGCGGAATCCAGACCGACCAGTTTCCACGGCAGGGATTTTCGTCCCCAGTGGTCCGTGATTGCATCGGTCCAGAGCGGAAAATCATTGAATACAAAAACGGAACGAACTCCCTTCTTTCCTGCGGCGGAAAAGAAGGGCGCATTCTGATCGTCGTAGGCTCCCTCCTGAAAATGAATTGCGGCGAAGTCAGCCCACTCCCGGTTGTGGAGAATGCCATGACGCGCCAGGAATGCGAGGCAACTGTCGTAAACGTCCGGATCGCGCATTTCCAGGAGACCTTCGATGGCGAAAAAGGAGTCTGGCTTGCCTGTGTTCGGCGGCAGGACGGAGAGGCTGAATGTCTGCTTGAGCGCCGGGAAATGGATCTCATAGTATCCTGCCGGCAGGGTCAGCTCGACGGAGAGTTCGCCTTTCTCAACGGTCGCGTTCCCCGAGAGGCCGATTTTCCCGCCGTCGAGTCCGGAGATTTCCCAGGCGTGTGAGCTGCCGTCGGCGAGCTGTGTGGTCTGGAAGCGGTAAACATGCTTTTTCCCGGGTTCGGCGGAGAAGGAGATCGGTGTCCCGACCGGACGAAGCTTGTGACGCGCCTCTTCCTTCGGATCCGGACTCTTCTTCGAGGGCGCCGGGAGTTCAGGCTCTTTTTCATCGGTGGTGAGCAGTGCAAAGTTGCGGACCAACACCGTCAGGCGGTCCGCCGGACTGTCCACGAGTATCTGAATGTTGTGGACGGCGGCCATCTCCTCCGGGGTGCGGTCGAATTTCACCTGAATGGTTTTCCACTCGCCGGCTGCCGGAACACGGAAGGGAATCGCTCCGCCGGAACCATTCGACCGTTTGGGCAGGACAATCATTCCCGCCGGAGCCCAGTTTCCCCCTTCCGGCTGGTATTTCATTTCGAACCGGATTGCCGTTGTTCCTTTCAGCGTCTCTTTTTCCGGCAGGGCGAACAGCGGCCAGATTACGCATCGTTTCGCCTCGCCTCTCGCAGCAGAAAACCGGATCGCCTGTTCCGCGTCATCACGACCAATCTCCACCGGAACTGCCCCCATGGGTTTCCAGTTTTTCGCCTGATTCAGCGAAACGGCTTCCTCCGCGGCTCCTCCACAGAGACAAGCTGCAAGGAGAACGGCAGATAACATCTTTTCTTTCATCATACCTCCTTTTCAGTATGTTTTAGGTACTCCGTTGACGATAAAACATGTGAACCCCTTCTCCCGAAGTTCCTGCTCTCCCGGATTATCGGTATGGCCGTCCGCGTAGGCCATCACGCCGCGGTTACCATGATGAATGCTTGCCGTATAAAAAGATGCATTCTTCAAGGGGGAGTAGCAATAGACCGGCAACCCCACTTCGTATGCCGGAACCTGGGTCAGATCCCGCCATGTATCGGAAAAAAGATGCAGTTGGCTGACATTGCGCATGAGTTTTGTAGAGTAAATCAGAGTGAAGTCCGCTCCATCCACGCATGGCGTGTAGAATTTTCCGAATGTCTTATATCGGGCATTGGCCGTACCGTCATTCATGTAACCGGTACCCAGCAGGTGGGCAAAAATCCCGTAAGTAACAGAACCGGAGAAACTTGCCAGTTTCTTTTGTCCCGGGCAGTTCATTACCGCTTCCGGAAGGTATTTCCCCAGAGAGAGGAGCTGGCCCCAGCTTGCCGCGCTTTCTCCGTTGTATGTGTTGCCGTTCTTCCAGCCGAAAATATATCCGTCGTAATCGTTGGAATACAGCTGGTGGCCGAACATGACCTGCTTGAGCTGCGAGGTGCAGTTGCTCCGCCTCGCCGTCTCACGCGCCTTGCCGAGTGCCGGAAGCAACATGGCGGCCAGAATTGCGATGATCGCAATCACAATCAGAAGTTCGATCAATGTAAAATGCCGAAACCGCTCTTGCGGCAACTTTCTCCGGCAGAACTTTCCATGTAGCATCGTCGCGCTCTCCTTCCGAGGTGAAATCGATCGTTCTCTGGAGAATATTATACAGGATGATCGGGGAAATGAGAAGACGTAAAATCGATCATTGTTAGCACAAATCCGGCATTTTACCGCACTTCTCCCTGTTCCGGAACCACCGACTGCAATCTCCGGAAAGGGATTTCGAAAACCGTATGGAATAAAGAGAATATCGATGGAGAAAGGGTACTTCCCTGCGCTTCGGAACTGGGAAAAAAGGGGCCCGAATGCTGCGGCATGTCATCACGATTCCTGCTTTTCCACAGTTTTATGCAGCCGGAACTCCGATGGGGAGAGGCCCAGCCGGCGGCGGAAGAACCGGGCGAAATAGTTGGGGGATTCAAATCCGGCGTCGTGTGCCACTTCGGCCACCGTGAGCTGGGATGAAACCAGCAGCCGACGTGCCAGTTCCAGCCGGCGGCTCTGCAGATAGTCCTGCGCCGACATTCCCACCTCCTGGCGGAAAAGCTTCGAAAGATGGTTCGGGGTGATCAGCAGCTGGTCCGCCACAGTTCCGACGCGCAACTCCGATTCGGTGAAACGGGCGTCAAAGATACCTTTCGCCTGAAAAAACCGTGCGTTGCCGCGCTTCGCCTGAATGGTTTCTTCCCCGGCGTGCGGCTCGCTCAGGGTCAGTGCCAGGATCTCCAGCAACAGCGACTGCCTCCGGAACCAGCCCGGCAGGTCGGCCGACGACGATGTGAAATAGCGTTGCAGGAGCTCCAGCAGACGATCGGCTTCCCCGGTGGAAAGGCGGCGCAGAAACGGCAGTACGATTCCGAGTTCCTCCGGCGGCGGCGCTGCGCACTGCCGCCGATCGAAGGGTTCCGGTGCATCAAGATAGACAAACGGCGAACTCCGGTCGCGGTGGCCGGAACAATCCCCCATCCAGTCGAAATGGACACACCAGCGCTCCACTTCGCTCTCCGCGATGGTGCAGTGAATCCAGTCCGGCGGCAGAATCATCACGGTCCCGGCGCAGTTGTAATAAACCTCGTCGGCGGAGATCACCCGTCCGCGCCCCCGGCTGAAGAGTACCAGTTCATAGTCGTAGATCCGCCGGTTGCGCTCAATCCGCCCGGGAACCCATTGGCCATGCCAGCAGACTCCCGGGGTGATGCGCAAATCGTATGCCCGCTCCAAATACCCGTTTTGTGCTAACAATGATTGATTCCTCCTCTATGCTCTGACGGTGTTTTTCAACTATAATATAAACAGAATTTTCTACAAGGCAAGGAAGTAAATATTTTTCATAAAATCGGCTCTGTCGGAGAAGCATTCTGATGAAATCATTGTTTATGTGCTATTCAAGGCTTCTGATCGATAACCATATCACGGATCAGAAAAAGCTTTTCATGAGTCGTTTTGATCCGGTGGACTATGCGGCGAAGGTCCGGGAGTCGGGCGTTGAATCGGCCATGGTTTACGCCTGCGATCACAACGGGAACTGTTACTATCCCACCCGGGTCGGACATATGCACGCCAACCTGTGCGGCCGGGATCTCTTCGGGGAGACCGTTACTGAACTTGCCCGCGTCGGCATCGTACCGGTGGCCTATTATACCGTGGTCTATCACAACAATGCCGCCATTACTCATCCCGACTGGAGGTTGAAGAGTGCCGACGGGGTTTTCAGAGACCGCCGCTATCACTGGTGTTGTCCCAACCACCCCGACTACCAGGCGTTCTGCCGGGCGCAGATCACCGAGATTCTGGATTATGATATTGCCGGACTCTTCATCGACATGACCTTCTGGCCGCGTATCTGCGTCTGTCCCTGCTGCCGGGAGGGGTTCCGGCGCGCCTCGGGCCTGGAATTGCCGGAGAAACTCGACTGGAACGATCTTCGCTGGGTCCGGTTTCAGCGTTGGCGCGAAGAGTCGATCGCCGCATTCGCCCGGCAGCTCAGCGATCTGGTGCGTGGTGTCGCTCCGGAGATTGCCGTCACCCACCAGTTTTCCCCGGTTCTGCACGGCTGGCGGCTTGGACAGAGTTCCGGCATTGCCGCTGCTGCGGATTACGCCTCGGGGGACTTCTACGGCGGAAGGCTTCAGCAGCGGTTCGGAGTCAAAGTCTTTTCCGCCTATACCAGCAGGCCGCCGTTTGAATTCATGACCTCCCGCTGCGTCTCTCTGGCGGATCATACCACCTGCAAATCCGACGAGGAGCTCTATCTTCATGCTGTCACCACGTTGATGAACGGCGGAGCCTATTTCTTCATCGACGCGATCAATCCGGATGGTACCCTCTATGACGCCTTCTACCGCCGGCTCGGAAAGATCGGCGCGAAACTGGAGCCCATCCGACGGGAGATCGCCGGACACCGGCCCCGGCTCCGGGGAGAAGTGGGGCTCTACTTCTCCATGGCGAGTTGCATCGAGCCTCAGCTCGACGGGACCCCGCTGGCCGAACTGACGATGCCCCGCAACGGCAATATGGATAAAAACCGCAATCCCCTGCTCGACGAGGCCCTCGGTTGCGCGGAACTGCTCAATCAGCTTCATCTGCCTTACCGGGTCATCACCGACCGGACTGAACTGGACCATGACCTCAAGGCGTTGATTCTGCCCGATGCACGTTATCTTTCCAGCGAAGAGTGCCGGAGGATTCGCCGGTTCGTCTCTGAAGGCGGTACCCTGATCGCCACCGGATGGAGTTCATTCAGCACTCCGGAGGGGATATCCGACGGTAACTTCCAGCTGGCGGAACTTTTCGGAGTCGACGCCTCCGGCGAAACATCCGGCGAGGTGAGCTATCTGCAGTACGGCAACGAGATGCTTCTGGCTGAAGGAAAGGCGCCGCTGGTGGTTCCCCGGGCCGGTACACTGGTATCGGGACGAGTTGCCCTGACCGACTTTCCGCCGGACGATCCGGACCATTACGCTTCGATTCACTCCAATCCACCCGGCCCGGTATCGAAAGCCGCCGGGTTGACCCGGCATCGGTTCGGCCGCGGAGAAGTCATCTATCTCTATGGCCGTCTACTGGCGAAACGATGCTGGAGCCAGCAGGAGTTCGGCCGTGCGCTCTTCCGGGAGCATCTGCCGGAATTTGTGGTGTCGTCACGCAATCTGCCGCCGGCGGTGGAACTGACGGTGCTGGAATCGACCGTTGATCAGGCGCTGTTGCTTGGAATGGTGAATTTTCAGGCGGAACTGCCCAATCTGCCGCTCTTCGATCTGGAGTTGACCGTCAAATTACCGGATGGCTTCCTCCCGGCGCGCATCACCCGCGCCTCTGATGGCCGGGAGATACGATCTCTCTTCCAGGAGGGGCGGCTGACTCTCCGCCTGGAACGATTTGACAATGCGGAATTGTTTACGTTGCAACCTTGACCAACAGGAGATTCATACCATGTCGAACCCCATCCGATCGGCCTTCGCCTCCGGTGAAGGCATCTTCCGCCTGGCTCCCTGCTGGGTGCCGCGTTCCTTCTGTATTCCGGGGCGCCGGATCAAACTTCATCCTGATGACTACTATGCGCTCGGTGCGGCCCGGGGCGGTCTCGACGAGCGGTGGCTGGGCAGCGCCACTGCCGCCGACAACGGTCCGCTCACCGCTCCGAATGAGGGGATCAGTCACGTCGTCTGCCCCGATGGGGAACTGGTTCCGCTCTCGGAGGCGGTGGCGGAACTGGGGGCCGAGCTGATCGGTGACCGGCTGTGGAAAACCTGCGGTGCATGGCCGGTCTTTTCAAAATTCTTTGACAATCTTGGGCCGCTGCCCCTTCATATCCATCATCGGGAGTGCCATGCCAGGCTGGTCGGACAGAAAGGGAAGCCGGAATGTTACTATTTCCCGCCTCAACTGAACAATTACGGCGGTCGTTTTCCATTCACCTTTTTCGGGCTGGAACCGGGAACCACCCGTGATCAGGTCCGACGGGCGCTTGAGTGCTTCACCGCGGGAGACAACCATATCACCGACCTCTCCAGAGCCTATCGGCTGGTTCCCGGGACCGGCTGGGATGTGCCGCCGGGCGTGCTCCACGCACCCGGGAGTCTCTGCACCTACGAGCCGCAGGCCGCGAGCGACGTTTATGCAATGTATCAGAGCCTCACCGATGATCAGCTGGTTTCGGAATCGCTGCTCTGGAAGGATTGTCCCCCCGAGCGCAGAGGCGATATCGACTATCTGGTCGAAGTGATCGACTGGGAACTCAACACCGATCCGGAGTTCCGCCGCCACCGTTTCATGCCCCCGGTTGACGCCGCTCCGGCCGAGGAGATGGCCGAGGCGGGAATCCACGACCGGTGGATCTGCTACAAATCCGGGGCGGTTTCCGCAAAGGAACTGACGATTCAACCGGGGCGCAGTGCGTTGATCCGCGATGCCGCAGCTTACGGGATGATTGCGCTTCAAGGGCATGGCACCATCAACGATATGCCCCTGGAGACTCCGGCGCTGATCCGCTATGGCGAGCTCACCCGTGACGAATATTTCGTTTCGGAACAGGCAGCCCGGACCGGGGTCACCATCGTCAACCGGTCCGATGTCGAACCGCTGGTGGTGCTGAAACATTTCGGCCCCGGAAATCCGGACCTGAAACTTGGCTGAGCCTGCCGGAACGGAAGCCGGCCTTATCCGCCTTCTCCGGACGGGACGGCTTCTGCTCCCTGCGATGTACGGGAGCGCCGCGTCAGCAGTGGGCGGCGTCGATGATCTCCCGGGCGCGCAGAAACAGTTCACGCATCAGTGCCGGATCGTAACGGGTCCGGTCTTCCCCGACCTGCGTGAACTGTTCCAGCGACTGAAACTGGTAGGCGATGCGGATATTACACTCCTTCGCGACCTGCGCGTAACGCGTCAACTGCCGGAAATCCGTCCAGTCATTTCGCGACTGCACGACAATCGGGCGGGAGATGCCCGGCATGAACTCCTCCGCTTCCACCTGCGAAAAGTGTATTCCGCTGATCGCCTCGGTTTCCATGATCAGCGGCAGCTGGTGCACCGGATTACCGCAGGAGTGAAGGAGGATTTTACCGAATGTTCCGGCGATCCGTTCGTAAAGCGGCAGAGTCAGCCGGAAGCACTCCGGGCTGATGGTGGCCATGACGTCTTCTCCGACGCCGATTCCGGTTCCCCGCGGGCGTGGTGTGTAACTCATCGCGAAGTTGAACCGGGCATTGTCGCCGAGAATTTCCTGCTGGCGCCGGACATACCAGATGTAGGCGTCAATGACCTTGTCAAGCGCCGCAGTCACCATGACCGGATCATCCAGGAGCGCCATGAAGAAACAGCTGCTTTCGCACATGCAGCTGAATGTTTCCAGCGGACCCTGCGGTGTGTGGAGGTTGATCGGAATGCGCCCGGCGGTTTCCTCGCGGAAAAAGTGGAGAGTGTCGAATACCATCTGTGCGTAGCAGTGTTCCCGTTCCGGCTCAAATTCCGGCATTGCGGCAATTTCCTCCTCCGACATCAGGAACGGAGAAATCACGTAGAGATTGTTTTCCCGGACACGCTCACCGCCGAACACCTCCGCCAGAATGTAGGCTCCGGCATCCAGGTGCAGAACCGGCAGAAAGTCGTCCTCGATGTCGGCGAGCTGCAGAATGTCATTCAGTTTCAACTCCAGCAGCCGGCGCCGCTCTTCCGTCGTCTCCATCGGATACTGTATGACTCCGTCAATGCGGCGCCCCCGGTGCAGGGTTATCGGCGGCTGCTGAAACGGTGTGTCGAAATCCCACAGGTTCCGCCATTTCTGCTCCGCGGCGGCGATTCGCGCCGGAGTATATTTCTCCTCGATCCGATCCAGCAGCGTCTGGATCCGTTTGCCGTACTGATCCGCCATGGTATGTGCCTCCTCGGGTTGAGCAACTGTTTTCAGAGAAAACGGAAGGTCGTTTGAACTACTATATCCCGGGGATTCCGGTTTGCAAGTCCCGGAAAAAAAGTTACTTCACTCATTGCGGCTGCTTCGGTTCCGGATCTCGGCAATGAGTACGGAAAGGAGCGGCCCGGGGAATCACCTGACCGGAGCCGGGCAGAAGGATTCCCGCCGGATCAAGGTTCCCGGGGTCAGAATCCGGCTGACCCGATGTGCCGGATCCCGCAAAGCCGAGAGCAGTAACTGCACGGCATCATGGGCAACTTCCTGGACCGGATACTCGATGGAACAGAGCGGAGGAGACAATAAGTTACAGATCCTGATTTCGTTGTCGAAGCCGATTACCGCGACGTCGGTTCCCGGGCGTATTCCTCGTTTTTCCAGCGCCCGATAAACGCCGACGGCCTGCCAGTCGTTTGCCACCAGCAGAGCCGTTGGGGGGGGCGTTTCCTGATCGAACAGCCGGGCAACCAGTGAATCCATGCAGGGGAATGTTTGTTCCGCCTTTACCGGAAAAGTCCGTACTTTCGCATTGGAGACCGCGGTTAATTCCGGTAACCCCAGCTTCTGTACTGCCTCCAGAAACGCCTGGCGCCGTTGCATGAACTGGAGTTGTTTCGCCTCGTTGTTGACAAAGGCAATTCGTCGATGGCCGGCCTTGTAAAGTTGCTGAACCGCACTGAAAATCGACAGACGGTTGTCTACGCCGACGGTGGATACCGCAAACTCCTCCGGCGCGTCCCCGATCATCACTATCGGCATCACCGCCATGATCTTTTCGATCTGGAGGGTGGAGAGTTCGCCGAATACGATCATACCTTCGATCTTGCGGTCGATCACCATATGAGGTACGATCGAACTCTCCGGCGGAAAAGCGATCATCAGATGGAATCCCTCCGGTGTCAACTCGCGCAGCGTAGTGTTGATCAAACCGGAGACTTGTGGCACTTCCAGCATTGAAACATCGGTATCCGGCATTACAAAACCGATGTTTCCCGACCAGACGCCGTTCTGACCGTCCGCCTCTTTTTTGCGCATGGAGCGGGCCGCCGGATCCGGCAGGTACCCCAATGCAATGATCGCCTCCTGTACCGAAGAACATGCCTCCGGAGAAACCCGGGGATTGCCGTTCAGCACCCGCGACGCCGTTCCAATCGAAACTCCGGCGCGCGCTGCGACATCATTCAGAGAAACCCTTTTCGTCATGGAATTTTGATACCGTCTCATTTTGAATTGCCAGCATTATAACATAAAACAGGAAAAAAAACAAGCATGCCGCCGGGGATTTTCAAAGAAATCAGCGCTTCCCGGACACACTTCCAGGTTTCCTCCCAACGCTTCCGGAAGAATTTCCGTCATCGGATCCGATGCGAAAAGCGATCTTCACCAGGCCGGAAACTTTTGGCATATCGATTTTGTAGCAGGAGTTCGGCTCCGGAGTGATTTTTCCCGGTGCCGAGATGATCTCCCGGGGAGAATGAAGAAGCAGAGAGAACGGCTTTTCAGAATCCAATTCCACTTGCAACACCCCGCTTCGACGATCGTAGGTGGCCGAACCGAGTTCAGCAGGTTCCCAGTCGATCAGGTAAATGCCGTCCTCCCGTCCCTGCAGAACCGCGAGCATTCCCGCCGCCCAGGATGGTGGTGGGACCTCCCCGTCCACGCCGTTTTTCCAGCGGCACTCTTCTCCCCAGATCGAATGGTTGCGGATATGGGTCAACCAGAGTTCGTAATCTCTGGCGACCTCCCGCTGGGGCCAGCCCGGCAGCCATGCGCGTGCCGCGATGAACACATGGGGCGCCTCGACCCAGTATTCCTGTTTGCGCCACCCGGGAAGTTTTTTTTCAATCAGCTCCGTCTGATAATTCACCAGAAACGCTTCAGGATAGATGTCGTTGAGCGCCTGAAACATCTCCGGTTGATCGCCGATCCAGCTGAAGACGGTTGCCGCGTGTCCGAACATCCCCTCCTGCTGTTTTTCCGGCGGGGGAATGCGGAAGATACCCGGTTCATTTTCCGCGAACCCGTGGATGGTCATCCAGGGATAAGTACCCTGCGGATCGATCCACCGGGCGAAATTCATGCGGAGAAATCCGGACCAGCAGGTCTTCATCCGCAGATACATGATCCGTCCCCGGTCACTCTCCCGACCGAGCTGCGTGGCGATTTTTTCAAGTCCACACAGACCGAGATAGGTTATGGTGTCCATATCGATTCCTCCGAAACGGGTATTTTCCCGGGCGGAGGTGGAGGGCACGGCCCAGTCGTTCACTATTTCCAGATAACGCATCAAGTCAAGCAGACGGGGAAAGTTCTTCTCTGCCAGCTTCCAGTCGCCGGAATATTTGCTGTAAAGGTACTGCCCGTAGAATACCGTTGCACACATGGTGTTGGCGTCTCCGAGCATGACCTTGCCGCTGGAGACATCCACCCATCCGTTAGCCAGATATTCTTTTCCGGAGTGCCTTTCCCGTCGCGGCAGCCAGTAGTTGGCACCGGAACTGAGGGTGACCGCGTGCCGCCCTACCTGCAGGAC
>CALXOA010000077.1 GCA_944389895.1 uncultured Victivallis sp. | reverse complement strand
GCCGCGAACAGCGCGGCCTGGCAGCTGAGTACCGCCGCAATCAACAGATGTTTCATTCTCATAAAAATCCCTTTCCCTGTGGTTCAGTTCATCTCATCGATCAACGTCAGACGTTTCTCCAGACTGTCTCCGCCCCGGTAGGCGTTGAGGTCGACGCGGGTGCAGGCTCCGTTGGCGCGCGATACGGTGATCCCCCCGTTGTGCAGCGGTTGCGGGCGCCCGACTTCGATTCCATTGCGCAACAGCGTATCTCCGGAGACGCAGTAGGTCAGAACCTCCCCTTTCAACCGGCTGAAGGTTTTATTGAAACTGGGAACGTGGCAGAAGACGTCTGAGGAATCGCGAATGTAGAGGTAATCCGCGAAGTTGGGTTCATCAACCCAGCCCCCGGGCGGATTCGCCGGGCAGCGCAGAATGAGCGGGCGTTTAATCGTATAGTTGTCATTGACTCGACTGGTGTAATCGGAGGCGGTTCCGAAATATCCGCCGGCAACCAGGATTCCCAGACCGATGTTCGGATAAGTCAGGCTTCCACCTTCCGAGAGGGAACGAATTTCACTGCCGGTCCCCATGACCGAGACGAAATGCGGCGGAAGTTGATCTTTGTAATCGTTGACGTAGAACACCAGCGCGGTGAAGATCTGCTTCTGATTGCCGACGCATTTGATCTCCTGCGCTTTCCCCCGGGCCTTGTTCAACGCCGGAAGCAGCATCGCGGCGAGAATTGCGATGATCGCAATCACGACGAGAAGCTCGATCAATGTGAAAAATTTCTTCATTCCGGAACCTCCTTTACGATTTGGGCGCGACCGAATTACGAATGATCATCTGCATTTTGATGGAACGACTCTTTTCCGGCTGGAAATTTTTCTGCTGTTTGGCCAGCAGTAATCGGACCGCGTGTGCCGCAACCTCGCCGGCCGGGAAGCGGAAGGTCGTCAGTGGCGGAATGATCGTCGCGGCCTGCGGTACATCATCAAAGCCGATCACGGAAAGCTCTTCCGGAATCGACAGCTTATTCTCATAGGCCCAGCGATAGACGCCGAATGCCATCTGGTCATTCCCTGTGAAAATCGCACTCACCCGTTCTTTCCGGAAAATCGCCTCGGCACCCGTCATGCCGGTTTCGATGGAGTCCTGACCTTCCACCACCAACCCGGCATGGGACTGGTGATGCGACTCCATGAATCGGGTATAGACTGCGATGGAGGGGTCCGGCAAGCCGTAGCGCCGGGTGCGCGATGCGATATAACCGATCCGGCGGTGGCCCATGCTCCAGAGGTATTCGAGGAGTTCCCGGGTCATGGCTTCATAGTCGAGCCGCAACGGTGCGGCGGTGTCCCGCAGATGGGTGACCACCGGGACCGCGCCGCACAGCAGCTCAGCTTCATTGGAGTCGATCTGCGGCAGCAGATTGATGATGCCATCCACCAGCCCGGTGGAAAAACGGCGCAGCATTTCGCGCCCGGCGTCGAGTCCCAGGCCGGCCAGCCCGATCACCGCTTCGTAGGAGAAGCGGGAGAGTTCGGCGCTCAGGGTGTCGATCAACAGCGCTGAGCCGGGGTTGCGACACTCATCTGCGACAATGCCGATCAACCGTGTGGAGTTGTTCTTCATGGCCTGAGCGAAGAAGTTCGGCCGGTAGTCCAGTTCGCGAATCTTCTCAAAGATCCGCTGCTTGACCGGAGTACTGATTTCCCGCTTGCCGCTGATCGCGTGGGAGACGGTGCTCGGAGAGACTCCGACTGCTTTGGCCACGTCGATGATTGTCGTTTTCCGCGTCATGATTCCGGGTGTCATCTGGGTTAATCAAAACGTTTTGATTCTGCTTTAATTATAGATCAAAAGAACTCGTTTGTCAATACCCTGCGAGAAAAAAAGCTGTTTTTTCTATTCCGGCGGACTTGGATGAGGCAAGGATGTGGAATACCATCCGGGAAACGGCATAACTTCTGAAAAGCCACACTGAAACGCACATGCTCCGCGCGATCTTGTGCCCGGATTCCAGCCTGAGGAGAAGATGCCGGTCGGAACGGCGGGGCCGGTTCCGGAACGATTGTGACGGATGGAAGGAAATCTTGTCCGCGAAATGGTCAACTGCTCATCGGTGGCGGTCGAACACCCTTCGAGATTGGGGAAAGCGGAATTTTCCGCCGGTCCATCATGATCCATCTCTTCTCACGCAGATACTTGTTCTCATTGCGTTCCGGGAATCAAAAACGGGAAGAGCATCTTTGTGAGTAACTCCGCATCCCCGAAGGATCAGGAGGTTGAAACGTGGTCCGCCGGAGCATTCCGCCGCTTTTCCGGCCATCTGAGGTGGGAGCACTCCGGCGGCAAAATTCGGCCCGGAACACTTGAAAAGCAGTTTCTGCGGAAATATGTTATTGCATCGGACCCCGGTCACTGAAAAATTGGCGGGAGAGTTCATCATGGTGGAGGTTTTCGGGTTGCTGAGCGTTCTCTTTCTTGGTCTGATTTTCGGGAGTATCCTGTTTCTTTTCGCCGCCTTTGCCCGGCTCGGCAGGTTGACCGAGGAGTGCCGGATGCAGAACCGTCTGCTGCAGGACCTCATTCGCCGCCTTGACCGGTCCGGGAACGGCATGGAGGCTCCCGTTCGAGACCCCGTTTCCACCGCAATGCCGCCGGAGCCGGGGCCACGTGATCCGGAACCGCCGGTTCCGCTCAGAACCGGTCCGGCCATTTCTCCTGAACCTCTGATCCCGCCGGAACCGGAACCATGGGATCCGGAACCGCCGATCCCGCTCAAGCCGGAACCGGTGGTCGGGCTTCCTCCGTCTGAACCGGAGCCGGAAGCGTTCGAAGCGGAACCCGGCGACAATGGCTTTGAGAGTCGTGCGGGGGAGATTCTCCGGCGTATCTTCAGCTGGATTGTCGTCGGCGAGGAGTATCGCACGCCCGGTGTCGCCGTGGAATACGCGGTCGCCACCACCTGGCTGGTGCGCGCCGCCGTGCTGGCGCTGCTCTCCGGAATTGTTTTCTTTCTGCGCTATGCCTACGAGCGCAATCTCATCGTGCCGGAATTGCGGGTCGTGATTGCCGTGTTTTCCGGCGTGGTCATGCTGGTCGCCGGGAGCCGCATGATCGGTCGTCGCTACCATCTGATCGGTGTCGGCCTGCTCGGGGCCGGCTTTGCGGTGCTCTATTTCGCGCTCTATTCGGCGCTGACGCTCTATCATCTCTGCGATGCGTCAACCGCGTTCTTCTGTTCGATTGCAGTCACGGCATCGGCGATGGCACTCGCGGTACGGCTCGACATTCAGCTCGCGGCGCTCATCGGGGGGCTGGGGGGCTATCTCGCCCCGGTCCTTTTTTCCACCGGAAGCAAGAATCTGGCTGGGCTCTTCGGCTATCTGCTGCTTCTCGGGGGCGGCGTGTTCTACACCGCCTGGCGGCGTAACTGGCGATTGCTGAATACCTTGAGCTTTCTTCTGACCATCGGGCTTTACGGAGCGGCGCTCAGTGCGCATTATACTCCGGTAACCGCAGATTTTGCGATTGCCATTGCGGCTCTGGCCGCCTACTTCATCCTTTTCTCTCTGTTGCCGATCGTTCATAACCTCCGTTTCCGGATCCCGATCAGCCTGCTGGAAATGTTACTGTTGATTACCGGTGCCGCTGTCCTGCTGGTCGCGGGAATCAACTTGACCAACCAGTTCCTGTCGCTCAGGGCGGCGGCGGTCGTTCCACTCGGGATGGCGCTCTTCTATGCACTTATGCTCCAGATCGGCCTGTCGCGGAGAATTGAGGACCGGGCATTGCTCGATACCTGGCTGGCGCTCGGCGCTGCCGGGCTTGCGGTGGCGATTCCGCTGGCATTGAATGCCCGTTACATCACGTTCGGCTATGTGGTGCTGGCCGCGATTCTGTTCCCCCTGGCACGGGTTGTCGGTTCCGCGATCCTCCAGCGCCTCGCGGAACTGGTCTATCTGATCGCTCTGCTGCGCTGGCTGATTTTCGATCTGGAACGCTATTTCCTTGATCAGGCGGACTACGGCTCCGAAGCGGTCGCCCGTCTTTTGACGCTCGGCGCTCTGGTTGCGGCCGCATTCTGGATTCACAACCTCTTCAGCCGATCGTCCGAGTTCCCCGCGGAGGCGGAGGTCAGAGGTGTTTCCGTGATTTCCGGCATGATCTTCATCGCCGGACTCTTCTCCTATCTGAGTGTTGAGGCGGCGTTGTTCCTGCAGGAGTTTCTGCCGGCGGCCCGGCTGGGAGGGGTGTCGGTGTTGTGGGGGATCTATGCTCTGGGGTTGATCACTGCCGGCATTTTCAGGAAGGTGCGGGCATTGCGCTGGACGGGGTTGGTTCTCTTCACGGTTACCGTGCTGAAAATTTTCCTGATCGACCTTGCGAAGCTCGATTCCTTCTACCGGATCGTGGCATTCATCATCCTGGGGTTCGCATTGCTGGGCGGAGCGTTTCTCTATATCAGATTCCGGGAACGGTTTGAGGTAGAAGATGTGGATGAAGAGTAGGATTCTCCGGCTGCTGTTGGCGGCGTTGTCGTCTGCGGGGATTGTCTTCGCGGAGGATCAGCGGAGTCGGCTGGATTATTTCCGGGAGCTCGAATGCGTCTCGGAACGGGAAGAAGGGAAATGCTTTTTCCGTTTTGATGCCGAGCTTTATGGTCACGTCGATCAACCCGGGGCCGGTTTGCGGCTTTATGAGCCGGATTCCGGCGCGGAGGTTCCGTTCCGGGTGGTGGTCGAGGCGAATACGGAATCGTTGCCCGATTATCGGAGAGTCCCGGAGAAATTGATCGGATTTGAGCGGCAGCAGAACTGCGGATACTTCATTGTGGAAAATCCCGGACTTGCCGGAGTAGCCCGACTCCGGGTGATCACACCGGATCGTGATTTCGACAAGACGATCGAGGTGGAAGCTTCAGAGGATCGGAAAAGCTGGGTGACTGTGGCCGGGCCGGAACCGTTTTTCGATTACAGCAGCAGAGTTGCGCTGCGACGTGACCGGATCAGTTTCCCTTCCTGTTCGAAGCGGTATTTCCGGGTCAGGATCGGGGAGTACGCCGAAGCGCGGGAACTCCCGTATTCGCGGGTGACCATCGACGGGGAGGGCACAGCCCGGAAGGTGGAGCGCAGCCGGCTGGAGCGGGAGCTCAAGGTCGACGCGATCGAGCTTGAAACCCCGGAAACACACCGGGTTTCCACCCCGACTCTGCGGAATCATCCCCTGTCGTTGATGGAGCGGCGTGAATCGGCACGCCGCACGGAGCTTCATTTCGCGTCGAACCGTGAGCCGGTAACGGAAGTGGCGGTTACCGCCGATCTTCCGAATTACGCCCGCAGGGTTGTTCTTTCCGGCAGCGACGACAATCTCCGATTCGAGAAAGTTGCCGAAGGCGTGATTCATAAACTGCGGGTCGGACGGTTCCGGGAAGACTCTCCTGCGCTTCGATTTGCGCCGGTCCGTTTCCGCTTCTACCGTCTTGAGATCTTCAACGGCGATGATCGTCCCCTTGAAACTGTCACGGTGGAAGCGCGCGGGATCGTCCACCGGGCGGAGTTTCTGAGCGTCGCGCCGCGACTTGAACTCTACTACGGCGGAACGGTTCCCGCACCGGTCTACGACCTCTCTCCGGTACTCGATCGTCTCGAAGAAGCGAGCGGGACCGAATACCTGTTGCTTGCGGGGCAGCCGAATCCATTGCGGGAACCGGATCGTTCCCGATTCTTCCGCTTTCTGCCGGGAGCTGCGTTTGTGCTCGCGCTGTTCGGGATCGGCTTTGCTCTCTGGCATGGTTTCCGGCGAATCCGGCAGGTGTGAATCATGCCCGGACCGCGGCGATGTCGTCGGCGTCGCAGAAGATCATCGTCAGTCGGTCCAGTCCCATGGCGCAGCCGGAGCTCTGCGGCAGACCGCGGTCGAGCGCGGCAAAAAATCCGGTCGGTTCCGGGTAGGGGTGCATCCCCGCCCGTGCGCGGAACTCCAGTGCCGCCCGGAAGCGCGCTTTCTGTTCGACCGGATCGGTCAATTCGCCGAATGCGTTGGCCAGCTCCATTCCCTCGATGTAAAGTTCCCAGCGCTCGGCGACCGTCGGATCATCGGCCCGCAACCGTGCCAGTGAGGCGCGATTTGCCGGATAGTCGATCAGAAAGGTCATCCGTCCACGTCCGAGTGCCGGCTCGATTCTGGTGACCATCAGTTCGTCGAACAACTCCTTCCCGTCGGCCTCCGCCGCCGACATTCCGGCGAATTTGAGGAATGCCTCGTTGACGGTGATGAACTCGTACTGTCCGAGATCGACCGGGTTGCCGCGATAGGTGATTTTTTCCCTCCCGAAAAGCCGCCGGGCCGCCTCCGCGACGAAACCGGCGGTGAAGAGCGCCTGTTCCCGGTATTCCATGCCCCGGGCGTAAAATTCAAGCATCGTGAACTCTTCGCGGTGCCTCCGTCCCGACTCGTTGGCCCGGAAACAGCTGCCGATCTGGAAAATCCGGTCGAATCCCTCGGAGAGCAGCTCCTTCATCGCCAGTTCGGGGCTGGTTCGCAGAAAGTCTCCCTCGGCCCGGACAGATTCGATATACTCTTCCGGTGCCGGAGCATGGATTTTCACCGGAGTTTCGACTTCGATGAAACCGTTACGGTAAAAAAAATCGCGAATTGCCCGGAAGAGTTCCGAACGGCGCGTCAGATTGGCGATTCTGATCTGGTCCGACATGAAAAAATCTCCATTTGTAAAAGTTTCCGGGGCGGGATTTTTCCGCCGGAAAACTGCCGTATAAAATAACCCTCTTTCCCCTGATTTTCCAGAAAAAAAAAGCCGTCGCCTTGAAAACTTCCGGAATCGGTTTATACTGAAACAACTGAAAATAAATATAACCCCGTTCAACCGGAGGATCCGGCCGGTATGGGAGACGGTCAGACCGTTCGCATGAGGATTTCCGGCTGAATCATGCCGTTTTTCGATGGAGAAGTTCATGGTCAGAAAAAAAATGTTGTTTCTTCCGCTGCTGTTCTCCGCGGTGGCGCTTGTGGCCGACCCGCTTGTGGAAGGGTTCCGGAATCCCCCGCCCGAGGCGCGCGTTCAGACCTGGTGGCACTGGACCAGCAGCTATGTGACGCGTGCCGGCATCACCGCCGACCTTGAGGCGATGAAGGAGATCGGATTCGGCGGCGCACACCTCTTCGCCACCGGCCTGTCGAAGATGCCGGAGGGGCCGAAGGTGCTTTCCGAACAGTGGCGGGAGCTCTTCCGATTTGCGTCACAGGAGGCAAAAAGGCTCGGGCTGGAGCTCGGCGCTCACAATTGTCCCGGCTGGACCTCCAGCGGTGGACCGTGGATCTCTCCCGAGAACTCCATGCAGACCGTGGTCTGGAGCGCCGTCGATGTCGACGGCGGCAGGGAGCTCGAACTCAAGCTGGAACAACCGCTGACCCGCTGCGACTATTATCGTGACATCCGGCTGGTTGCATTCCCTGCCGCGCCTGCGATTCCGGCGCCGACGGTCAGTGCCGATTTCAAGCTTGAGGATCCGGCCGCGCTGACCGACGGTAATTTCAAGACCCGGGTGACGTTGCCGGTAAAGTCCCGCGGCATGAAGTGTTCGGTTACGCTCGCGTGGGCGGAACCGGTGACGGCCCGTCTGATCGCGTTGACCTTTGACGAACCGCATCTTTTCGTCAAGGGGGAGCTGGAGGTCTCCCTTGATGGTGTCGGTTTCCGTCCGGTTCGGCGTCTGGATATCCGGCAGACTCACTACCAGCGCGCCGCAAAACTGTTGTCTCTCGGTTCCAGGCCGGTCACTGCAAAAATCTGGCGGTTGAACTTCGAGTATCCGGAGATGCCGGGCTGGTGGTTCGATCATGACCTCGCTTTCTGTGATGTGAAACTGGTTTCCGCGCCGATGATCGAGGCGGTGGAGACCCGGAATTCCGCTTCGGATCTCTTCGGCTACCAGCCGCCTGCCCCGGCGGAGGCCGCGGATCCCGGGATCGACCCGGCCGAACTCCTTGACCTTTCCGACAAACTCTCTGCTGACGGCACTCTTCGCTGGAATGCCCCCGCCGGCCGCTGGACCCTGCTGCGGCTCGGCCACACCGCGACCGGGAAAGTCAACTCTCCGGCAACCCTGACCGGGCTTGAGTGTGACAAACTTTCAAAACGCGGCCTCGACGCCCACTTCCCGGAAATGATGGGGAAGCTGATCGCCGATGCCGGCCCGGAGGGAACCTTCGACTACGGTATCATCGACAGTTATGAGGTCGGCGGCCAGAACTGGACCGACGGTTTCGCCGCTGAATTTGAGAAACGGCGCGGCTACCGGCTCGACGAATGGTATCCGGCCATCGCCGGATATGTGGTGGTGAATCGGGCGGAGACGGCAAAGTTTCTGTTCGACTATCAGCAGACCGTGGCGGATCTTTTCGCGGAAAACTACTATGACTACTTCGCGGAACTCTGCCGGAGGAACAACCTCCATATCATCCTGGAAACTTATGGCGGACCGTTTGAAAACCTCCGCTGTTCACGTGAAGCGGACATCCCTGCCGGGGAGTTCTGGATTGGAGGAACTCCGAATAAACATGCCGGTTCGGCCAGTCATATCTACGGCAGACGATTCGCCGGCGCCGAGGCGTTCACCAGTGATGACAACAAGGGGCACGGCAGGCAGGATCCGGCTATGCTGAAACGTTATGGCGACAACGCTTTCCTTCAGGGAATCAACAAGCTGATGCTGCACAGTTTCGTCCATCAGCCGTGGTTGAACGTGAAACCCGGCCTGACGCTCGGCCGTTACGGCTCGCAACTCAACCGCAATGCCACCTGGTGGAAACAGGGAGCCCCGATGGTGGCTTACCTCAACCGGGCCCAGTTCCTGCTCCAGCAGGGAGTTCCGGCCGCCGACCTGCTGATTCTCGCCGGGGAATCGGCGCCGAATACGCTTCCGGTCGCAAGTGATGTTCGCAAAGCAGGGTATGATTTCGACGCGGTCAATGTCGATGTTCTCAAAAACCGGATTTCCGTTGATGCTGACGGTTCACTCGTGCTTCCGGAAGGGACCCGCTACCGGCTGCTTTCGCTCGGATCCGATCGTTACCTGACGCTGCCGACCCTCCGGCGAATCAAAGAGTTGCTCGAGGCGGGCGCCTCTGTTGCGGGTGTCCGTCCATCCGGTTCTCCAAGCCGTTCCGGCGGCGCCGCCGCTGCCGGTGAATGGGAAGAACTCGTTTCTCTGCTCTGGGGGGATGCTCCTGCGGGCGCGATCCGCCGGATCGGCCGCGGCCGGTTGATCGTCACCAACTCCCCTCTGGAAGCGTTGAAACGTTCCGGCGTGGAACCCGATGTGATCCTGCCTGCCGATTTCGGAGTGATTCATCGCCGGGCGGGAGAATATGAGATCTATTTCATCCGCAACAACTCTCCCCGCGTTTTCGACGGGGAGGTCGGGTTCCGGGTTCCCGGAGAGCGGACGCCGCAGTTCTGGTGTGCCGCCGACGGTGACCGGGTTCCGGCGGGCAGTTACCGCCGCGACGGGCGGTATACCCGGGTGGGGTTGCGGCTTTCTCCCTTCGAAAGTGCTTTTGTGGTGTTTGTCCCTGGAACGGAGATGGATCATCCGGTCCGGTTCACTCCGGAAGGCGGCCGGACCCTTGAGGTCAGCCGTGCGGTCTATCGGGCCCGGGGAGAGGAGGATGGGCGTGATGTCACCGATCTGGTTCGCCGGCAGTTGAATCGCACCGGACTTGATTTTACCGTGACCAATGCTGTTCTCGGCGGAGATTCCGCTCCGGGCTGTGTCAAGGAACTGCTGGTTGAATATGTCAACGGCGGCCGTCCGGGCCGGATCGTCGTGCAGGAGTACCAGCGGGTCGCGGTTGCCGCCGAACCGGAGGAGATCGATTCCCCCCTTGAAATCCTTGAGGCGATCTACCGGGCGACCGATTCCTCCACGGGCAGGGAGGTGACGGAGGCGGTCCGCCGCCATCTCGCCGTGAACGGTCTGTTTCTGACCGTGACCAATGCCGCGCTTGGCGGGGATCCGGTTCCGGGGCGGCCCAAAGTGCTCTCTTTGCGCTATCGGATCGGCGACGGTCCGGAACAGCGTCTTGAGGCAGGGGAGTATCGCAGAGTTGAGATCCCGGTTGACGCGCCCTCCGGGCCGGAACCACCGCAACTGATCGCGGATGCGGCCGGAAATCGCCTGGTCAGATTTGAACTTCCCGGTGCTGCCGAACTGGAATATGCATCGGGCCGGAAGATCCGGTTTGCTGTTTCGGAATTTCCTGCCGCGCTGAAACTTTCAGACGGATGGCAGGTCACGTTTCCGTTGCCCGGAGGTGGAACGAAGACGGTGGATTTTCCCGAAGCCGTTTCGTGGACCGTTCATGCCGATCCGGAAATTCGTTACTTCTCCGGAACTGCAACTTATCAGCGCAGTTTTGAGCTCCCCGCGGGGACCCTGAAATCCGACCGGAGGTGGATCCTCGATCTCGGCAACGTCAAAAATCTCGCAACCGTTACGATCAACGGCCGCCGGGCCGGGATTCTCTGGCATGCGCCGTTCCGGCTTGATGTAACGGAATTTCTGCGGGAAGGGACCAACTCCGTGGAACTCGACGTGACCAATCTCTGGCCCAATCGCCGGATCGGTGATCTGCAGATTCGGGAGGCTGACCGGATGGAGGGCGTCCTGCCCGCCTGGGTGCTCGCCGACCGGCCGGTTTCGGAAAACGGCCGCAGCACCTGGTGTTCCTGGGGAGGCTGGCAGGCTGAGGATTCTCTGCTTGATTCCGGTCTTCTCGGACCGCTCCGGCTCCGGCCGGTTGAACTTGTCCGGGTCGGAGAACCGTGAACTTCCGCTTCCGCACTCCCTTTCGGAGAGTTCCCCGCGCGGCGTGTGATGATGCTTTTTTCCCCCGGTTTTCGCCGGGGGACGGTCTGGAATCCAGACGGGGCGCCCGGTTTGTCCATG
Source organism: uncultured Victivallis sp. (assembly GCA_944389895.1). Lineage (GTDB taxonomy): Bacteria > Verrucomicrobiota > Lentisphaeria > Victivallales > Victivallaceae > Victivallis. The sequence goes on along the minus strand of CALXOA010000077.1, from coordinate 2,455 downwards.
TCGTCTGCCGGGGCAGGAAAATCCGGCGGAACCGGTACAATGTTGACTGTTTTCCATTTCCGTCAGAAGTTCCGGGTCGTTGAAAAAAGGAAAAACGGCTGGATCGTGTGTCACACTTTCCGGCCGGGAATTTGCATCCGGTGGGAAGGGATGATAGAGTATGACCGGAAAGGAGATATGGTTATGATGCGTCTTGTTTTTCTGTCGCTGGCTGCGGTTGTCTGCATATTGACGGGAGCGGGGTGTGCACATGGAGAATCGACCGCCGGGATTCCGGCCGTCACCGGCTTTGAACCGGAGCGTTATATGGGGCGGTGGTATGAGATTGCCCGGCTTCCCCATTCGTTCGAGCGTGGTCTGGACTTCGTGACTGCGGAGTATTCCCTGCGGAAAGATGGTACGATAAAGGTGCGTAACGCCGGGCGCCGTGACGGTCATGATACCTCGGTTGACGGAGTCGCGCATCTGGCCGGTTCCGGAGGCACCGGCGAGTTGCGGGTTTCTTTTTTCCGGCCGTTCTACGGCGATTACCGGATCATCCGGTTGGAACCGGACTACTCGGCTGCGATCGTGACCAGTTCGACCCGGGATTATCTCTGGATTCTTTCACGGACTCCGCAACTTGCTCCCGACCGGTTACAGGACTATCGCGACCGGGCTGCCGCCTGGGGGTTTGCGGTCGACCGTCTGGAGTATCCGCAACAGGAGGCGCAACCGTGAAACCGCGGGAGGTCGTGGTCAATGATTTGATGCAGTCCGGATTCCGCTATTGGCTCACGGAGCCGGAGGGGCGGAATTTTCATCCGGATTTCCGGCCGGAGTTGTCGCCGCGGCAGATGCTTGAGCTCGGGGTCTTCGGCGGTCGTTACCTGACGGATTGCCGTGCGGAATTTCCCGCATCGTGGTTTGAAAAGGCAAAGCTCTGTCATGAACGGCATGATCCGGCGCTGAACTTCTTCGGCGTGCTCGCTTCACAACCTCTGGCGCTCTGGCGGGCCAGGGGTTGGATTCACGAGGATGATCCCCGCGGCTGGTTTCAGTGGTATTGCCGCTATTATGCAGGCCGGCGTTGCGGGGATGACGAGCGGCAGATCCGGCGCTGGCGCGCGATCCGTCGTCACATTGCCCAGCTGGAGTGCAATTGCGACTACGGTGATCTGCAGTGCCGGCCCCGCCAGCGGCAGGCTTTGCTGCAATGGGCGTACGACAGCCGCAGAATGTGACCGTCAGTGCGTTTTACTCCTCAAACATAGCGTGGCAAGAGGATGGCTTCACTTGCCTCTACTACTCTTCGGGAACCGGTAGAGATGCGGCAACCGCCCGCTTTTCCAGCCGTTTGGCGACTGCTTCCAGTGCAATCACCAGTATAAAGCCGAGTGCGGCCAGTGCGATTGCGCTCCAGAACTCGCCGTCGAATTTCTCCGGCATCACGTTGACCGCGTCATTGGCTGCACTGGATTTCCATGGCCATACCTTGCGCAGCGAGCCGGCCATGAAGCCGATCAGGACCGCGACGGTCCAGTCATGGTATTTCCGGAACAGCCAGCCCAGCAATCGGACGAAGGAACTGATTCCAATCACAATTCCGATCACGAAGAGCGCAAGAGTCAGGAAATTCCGGCCGACTTCGGCTCCTGCCTTGAGTCCGTTAACCGCACTCAGCACATAATCGTATTTCCCCATCAACAGAAGGATGAATGAACCGGAAATCCCGGGGAGGATCATGGCACAGATCGCCACTGCTCCGCAGAGGATCAGATAGATCGGGTTGTCCGGCGGATTCTGCAGCAGCGGCAACCCGACCACTACCCAGCCGGCGACACCTCCAATCAGTGCGGCGATCATCGTACTTGCGTTCCACCTGCGGACTCTTCCGAATACCGCGAAGATCGAAGCCACGACCAGACCGAAGAAGAAAGCCCAGATCAGGACCGGCTGGTGTTCCAGCATCCAGTGGATGGGAGTGGACAGCACCGCGATCGCTGAGAGGATTCCCAGTCCGAGTGCGAGGAGAAACGGCCACGGCAGGGTCTGAAACGCTTTTTTGATCTGAAATTTCACCGCCATTCCGATTGCTTCGGTCGAGGTGAATTTCCGGATCGATTCGATCAACTCTTCGTAAATCCCGAGGATGAATGCCATGGTGCCGCCGGAGACACCGGGAACGACATCGGCTCCTCCCATGATCAGACCGACGATGTAGATGCGCAGATAATCCTTGACCGAACGCTTTTTGACTGTGTTCTCGCTCATGTCGCTCCTTGTCCAGATTTCGGATTTAATGAAATGGATATTTAAGAGCCAATTTCAAAAAGATTGGCTTTTTCCTGTAAATAACTCTTTTTCTCATGTGCCAAGCCCATCTTGACACATCCAGTACGACTTTTTTTCAAAAAAGCCGTAAAAAATCGATTTTTTTTGTGTGAACCTCCTTTCCCGTTACCACGGGAGTTGC
>CALXOA010000076.1 GCA_944389895.1 uncultured Victivallis sp. | reverse complement strand
CCGCCTTCGCAACCGACCTGCTCCTCCGGAGCTCTCAGGTCGGTCGGTTGCTTCGGCTGCGCCAACTCACGTTTGTCATCTGTAATCGCTCAGAAACAAATGTGCGCAAAATATCGGACACTACCTTGCGACCGGTTGCCTGATCGGGCTGGCCGGTCACAATTTGCAGGGAATATCCACATCGCCGGTGTTCACTGAGCGGGATAATCCGAGCGGCAGTTGCTGGACGGAAAAACATGAGGAAAATGTTCTGCGGCCGGTTACCATCGGGAACGATGTGTGGATCGGCGTCCGGGTAATCATTCTTGGCGGAGTCAAAATCGGGAATGGTGCCGTGATCGGGGCCGGAAGTGTGGTGACCCGGGATGTTCCTCCCTACGCAGTAGTTGCGGGGGCTCCGGCCCGGTTGATCCGGTACCGATTCGAAGAGCCGGTCATCCGCCGCCTCGAAGAACTCCAGTGGTGGAACAAATCGGAGGAGGAGCTGAGACAGTTACTCCCGCTGTTTCAGAAAGAATCATTCACGCTTTCCGATCTTGAAAAATTATTCTGAAGGATGTTTCCCGGAAAATATTTGATATACCATTATCTCGCGTATGGTAAACTTTTTTATTCTCAAGAAAGAAAATTTTATACGTGAGTCGATTCTATGGCAGTCGGCCATAAATTCAGGCGAAAACCTGTTTATTGAATACCGTCGACGTACAATTCTTGCTGCTTTTCGATAAGCTGCCTCTGCAGGACAATAATTGCGGCAACGCTGAAAATCAAATAAGAGCATGCCGTTGCGAGCGCCGCTCCAATGTAGTCGAATAAGGTAATCAGGCTCCAGTTCAGTACAAAATTACAGATTGCGGTGATACATGTGGCGAGAGCCATCTGCCTTGCTCCACCCATGGTCAGAACAATTTGCATCAGGAAACTGCCGAGAGTATAGAAAATCAAACCACTGCACAGAATTGATACCGCAGGCGCGGCAGCAAGGTATTTTCCGGAAAAAAGGATGCGGATCAGCCAGGGAGAACTCAGGTGAAAAAATAGAAATGTTGCCGGAGAGACCACAAGGGCAATTCCGATGGCCCAGTAACTGATCTGTTTCAACTGGGTATATCTCTTCTTTTGACTCATCTGCACTGCCACTGGTAAAATGATGAGAGGAAAAACCATGGCCGCCTGTACAATCTGCATGATGGGGAGAGCGACATTGTACAGTGCCGAGCTTGTTACCCCTTTGATGGTGGTAAGTATAACAGTATCCATATAGTACATCATATTCAACAATGTGGTGGAAACTGCGATAAATCCGCTCAGTTGGAATAATCGTCGCCATGTTTCTCGATCCATATTCCAGCATAGACGGATTTTTTCCCGGAAAAAAGCAATGCTTCCTGCAATAAGCAATACGGCTATGGAGACGGAAAAGAATACCACGGCTACGGCGGAAAGTTGATTGGCACAGGAAAAGATTAAAATACCGGTCAGTAGAAACAGCGCTTTGGAAACCTGAAGAATGTTATATGAGACGAAATGTTTTAATCCGGAGAATAGTGGATAGAAGGTACTTTCCAGGATCTGACAGAACAACATGCCAAGCAGCAGGTAGTAAAACAGTGTATTGGTGGTTCTGAGATAGTCCGCTAAAATCCATTTCCTGCAACAGAGAAGGCAAAGCAATACAAACAATGCCAGGATGATTTTCAGGGAAAGAAGCGCACTGAAACAACTGGATATTCCCTCATGTTTCCGGGGCCCGGTGTTTTTTTCGGCGATCAGCAAAGCCCCTGTCTGGGAAAGTCCAAGTTCTGCGAAACCGCCGATTATGCACAGGAAAGCTATGGTACTGTAGAATGTACCGTAATCCACCTCGCTCAGATTCAGGAAAAGTGTCCGGCGGATGAAGTAGTTGAGAATACCGGTGATTCCCACTCCGATAATGGAGATCAGACTGCCGGAGAAAAAGGTTCTCAGATGTGTATTGCTTCCTTTCATGAGAGTATCTTGTACGCGGTGACGATTTTCCAGGCGTTGAACGCATGGATGGCACCGTGAATGCGGTTCCCGTACTGCCGGGAGATCGCCAGTTCTTCCGCAAACTGCTTTTCAAAAAAGTTTTCACTGATTGAGCCGGCGTGACGGCGGAATGCGGCAAGATCGGTATGCAGGTGGGCTGCCGGACCTTTCTGCGCCATTTTCAGCCACAATTCGTAATCCCATGCTGCCTTGTACACCGAGTTGAGCCCCCCGAGATCTCTCCACAATGACATGCGCCAGAAGGTGGCCGGCTGATTGACGAAGTTTTCGCAGAGCAACATGTTCCGACTGTAGCGGAAGCCGATCAGTTCCTTGTACAGAGTGATCGGCCGGCGGATTTCCCTGCCGTTTTCATCGATGATCGGGCAGTTTCCGTAGAGCCAGTTGATTGCCGGGTGTGTTCGGAAATAATCCGCAACTTTCGCCAGCGTTCCGGGCAGATAGATGTCGTCGGCATTGAGCCAGGCGCCAATTTCTCCCGTTGCGAGACTCATTCCGTAGTTGATTGCGTGGAACGGGCCGCCATCCTTTCGTGAAATAACCCTGCACTGCGGATACTCTGCCAGAATTTCCAGCGTACCATCCGTGGACTGCCCGTCGCATACGATATATTCCAGTTCAAAATCTCCCTGCTGGGCCAGAATGCTTTCAACGGTGTCGCGAATGAATTGTCTGCCGTTGCGAACCGGGGTGACAATGGAGATCTTCACGGTTTTTCCTTCCTTTCCAACTTTTCCCGGAGCAGGGCGATCTCTTGAGTCAACCGGGTGATTTTTTCGTTGTGAATCGAGATTACGATGGAATACTGGAAGAGCAGCAGGCAGATTCCCACGCACAGTATCAGGAATAGTGTGGCCGGCGGATAGACGATTCCGAGAAGATCCGAAAGGAGGCGCAGGAGGTTCATGCGGATAGAGACTACGATCATACCGATGGTTATGATGATCCAGAGCAGCGAGTATGCTTCACGCAACTTCTGTTTCCGCACGGCATTGAGAACAATCAACAGAAAAATCAGACTTCCCGCCAGCGAGACCCATTGAATTTGCGACATCAGAACTCCTCCCTGCGGATTCGCGGACGGATCGCCGCCATCAGAACCGCGAAGATCACTTTACACATGTAATAGATGGCCCGGCGTTTCCCGATCGAGGAACGGCCCCCCTGGCGCGCCAGCATCTCCACGGAAACCTCCTTGATCCGATAACCGTTCCGGGCCATCAGAATGACTTCTTCCGGCTCGGGATAATCGAAAGAAGGATAGTTTTGAGCGGCAAATTCCAGGGCCTGGCGGTTGTAGGCGCGGAACCCCGATGTGTTGTCGGTGATTCGCTGTCTGATCAACAGTGAATTGAGCAGCTCAAAGATGTAGATCCCGATACGACGGGAAAAGGTGGAGTGATATCCTTTGTTTCCCGTCAGAAAGCGTGCCCCGATTGTCAGGTCGGCTTCTCCGGCTGCGAGGGGGGCGAGCAGCGCTTCAATTCCGCTGGCCGGATGTTGACCGTCTCCGTCGAACTTCACGGCAAATTCAAAGCCGTTCTGCACTGCGTAACGCAACCCGGTCTGAACTGCACCGCCGATGCCGAGATTGAAGGGAAGGGCGAGAAGTACACACCGTTTCCCGGTGTGTTTGCGGATCTTCTCTCTGCTGCGATCGGTGGAGGCATCATCGACCACTGCGAAAGTGGCTCCCGGCAGTCGCTGTTCCAGATCTTCAAGTACCCTCTCAATGCATGCTTCCTCGTTGTGGCACGGGATGACGACACACAGCTGGTTGAATGGCATCATCGGGAATTTCTCCGGAGCGGAATGAATATGGATACCTGATTTTGAAACGGATGAGATACTTCCGCGAGATCCGTCCGTTGGCGGAATTGTTCAACAATCACCCGGTCCTTTGTCCGGATCATGATGAAGTCGCAGCCGGAGAGTGTTGCGGGAGACTCTTCGGGAGCAGAATAATCAAAACGACGTATGCCGTTCAGATAATAGAGCAGTTCCGGCGTTTCGTAAGTATGAATGACCGGACGGCGTTGGTCATATTCCGGAAACAGTCGATCGTAATCGGTTTTGATCCAGCCGGCCAGTTCATACAATTCCAGGCGGCGGAAAAGGATGTCGAGCCCGTTGAGAATCTGCAATCCGAACATGACCGCCAATCCCGCCAGCATCGCCTCCCGTAATCGAATGCGGTCAGCCAGATACAGCAGTTCCTGAAGTGCAATCACTGTGAAAACCATCAGCAGGGGCACCGCAAACGAGTAATACCGGTAAGCGGAAACTATCCCGTAGAAAACCGGCAGCCAGCAGGCGAAAATCAGAGCGAATATCGTGTATTCCATCCGCCACTGTTTACGCCTGATCACGAGAAAAATTCCGAACAACGCAAGGAAAAAATAGACTTCATACGCTCCGCGGAGAAGCTTTCGGAGATTGGAGACGATCTTTTCCGGCATCGCCTCCTGCTCCATACTCGGGATGGGGGCCGGATTTTCAGGCCGGGGAAACAATTCCTCCCGGTGGTCTTCGAAGATTCGCGGTACCAGAGGCAGATGCTGCAGTACGGAAATCATCCGGGAATCCGTGACCGGGTATCCGGTCAACCGGTACATTTCAATCAGACGGGGTGCCAGAACCGTTCCCATTCCCAGAACAGCCAGCAGAAAAACAGGTAGAACGCGAGAGAGAATCAGACGCAGCCGGTATCGTTCCGCACGCCAGACGAGGAGCGGCAGAACAACCAGCAGAAACAACGCGACAACGCCGCCTTCTCCCCGGGCCAGGCTCAGGAATCCAATTGTAGCGCCGAAAAGCACGGGAAGCAGTAATTTACGGCGGTTATCGAGGAGGCGGAACAGCAGAAAAAGAGCCAATACCAGAAAGAAGTCACGACTGCTTTCCAGCAGGCCCATTCCGGAATTGCGGATTATTTTCGGTGTCAATACGTAAAGAATGGTTCCCCAGGCTGCGAGTCGGTCGGAGAGAAAACGCCGCAGGAGGCCGTACAGCGGGAAGATCATCAGGATATAAAACAGGCCGGAAACAAGGATGATGGAGTTGTAGATCTCCAGGCCGGTTCGTGCCAGCAGGCCGGCCGTGAAGATGGTCAGCGGCGGCAGGTTGGCGATAGGGGCCGACAACCACTCCCCTCTGCCCCATTCTCCCGCATAATAAGCGTAACAGGCCGCCACATCACGGTAGATGTCCCGGCAGAAAAAGAGATAACACAGCATGAAAAGACAGGCAAGAGTGACAGCTGTTCCAAGCAACCGACGTGGAGTGAGAAATTCAATCCAGCGTTCCGTATGGGACCTCAGAATGGCGTGAAAAGAATGAAAACGCATCGTTGATATTTTAAGGTTAAAGATTATATATAGAATTTATGGTAGTGCCCGGTGGTTTGTCATATTTCCATTAGCTATGAAACAACGATTACTATACGGCTATATCTCCCTTTTTGCAAGGGGGAGAAGTCCGAAAATACACACAGCGTCCTTTTGTAACGATACCTCTCTTTTCAGGAGATGAGGATTCGTGGTGATTCTTTTCATCATTCGTCAAGGAGCATGGATACAGGTCGATGGTTTGATGGAATTGAACCGGAAAACAATTTGTCTGCCAACATATCCTCCGCCCCGGTCTGGCGATGCCATACCGTCATCCCCGGTGATGTGGGCGACACGGGTATTCTTCCATGATTGTCCTGCCGCGGGGTTGTCTGGCGGAGCGGAAGGTTACTCCCCGAGATAGTCGCGCATCTGAGCGGCAATCGCTTCGGGAAACTCCGGTCGTTTCCAGCCGATGTATTTCGGAGCGCTGCGGCGGTTGAGGTCGAGCCAGTGGCGCGGCGCCCAGAGCCACTGGATCGGATACTCACGGATCAGCCGCTCCAGTGCGGTGATGCAGAGCTGAGTGACCGCCTGAATATCCGCCTCCTTGTCGCCGGTCGGCTGATAGCGGATCAGTTTGCCGAAATGGAGGGAAAAACGGAAATCGTCGCCGGTCCGGACCGTGATTTCCGGCATGATCGGAACGCCGCTTTTTAGGTGCAGCAGTGCGGGGGTCATATGAACCCGGGCCGGATGGCCGAAAAACTCGCAGACCACGCCTTCACTCCCGGCAGCGTGCTGATCGATCAGGATCGTGATGTTTTTGCCCTGTGACAACCCGCGGAGCACCGGGCGCATCCCTTCGGTCTTGCTGGCCAGTTCATGCATTTTTCCGGCCCGGTGGGCAAGAATCAGCTTCCCGATCAACGGATTGGAGAAGGGGCGCATGAAGGAGAGCATTGGACGTTGCGCCTTGTCGGAGAAGGCGGTGCCGGCAACCTCCCAGTTCCCGAGATGGGCCGTGATGATGATCACCTGACACCCGTTGTGCTCGCCGGAAGCGGTCACTTCACGGATGGTTTCCTGGTTGCCTGAGAGGGTGATGCGCTCCGGCGAATAGAGCTGATCCATCTTGACGATTTCAACCAGAAGCTTGCTGAACTCCCGGAGCGAGGCGAGAGTCATCCGGCGCGCTTCCTGCTCATCGGCGGCCATTCCGGCGTGGATCATATGCTGAATGGAACGCCGGCAGTGTTTCCTGTCTACCAGATAGAGCAGCCGGAAGAGCAGGCCGCTGAGCGCATAACCGGTTTTGAGCGGCAAAAGATGCAGCAATTTGTAAAGCAGATAGAAAGGGATGTATTCGAGGTAGATCATCACCTTTGATTTTTCCTTATGTCTGGCCATGCCGTTCACCCCCCGATTCCGATTTGGTCTCTTTATTATGGATTTCTTATGTAATATAACCCATGCGAGGCGATCATTCCAGTCATTTGCTGTTCCGGGAGTGTAAAAGCGGTTGATTTTTCGCCATTCCGGAAGTAAAATATAGGAACGGCACCCCCCCGAACTGCGGGAAGGAAGAGCGGGGAGCGTGCGACGGTGGAGTTGAGGGTTCTGAGGATGAATAAATTCCGGTTGATTCTGGCGATGGTCCTGTCGGTTTTGTGGGGCGGGGCGGCGGAGCTCGATTATCAGATCGGGGAGAACGGCCGTCTGACGGTGACCCTCGACGGTGCGGTGCTGTTCGGCGACGAAGAGCTGCTGCTGATGGATGCGAAGTGGCAGACGGTTTCCGCCCCGCTTGCCACACCGGCGGTCATGACGAACGCCGGTGTTGTGCAGACGGTGCGCTGGACTGCCGGACGCGGCGAGGCCGGCCGCTCCGTGGAGAGACTTGTCGACGGCCGGCTGCGGATCAACTGGAAAATCAGTTTTCCGAACGATATTCCGGAGGGGCGTTACGTCGAACTCTCCTACCGCGGCCCCACCGGCATGTTCCGTTACCCGGAAGGAGGCGAAAAACGGCTTGGATTCAATCCCCGGAAAATGACGCTCGATACCGCCGCCGGTCCGGTGGAGCTGAGCTTCCGCGGCCTTTCGCTGCCGTGGGCGTTTGAAGATCTGCGCGGAGTCAAATGGCACCGGCAGTTCCGGTTGATTCTCGCGCTGCCCTACGACCCGGATGCGGTCAATGAGGCGGAAAGTGAAATAACCATTGGAGTCAGACAGAAAAATGATGTACCGTTTCAGAACCAGTGAGCTGGTCTGCAGCCAGATGATCGAGATTGAAGTGGGGGATGACGATCGGATTGTGCGGGTCGCTTTCGCCGGCGGTTGTCCGGGCAATCTTGCGGGAATCTCCCGGCTGGTGGTCGGAATGAAGATCGAGGATGTGATTGAGAAGCTGAAGGGAATCTCGTGCGGCGGCAAGCCGACTTCATGTCCCGACCAGCTGGCGACGGCTCTGACCGAAATCGCCCGCAAACGCAGAACCGCCTGAGGTCGATGAGAAGACGCAGCCCGTGGAACGGCGGCAGTTGCCGTTGCATTTTTGATGGGGATGACGGAAGGAAAGGATGAGCGATTCCATGTTTTTCGAACTTGATCACCCGTGCGTCAAAGCGAAATTGACGATCCTGCGCGATCGGGCGACCGGCCCGAAACAGTTCCGCGAATGTGTCGGCGAGATCGCCTGCCTGGTGGCCTGCGAGGCGCTGCGGACTCTGGAGCTGGAGGACGTGGAGGTGGTAACTCCAATGGCAACCACGAGAGGCTGGCGGATCCGGAATGAGGTTGTCATCGTTCCGATTCTGCGCGCCGGACTCGGAATGCTGGAAGGCATACTGCGCCTGGTTCCCAATGCGAAAGTCGGTTTTGTCGGATTGGAGCGCGATCATCTGACTGCGGAACCGCGTGAGTACTATTGCAAGCTGCCGGAGGCGACAGCCGACTCTGTGGCGGTGGTGGTGGATCCGATGCTGGCGACCGGCGGTTCACTCGCGGCGACGATCGATGTGCTGAAACGCAACGGGTTCACCTGGATCGTCGTGGTCACCGTGCTTGCGTCGCCGGAGGGGAAACGGGCAATTGCGGAAAAACACCCTGATGTCAGGGTTTATACCGGTTGTCTCGATGCCGGGCTCAATGCTGAGAAATACATCGTGCCCGGGCTGGGGGATGCCGGTGACCGGTTGTTCGGCACGCTCTGAAAATTTTTCGCTCCCGGAAGAGCGCGGGAATCCGGGGCGAGGTTTGGGGAACGCGCGTTTCGGACCGGTCCGATTTTGGGAACAGCTGCTTTCGGGGGCGTGCCGGAATTGAGCTGATGATACCGGCCCGGAAAGTGCCGTGAGGAGGAAGAGATGGATGAAGAGGGTGCCGTCGCCGATGCGATTGCGTCGAAGGTGTACCGGGATGAACCGATTCCCGGAGCCGCCGGTGTGCCCCGCCTTCCCGGAAAGTACCTGCAGATGCAGCGGATCGCCTTCCGGGACGATCCTTACGAGCAGTCTGCCGCTGCGATTTTTTTCCGGCAGGGACAGTTCATGGCTGATTTCGAGGATGATTTCGATTACCGCGGGGAGTTCTTCTGTTATTTTCCGACCTATCGGGCGATGGATGACCGCCAGCTGCGCGGTTACTTCTCCTGGAGGACCCGGGTGCGACGCGGAATGATTGAACCGACTTCCCTCTCTTTCGCCTTCGTTTATCTCTACGAGCTGCTGAACCGGATCGGTGTGGATTCGCCGGAGGAGGGATTTCTGAAGTTGAGGAAGTTCCGGACCGCCTATCGTCTGATCGACGCCGGAATCGAGCGCTACGCCTCGTTGTGGATGCGGGATTATGTCGTATATCACAACCTGGACCGGCGCTGGTTCGAGGAGTTGACGGACGATGATTCCGATCGGGCGGTTCTGGTTCTTGCCGACTATAAATCGCATTCCGCCGCCGAAGTGTTCGCGGCACTGGATTTCCTGTCGCCGTATAAACTGGAACATTCCGCTTTTTTCCGCTACCATTCCGACGATGTCAGAACGGTTGTTGCCGGTGTTTTTGCCGCGCTTGCCGAGTACTGCGCGAAGAATCTTCGGAACAGTGTCTGCGAGCGGCTCATCGGAAAGATGCGTTCCGCCCGCTACAACATGTTCCGCTCCGCCGTCTTTTACGATCCGCAGAAACACCCGGACTCCCTCTATGAGGTCAATCCTCTGCTCCGTTTCAGCTGTCGGAACGGGATCTGGAGTTGTGAAAGATTCCTGCGTCACAAGGAACGGCTCCGGCTGACCGGTGCCATTCTGAAGAACATCGACCATCGGATGCGGTTGCGGTACGGTTTTAAATCGGTTCTGAAGCCGGAGAAGATCCCCGCAGTATACGCGGGAATCATCGGGCGGGAGATCGAAAGACTCCTCGAGTTGAAGCGGAAAAATGCCCGGTCGAAGATTGCGATCGATCTTTCGAAACTGCAGGAGATCCGGCACGCTGCTCTTGAGACGCAGCGGAAGCTGATCGTGGAGGAGCCGGAGGAGGATTCCGTCATGCAACAGGGGAATCCCATCCCCGCCCCGTCTTCGGCGGATGTCCCCGTTTCCTCCCCGTCTGTTCCGGATGCTCCCGTTCTCTCCGGGGGGGAACGGCGCCTTCTGGAGTCGCTGCTTTACGGGAAAGATCCCGCCGCCGGAATCGGCGGGCAGCTTCTGTCGGTTCTGGTTGATTCCATTAACGGGAAATTCTTCGACCGTTTCGGAGACACGGTGATCACCTGGGACGGGGAGATGCCGGAACTGCTTGAAGATTACAGGGATGAATTGAAAGGAATCATTGCGGAATGAAAATCCCGAGAAGAATATCGTCCGTCATCATCAACTCCCTCTCCGGCGGAGTGGTGCCCCGTATCGGATTGCCGTACATCACAGTCGGGCGTAAGACGGAGATTGACGCACTGCTGCACGATGTGGAGATTATCGCCGACGGCGGTGCCACTTTCCGTTTCATCGCCGGGAAGTACGGAAGCGGCAAAAGCTTTCTGCTTCAGACCATGCGCAACTACGTGATGGATCGTAACTTTGTGGTCGTCGACGCTGATTTGTCTCCGGAACGGCGGTTGCAGGGGACCAGGGGGCAGGGACTCGCCACTTACCGGGAATTGATCCGCAACATGTCCACCCGGACTCGCCCCGAGGGGGGGGCGCTCACTCTGATTCTGGACCGCTGGATCAGCAACATCCGCAACGAGGCGGCGCTTGAGAGCGGTCTCGCTCCCGGAGACGCCGGATTCGACCTCCTTGTGGAACGGAAGATCCGGACGGTGATCGATTCTCTGGATGAGATGGTTCACGGCTTCGATTTTGCCCGGCTGCTGACACTCTACCACCGGGCCGCCTTTGAAGGGGACGATGCGATGAAGGCGAAAGTCGTTAAGTGGTTCCGCGGCGAATATGTGAACCGGGCGGAGGCCAGGGCCGAACTCGGCGTCAATATTGTCGTGACCGATGACGACTGGTATGAATACATCAAGTTGTTTGCAATGTTTCTGAAGAGGGCAGGATACGCGGGACTGGTGATCCTGATCGATGAATTGATCAACATCTACAAAATTCCCAACGGAATTGCGCGGCAGTACAACTATGAAAAGTTGCTCGCCATGTACAACGATGCGTTGCAGGGGAGGGCGCGTTACCTCGGAATCATCATGGGAGGAACGATCCAGTGCATCGAAGATACCCGGCGCGGTGTTTTCAGCTACGAGGCGTTGAGGTCCCGTCTTGAATCGGGGCGTTTCGGGGGGGATGGTGCCCGGGATATGCTTGCTCCCGTAATCAGGCTTGCACCATTGAGTTGCGAAGAGATGCTGGTTCTGGTCGAAAAGCTTGCCGACATTCACGCCGGGCTGTTCGAATATGAACGGACACTGACGCAGGAGGAACTGGCTGAGTTCGTCCGGATCGAATTTGCCCGGATCGGGGCGGATTCGAATATCACGCCGCGCGAGGTGATCCGCGATTTCATCGGATTGTTGAACATCGTGCATCAGAATCCCGGTACCGATGTCGCCGGACTTCTCGGTTCGGAGAAGTTTGAATATGCCCGGGCGACGGTGGGAGACGATGCCCCTGCAAAAGAATTTGAAGAGTTTGAAATTTGACACGGAC
>CALXOA010000075.1 GCA_944389895.1 uncultured Victivallis sp. | reverse complement strand
GGAGGCCTCAATGTTATGCCCGAAGACGAGCGGATTGATCTTCCCGTTATTGTGACTGATGTCGAGCGTCACCGACGCAGGATCGGCCGCCGGCAGCGCCCGGACGAGGCAGAGAGCGAAAAAAAGGGTGACGAGATAAAAACGCAATGGTGTACTTTTCATGGTCGGATATTCTCTCTCCTGGTTGTTTCAGTTATGGTACTTTCCGTGTGTATAAGCAGTTTTCATTCATGTTGTCCTGGAATACCGGAGAGCGGCAGGGCGATACCGTTTCCCTCTCTCTCGTTCTTCCCGGATCCCGATTCCGGGCAAAGATTCCGATTCCACCCGTGAAACCACTTTTAAGCTTCCCGTCAACGAACCATGAACTGGTTGTCCGTCAGCGGATGCGCCCCTGTCACAAAACTCCTGACAGCCCCGTCCTTGAACATGCAGTTGAGTTTTCCGGAGTGAAGCGGCAGCCAGCGGTACCGCGGATAGGAGTTCCAGAGTGAAGTTCCCGGATACTGTCCATCCCAGAGGCGCGCCAGGCAGAACATGACGCCGTTGTCTCCCGCCCGGAACCATGTGGCCTCGGCCATAATCATGCTGCCATCCAGGATCTTTCCCAGGAAAGCGTGTTCTTCGTAGAACGAGCTTCCCTCAAGCAGCCGTACCCAGCCGCCGACTCTTCCGGTCGGAGAGGAGAGCCAGCCGGTCGGCATGTAGTTTGAAGTGTACCTCAATTCACTCCCGGCGGCCACCGGATCACAGCTGGAATAGTCGTTCGGATTCTCCGAAATCTCCGGGCAGAAGAAGATCCCTTTGGGCCGGGGGAACTCAATACTCCTGCCGGCCCGGATCTCAGCATCAGCCGAACGGCCGAGATAGGTACTGATCTGGTAGGAAATCCCATGCAGCTGCCACTCCCCGGTATAAGCCGGCATATAGTCCCGCGAGTCGCCGCAGTACATCATGATCCCGCTGTAGTTCTGTTTCAGATTGCTGAGGCATTGAGTGCATTTCGCTACACTCCGCGCCCTGCCGAGTACCGGAAGAAGCATTGAAGCGAGAATCGCGATGATTGCAATCACCACCAGCAATTCAATCAATGTGAATAGATGTTTCCCGGTGGAAATGAAGAAATACCGGATTGAAACTTCCCCTGTACCGATCCCAGATCTTTTCAACATCCTTCCTGCTCCTGCCATTGTTAAAATACCCCTGTCCTCAGCAACGATTCCGGTAAAATACCCGGCCCGCACTTTGCAACGCCGTCCGCTCCATGCGTCTCCGCGGCAAGGCACGATTTTCTCCTTTCATCTTCCGCATCCAACCGGTCATTCCGGGACAATCATCGCGAAACCGCTCTCCGGGACAGCGAAGCGTCCCGGCCCGGCCGCGGCTTTCACACCACCGGCGGGTTCTCCGAAAACATTGAAATACCGAAGTTCCGCCGGAGCGTCAAGCTCCGCCGCCACCCCCGGAGCTCCCCCCGCATTGACCAGCCAGGTCGTGCCTTCCGCCGGAATCCGGATCAGCCTGTCGGCTTCGTAAACCACAATCACACACTCCTCTTTCCCGGATGCCTGAAGCACCGGATAGCCAAGCTCCGGGTGTTCCGGAAGAAACACACCGTGCAACAACGTTTCACGGTGTTCCATCCAGAACCCCAGCCAGAATTTCAACATCCGCATATGATCCGCGGGGAGAGTCTGCAGCCGCATCGAAATCTGTGGCACGGCAAAGAGGACGTTCAGCACCTGAAGCGCGGCGCTCTCCACGGAGTCATCTACAGACCAGGCGATCATATCGGAGTGGACGGCAGTCTCGCCTGCCAGCAGGCGGATGTCGGCAATGCGCACCCGATTCTGAATGCAGTCGAAGGCGCAATCCGACGCCCGGAAAATGTTCCCGTACTTCCGCATTCCGGGGCCGTTGTAGTGCTGGCGGAACTCAATCAGAATATCCGGTTTCAGTGCCCGCACCCCGGCGATGATCCCGGAAAGCAGCCGATCGACGGCATCTGGCAGACCTGCCGGATCGCAACCGGCATACCCCCGCGCCGCCGCCGGATCTCCGTCGTCGATCCGGAACTGATCGATGAAGTCGAGCTTCAGACCGTCGAGATTCCACTCGCGTACCATTCGCAGACAAACATCGGTCAGGTACTCCCGAACTTCCGGATAGCGGGGATCCAGAACCCCGGACTCACTCCCCACCTCCAGAAATTTGCCGCGGAAACGCTCCTGAATCACCTTCTCATTCCGTCCGACAAAAGGCAGTGCGATCCACATCAGATAACGCAGGCCGCTCCGGTGAAACCGCTCCACATGGGCAGCGAGGTCGGGAAACTTACCGGGATAAGGGATCCAGGCGCCGCAATTCGCATAGGCAGCTTCTCCCCCGGGCTGCTGCGCCAGCTCACACTGCCAGCCATCATCGAGGATGATGCTTCGCATTCCCGCTCCGGCGATCAGCGGCAATTCCCGCTCCAGTTCCTCCTGCGAAACATCCTTCTGGTACTGATACCAGGTGGAATAAAACGGTTCCTCAGCCGCCTCCGGGACCGGTGCTGGCGTATATTCCGGCATCGCAGCATACCAGTTCGAAACAGCAGCGAGCAACCGGGCCAGCGGCAACGGACGCCGATCGATCCGAAGGGAAAAAGAGACCCGCCGCAGAGGTGGTTCCGGCGTGGAAAAAAGCGTCAACTCAGCAATGGTACGGCCGTTTTCATGCAATCCGGTCGCAATCCGGCACTCCCGCCGGGCATCCGACAACGCGAAACAGAACTGGTTTTCTCCGCGCAGATTCAGATAGCAGCAGACCGGAGCATCCTGTGTCAGCCCGGTCCGGAATATGTCACGCCACCAGGGCAGATTGTGATGGACCTCCCACAACTCATTCAGCGGATGCCATTTGACCTGCATCTCACGCTGCGGGACCGACAACGAAATCATCAACCTCGGCGGCGGCAGCGGCTCCGTCGCCGAGAGCTCGCACTCGAGAAATTCCACACCGTCGCGGCAGCAGCTTTCAAAGCGGATCTCCCAGCCGGCGGTCTCGCCGGAAAGGGTAACCGGGATTCCGGAAGCGGTTTCCCTGAAAAACTGTTTTGCAGCCATTGCAACATTCCTCAACCGGTTGAATAAAATCTGTTTTATGTTATTTTAGCAAAGGGGAAATAATTCTTTCTCTACCCCTCTATTATACGTAAGAACAAGCAAAAAGGCAAGTATGGGAGAGTAAATTAAATGGGAAATGAAAATATGTTTTCTGGTATTCTTGTTCCCAATCAGATCTC
Organism: uncultured Victivallis sp.; assembly: GCA_944389895.1. Classification (GTDB taxonomy): domain Bacteria; phylum Verrucomicrobiota; class Lentisphaeria; order Victivallales; family Victivallaceae; genus Victivallis. The sequence goes on along the minus strand of CALXOA010000075.1, from coordinate 115,994 downwards.
CTATCGGATCGCACCGACCGGGGGAGACCGCATCGGGCTCGGAATCATCAACAAAAACCAGCCGGCCGACCGTTTCAACGGTCCGGAGAGCTTCCCCTACTTCGCCATCAGCCTGGTCCTGCGGGGACGCGGCGGCTACGAGGATTGCGCCACCGGCCGCAACTATCCGCTCGAGCCGGGGCAGCTCTTCATGCGCCAGCCGGGTGTGGAGCATATCATCCGGATCGACACCGCCAGCAATTTCCTGGAGCTCTTTCTGGATCTCGGCAATTTCGCCTGGCCGTACTTCAAAAATTATCATCTCCTCTCCGATGACACACCGGTGGGAGCCTTTCAGCCTGATGATACCTGGCTGCAGGAGTTCCGGCACCTCCTGCGGGAATTTCCCCGCGCCACGGACGATCACCTGTCGGAACTTTTCATGCGGTTATTCTCTCTCGCCTCCCGGTGTGTACGTGACATCCATCGCACAGGTCGTGAAGAAAACATGGTACACGACGCCTGCATGTACCTCTGCGCAGACTTTTCCGAGCGGAAAGATCTCCGCGCCTTCTGCCGTGCCCGCGGCTGGGGCTATGAAAACTTCCGGAAGATCTTCACGCGCCGGATGGGAATCTCGCCGAACCGTTACCGGATCCGGAGGCGAATGGATACCGCACGGGCGCTCCTGATTCAGAAGGGACTGTCGATACAGGCGATCTCCTCGATGCTCGGCTACCGTACCGCATATGAGTTCTCAACAAAGTTCAAGGCTTATTTCGGAGTACCGCCGACCGCGTTCCGTCGCAGACTACCTCCCGAATCCTTCACCGGAATCGGCAGTATCAGTGCCGTGTCCGACGCCTGCGGCTCCCCGGGCGAACCGAATCAACCGGAAACGCTCACTTCTCCGTCGGGAAAGGGTTGAAAAAAGGACTTTCCGCGATATTTTAGGCCTGTTGCAGCAACCGGAAGAGAGACGCGTACGGGCACCCGAATGTTCACTCTCCCTTTTTTTGAAGGACAAAAAGTTTTCGCCGGAACCGGCGTATCTGATCTGAAGGAGAAATAACAATGAGTCTGGCAGACCTCAAAAAGCATATCAAAAGCGGCGAACTTTACTTCTGCACCGATCCGGAACTGGCCCATGATCAGCTGTTGTGGCTGGATAAACTCTACGATTTCAACCAGACACGTCCCACTCAGCAGGAGCGGCGGCAGGAGCTGCTCAAGGAACTCTTTGCGGAAATCGGGGAGAACTGCTACATCGAACCGCCGCTGCACGCGAACTGGGGCTGCAATACCCACTTCGGCAACAACGTCTACGCCAATTTCAACCTGACTCTGGTCGATGACACGGACATCTTCGTCGGAGACAGTGTGATGTTCGGTCCCAATGTGACAGTTGCAACAGCCGGGCACCCGATCGATCCGGATCTGCGCCACCGGGTGGCACAGTACAATATCCCGGTCCACATCGGAAACAACGTCTGGATCGGCGCCGGAGCGGTAATCCTGCCCGGGGTCCGCATTGGTGATGACTCCGTCATCGGCGCCGGCAGCGTGGTGACCAGAGACATTCCTGCAGGAGTTGTCGCCGTCGGCAACCCCTGCCGAGTATTGAGGAAAATCGGGGAACGCGATCGCGAATTTTACTTCAGGGAGCGCCGGATAACCCTCCGGTGACCGGAACCCGGGATAAAAAAATCCAGCCCGGCGGGACTGGATTTTTCATGTCTGCGGAAATCGCGCACACACGCGGTTCCCGCGGTTGCCCTGACGGAACAATCAGTTCATGGCGGGCATTTCCACATGGAATTTGACGTTGCTGCTCTTCTCGAGCCCGGCAATGTAATCCATGACCGCCTTCTGCTCCTTCTGAGCCTTCAGGAACTGCGTCAACTGTTCCTTGACCTTGTCAAAAGGTTCGACCACTTCACCCTGCGCCTTGTCGCGGCGGATGATGTGATAACCGAAATCGGTCTTGACCGGTCCGGCCATCTCGCCTTCCTTCAACTCGAAAACTGCCTTCTCAAACTCCGGAACCATCTGCCCTTTCCCGAACGCGCCGAGAGAACCGCCGTTCTGGCCACTCGGGCACTGGCTCTCGCTCTTGGCAAGCGCCTCGAACTGAGACGGATCCTTTTTGAGCGTCTCCATCAGTTTGGTCGCCTTTTCCAGCGCGGCTTTCTGCTCGGCCTCCGTCGCCTTGTCCTTCTGAGCCATGATCAGAATGTGCGACGCGCGGACCGTGCCTTCCTTGTCAGCCGGAGTCTTGAACTGATTGGCATTCGCGTCATAGTACGCCTTCGCGTCGGCCTCCGTAACGGAAATGCCTTTCAGCGCCTTGTCCTCAAGCAACTTCTGAAAAGCGATCTGCTTCTGGAACTCGGGATTCTTTGCGTTCTCGGCGATCTGCTGTTCAAGCGTCTTGCCCTGAATCGCCAGCTGCTGTTTGAGACCTTCGAGCTCGGCAGCCGAAAACTCCTTGACCTGCTCGTTGAGAGCCTGCAGAGCAAATGCCTCGGACGGCTTGATGCCGGACTTTTCGAGAGCAACCTCCATCAGTTTCTGGTCGACATATCCCTTGACGATTCCCGGAGCGGCCTGATCGAGCATCTCCGGCGGAATCCCCTGGGGCAACTGCCCGCCGGGAAGCTGTTTCAGGAAGGAGTCGATAACCTCCTTCTTGGTGATCTTCTGGTCACCGATCTGAGCGACGACCTCCGGAAGTTTCGCCCACAATTCAGGTTTGGCCGCCTCGGCCGGTTTGGCATCAGCCGGCTTGGCCGCCTCGGCCGGTTCGGCATCGGCCGCCATCACGGCGCAGAACATCCCGCCCGTCACAAAGAGCGACATCCACAATTTAGACTGTTTCATAATTTCTTCCTCCTTTTTTTCTAAGCGGACGGACCCGCCGGTCCATCCATCCTCTGGCATTCACATTTCCACGATCCCCCGATGCGCCATCCGCAATTCCGAGAGAACGTTTTCTATATATACACCGCCAACGATGCTTTTGCAAATGGAATCTCGAGGAAATTAGTAATATTTCTTTTTTCTATCCGACACAGCTGCTCTCCGGAGGGAGCTGCCAGACTGCGGTTCCGCTGTTCTGATAGCCGGAGAAACCGGCATCCCGATTGACCATCCTGACATGGCGGTTGAACTGCTGGAGGTTGTCCGCCCACGGAAAGCGATCGTCATAATCACCGCGCCATGCTCCCTGCGCCCCGAAGAAAAAGATCTTGAAAAGGTTGACTTCGGTCGCCATGTGCCATGTGGTTGCAATCATTCCGGTCAGTTTTTCCCGTGCTGCGAAACGCCCCAGGCTCAACGTGCCTTCCGGTTCCAGCCACGGGCAGACCACGACCGGGAACCCCTGTTCCCGGAAAAAGCGGGTGGTGGGCCACGGGACCTCTCCGTCATGCGGTTTCCCGTACTGCCAGTCGGCGATCAGCAGATCGTGCGGCAAAGACCGGTGCAGTTCTCCGAGATGGTTGAAGTCGTGACCGCCGACAATACACCCTTCCCAGCGGGGATCTCCGATCTCGAGCAGCATGTCGTGCCACATGATGCACTGCGTGCTGCGGTGGGCAAAGAGATCATGGAAGAAGGTGATGTGACCGGCCACCAGCTGCGCGGGATCGCGTTCGCGGCAGGCAAGACAGGTCGCGAGATTGTAGGCCTCGTCGCAACCGATGTGAAAATGGCGGGGGCGGCCGAAGAAGTCGTGGAGCTCCAGCGCCAGATCAGCGAGAATCCGGCGGGTTTCGGGATTGGAGAGACACCACGCCCAACCGTCCGGCTCCTGAAGCGCCGCCAGTTCCGGATGAGCGTCGAGAAAAAAATGTTTCCCGGAGCAGACCCTTGAGGCTGATCCGTGCCCGAGCAGATTGAGTTGCGGGACCATCTCCAGTCCGAGCGACCGCCCGAGGCCGATCAGCCGGGAGAACTCGTTGCGGTCCACCTTCCGGTCCGGCCAGCAGAACTCCGGGTGGGAAGCAAAGGGAAACACCCCCCAAGGTTCGATCACCACCGCGTTGAACTTGTAGAATGCGGCAAGCCGGATGGAGCGCTCAAGTTCCTCAACCCGGCTCTCGGGAAACCAGCAGAGGTGAACCGCGCGAAATCCCAGCGCCGGCGCGTCGGAGATCCGCCCCGGAGCGAGCAGGAAGTGTCGGAATCGGAGTACATTGCGTTCCGGTTCCGCAAGCTGTCTCAACGTCGCAAGGGCGTGACGGAGCCCGGCCGGATCGGAGACGCTGATCCTGAGCCGTTCCGCGGTGATGTCGACATCATACCCCTCCGGAGCAACCGCGGCGACCGGTCCGGCAGCGATCTCCGGCTCAGTGCGCCAGAAGGCCTGGAACAGCCGACGGCACTCTTCCCCCGATGCCGGGAAGGACAGTTCGACACGACAACCGTTTTCGAGTACGAACGGAGCGCCGTCGCGGAAATCGGCAATGCGCGGCTCCGGGATCAACCGCTGACGGAGCAGCTCCAACGTACGTTTTTCCATGATCCAAGGTCCTCCTGAAAGATTTTTTCCTATTTCCGGACCGCTTTCATTTTCCATTGCGGTCTCATGTTAAAAGATAGCATGGCACTTCCAACAGTCAAGAGGAAGTTTCCCGTTCCCGCCGCGATCAGTGATCCTCACCCGTCTGGGAAATCCGGAAAGAGTCGCTCTTTTTAAAGTCGTCGGACTTGCATTTGCGACTGAAAACGATTATTGTAAAAGGAACGTTTATTCAGACAGGTGAACCATGCGGAGTGACTATTTCCACAGAACATTTCCGGTGATCTCCGGCGATTCCGGTCGCGGGAGCGTTTCCGCATGCACCGTTTCCCTGCTTCTGCGACTTACTCGCGCCGGTCTGGCCTGAGGGGTTGCTTCGCAGAACGTCTTCTGAACCTTTCCCCATCGGCCGAACCGGCGCAATCCTCGACATGCCTCCGCGCGGTCCGCGCCGTACCGGAGTGAATCTTCACTCTCCGCGGACGCCCGGGGGACAAACGTTTCGGAATCACTCATTTCAATCAGAAAAACAATTGAGAAACCATGGTCAACACAAGGAGAGAATATGAAACCGTATCCCAAATACCGTCCGTGTGAACCGGTCGAAATCGACAACCGCGTCTGGCCGGCACGCCGCATCACCCGGGCACCGATCTGGGCTTCCGTCGATCTGCGCGACGGCAACCAGGCTTTCGCCCGCCCGATGAACAGAGAGACGAAACTGCGCTATTTCCGGATGTTGACGCAACTCGGCTTCCGGGAGATCGAAATCGCCTATCCTGCCGCGTCGACCGAGGAGTTCGAATTTGTCCGGCAACTGATCGGCGACGGAGAAATTCCGGATGACGTGCGCATCACGGTCTTCACCGCGGCCCGTCCGGATCTGATTGCGCGGACGATCGAATCGATTCGCGGGGCGAAAAACGTCTCCGTCCACTGTTACATCGCAGCCAGTGAACTCCACCGCCGCTTCGTGCTCGGCAAAAGCGAAAAGGAAGTGATCGAAACTGCCGTCGACGGAACCCGCCGGATTCTGGAGGGACTCGATCGGATCGGACTGGCGGAACAGGCGCATTATGAGTTTTCCCCCGAGGAGTTCTCCGACAGCAAAATGGGATTCATCGTGGACCTCGCCGAAGCGGTCAAAGCGGCCCGCGGGACATGCAGCAAGGAGATGTTCATTCTGAACCTCCCGGCGACGGTCGAACGGCGGCCGCCCTATGAATATGCCGATCTCATTGAAATGTTCCGAAGGCGCTATTCGAAAAACGAAGAGACAACGCTCAGCGTCCACACCCACAACGATCAGGGATGTGCCATCGCCGCCGCCGAAATGGCGGTTCTGGCCGGCGCGGAACGGGTGGAAGGAACCCTGCTCGGACACGGAGAGCGGACCGGCAACACGGATCTGGTGACCTTTGCGCTGAACCTCAAGGCGCGCGGCATCGAACCCGGCCTCGATCTCTCGCATCTGCCCGATGTCGTCGATTTCGTCGAAGAGGTATCGGGGATCGGAGTACACCCCCGCGCACCCTATGCGGGAGAGTTGGTATTCACCGCATTCTCCGGGACCCATCAGGATGCGATCCGCAAGGCTCTGGCACAGCGCGAAGCAATCTCCGAAGCCTTTCAGCAGGGTTGGAAAATTCCGTATCTCCTCCTCGATCCCGCCGATATCGGGCGCGGGCAGGATGGTTTGATCCGGATCAACAGTCAGTCGGGCAAAGGCGGCGTCGCCTACATTCTCGAAAACGTCTACGGCATTTCGGTGCCGAAGGCGATGCAGCCGGACGTGGCAAGGGCGGTGCAGCAGGAAGTCGAAGCGACCGGCGGAGAAATTCCGGCCGCCGGAATCTATCGGATTTTCCTGGAAAAATTCGTCGTCCCGGAAGGACGGGTGGCGATCGGCGGATTCCGGATTCAGCGCCCGGCGCCGGTTGGAGTCGACCAGACCGGGGTGGAACTCGAACTGCGGGCCGGCGAATCAACCTATGCGGTGATCGGTACCGGCAGCGGTCCGATCGAAGCGGCGGCAGCCGCATTGAACCGCTGCCCCGCAATACCGAAATTTCAGGTTGAACTCTACTCGGAACATGCGCTCGGACGCGGTTCCGCGGCACAGGCGATCGCCTTCATCGGATTGCGGTTCGAGGATTCCGACCGGATCGTCTACGGAGTCGGAGTCAACGTCAACATCAATCTGGCGGCGATCGGAGCGATCGCCTCGGCCCTGAACCGACGGTGATCTCTCCTCCCGCGAAAGCAACAGCCCCGCAAACGGCCGGGCGTCACAGCTGGATCAGGGAACGCTCCCCGGCGCGCAGCAGAAGCGCCAGCGCGATGGGAGCGTTGGTCCAGCCGGAGTAGATGCTGTTCTGCCCACCCTCGTAACAGTCGCCGCCGCCCCAGGTACCGGCTTCGAGGTCGAACATGCCGCGCCAGCAGCCGTCGTATGCCGGAACGCCGGAGGCATCCTGAATCCGGAGCATCAATCCGGCGAGCCGGTCCGCGGCGGCATGCTGTTCCGGGTTGCCGGTCAACGTCGCAGCCGCCTGCATGCCGAGCAGCGCCCAGTTGGCGGTATAAATCGTATCGACCAGATGGGGGCCCCGGGGGGCCTCGCAGTGTTCCGCCGGCAGATTGCCGGTCGCCGGATCCATCCGCTCAAGCATCCGGGAGGAAAACGCTTCGACCAGTTCACGATAAAATCCGTCGTCGTTCCACCCGGCAACCCAGGCGGCACCGAGAAGCGCGTAGGCCAGTTCGCTGGCGATCAGCGTATCGCGACGCCGGAAGAGATACTCGTAGTAGCGACGGATAACCCGGTTGAACTTTTCGCGGAAACCGCTTCCGCGGCATGCGCTTCCCGCGAACAGAGCGACCGCACCCCAGTGGGGAAGCCGGGGCTCCCCCTGCCAGTAGCCCTCAGGATCCGGCCAGACGCCGTGCTCGATGGGGCGAGAACTGTCGATCGCCCGATCCACTCCGTCGGCGAGGCGTTCCGCGAGCATGCTTCCCCAGAACGAAAGGCGGTACTCGCGGTCAAGGTCGGGCCGGAGCCGGGCAATCAGCAGCTGCAGTGCGCCGCACCAGCCGTTGTCATCATACCAGCGGGTCGGATATCTGGTGATGCTGGACCAGTTCCAGGTACCGCTCTCAGAAAAAAGCATTCCGCTGCGGCGGAAGAGATAATGGAGCAGATTTCCGCCGACCTCCCGGTATTCCGTGCAGTCGAAGTGTTCCCCGGCCAGCAGAAACAGGAGAGCCGTCTCGAAATTGCAGTCCGGCCGGCGCGGCTCGATCACACAGTAACCGTCAAATTCACTCCAGGCCGGAAAAACCGTGAAGATTTTTTCAAGTGCACTGTTCCCCTGCGTAACGGCCAGCCGTTCCGCGACGCCCCAGCTCCCGTCGGGGGGATCCATCACCTTCGAATGCCGGAACCAGTCAAGATTGCGCCGTACTGCCTGTTCAAGCTCTTTTTTGTCCATTTTTCTGCTCCCTTCCATTACCGCTCCACTTCTACTAAACCATTTTAACAAATCATGCCGAAAAAAAGGGGACTCAACGCAGGGAGAGTCCCGCAAGAAACGTATAGATTTTGGAGTCGATCCCCACGCCCAGCTCTTCCTGTTCCCGGACAAAAGCAGCGAGACGGGCACGAGGAACATGGAAACATTCGATCGACTCGCTCTCTTCCGGGTGAGGAACAATTTCCCTGCCCCGGCAGGCATCACCGTCTATTTCCATCACGACCATTGTGATCGGTTCCCCGGTCAAACCGGGAGAGCTGTAAGCGGGGCGGGACACCGAGACCACCCGGCCGGCATAGCCGGTTTCCTCATAAAGCTCCCGCACGGCAGTCTGCTCCGGCGTCTCCCCGGGATCGATCAAACCGGCAGGAAATTCAAGCATCAGTTTTCCCGCGGGCGGGCGAAACTGGCGCACAAACAGAAACTCATCATCCGGAACAATCCTGGCGACGATGAAACTTGCCGCAGCGCCTCCCGCACGGTCGACCGACTCCCAGCGCCGGATGCGGCCGCGATCGTCCTCGAACCGTATTTCCCTGAGTACCAGAAACCGCCCGGAGCCGAGGACAGTATGGTCCATGATCTTCTGTCGCATAAAATCCTGTACAAATATATTGATTTTTCTTTAACATGCACTTGCAAATTGAATATTTCAAGTTAGATTAAGATAAAACCTGTTCAATTCCTTTATTCCGAATTACCAAGTGTGCCACTGCGTTTCTGAACTTTTCACCAATGCGGTCGGAGTGAGAATTTACTTATGATATTGGGAATTACCGGCTCTTTCGGTTGCGGTAAGAGTGCAGTATTGTCAATTTTTGCCGCCCGGAACTGGCGGACAGCCGACGCGGATCGCATCTGTCACGAGCTTTACGACGCCCCTCCGCCGGAATTGACCGCGGCGCTCCGTGGCCGCTGGGCGGAACGCCCGTTCGATGCATCGGGGCGGATCGAGCGCTCCAAACTCGCCGGAATCGTTTTCGCCGATCCGGTGGAACTTGAGGCGCTGACCGCTCTTGTCTATCCGCTGTTGAACCGGAAGCTGGATGATTTCATCGCCTGCTGTCGGCGTGACGACGCCGATGCGGCCATTGAAATACCGCTTCTCTATGAAACGGGTTTTGAAAACAAATTCGACCGGACCGTCGCCGTATGGGCGGCTCCGGAACTCCGGCGCCGCCGGTTGTGCGAACGGCGGCATTTCACCCCGGAGAATATCGCGGACCGGGAACGCAGGCAACTGGCTCCCGATCTCAAACTGGAACGGGCCGACGCGGGGCTGATCAACAACGGGACCCGCGCCGAACTTGAACGCCAGATCGACAGGCTCATCAATCAATTGAAGGTAAGATAAATCATGGACGAAACCAAAGATCTGATCCCCCCCGGCGAAATCAACGGAGAATCCCAGCAGCCTCAGGCCCCCAAACGGCGCGGACGCCGCCCGAAGGCGAAACCGGTCATCGATACTCCGGCCGACACCCCTGAAACGGGAGCTCCGGCCGCCGGAAGGAAGCGGCACATCCGACAGGCCGCCTCCGCAGCGGAACCCGCAGCCCAGACCGGAGAACTGCCGTTCACTGCAGAACCGACCCCGGAAGAGGTCATGCGCGAATTGCTCCGCGAGGAACTGGCGGAGGAACGGCCGGTTTCCGCACCGGCGAGAAACGGCAGGCCGGAGGGAGTTCCCGAAGGCTCCGAGCAACAGTATAATCGCGGCAGCGAGGAGCCGCAGCCCAATCAACAGCAGCAGTACCAGGGGCAGCAGCGCCGCCACCACAACAACGGGAACAACAATCGCCGTGAAATCCAGCGCGATGTGATCGTGCCTTCGCTCAACATCAGCGAATTGCAGGAGAAATCGATGCAGGAGCTCGCGCTCATGGGCGCCGAACTCGGAATCGAGGGAATCGGTGCTCTGGACAAATCGACCCTGGTCTGCGAGATTCTCCGCGCCAACGCCGAGAAGTGCGGGCAGATGTTCGGCTCGGGCTACCTCGAAGTGCTGCCGGACGGGTTCGGCTTTCTGCGTTCCCCGTCCTACAGCTATCTGCCGTGCTCCGAGGACATCTATCTGTCGCCTTCCCAGATCAAACGTTTCGCGTTGAAAACCGGGGATTTCGTCGCCGGACAGATCCGCACCCCCCGCGAGAAGGAACGCTTCTTCGCGATGTTGAAGGTTGAGAGCATCAACAACGATTCCCCGGAGCGTAAGAAGGAGATCATTCCCTTCAACAGCCTGGTTCCCTACTTTCCGACCCAGCGTCTGGTGCTCGAACGCGACCCGGGTGATTACTCGACCCGGATCGTCGATCTGGTCACGCCGATCGGCAAAGGGCAGCGCGGTCTGATCGTCGCCCCGCCGCGAACCGGGAAAACCGTGCTGCTGCAGAAGATCGCCAACAGCATCCGGGCCAACAACCCGGAGGTCAAGCTGATCATCCTGCTGATCGACGAACGCCCGGAAGAGGTCACCGACATGAAGCGAAGCGTCGATGCCGAAGTGGTCAGTTCGACCTTCGACGAGCCGCCGGAGCGCCATGTTCAGGTCGCGGAAATGGTGATCGAGAAGGCAAAGCGGATGGTTGAATACAAGCAGGACGTGGTGATCCTGCTCGACAGCATCACCCGCCTCGCCCGTGCCTACAATACGCTTCAGCCGCACAGCGGCAAGATTCTGACCGGCGGCGTCGATGCGACCGCGCTGCACAAGCCGAAGCGTTTCTTCGGCGCGGCGCGCAACATCGAAGGGCACGGCAGCCTGACCATCATCGCGACGGCGTTGATCGAAACCGGAAGCCGGATGGACGATGTGATCTTCGAAGAGTTCAAGGGGACCGGTAACATGGAGCTCCACCTTGACCGCAACGTTTCGGACCGCCGGATCTACCCGGCGATCAATGTCGAAAAATCCGGCACACGCAAGGAGGAGCTGCTGCTTCATCCGGATGAATTGAACAAGGTCTGGATTCTGCGCAAAGCGATCAACGGCGTACCGCCGGCGGAGGCGATGGAACTGCTGCTCGGCCGCCTGAAGAAGGTCAAAACCAACATCGAATTTCTGTTGACACTCCAACCCGGCAACAACTGAGCAGGTCCGGGTATCCAGCGGAAGGAGACGCGCCATGGCTGAAGTCCGAAAGAAGAAAACCGTTTCCAATTACCTGTTGTTCTTCGTGCTGCTCCTGATCGTCGCGGCGGCGGCAGTGTTGCTGCTGCCGGTCTACCGCAACTATCAGAACAGACAGGCCGAACTCAATTCGCTCAATGCCAGACTTGCCGAGGAAAAAATCGAACGTGCCCGGCTCAACCGGGAGGTGGGTGGTTTGCAGAATTCACCAGATACGGTGGAAAAGGTCGCACGGGAAAAATTCGGCCTCGTCAGAAAGGGAGAAAGCGTACTCAAATATCAGTCGCCTGAAAAAAGCCGATAATTTTCCCGCTTCAGGCGTTTTTCCCTTTGCATTTGCCGCCGGGGCCAATATATTATTATTGGATATTTGAATACTGCCGTTCTACGGCGGAATAATTTTGCCAGCAGAGAGGAGCCGGACAAGTGAAAAAAAATATGTTTGTGATTCTGGTCGGAGTCGCAGTTCTGCACATTGCTGTTTTCGGGGGGTTGTTCGTCAGCGGCGGCTGCAGTAACGTCGTAATGGATCGCCGCTCCTACATCGCGCCGTCCGACACGGCGGAGACGCCGATGAGCGACTTTGTGGCGCCTGCGACGACACCGGCCCAGCCGACCGTCTCCGAAGTTCCGGCCGCTCCGCCGAAGGCTGCCACCCGGCCGGTACCGAAAACCTATGAACCGATGAGCGGCGTCTCCAGCAGTGGCGGCGTCGATTCCTCGGCGGCCACGACTCCGGGAGGCACCTATACCGTCAAGGCCGGTGACACTGTGGGCAAGATCGCCAATGCGCACGGCGTCAGTGTCGCGGCGATGCTCAAGGCAAACAACCTCGACCTCAAGAGCGCCCGCAGGATCCGGATCGGCCAGAAGCTGATCGTGCCCGCCGGTGGACAGGCGGTCAAATCCGAAAGCATCCAGGCGGCTAAAAAAGCGACGGGAAGCACCCGGCGAACTACCACCTCAAGCTCTGCCCAGCTTAACCCGGATGGAACCTATACCGTCAAGGCCGGTGACACGATTCCGCACATTGCGCGCCGCCTGGGGTTGAAGGCTTCCGAGCTTCAGAAAGCGAACAACCTCACCGATGAAGCCACCCGGCGGCTCCAGATCGGCCAGAAACTGGTCGTCCCCGGCAAGAGCAGTGCGGCAACGGCCGCCATGACCACTCCGGCGACTGCAAAACCGGCTGAAACTCCGGTGGCGACTCCGGTGGCCCAGAGTGAAATCGACAATCTTCTGAACCAGGCAGAAAGCACTCCGGTTGCGCCGCAGCAGAGCCCGGCCGCCTCTGAAACGAGTACCCCGGCAGCGCCGTCAACCACTCCGACGGTAAATGCAGACACCACCGCTTTTGCGGGGAACTCCATCCCGGTTGAAGTCGAAGATGAAACGATCACCATCGAAGAGTTCTGCCGTAAACAGAACATCTCCGTGGAGAGTTTGAAAGCGCTGAACAGTGACCTGCCCAAGGACAACATCCTGAAGAAGGAAACAGTGGTATTCATTCCCGCCAACTGAGCGGTATTTTTCCAATGATCAGAAACGGCGGCCCTTGAACAGCGGGGCCGCTGTTTTTTTGTTCCCCTCTCACGACGCCGGACAACAGCCGTACCACCTGAGCCACGAAACAATCAACACGTGAAATGGCGCCGCCCCACAACCACTGCAGTTCGGAAACCGGACGGATCATGGATGAGACAACACCTGACCCGGATGCGCTTTTCTCCACACCTTCCGGGAAAGCCGGCGATGAAAGATTCCTCCGGAATCGTTTCCTTTCCCGAGTTTTCGACCGAAAAATCATTCTTTTTTTCTGCACCCTCTTGACAAAAGAGCTGAAATGCATCATAATTAATATCAAGTTGTATGTAACTTATATGGTAAATGATTCCATACTTATCAGGAACTGTCATGAAAACCCTTCCGGCAGGCGGTGCGGAGTTACCGAAATATGAAAGAGTGATGGATTTCATTATCCGGAATATTCGCAATGGAGTCTATCCAGACGGTTCCTCTCTGCCGTCCGAACTGGATCTGGCCGTGGAACTCGATGTGAGCCGGGCCACCGTGCGTGAGGCACTTTCACTGCTCAGCAGGCGAAACGTCATCTTCAAAAGCCGGGGGCGGCGCAGTGTCGTCAATGCCCCGGCAATTCCCGGACGCTCCCGTTCGCTTCGTTTCGGGTGGATCAGTCGAGATCCCTTTGCCTGCATCATGCCGGTCTACCTGGAAATCTATACGGCCCTTCAGAAGGCGGCTCTGGGAATCAATGCCAATCTGCTTTTTCTGCCGCTCCTGAATCCGAAAGAGGAAGAGTGGGGGTGTTCCATGCTCGACACCCTCGACGGCGTATTCCTGGCCGGGGTGCGAAGCAGCACGCTGATTCCCCGACTTGCCGACCGTCTTGAGGCCATGCAGAACGTGATCGAGATTGATGATGTCGGAGATACTCCGGCGAAGTCGATCATCTGCGTAGACAACTATCTGGCGGGGAAAATGGCGGCGGAATATCTGGTCGCAAGAAATCGCCGGACAGTCGTTTTCGTCAGCAACCGCAGTGCTTTCTACCGTGGATTCCACGACCGAATTCGGGGAGTGCTCGACGGTTTTGCACAACGGCGTCAGGCGCCGATCCTGATTAACTGTGACGATTCCGAGATCGGGTCGGAACGGTTCGGACAGCAGCTGACGGAGCTCCTCCAGCACTATCCGGACCTCGATACCGTCTGGCATGCGACCGATGCCGCTGCACTCAGGATCCGCCGGCAGCTTGAGATGCTTGCACCTCGGGAAGAGGGTTTTTATCGTTCTGCGGGAGTTGACGGAATCTCCTCGGTTCTGGCCGGGGAGAACTATCATCTCTCATTGCAGCATCCGACCGGGGAAATCGCAAGGCTGGCTTTCCAGACCATGCTCGGTTTTACCGCGGGAGAACGTCCTGACGTCTCAGTTCACCTACTTCCCCCTGCCCTGCTGCCCTGGCGGGAACCATGAAAAAGAGTCCTCACAACCCGAAAGGAGTTTCAAGATGATCAACAAAACACTCTCTACTCTTCTGCTGCTCTCGCTCCTCTCTCCTCTGTTTGGAGCAGAGGGAGACATTCTGCTCTTTGATGAGTTTCGCGATCCTCAGGAATCGTCGAAAAACTGGTTCAGTTTCATTCGCAGGCTTCCTGCCGGCGATCAACACTACCTCGACAAAAGCAAAGCCGTCATCGCCGACGGGATGATCCAGCTGAACAACTCCCGGTTGTTCAGCACAGTCAAAAACATCCGTAACTGCGAAGTTGAATTTGAATTTCAAATGGCGGAAGATCAGGTGGAAGAAGGTAAACACCGCGGTTTTGTCGGATTCGAACTGCGTCCTCTTCTGACTCCCCCGGACACCAATGATCCGGAAGCGGCAGAAAAAGAACGCTCCTTCCGGGTGTTCTGCCAAATCGGCCGCCCCATGCCGCTTCATGATATCCGTACCTCGGGAAAAAGTCCACGCCGGACCGCCGGATTTTCGGGAATGAGCCAGAGCAAGATGCCCGTCATGGAGGGTGGGCGTTGGTACATGATGCGCCTGATCTGTCGAAATCAGGAGGTTGAAATCTGGATCGACGGCATCCTGATCGGTACGGTAACGCCCAAAAATGCGAAAGACAACTTCAACGAAGAGGGGCGGGTCGCACTCTGGAGCCACGCGGGGAAGGCACTCTTCCGCAACATCCTGATTCGTGATCTGGGCGACGCCGGGGAGTAATTCTCATGAAGACAATCGCCGACGAAACCATTCTTTTCGAGTCCCCGGATCCGGCCGGGATCTACTGTTACAGCCCGGCGCTCTGCCACGGTTTCAACGGGCGGATCATTGCCGCCCTCGACCTCGGGGGCCCCGGGACAACCGCATTGCCGGGCAGACGTTCCACCACGGGGGACGCGGCAAGCGGCAATCAGGTGCGGATCTTCTTCTCCGATGACAAGGGGAACAGCTGGAGGCAGAGCAGCTCCACCCCGCCGATGCTCCATGAAAACCTCTTCCAGGCGGGAAATGCGCTCTACCTGCTCGGGCACTCCGGCAAACTGGTCATCAGCCGGAGCGATGACAACGGAGCCACCTGGTCGGAGCCTGTTACGCTCGAGGGAGAGCACCGCTACCAGGACGGTGTGGGACGGATCGATCACTGGAACGGACGTGTCTACGCCTCCTACGGCCGCAGTTTTGAAGCAGGCCCGTGGTCGATGCCCATGGTTCTCTCCGCCCCGGAAGATGCGGATCTGACCCGGCGCGAAAGCTGGACGTTTTCCGATCCCTTTGACCCTCGCCCGATTCTGGAGGCGGCACGGGCAGGCGGCATTCCATCCTGTATCCATCCCGGCGTCATAGAAGCGAACCTGGTGCGTATCCACGACCCCGGCCATGAATTTTACGACCCGGAGATGAAAACCCTGATGATTCTGATGCGTACTGCCGCGGAACGAATCTCCCCCGTCTCCGGGAATCTCGCAGCCATGCTCCGATGCGTGGAGAAGCCGGGGGGGAAGCTCGTCATAGAACGGGTCGTCAACCGGGAGGGGTTCCGGCTCTTCTATCTTCCCTGGCCGGGAGGCGGGATCAAGTTCTACCTTGACTATGATCCCGAAAGCCGTTTCTACTGGATGGTGGCGTCGGAGATCGACGGCAGATACAATCCCCGCCGTCGCCTCGGACTCTACTATTCCGCGGATCTCTTCAACTGGACCTCCGCCGGATTGATCGCCGCCGGTCCGGCCGACCATGCCGCCCGCAACTATGCGACACTGCTGATAGACGGCAGCGACCTTCTGGTTCTGGCGCGTTCGGGCGACCTCCGGGCCAGAAGCGATCATGACAACAATCTGACTACTTTTCATCGAATACGCGACTTCAGAAAGCTGGTAACAGAATAGAAAGGAATAGAAAGATGAAAAGATTCTTCACATTGATTGAATTGCTGATTGTAATTGCGATCATCGCCATTCTCGCGTCCATGCTGCTCCCGGCTCTGTCCAGAGCGAGGGACAGGGCGAAATCAATCTCCTGCGTCAATACGCTCAAAACCTTTTCCACCGGCCTTGCCCTTTACGCCTCGACCTGTAACGATCACATCGTTCCATGCCGCCTTGAACAAGGCTGGGAGCGAAACATCACCTTCAAGGAGCTCCTCGGGGCAACAAAACATGATGTGATGAGTGATGGAGACCTCACCTTCGGTTTTCCCAAGCACCTGATCTGCCCGATGGCCACCTCGGCGGTGGAAACCGGGAAGAACGGGAACCGGAACGTTCGGAAATCCTACGGCTACAACGCAGGATGTGACGTGGTCGCCAATGGCGGGACCTGGGCAACGACAAAGCTGACCCGGGTGACGACCCCTCACCTGCGCCTGAGCTTTGCAGACGCGGTAGCCGACGGGAATCTGCAATACGGGCACACCGATCCTCTGAAATATCTCGACGGCCAGGAAGGTACCACCAATCAGTGCGTCGCCTACCGCCATGGCAACAACCTCTGCAATGCAGCCTGGCTTGACGGCCATGTGGCAGTCACCCATTTCGCGAAACTGCGATTGACCGGTCCGCAGGGGCCCTTCGATCTCACCAGAAGATGACGAGGTTCCCCATCATGAGACACATTTTTCTCCTGGCAGCCCTGTCTCTTGCAACAGCTGCGGTTTCCGCTCGAGAAGTGATTGAGTTTGCCCCGGAATGGAAATTTTCCGGACTCCGTTCCGCCTTGACCGACTATCCGGTGCAGGACCTACCCTCCGGGTACAGTGAGAGCGGGTTCGACGATTCCGGCTGGAGTACACGTAAAGTACCCGCGAACTGGTGCGAGGATCTGAAAGAGGCGCGGGAGGCCGCTTACCTTACCGGGGTCTACCGGCAACGCTTCAGCCTGCCGCGGAATCAGCGGCACAGGGTACTGCTCCGCTTCGACGGAGCCGCTTATGACACCCACGCATGGGTCAACGGTCGGAAAGCCGGAATGCACCGCGGCGCCTACGCCTCATTTTACCTCGATATCACCCCTTCGGTACGCTGGGGGGAATCGAATCTGCTTGCCATCCGCTGCGATTACACGAACGACAAAAGCCGCCGGGCGGTTCTGAACAATTTCCCTCCCCCGGGAGACAGGGCCGGATTGTGGGGAAAGGTGTGGCTCGAACTGGTTCCTGAACTCTACATTCA
Source organism: uncultured Victivallis sp. (assembly GCA_944389895.1). Classification (GTDB taxonomy): domain Bacteria; phylum Verrucomicrobiota; class Lentisphaeria; order Victivallales; family Victivallaceae; genus Victivallis. The sequence goes on along the minus strand of CALXOA010000075.1, from coordinate 98,632 downwards.
AAGGGTCCTGATCGACCCCGATCCGGCAACCGGAACCATCCGACTTCGAGCCCGGGTGTTCAATGAGAGCGGGAGAGAACGGCAGATCCGCTGGAACGTGTCAGTCACCGGCAACGCGTCGGGCGATCTCGGGCAATTCCTTCTGAAACAGGGAGAGAACCTGCTGGAAGGGCGACTCCGGATGAAACAGCCGAAGTTCTGGAGTCATGAGACACCGGTACTGTATGAACTGGTCTCCACTCTGAATGATGATACCGGTACCATCGACACGCAGAAAGAGAGATTCGGCTTCTCCCGTTTCGAGATAGCCGGACAACGTTTCCGCCTCAACGGGATTCCAATCTTCCTGAAGGCGCGCCATTTCACCGGCCTTGTAATGCCGAACGGAAGCTTCCGCCGCTGCGGAGCCTTCTCCATGCCGTGGGAAGAACAGAAAAGCAGACTCCTCGACCTTTTTTCCGTTCAACGCCGGGAAAATGTCAATATGCTGCGCGCCCACTCGGCACACGGCAGTCCGAAATTCGTTTATGACGCCGCGGATGAAGCTGGAATCCTGATCTATCAGGAGTGGTCCACTTACGGCATCGGCAAAAATCTCCGCCCCGAATTTCTGGAAGATGCAGCAGAGGAAATTGCCGAGTGGCTTGAAATGGTCTACAACAATCCATCGGTGGTGATGTTCTCTTTCGCCAACGAGTCCCCGGGGTTCGAGGAACAGACCCGTTGCTACGAGATCCTGAAACCCCGCTTCGGTGAGCGATTCGCATTCTGCTGCTCAAGCGGATTCCTTCCGCTGCTTTCCGGAGAAATCAAGGTTCTGCCCAAAACCGATCTGGTCGACATTCACACCTACGTCGGCATGTCCTTCCGGGTGATGATGCCTGACGAGAAGGTGTCCTGGCAGAAACTGACCTCGCATACCCGGGAGATCTACCGGAGGATTCAGGCGTCCTGGGCCGCTCACGGCCGGGAGTTCTCACGCCCGTACGTCGCGATGGAAGTTCCCGCCGGCAGCTGGAATGTCGCAAAGCTGGAGCCGGCGGAAACCTATCTCTCCGCCGATGGCACCATTCCCCCGGAATCCTACATCCGTGCCAAGGAACTTTCCGAGCAGCAGGGTGCGCTGCAGCTCGGTGCCTGGGATCTCAAAAACGCCTCCCTCGCGGACAAGTTCGCCGGACCGGAACGCAATATGGAAATCCTCAACAAGATCGATAAACGTTCCATCGAGGGAATCCGCCGCAACCCCGAGATCAGCGGGCTCTGCGTCGCGGGTGCCAACCGCAACAGTCCGACCATCCAGTCTCTCGTCTACCAGGATGTGCTTCCCGTCATAGAGGAACAGAATTTCAACTGGTTCGCCGGGGACCTTTACCGCTTCACTCTGACGCTGATCAACGATTCGCCACAGGAGCTTCCCGCTGGAGAAATCCGTTTGGGACTGAGGACCTCGGACGGCAACCTTCTGCCTCTCAAAGCTGCGCTCTCCGGGGAGCTCCGTCAACAGCAGAAGATGCAATTCGAGGCGATTCCGGCCGGAACCCGCCGGGCGCTCCCGGGGGAAATCAGGCTGCGGGAGGATCTCCCCCCGGGGGATTACCGGTTCGACCTCGAGGTATTCGCAGAAGGGAAGGCGCGGAGCCGCAACCACTACCTGATGCAGATCGGGCGTCGCGACCTCTTCCCCGCAATCCAGCAGGGTGAGAAACGCATTGTACTGTTCGGGGAAAATACGGAAAAAACCGAGGAGATGCTCAAACGATTCGGAATCCGTTATTCCCGCGCGACGCTCTCTCTTGCCCCGGAAAAACTGCTTGAATTGCTCGCTCAGTTCGATGTCGCGCTGATCGCACCTGCGACGCTCAATGAACTTGGCAAGGCGGGTCCATTGCTCCGACGCTGGGTGGAGAACGGGGGAGAACTGCTCTCTCTGGAACTCAACGGTTCCGGCCGCATACCTTTCTGTACCGAATGGGAACTCGGCAAGGAGGGACCGACCTGGTTCGTGGACATCGGTCCCGGGGAAGGACATCCGATCAGTCGGAATATGCGTCAGGCGCATTTCGACTCCTGGAACGGCAACTGGGGATACCTCGCGGAGACCATGATCCTGCCGATGAATCCCAATATGCTGGCAGTCGGCGTCTGCGTGGAAAGTGACCAGCTCGGGGTTCCCGTCGCGGAAGCGAAATTGGGGAAAGGACGCCTGATGGTCTCACAGCTGCTTGCCCTCGACCGTTTCATGAGCGATCCGGCGGCAACGCGTTACCTCCATAATCTGCTCGATTATTTTCTTGCCCGGCCGATCTATTCCAAAGTGCGTCCGCTGGCGGCAGGACGCCGTTACAGCTTCGATCTGGATCTCAACAAATGCTTCTTCGTCGATCTGCGCCCTTATGCCAATCGCGGCTTCCGCGACCAGGTTCCGGGCGATCACACCGGCTGGACCGATCAGGGGGACAACGACCTCCGCCACATCCCGCAGGGGAGAATGGATGAGGAGAAGCGTCTCTGGGAAATCGTCTACAATGAGACGATGCGCGACAAACAAATTTTCCGGGGAGTCCCCTTCGACGTGATCGACCAGAAGAGCAACGACGGGAAAAGCTGCATCGTGCTTCGGGGAGAACTACGGCGGAATTATCCGGAATCGGTGGAGGGAATCAAGGTCGGCCGGAAAGCGCTGCGGCTTTATTTCCTGCATACCGCCGTATTCGGCCACGCCCCGAAGGTGGCAGAATATCGCCTCCACTACGAAGACGGTTCCATCGAGACCATCGAACTTCGCGGCAAACAGGAAATCGCCAACTGGTGGGGGCCGTTGCATCTCGGTAACGCGCTGATGGCCTGGAGCGGACGACATCCGGTCACCCGGCAGACCGTGGGGGTCTATGCTTTCGAGTACAAAAACCCTCATCCGGAAAAAGTGATCGATTCGATCGATTTCGTCTCCGAAAACCGGGTGGTCCCGATTCTGCTCGCAATCACCGGGGTGACGGAATAGGGAAAGAACTGGATCGGGGAGAATACGCGGGGGAATGTCGGACGAAAGAATGTCCGGCATTCCTCAAAACAACTCTTGATTTTTCCATAAACACTGCCATGGTAAATAGGCGACGCGAAACCACAGGCAACCCCGGCGAATCCGCCGGCACGACGCCGGAATTTTTTCGGGAATCGCGTCGTCGGTATCGGGGAAAACAATCGACGGCAACGATGATTTCCCGCCGAAACCGGAAACACTCAATGACAATCAGAAATTTTCATCCAAGGACAAAATTCACTTTCGGAGATTCCAACCATGATCGCCTATCCTGACTATCCCGGCCGCCGTATCCTGTTTCTGGACGGAGTCTGGGATTTCCATTTCACCGAGAACTGCCCCGATCCGGCCCGGCCCGATTTCGATGCCGTCGTCTATGACGATCAGATGGCGGTCCCCGGGGTATTCGACATGCTGCCCCGTTACGCCGGCAAACGCGGCACAGGGTTCTACCGCACCCGGGTCCGGGTTCCGGCACGCCGCCGGCTGCTGTTGAAACTGCGCGGGGTCTCTCTGTACGCGGCGGTATTCTGGGACGGGCGTCCGGTCGGGATCGATGATCTGCCCTATTCCGGAGTCGAATTTCAGTTCGATTCCGGGGAAAGCGATGAGCATGAACTCGTCATTGTGATCGACAACCGGCTCGACTTCAACCGGACGCCGCTCTTCTCGGGTTACTATGACTATTACGGTTACGGGGGGATCATCCGCAGCGTCGAGCTGCATCAACTGCCCGACTTCGCATTCGACCGGGCAACGGTACGGACCCTGTCGCTCAGCGGGCGGGTACGAGTAAACGTCACGTTTTCCGGTAATGTGCCGGAAGAGGTGGCATTCCGCTGCCGTTTCGATGACGGCCCCGAAAGCGAACTCCACTTCACCGTCGCCGGAGAGAACGTCGAATTTGAGGCCGACGTCCCCTCCCCGACCCTCTGGTCGCCGGAAAAACCGAACCTGCATACGTTGACCCTCTGGACGGAAAACGATGCGATCACCGAGTGTTTCGGACTGCGTACCATTGAGGCTTCCCGGGGCGAACTCCTGCTCAACGGCAAGCCGCTGACGCTCCGCGGAGTCTGCCGTCACGAATCCCATCCGGAATTCGGGCCGGCACTGCCGCTGCAGATTCTGTTTGAAGACGTCGGTTTTCTGAAGGAACTCGGCTGTAATTTCGTGCGAGGCAGCCACTACCCGCAGGATCAGCGGTTCCTCGACCTTTGCGACCGGAACGGGATTCTGGTCTGGGAAGAGGGAATCGGCTGGGGCGACGGCCGGGAGCATGTCGAAAATCCGGTTTTCCGTTCCGCCCAGCTCCGGCAGCTCGCACCGATGGTGAAGAACAGCGGCAACCACCCGGCGGTGATTCTGTGGGGATTCCTGAATGAAGGGGATTCCAGCGCACCGGAATGCCGCTCCCTGTATGCGGAGATGGCGAAGGAACTGCGCCGGCTCGATGATTCACGGCCGATCACCTACGCCTCGATGCGCCATGAACAAGACATCAACTTCGATCTCGTCGATGTTGTAAGTCTGAATACCTATCCGGGCTGGTACGCCCAGGATTGCGAAACACCGCGCCCGCTCGGCGAAATCGCTCCCTCCATCGATCGTTTCCTCTCCTTCCTGCACGAAGCCGGATTCGACGACAAGCCCTTCCTGATCAGCGAAATCGGCGCCGGTGCGATCTACGGCTGGCGTGACCGGCTCAAGGCACACTGGAGTGAGGAGTACCAGGCGGACTATCTGACTGAGGTCTGCCGCTGTATCGCCGCGCGGAAAAGAATTTCCGGCGTCGCACTGTGGCAGTTCCTCGACTGCCGCACCTATGCGACCAGTCGTGCGCTCGGCCGCCCTCGCGCGTTCAACAACAAGGGCCTCCTTGACGAATACCGCCGTCCCAAACTCGCTTTCGACGCGGTTCGAAGGGGGTTCAGGGAGGTCGCCGACCGCGGAGAAAAGTGATCAACGATTGTTCCGGAAGAAGTTTTCTCAAAAAAAAGCGGTAAAAAGATAATCCCCTATTTGACATTTGGCTTATCTTTCACTATCATATCTGAAACAGCCGACACGAAACCAACAGCCGGAATTTCAGGAGTTGAACCATGCCGCCCAGGGAACAGCTGATCTACAAGCGCATTGAAGATGAAATCAAGTCCCGGATCCTCTCGGGGGTATATTCCCCGGGTTCCCGGCTGCCGACGGAACGTGCGCTGGTCGAGGAGTTCGACACCAGCCGTCTGACCGTGGCCAAAAGCCTCGCTTCGCTGATTGCCGACGGTTATATCGTCAGGACGCGCGGACGCGGTTCTTTCGTCTGCGATCCGCTGCCCGATGCCCAAACGGTTCCGGAGGGCAACTCCGACTGGATCCGGTTCATCAGCCCCGGCTACGAGGCACAGGGCAACTTCATCCGTACCGGTCTATTGGAAGGTCTTTACGAGACAGTCACTCCGGCCGGATTCAACGTCGGTGTCAATTTCTACAATACTCCGGAAGAGGAACGGGAGCTTCTGCGTTCCAGGAGCGCCGATTGCCGCGGGATGGCGATCTGGCCCATCGGCCGGGTGCTCCTGCCTGAACTGTATGCCCTGCAGGAGAAACATCTTCCGTTCGTACTGGTGGACTGCTATTTCCCGGAACTTGTCTGCGATCATGTTCTCTCCGACAACGCGGCCGGGGCAGAGATGATGATCGACCATCTTGCCTCTCTCGGGCATCGGGAAATCATCTACCTCTCCGCACAGTCCGACCGGACCAGCCTGGCCGACCGTCTGGCGGGGGTCATCTCCGGCTTCAGTCGCCATGGCATTTCCATCTCCGACGGGCTGGAATTGATTCCCGAGGCGGAGGTCTGTTTGGAATCCATCCGCCACCGGCTGGAAACCCGATTCGCCCGGCCCCGGCCCCCGACCGCGATCTTCTGCAGCCACGACTACATCGCGATCCTCGTTCTGGAACAGCTCGAAGAGATGGGGATCCACGTTCCCGGCGAGGTCTCCGTTGCGGGATTCGACAACATCGACCGGAGCAGCTGCCTGCCGGTGCCGTTGACCACAATCGCTCAGGATTTTTTTGAAATCGGCCGCATTGCAGGGCGGATTCTGGTCCGTCAAAACGAAGACCCCGGCAACCATCCTTCGCTCGCCACCCAGTGCCGCGTCACGCCCCGGCTGCTTCCGCGCGCATCCACCGCGCCTCTCCGGTGACCGGGGAAATCACGGACTGGTAATGATGACGTTCACACCGGGAAATTCGCGTTCCGCGCGCTCGGCCAATGCGGCCCCGCGCAGGAATATGCCCGTGGAAAGCCAATCCGCCAGCATCGCCGACGGAGCGATCACCGTCACGGAATAATCGAAGTCGGTCGGCAGCCCGGTGGCGGGATCCATGATGTGGCCGTAGCGGCGGCCGCCGATCATCACGAAGCGTTCGTAATCACCGCTGGTGGAGACGCTGGCGTCACGCAGTTCAAGCACTTCGGGAAGCAGCTCATCCCGGTGTGCCGGGTTACGGATACCGACCCGGTAGAATCCCTCGCCGGGGGGCGGCTCCGGCAGCAACCGCAGGTTTCCACCCAGATCGATCACGCCGCGCCGGACGCCAAGTGCGGCAACCGCCTCAGCAGCGGCATCCACGGCGTACCCCTTCGCAATTCCGCCGAGGTCGAACGACATACCGGGAACCGTGAAGTGCACACTCTGCGTTTCCTCATCAAATATCACCTTATCAAGCCCGACCCGGGCCCGGGCCGCGACGATCTCCTCGGAAGACGGCAGTTCATTGCCCCGCTTGCGATAGAATCCCCACAAATCCATCAGAGGTTTCGCGGTGACATCAAATGCACCGCCGGTGAACTCATAAGCCTGCCGCGCCTCGGAAAGCAGCAGCCAGAGTTCATCCGAACAGACAAAGGCGCGTTCTCCCGCGCAACGGTTCAAACGAGACAGTTCGCTCCGGGGATCATAGAGATTCGCCATCTGCTGAATCCGCTCGAACTGCCTCAACGCCGCGGCAACCGCCGATTCACCCGCTTCGGCACTGCCGTAGAAGGTGAAGTTCGCCACCGTCCCCATGATCTGGAACGTACGGTGCGTTCTGACGATCGCCGCCTCTTCGTAGAACTGATGCCCGAGCAACGCCCCCCCGAAGAGAGCCAGAAGCAACGCCAGAAGCACCCCCTGCCGGATCCGTGCGCTCCCGGCGCAGACCGGAGCCATCTCTCACGCCTTCCGGATGGCGATGAGACAGCTTGCGCCGTTCACATCGACCTCAGAAGCGTCGTCGCAATCACCCTCTGGAGAGATTTCGACCGCAAGGGTTTCACCGGCGATGTAATCGTGGAAATTCGTCACCGCCGACTCCCAATCGGAGGGAACGCGGCAGACGATCCGGATCCGGTCAGACACCTCCAGCAATGACTTCTTGCGCAAGTTCTGAATCCGGCTGACCAGTTCGCGGGCAAACCCCTCTTCCTCGAGTTCACGGTCAAGCTCAGTCGCCAGCGCAATCGTCACGTTCTCCTCGCTGGCGACCACCAGGCCGGGTTTCTCCTCCCGCTGCACAACCAGATCGGTGGCGGAAATCTCGGCGGAAGTGCCGTCCGGCAACGGGATCAATGCCGGTTTCCCGGCCAGGATCTCGCCGATCTCGCGACTCGACAGCTCCGCGATTCCGGCGGCGGCAGCCTTCATGTTCTTGCCGAGCCGGGCCCCGAGAGCCTTGAAGTTCGCCTTGCAGGTACGATGGACCAGTGCCTCCTCGTCATCGCTGAACTCAACTTTCTTCACATTGAGCTCCTCGGCGATGATCCACGCGGTACCCTCGAGCATTCCGCGCAATGCCGGATCGGCAATGGCGATCACCGCCCGCGCCAGCGGCTGGCGAACCTTCAGGTCGTGCGCAGTCCGCAGAAAACGCCCCAGAGACACCGCAAGCATGGTATATCCCATCTGCCGTTCCAGATATTCGTCACGGCAACCGGCATCCGGCTCCGGATAGTCGCAGAGATGGACCGACTCCGGCATCTCCGGCGTGCGCAGCACCTGATAGATCGCCTCGGTGGTGAACGGGATGAAGGGAGCCGCAGTCTTCGCGAAGGTCAACAATACGTAGTGCAGCGTCGCATAGGCCTCCTTTTTGTCGGCGTCGTCATCCGACTTCCAGAAACGCCGGCGACTGCGCCGGATGTACCAGTTGGTCAGATCGTCGATGAAGCGGCTGAAGCGATTCGCAGCCTTCTGCAGATTGTAGGCGTCGAGCTCGGTACGGATCTCTTCGACCATCTGCGCGGCCGAGGAGAGGATCCAGCGATCCAGCACATTGGCCGGCTTCTCCGGCGGCCGGACACCGCCTGCGGCCGGTTCGTAATGGTCGACATTCGCATAAGTGGTGAAAAAGGCCAGCGCATTCCACATCGGAATCATCACCCCCCGCAGCACTTCACGCACCCCCGCTTCGGAGAACTTCAGATCCTCGGCCCGCACCACCTGACTGCCGAGCATGAAAAGCCGCAGTGCATCGGCTCCGCAGTTGTCGATCACCACCATCGGATCGGGATAGTTGCGCAGCCGCTTGGACATCTTCTGCCCGTTCTCCGCCAGAACCAGCCCGTTGACCACCACGTTGCGGAACGGCGGCTGATCGAACAACGCGGCAGCGAGAACCACCAGCGTGTAGAACCAGCCGCGGGTCTGATCGAGCCCCTCGGCGATGAAATCGGCCGGGAAATTCTCCTCAAAGTGTTCCTTGTTCTCGAAGGGGTAGTGCTGCTGCGCATAAGGCATCGAACCGGATTCGAACCAGCAGTCGAACACTTCCGGCACCCGCACCAGCGGCGATTTTCCGGTCGGAGACGGAATCTCGATCTTGTCCATGAAATGCTTATGCAGATCATCGATCTTCCGGCCGGTGAGTTTCTCAAGCTCGGCGGCACTGCCGACCACAATCACCTCCCCTTCTGGATTGCGCCAGATCGGCAGCGGAGTCCCCCAGTAGCGGTTGCGGCTGATCGCCCAGTCCCGGGCGTTCTCCAGCCACTTGCCGAAACGGCCGTCGCGCAGATGCGCGGGGACCCAGTTGATCGTGCGGTTGTTCCGGATCATCTTCTCCTTGATCGCCTCGACCTTGACAAACCAGGTCGAGATCGCCCGGTAGATCAGCGGGCCGTCGTCCCGCCAGCAATGCGGATAGCTGTGCTTGATCTGGCCGCGGTGAATCAATTTCCCCTCGGCTTTCAACCGTTCGATGATCTCCTTGTCGGTCGATTTGACCGGACGGCCCTGATAATCGGGCACCTCGGCGGTGAACCGGCACTCCTCATCGATCGGGCAGACCTCGGGCAATCCAGCCGCCTTGCAGACCGCGTTGTCATCCTCACCGAACCCCGGCGCGGTATGGACGATGCCGGTACCATCCTCGGTACTGACGAAGGAACCGCCCAGTACCTGGAACGCCCCCTTCTCCGCGAGTCCGGCGAAATAGGGGAAAAGCGGCTCATAACGGCGACCGACCAGTTCGGCCCCCTTGCCGCGCCAGAGAACTTCAGGTTCCTGCTTGTAATACACACCGACCCGCGCCGCCGCCAGAATGTAGTGATCATCACCGTCCCGGACCTCGACGTAATCGATGTCGGGGCCGACGGTCAACGCAAGGTTCGAGGGGAGCGTCCACGGAGTGGTCGTCCACGCCAGGAAGTAGGTGTTCTCCCTGTCCGCCGCCCGGAACCGGATCGTGATTGCAGGATCAACCACATCGCGGTACCCCTGATTGGCCTCGAAGTTCGAGAGCGGAGTCGCACAACGCGGGCAGTATGGAAGGATCTTGTACCCCTCGTAAACCAGCCCCTGATCCCACAGGCTCTTGAACACCCACCAGATTGATTCCATGAAGCTGCGGTCCATCGTCCGGTACCCGTGGCGGAAATCGACCCAGCGGCCCATCCGATTCACCACCTTCTCCCACTCGGCGGTGTAACGCAGCACGATTGAACGGCACGCCTCGTTGAATTTGTCGATCCCGTACGCTTCGATATCACGCTTGCTCGCAAGCTGGAGCTGCTTTTCCATCTCATTTTCAACCGGAAGCCCGTGACAATCCCAACCGAAGCGGCGCTCGACATATTTGCCGCGCATCGTCTGGTAACGCGGCACAACATCCTTGATCGTACCGGCCAGCAGATGGCCGTAGTGGGGCAGACCGGTCGCAAACGGGGGACCGTCATAGAAGACAAATTCATCGCCGCCGCGACGCTGCTCAAGGGATTTTTCAAAGATGCCGGACTCCTGCCAGAACTTGAGAATTTCCAGCTCGAGTTCCGGAAAGTTCACCTGATTCGAAACGTTTTTGAAAGCCATGTCATTCACCAGTATTCATGAACGGTTGTTTTATTCGAAACACTTCTTGAGATGCTCCGCCGGCAGTTTGCGGGAGAACCAGCTCCCGAGCAGCAGCGCCAGCACCGACAGCGGCAGAGAGTAGACGAAAGTATCCACATAGGGCCACGGGAACGTCGAGATCAGCTCCGTCCGGCCGAACAGGGCCTCACAGATGCCGAGGGCGGCGGATTCCTTGCGGTGCAGAAACAACAGCCCGAAAAGGCTGACTCCGACGCCGACCGATATGCTCGCCCAGACCCCGAAGCGGGTCGCCCCCCGCCAGTAGATCGCCGCGCAGTAGGCCGGCAGAAACGCCGCCGCACAGACGCCGAAGAAGATCGCCGTACCGCGGGCGATGATTCCGGGCGGCAGCAGAATCCCCAGAATCACGCTGACCACGATCCCGAAAAGGACGCCGCAACGGGTAATCAGCACACTGTCGTGCTTTGTCTGCGAAAGATTCCGGAAGAGATCGTGCCCGATCGCCGCCCCGGTCACGTGAAACAGCGAACTGAGTGTCGACATCGCCGCCGACAGCAGCGTCAAACTGAATACATAAAGAATCACCGGCGGCAGCGCCTGCCGGATGAAAAGCGGAATGATCAGGTCCGGGTTGCCGCCCGCCGCCTCAATCGCGAGCTTCCCGCTGATTCCCTCAGCAATTCCCCGGTCCGAATAATAAAAGAAAACGTTCGACAGCGCACCGACCATGTAAGCCGAACCGACGGTGAACAGAATGAATACCGAGCCGATCACCACCGCGCGATTGAGTTCGCGACTGCTTCTGACCGTCATGAAGCGCACGGCGAGCTGCGGCTGCGCCAGCGCGCCGATTCCCACCCCGAGCATCAGACTCGAAACCAGCGTCCACCACCAGACCGAGTTGAACTTCGGCATGCAGGTCCAGCCCTGATGGCCGAGCGCCGCCTCCGCCGGAAGTCGTTCCGCGACCAGCGGCGCCATATCGGTCAGCGCCTGATGCGCGCCGACCACACCGCCGAGCTTCCAGTAACAGAGCACCAGCAGCGACAACATGCCGACGATCATCACGGTCCCCATCATCGCATCGACGTACATCACTCCCTTGAGCCCTCCGAAGATCACGTAGAAGGCGACCACCACCGCGAAGACTCCAAGCGCCCAGCTGTAATCGATCATCATCACCTCCTGGAGAAAACGGGCGCCGCCGATCAGAACCACGCTGGAATAGAGCGGCATGAACAGGAAGATGATCAGTGCGAGAAAAATCTTCAACCCGCGTGAATCGAAGCGGTTCCCCATAAATTCCGGGAAGGTGTGAGCGTCGAGATTCAGCCCCATTCTGCGGGTCCGGCGGCCGAAAAAGATGAATGCGACCACGATACCGATCGCGATGTTCATGAAGACCAGCCACAGCAGCCCCATGCCGAACTGCCCGGCGATGCCGCCGAAGCCGACCAGCGCCGAAGTGCTGATAAATGCCGCGCCGTAGCTCATCGCCATCACGAAGGGGTTGGCGGAACGCCCGGCCAGAAGATAATCACGGCTGCTGCGGGTCTTGCGGAAACCGCGATAACCGAGATATCCGATCAGCAGCATGTAGATTGCAATCAGGGCGCCGAGGATCAGGGTGTTCATCCCGCCGGAGGTTCCGGCCACAGCCGCAAACGCAGAAAAATTCATTCCGACACCTTTTGTTCGAGTTTCCTGCCGGATCTTCAGCGCCGATGCTTCCGCCGTCTGCGAGAGCGATGACGGCGGGCTTTTTTCGCAGGAAGTTCATCGTTGTCGGAGTTCCAGCGGACGATCCCGTAGACGACTCCGAACAGCGTGACGGCGACACATGCAATCATGGCAGCTGCGATTTGCGCGTCTCCGAGACCAAGCATTGTTCAAACTCCGGAAAACTGGTTAAAAAAACAAAAAGCGGACGAGAAAGACTCGTCCGCTTTCACTTCATCACAGATCGTCCGACGGGGAAAAGCGCGCCTTACGCCTTGTCGAAGTTACCGGTACGGATGCAGCGAACGCACATCTTGACGGTACGGACGGTGCCGCCGTCGTTGATCTTCACATTCTGAAGATTCGCTTCAAACGTCCGCTTGACGTTCTTCACGACGTGCATACCGATACCGCCGGCCTTCTTGGCCAGACCCTTGCGGGTAATGCAGCCGCCGTTGGCCTTGCCCTTGCCGCACATTTCGCAGAATTTGCTCATTTTGTTCCTCGTTTCCCCGGCCGCGGTCCGCAACGGCGGCCTGTTATGTTTATTCTGATAACAATCGCAAAAAAGTGGTGGGTTGACCGGGACTCGAACCCGGGACCACCGCCTTAAAAGGGCGATGCTCTACCGACTGAGCTATCAACCCACCGGAATCATCCAATGGTAACAGGTGTTTAAGATAGCGCCGATTTCAATTTTTTCAAATCGCCCGTGAAAAAAAGTCGGTAAAAAAGCGGAACCATGCCGAAACCGGAGTTTTTCCCTCCTGTCCGGCTTGATTTTCCGCTCAAGGCATATATAGTGAATAGTAGAAAGCAGGTCAGTCTCGGAACATTTTAAGCATCGGGCTCTCTTTTGAGCTTATTGTTACTTCTGTGCGCGAGAATAAAACCTGCTTTCTTTTTTACTTCACTTTCCAACGCGCCTTTTCCACAATATAGGATGCTCCTCCGGTTTTGTCATAGCGGCTAGACAGGTCTCCGCTGTATGATTCTCCCTGTTTTATGTTTCTTCGTTTTTCACCGAACTCACGAAAAGGTCATGCCAACCGGTTGCATTGCTCAGAGAGGGAACAATCAGGCGAGAAGTGATTCTGCAGAAAACAATCCTCTCCTTCCGGGACGGCCTTTCTGAAAACAGACTGAAGAAACAACGGCCCATACAAGGTATCGGGCCAAACAATACAACAAGCTCCATGGTGACGATGACATTGCCCCTGAGCTTCAATAAATGCGGAGTTTGTCAACCTTGAAAAATATTCGTCATGATGTATATTATAAGTGCCTAAAAAAGAAAGGGATAAAAAATGGATGAAATAATTGTTCAGGTTGCTATACCAATTGCTCTTGTTGTGTTTCTTGTGTGGTTTATATGAAGAGCAGAAACAAAAAAATCAACTAGAAAAATCGTCAAGATTATTTATTATTTGCCCAAATCAAAGTTGCGGATTTAGAGGCACCGGGAAAGAGCAGGGGGGTAAATCTGGGTGTCTTTTAATAATTCTTCTATTTTTTGGCATTCTTCCCGGAATACTTTATCTTTTGTATTGTGGAAAACCAAGCGTAATCTGCCCTAAATGCGGCATAAAAATACGCTAGAAGTGATTTCTTTTCTTCCACTTCCTGCCCATCTCCGCAACCCTTGACGGGAAAAAGTTCAGGTTTCCATCTCCGGTGAAACATCCGGAAAGTCGAGCGAGAAAAAATCGGATGTCGAGCCAGATTTCGAGCTTTGACATTTGCTCTTTTGCTTTCTGTTCCTGATATTTTTCAAGAAAAATGAAATCGAACTCCGACAGCGGCAGAAGCGGAGACAAGTCACCGCATTCTTACCCAACCTCGTCTGTCTGCAAGACCAGCCGGCCCCGTCGGTCGAAAGCTCCTCAAAGTTCCAAATCAAACTCCCGTGCGCCCGCAGTACCGGAAGCAAGAGTCATGGGGAATGGGTTCTTCTGATTCGGAGAAGGATTCAACCAACCGGCAGAGAGAGAAAGCCATGTCGTTTTTTCTCTCCTCCCCCTTCGTCGATTTCAGCAGGGAGGGTGAAGACAACAGCGGTTCTTTCCTCGCCGACGAACAACAACTCCCGCACCGCGCTGCGAAAAATTGCACTGAGCCTCTTCCTGTCGCAACCGCACCAAAGAGCTTGAGCCAAAATTTCCCCCTGCCCCCGGTTCCCGGTCCTGCAGCCGCCCCACAGGAACCATACCCTCCGCGAGACACCGGAGAACAACAACCCTTCCCCCGTTTCCGCAAAATAAACGGCGCGGATCCGTTGACTTCCCCTGAAAGACGTGATATATTACATTCCGGTTTGTGCACAGCAATTCACTGCCGTATGGATTGAAACATGGCATTGCATGAAAGGTAAGCATTTATGGCGCAGCGGGATGACATCAAAAAAATTCTGATTATCGGCTCCGGGCCGATCATTATCGGGCAGGCTTGCGAATTTGACTATTCGGGAACTCAGGCGTGCAAGGCATTGAAAGCCGCGGGGTATGAGGTCGTCCTCGCCAACTCCAACCCGGCAACCATCATGACCGACCCCGGCATGGCCGACCATACCTACATCGAACCTCTGACCGTCGACAGCATCGAGAAGATCATCCTCAAAGAGAAACCCGACGCGCTCCTTCCCAACCTCGGCGGACAAACAGCTCTGAACCTTGCGATCTCCCTCCATGACGCAGGGATCCTCGAAAAGAATCACGTCGAAGTCATCGGCGTCGACCTCGAAGCGATCAAACGGGGAGAAGACCGGATCATCTTCAAGGAAACCATGGCTCAGCTCGGTGTTCCGATGGCGAAATCGGAACCCTGCTATTCCGTCGAAGAAGCCGAGCGGATCGCGAATGACCTCGGGTATCCGGTCGTCCTCCGTCCCGCCTACACGATGGGCGGCACCGGCGGCGGCATCGTCTACAATGTCGAGGAACTGCGCGAAGTCGTCGCACGCGGGTTGGCCGCAAGTCTGGTCGGTCAGGTGCTGGTCGAAGAGTGCGCACTCGGCTGGGAAGAGCTCGAACTCGAAGTCGTCCGCGACGCAAAAGGCAACAAAATCACCGTCTGCTTCATCGAGAACGTCGATCCGATGGGCGTGCATACCGGCGACAGTTTCTGCGTCGCTCCGATGCTGACCGTGCCGGAATCGGTGCAGAAACAGCTGCAGGAGTACTCCTACCGGATCATCGACGCGGTCGGAGTGATCGGCGGCTGCAATGTCCAGTTCGCACACAACCGCGAAGACGGGCGGATCATCGTAATCGAAATCAACCCGCGGACCTCGCGCTCCAGCGCCCTTGCCAGTAAGGCGACCGGTTTCCCGATCGCCCAGGTCTCGACCAAACTCGCGACCGGCATCACGCTCGATGAGCTGCCGTACTGGCGTGACGGATCCCTTGAAAAGTACACTCCCTCCGGCAATTACGTGGTGGTCAAGTTCGCCCGCTGGGCGTTCGAGAAGTTCCCGCAGGCGAAAGACCGTCTCGGCACCCAGATGAAGGCGGTCGGCGAAGTGATGAGCATCGGCGCCAATTTCAAGGAGGCGCTGCAGAAGGCGATCCGTTCTCTCGAAATCGGCCGCAGCGGCCTCGGCCTGGTCCGGAAAATCGAAAAACTGTCGCTCGAAGAGTTGCGTATGCTGGTTGCCAACCCCTCCAGCGAGCGGTTCTTCCACCTCTATGAGGCGTTCAAGAAGGGGCTGACGGTCGACGAAGCATGCAAACTGACCAAGATTTCCCGCTTCTTCCTTGCGGAAATCAAGGAACTGGCGGATTTTGAACTCAAGCTGGCAGCATATACCTGGATGGCGTTGCCGGACGAGATGCTCGTGGAAGCCAAGAAATCCGGCTTCTCCGACAAATATCTGGCCAAGCTCTTCAACGTGCCGGAGAAGGAGGTCCGCGAACGCCGCACCGCACTGGGCAGTGTCGTGACCTACTGCCGCGTGCCGGTCTCCGGCGTCGAAAACGAGGATTACTACTACTCCACTTACAGCGGCGCTCCGGACGAAGTTCCGGTCAGCGGCAACCGCAAGATCATGATCCTCGGCGGCGGTCCGAACCGGATCGGCCAGGGAATCGAGTTCGACTACACCTGTGTGCACGCCGCCTTCGCACTCCGCGACGCCGGCTACGAATCGGTATTGATCAACTGCAACCCCGAGACGGTTTCGACCGACTACGACACCAGCAACAAGCTCTACTTCGAACCGTTGACTACAGAGGATGTTCTCGCAGTTTACGCGAAGGAGAAACCCGAAGGCGTGATCGTTCAGTTCGGGGGGCAGACCCCGTTGAACATCGCCCAGGAACTCAAGGACGCAGGTGTCAAGATCATCGGCACCCAGCCGGAAGGAATCCGGCTCGCCGAAGACCGTGAGTACTTCCGCGAAAGAATGATCGCGCTCGGCATCAAGCAGCCGGAAAGCGGAACCGCCCGGTCGCTCGAAGAGGCGATTCAGCTCGGCCGCAAGATCGGCTACCCGGTCATGGTCCGTCCCTCCTTCGTGCTCGGCGGCCGCGGCATGGCGGTGCTCTATGACGAGGAGATGCTGACCCGTTATGCGATTGAGGCGATTCAGGTCAGTCCCGAATATCCGATGCTGATCGACCGTTTCCTCGACAACGCGATCGAGTGCGAAGTCGATGCGATCTCCGACGGGGAAGACACCTTCGTCGCATCGGTGATGGAGCATATCGAGCTTGCCGGCATTCACTCCGGCGACTCCGCCTGCTCCATTCCGCCGGTAACGCTGCCGCAGAAACATCTCGATACCATTGAAAAACAGGCCGCCGCAATCGCCAAGGATTTCCGGGTCAAGGGAATCCTGAACGTGCAGTTCGCGGTCTGCGAGGATCAGGTCTGGATCATCGAGGCCAACCCGCGCGCCTCGCGGACGGTACCGATCGTCAGCAAGGTCACCGGCATGCCTCTGGCCCGGATCGCAACCTATCTGATGCTCGGGCACAAGCTTTCGGAATACAAAGATGTTCTGAAGCCCCATCCGCAGACCTATTTCGGTGTCAAGGAGGCGGTGTTCCCCTTCAACATGTTCCCGGAGGTCGACCCGCTGCTCGGCCCGGAAATGCGTGCCACCGGCGAGGTGATGGGCCTGGCGGACACCTTCGGCATGGCCTACTTCAAATCACAGCAGGCGGCCGGATCGCGCCTTCCGCTCTCCGGAACGGTGCTGGTTTCGGTGTCGGAACGCGAACGCAGATACCTGTTGCCGATCGTGCAGACTCTGCATGAACTCGGTTTCAAGCTGATCGCCACCGAAGGGACCGCAAAGTACCTTGCGGAAAACAATATTCCGCATGAAACCGTGCAGAAGCTCAACGAGGGACGGCCCAACGTCGCCGACCTGATCAAGAACCGCAAGGTCACGTTGATCATCAACACGCCGCTCGGACGGCTCGGCAAGATCGACGACAGCTGCATCCGTATGATGGCGATCCAGTACAAGATCCCGTACATGACCACGATCGCCGCGGCAAAGGCGACCGCGGCCGGAATCAAGGAAGCACTCCACGGGGAATCACCGCTGAAGTCGCTTCAGGAGTATCAGTCGGGCAGGTAGTTTCCCGGCTGCGTGGAGGACACTCCCGGCGGTGCGGAATCGCCGCCGGGACGAAAGCAAGGCTCGAACAATGGCTTGGATCATCGTAATTCTGGTGCTGATGCTGCTGCCGATGTTCCTGACCGCACTCCATTTCTGGAACAAGTCGGTCGATCTTGCGAAACGGCTGGATGACGCCAACGAGAGACGCCGCGAAATCACCAACTTCCTGATCCGCTTCTCAACCGGGTTGCAGGAAGAGGATGGCGTCGAGGGCGCCATGCATGCGGCGGCCCGCCATGTCGCCGAACAGACCGACGCCGAAGCGGTGGCGATCTACGAGTTTCACGACGGAGAGCTCCGGGTGGTCGGCGTCTGCGGCGCCTATCCCCTGGTCCATGTGGCCAACAAGATGATCTTCGCGCGCCACCATTACCTCTTCGAGACGCTGCGGCGGGAGAAAATCGAGCCGGGGCACGGTTTCCTCGGCGGTATCGCGGTGACCCGGCAGCCGGAACTGGTTCCTGACGCCTCGGCCGATCCGCGCTTCACCGAGTACCCCGACTATACCGGATTCGGCAGTGTGATGGCGATTCCGCTGCTCCGCGACGGCATTCTGGTCGGCGTCGTCTGTGCCGCGACCAACAGCAAGCGGCCGACCAGTCCATTTTCTCAAGCTCAGTTTGAACGGCTCCGCCTGCTCTCCGGGCAGGTGTTGATGGTGCAGAATCTGGTGCACGTCTACAGTGAAATCAGCCGACGTGAGCGGATCGACCAGGAACTCGAATTTGCCCGGCACCTTCAGCTGTCGCTGCTGCCGCCGGCCTTCCCCTCCTGGGACCAGTTTTCGATCAACGCCTACACCCGGTCGGCCAAAGAGGTCAACGGAGACTTCTACGACTTCGTCGAGATTGACGAAGATCGGCTGCTGGTGTTGATCGGAGACGCCTGCGGCAAGGGGATCCCGGCCTGTATGCTCACCGCAATGACCCGCAGCTTCGCCCGCAGCCTCGCCGACAACTTCACCACGCTGTCGAACTTCCTTCGCGACGTCAATGCGAAACTTCACCGCGATACCGACGCCGACCGTTTCATCACGCTGGGCTGCTGCCTGCTGGATCGACGCAACTCTCTGATTGAATTCGGCCGGGCGGGACACACGGATCTGATCTCCTATGTGCATGAGCACATCCGGCAGATCTCCCCGGACGGCACCGCACTCGGCATCCTGCCGGAGGATATCGCCTCGTACGATACGATCTGCCTCGCCTTCGAGCCGGGAACCACGCTGATGATGTTTTCCGACGGTCTCTCCGAGGCTCTCAACAAGGATGCCGAGGAGTTCGGGGTGGAACGGTTGGTCGCCGCATTCCGCCACTCCTGTGAAATCGGCGGGACGCCGCAGGCGATGATGGATCGTATCCTGAAGAGCGTAGCCGACTTCGAAGCGGAGCAGAATGATGATCAGACGATCGTGCTGATCCGCCACACGGGAAAGGAATAACTCCTTTCCCCGTCGTATCTTTCCCCTGACAATTGCCGTTCGATTTTCACTTGCATTTTCATTCTTTCGATGGTATATTATTAAAATATGTTGTCGGTTGGCGGCGTCCGGAGGGAACAGGGATTTGCAGATTTCCGGGCGGCGCCTTTGTTTGTTCCATCGGGGAAGGGAAAGAAAAATGGCCATTGAAGTATCCTACATCATCATCACTCCGTACAGTCTGCTCAAATCACGTACCGGCGGCATCATCGCCCGGCTGATGTCTCGTACCGATCTCGAATTTATCGGTGCCCAGATGCTCGCCTTTACCCGTGAAATGGCGGAGCGGTACGCGCAGAGCCTCGAAGACGCCGCGTCTCATATCTCCTCGGAAACCGGCAAGCTGCTGGCGAACTATGTACTGGAAAACTTTCCTCCCCGGGAAGACGGCCGCAAGGAGCGTGCGCTGATGCTGTTGTTCCGCGGCGAGGATGCCTGCCGCAAACTGACCGAGATCACCGGCCGTCTGTCCCCCTACTCGCCGCGCAACCTCTCCGCGGGCGAAACGCTGCGCGACACCTATGCGGACCTGGTCGAGGACAAGGAAAATCCGAAGATCGTCCGCTATTTCGAACCTGCCGTTCTGACGCCGCCGAACATCAAGGAGGCGTTGCCGAAACTCCGGCTGTTCGCCGAGTTCGCCGCGGCCTCACCGAATCTGATCGACAACGCGCTCGGAAGCAAGCCGGGCGATGAACGTACGCTGGTCATCATCAAGCCGGACAACTGGCGTTGCCCGTCGAGCCGTCCCGGCAACATCATCGATATGCTCAGCCGGACCGGTCTCCGGATTGTCGGGTGCAAGGTTCACCGGATGAGCGTCAACGACGCACTCGAGTTCTACGGCCCGGTGCAGAATGCGCTGCGCAGCAAACTCGCCCCCAAAATCGCCGAACGCGCACTCGAAGCTCTCGAGGAGAAATTCGAGTTGAAACTTCCCGCCTCCTCGCTCGAAAAACTGGTGGATTCGGTAGGCATTCCGTTTGCCGATGATCAGTTCTCGCAGCTGATCGAATTCATGTCCGGTCGCCGTCCCGAGGAGTGCAACGAGGAAGAGAAGAAGAAACAGAACAGTCAGGCAAAATGCCTCGTGCTGATCTACGAAGGCCCGGATGCGATCAACAAGATCCGTTCGGTACTCGGGCCAACCGATCCGTCGAAAGCGCCGGCCGGAACCGTCCGCCGCGACTTCGGCAGCAATGTGATGGTCAACACCGCCCACGCATCGGATGCGCCGGAGAGTGTCGAGCGCGAGATGAAGATCATCCGCATTCATCAGAACTCGCTGGCCGAGCGGATCAACGAGTTTCTCGCCGAAGTGAATGCGAAATAAGCGAACTGTATGATCCAGACGCAACCGGATTCCGTCAGGGGATCCGGTTTTTTTATGGAATCCCGCCGGAACCGGCCCTGTTCCCGAGCCAACCGGGTTGCAAACTGCGGCAGTTCGTGTTATAATTAATAAAAAACGCCGATTCCGCGGAGCAGCCGGGTCAGCCGGCATCGCCGCGGAGCTCGAGATGGGGAGTCTTCCCCGGGAGAAGTTTTCATGAATGTACCTCTTGTCAATCTGCGACGCAACTTCCAACGCCACCAGGCGGACTACAATCGGATTCTTACTGAAACAGCGGCAAGCTGCCAGTTTGTGATGGGTGATGCAATGCGCCGTTTTGAGGAGCATTTCGCCGCTTATCTCGGTGTGCGCCACGTGCTCGGGGTCGGCTCCGGCACCGACGCGCTGACGCTGCTCCTCAAAGCTCACAATGTGCGCGGGAAACGGGTTCTGACGCAGAACAACACCTTCATCGCCACCGCGTTGGCGATCGCAAACGCCGGAGGAATCATCACACTGTGCGATACCGATCCGGATAACTCCCAGATTGCTCCGGAGAGCTATACCGGGGAAGAGGTCGCCGCGGTATTGCCGGTCCATCTCTACGGCTACCCGATGGATGTTGAAAAACTCCGCAGACGGTTCGGAAATGTTCCGGTGTTTGAGGATGCCTGTCAGGCGCACGGCAGTTCGTTGCAGGGCCGGCGCTGCGGCAGTTTCGGAAAAGCGGCGGCATTCAGCTTCTACCCCGGGAAAAACCTCGGGGCCTTCGGCGACGGCGGAGCGGTCGCAACCGACGACGACGCTCTTGCGGAAGAGATCCGTTCCCTGCGGAACTGGGGCGGCAAGGTGAAATACATTCATGACCGCGAAGGCGGAAATTCCCGGCTCGACACGCTGCAGGCGGCTATCCTCGATTACAAGCTCGGCTACCTCGATCAGTGGAATGCGATCCGCCATGAGCGTGCCGCCCAATACCGCAGAAACCTTGCCGATTGTGCCGACCTCACGCTGCCGGCGCCCGATCCGGAAGGAGGGGTGCAGAACTACCATCTTTTCGTGGTTCGCCTCGCACCGCAGTTCAATCGGGACGAGGTGGTCGCCGAACTCAACCGGCGCGGCATCGGCGCGGGAATCCACTACCCGCTGCCGGTAAATCGCCAGAAGGTCTATGAGAAATACGATTTCGCGCGCATGTCTTTCCCGGTCTCGGAAGAGGCGGCACGCCGGATCCTGTCGCTGCCGCTCTGCCCGGAAATCACTCCGGAAGAGGTCGATTTCGTCTCGGAAAACCTGCGCAGCGTGCTGGCGGAACAGGCTCGATGAAGTCCCTCTGCGTGATGCCGGTCTACAATCAGGTTGCGGAACTGCCCGAGCTGCTCCGGCGCTGCCGCGACCATATGCCGGTCGATGAGTTTCTGATCGTCGACAACGGCAGCGATGACGGTTCCGGGGAGTTGATCGCCGGGTCAGGTTTCCGTTGCATCCGGCTCGATCACAACTACGGGATCGGCCGGGCGCTCCGGATCGGAGTGGAGGAAGCGCTCCGCCTCGATTGCGATGTGGTTCTCAACATCGCCGGCAACGGAAAGATGCTCCCGGAGCAGATGGATCGGATTCTGGAACCGCTGGCTGCCGGGGATGCAGATTATGTGACAGGATCCCGCTTCCTCGCCGGTGGGGAATCCCCGAACCTGCCCCTGTTCCGCCGGATTTCAATTCCGCTTGTGGTCAACACGGTGGTCCGGCTGCTGTTCCATCGAAAGATCACCGATGCGACCTGCGGCTACCGCGGCTTCCGACTCGATCTGGTCAAACATCCGGAAGTCAGATGGCAGGATGAGCGTCTCGACCGTTATCAGTTCGAATATTATCTCTATGCGAAAGCACTGAAATTGAAGTTCCGCTGCGTTGAGGTGCCGATCAGCATGGTGTATCCGCCGCGTGGCCGCCGCTATTCGAAAATCCCGCCGGTTGTCGGCTGGTACCAGATGCTCGAACCGTGGATTACAGTGGGGCTGGGAATCCGGTGAAACCATGAATCAGATCAAACTCCATCAATCGGCAATCCGCGATATCCACCACGGCAGGAACCTCACCGTGGTCGAACCGGTCAACCTCTACGAGTGCAGCTTCGGCGACGACTGCTTCATCGGTCCCTTCTGTGAGATCCAGTCCGATGTGACGATCGGGAACCGGGTCCGGATCCAGTCACACACGTTCATCTGCTCCGGAGTCTCGATCGGGGACGACTGTTTCATTGCCCACGGAGTGATGTTCATCAACGATCTCTTCCGGGAGGGCGGCCCTTCGCGCGCCCCCTCCGACTGGAAAAGAACAGTAATCGGCCGGCACGTCAGCATCGGCAGCAACGCAACAATCCTGCCGGTGCGGATCGGCGACGATATCGTAATCGGCGCCGGAAGCGTCGTCACGCACGATCTTTCAGAACCGGGCGTTTACGCCGGGAATCCGGCCCGCCTGCTGCACCCCAATCAAACCGGAAAGACCCAAGAAACATGACCCTCGGAATCGGTATCATCGGCATCGGCCACTGGGGCCCCAATCTGGCCCGCAATTTTTACGAGAATCCCGCCACAAGACTGGAGATGATCTGTGACCTGTCCGCAGAAAAGGCGTCCAAGATCCTCAAATACGGCACGAAGTTCACGACCGATCCCGGTGAGGTCACCGCCCGGGACAACGGCGTCGACGCGGTGGTGATCGCCACACCGCTGTCCACTCACTTCGAACTGGCCCGGGAAGCGCTGCGCAACGGCAAACACCTGCTGGTGGAGAAACCGGCCGCAGCAACTTCCGGAGAAGTTCGTGAACTGATCCGGCTCTCGGAAAACGCCGGTGTGACCTTCATGGTCGGCCACGTGTTCCTCTACAACAACGGAATCCGCCACATCCGCAAACTGATCGAAGCCGGGGAACTCGGCCGCATTCTCTTCATTCACGGCCAGCGCACCAATCTCGGGCCGGTCCGCCGCGACGCAGACGCGCTCTGGGATCTGACCACCCACGACATTGCAATCTGCAACTATCTGCTCGATTCCCGCCCGGAAGCGGCCAGTGCAATCGGCAGCTGCCTGCTCAATCCCGGAGTGGCCGACGTAGTCAGTTCCTCCTTCCTCTACCCGGACGGCGTGAAATGTGAATTTCTCGCTTCCTGGCTCCACCCCTGCAAGGTGCGTCAGCTCACGGTGGTGGGAGATCGTAAAATGCTCCTGTGGGACGATATGCAGCCAACCGCTCCGATCCGGCTTTACGACAAGAACATCACCCGCGGGCGGCAGGGAGAGCAGATCGACGGAACCCTCGCGGAATTTCAGTTCCATATTCAGGATGGAGAGGCGACGCTTCCGGCGGTCACCGCCGGAGAACCGCTGCGGGCGGAGTGCGCACATTTCGTGGAGTGTGTATTGAATCACGCCCGGCCGCTCTCCAACGGCCAAAACGCACTGGAAGTAATCGCCGCACTGGAAGCGGCGACGGATTCGATGCGCAACCGCGCGGTCATCACACCGGTCAGCTATTGATGGAGAAACGGTGTCAACTGCTCTGGGCGCTGCTGCCGGCTGCGGCGGTCGCCGTCACGGCGGTCGCCGGCGGTGTCACCGGGTCGCCGTTTCCGGATGCCGCGGATTACCGGGAACTCGCCGCCGCCCTGTGGAGAACCGGCAGTTTCGAATGCGGCGGAGTTCCGGCGGGATTGCGTACTCCGGGGTATCCTGTTTTTCTGGCGTTGACCGGTGGAACCGCATGGAGTTATCTTCCGGTCAACTGTGCATTCGTCTTCGGAATCAGCCTGCTGACGTTGCGCTTCGCCACGGATTTCAAGATTCGTTTGCCGTGGATCAGTGTGTTGCTGCTGACCGCTTCCGCCGGATTCATCGCCGCCGGGAGCGTGGCCCTGACGGAGATCGCCTTTGTATTCTGGCTGCTGCTCGGTTGCCGCCTGATCCATAAAAAGCACCTCTATTCCGGAGCCTTCATTCTGTCGATGGCGACGCTGACCCGACCGATCGGGCTGCTGCTGTTTCTGCCGTTCGCAGTCTACCTTGTCTGGAAGCATACACCTCCACTCCGTCTTATCGCCGCACTGCTGCTGACGCTGTCATTGCCGGCCGCCTGGACGCTGCGAAACCTCGGCCGCTACGGATATGCGAACTACACCAGCATCGACGGTTTCAATCTGCTGCTCTATAAAGCGGGCGGCTACCTGTCGGCCCGTACCGGAACACCGGTCGTGGAACAGCACCAGAAACTGCTGGCACAACTGCCGGTCACACTGGAGCAGAACCCCTTTGAAGCGAGCCGACATGCGGGGAAACTCGGTCGTGAACTCATCCTCGAACACCTGCCCGGCTTTTCCTGGTGGTGCATCCGCAACCTTCCCTGCATCCTGATGCCGGACATCACTCCGCTGCTGGAACGGCTGCAGCTGTCACACGGCAATCTCGGGACCTACGATATTCTGAACCGCGAAGGCGCAGCGGCAGCGGTGAAGCTCTACGTCACCCGGAATCCGATTGCCGCGGCGGCGCTGGCGGTCTACCTTCCGCTCTATCTGGCGACGCTTCTGCTCGCATCGGCCGGAACTCTATTGCTGTTCCGCCGCAGGCGGTACGACGCGCTGCTGGCGGTGGCACTTCTGGCAGGTTATTTCACGCTGCTCCCGATCGGAAACCTGGACTGGAGATTCCGGCTGCCGCTGCTGCCAGTGATCGTCCTGCTCGCGAACTATGCGGTCTCGGAATATGCCTCTCGCCGGAAAGATTCAACAGAGACGGCCGGCCAGCTCGAGCACAACCCCGACCACCAGGGGGATTGAGAAGTTGTCATCGACCCGGAGCTGTTTCTGAAACAGTTCGGCTGCAGCGGCCGGAAACACGGCGATCGCACCTGCAATATAATATTTTCCCTCCGCGCCGGTCAAGGCAAAGAGAATCGTCAACGCAACAATTCCGGCGACGACAAAAGCGGCACACCCCTCCCAGCTTTTGCCGTTTGGAGCACGATGCCGTCCGAAGCGTCGTCCCACCAGCGCCGCCGCCGCGTCTGCGGTGAGCATCACCGTCATCGCACCGGCCGCCGGCAGGGGATCAAAGAGCAATGTCACCAGCAGTGCCGCCATCAGAACCGGAGCACCGCCGGAAACAATCCACGCGCCCGGTTCCGGCTCCCGCCGCAGCATCCGCCCGAAAAGCGCACCGTAAAGCGTCCCCAACCCGGGCCGGCGACAGGCGTAGGCGTGTTCGCTGATCAGGGTGATCGCCAGCAGAACCGCAAACAGAACCGGCACGGTCCAGCGACCGGGAATCAACAGGATCGCCACAACCATCCAGAGCGACGAAAGGTGAACAAGTTTCCGCTTGACCTCTTCAAGATAACTGATCGGTTCCGACATCGCATAGACTCCTTGTTTTTCCGGCAATATAGCATTGCGCAGGATCCCCCGCCACACCGTTTCCCGGAAAAAAGCGGAAAAAACGACAGGGGCAATCCGGTTTCCGCCGACATTCTCCGCCCGGAGGCGAAAAACTGCGTTTTTCAGCACAAAAAAGCATTGAAATTCCGTTTCGGAAGGTGTATGTTAACCCATTGCAAGCAAAACTTTGGGAGAGATCTGGCGACATGAGCGAAAACACCGTTGACATAACCGCTTCCGCATCCGAATACAGCGCGAGTAAGATCACCGTTCTCGAAGGGTTGGAGGCCGTCCGCGTCCGGCCGTCGATGTATATCGGCGACACCGGCCAGCGCGGGTTGCACCACCTCGTCTATGAGGTGGTTGACAACTCCATCGATGAAGCCCTCGCCGGCTACGCGAGCAACATCGAGGTGACGATCCACCCCGACAACTCGATCACCGTCGAAGATGACGGCCGCGGAATCCCGGTGGACATGCACGAGGGGGAAGGCAAGCCGGCGGTCGAAGTCGTGCTGACCATTCTGCATGCGGGAGGAAAATTCGACCACAATTCCTACAAGGTCTCCGGCGGACTGCACGGCGTCGGCGTATCGTGCGTGAACGCCCTCTCCGACTGGATGGAGGTTGAAGTCTATCGTGACGGGAAAGCCTATTCGATCCGCTTCGAGCGCGGAGTCACCACCGTGCCGCTCCACGAACTCGGGCCGACCACCAAGCGCGGTACCAAAGTGACATTCAAACCGGATGGGACGATCTTTCCGGACACCGTCTACGTCTGGGACATCCTCGCCAAGCGGCTGCGGGAACTTGCATTCCTCAATTCCGGCATCAAAATCACTTTGACCGACGAGCGCGCCGAGGGAGATCAGCCGATCCGCAGCGAGAAATTCCACTTTGAGGGCGGCATCCGCGAGTTCGTCACCATGTTGAACGACAAGAAGACCGTGGTGAACCCGCAGGTGATCTACTTCCATCGCGAACGCAACGGCATCGACGTGGAAGTGGCGATGCAGTACAACGACGGCGTCGCCGAAAACATTTACAGCTACACCAACAACATCAACACCGTAGAAGGCGGTTCCCACCTGACCGGGTTCCAGACCGCGCTGACCCGGACGATCAACAACTATACCAAGACAATGATGAAAAACGACACTCCGCTGTCGGGAACCGACGTGCGCGAAGGATTGTCGGCGGTCATCAGTGTCAAGGTGCCCGATCCGCAGTTTGAAGGACAGACCAAGACCAAACTCGGCAATTCCGAGGTGCGCGGCATCGTGGAGTCGGTGATCAACGAGGAGCTCGGCGCATATCTGGAGGAAAATCCGCAGATCGCACAGGCGATCGGGAGCAACGCGATGACTGCAGCCCGCGCCCGGGAAGCCGCCCGCAAAGCCCGCGAAACCGTGCGCCGCAAGGGACTGCTCGAAGGGATCGGGCTGCCGGGGAAACTGTCGGATTGTTCCGACCGCGATCCATCGCGCTGCGAGCTTTACATCGTCGAGGGAGATTCGGCGGGCGGTTCGGCAAAAGAGGGGCGCGACAGCAATTTCCAGGCGATTCTTCCGATCCGCGGCAAACTGCTCAACGTAGAGAAGGTCCGCAGAGACAAGATCCTGGAAAACAAGGAGATCCAGTCTCTGATCTACGCGATCGGCTGTGGAATCGATGAGGAGTTTGACGTCTCCAAGGCACGTTATCACCGTGTGGTCATCATGACTGATGCCGATGTCGACGGTTCCCATATCCGGACACTGCTTCTGACCTTCTTCTTCCGGCAGATGAAGCCGTTGATCGAGGCCGGTTACGTCTACATTGCCAAACCGCCCCTCTTCAAGGTGGCCAAAGGCAAGAAGGAACGTTACATCGACACGGAAGACCAGCTCGATCGTTATCTGGTCAAGCTCGGGGAGGAAGGGCTCAAGGTCACCGGGGGTAACGGAACCGAGTTCTCTCCGGAACAGCTCTCGACGCTGATCGAGCTTTACTCCAAGGCGGCAAAGGCGGCTGCGGGAATCCGGCGGTGCGGTATCGATCCGACGGAGTACTTCGAAGCGATCACCCCGGAAGGGCACTGCCCGATCAGTCATGTCACGGTGCGGGAAATCGACGGGACCCAGACCACCCGCTACCTCTACTCCTCCGAGGAACAGCACGCCTTCATCGCCGAAACCCAGGCGAGGCTGGGCAGTATTGCCCAACCCGCCGGCGATGCCGATACCGAAGCGGCGGCAGCCGAACGCAATGCGGAACTTTCACGGCACATCGACCTGGTCAGCATCTTCGAAGCACCGAACTGCGAAGAACTCACCCGGGAGCTCGCGGTTCACAACCTGACCCCGAGACAGGTGTTCGATGCGAAGGCGGGAGCGGAGTTCACCATCGCGACCGAGACGGCGTCCGAGAAGGCCGCCTCGCTGGAAGAGCTCTTCAAACAGGTTCGTCAGAACGGCCAGAACGGTCTGCGCATCCAGCGTTACAAGGGGCTCGGTGAAATGAATGCCGACCAGCTGTGGGAGACCACGATGGATCCGTCCACACGAACGATGATCAAAGTGACGATGGAAGATGCGATCGAAGCCGATCAGATCTTCAATCTGCTGATGGGCGACGTGGTTGAGCCGCGCCGTGAATACATCGAGAAATACGCCGCCGGCGTCAAGGATCTCGACATCTGAACAATCCGGAACCCAGGGAGAAATCATCATGGCCGACAAGGATGCCAGAAACATATCCAGAGACAAAAGTCTCGAAATTGCAATCAGCCAGATCGAAAAGGAGTTCGGCAAGGGGTCGATCATGCGTCTCGGCGACACCGGCGCCGCCATCGCCGATGTTCCGGTCATCAGCACCGGCTCGCTGGCTCTGGACCTCGCACTCGGAATCAACGGCGTTCCCGCCGGGCGCATCGTCGAAATCTTCGGGCCGGAATCGAGCGGCAAAACCACAGTCTGTCTTCATGTGATTGCCAATGCGCAGGCCAACGGCGGCAAGTGCGCGATCATCGATGCCGAACACGCGATTGATCCGGCATATGCCAAGAAGATCGGCGTCGACATCGACAATCTGCTGATCTCGCAACCCGACTGTGGGGAGGATGCACTGAATATCGTCGATACGCTGGTGCGCTCCAACGCGATCGACGTCCTGGTGGTCGATTCCGTCGCAGCTCTGGTGCCCAAGGCGGAGATCGAAGGTCAGATGGGCGATTCCCATGTCGGACTTCAGGCCCGGCTGATGTCGCAGGCACTGCGCAAACTTACCGGAGCCGCCAGCCGCAGCAAGACCTGTATCATCTTCACCAACCAGATTCGTGAAAAGATCGGGGTGATGTTCGGCAATCCGGAGACAACTCCCGGCGGAAACGCACTGAAGTTCTACGCCTCGATCCGGATGGATATCCGCAAGACCACCGTGATCAAGGACCCCGCCGGAAACATCATCGGCAACCGGGCGCGGGTCAAGATCATCAAGAACAAGATGGCGCCCCCCTTCAAAGTCGCCGAGTTCGACATCATGTACAACGAAGGTATTTCCAAGGCCGGCCCGCTTCTCGATGTGGCAACCGACATGGGGCTCCTGGAAAAACGCGGGTCCTGGTTCAGCCTCAACGGGGAACAGCTCGGTCAGGGGCGCGATCAGACCAAGGCGTTGATTGCGGAAAATCCTGAGCTGCAGCAGAAACTGATGACCCTGATCCGGGAGAAGATCAGCGGCGGGGCCGAAGCTGCCAAAGTCGATCTCTCCGATGGAACGGCGGAAATTCCCGCCGCCCGGGAATAGAAACGGCGGAGCCGGAGTCCGGAACATCATGAAATGTCAAACCGGATTGTTTCCGCTTCTGCTGGCAGCCGTGATCGGTTTTCCCTCGTTGCGCGCCGCCGATGAGGAGACCGATCGGCGACTCGGCGACGACGCTTTCAATGCGGGAGATTATGCCAATGCCGTCAAATTCTTCGGCAGTGCGATGAATCGCGCCGGAGAAGATGACGAAGCCTGGGCTGCCGATGCGCTCAAACTCGCGGCCTCGCATCTGCGCAACCGCGACGTTGCCGGAGCCAAAGCGGTTCTGGCGGAATTCCGCAACCGTTTTCCGGCTCGCTCGGCGGGGCTGCTTCCGGGAGAAATCATGACCGCCGAACGGCGTTACGCCGATGCGGAAAAGTTTTTTTCGGCGCTGGTTGCCAGTGCCGCCGATCCGGAGCAGAGCTGCATCGCCCGCTTCAACCTTGCGCTGACCCGCCTGAGCCAGCAGAAATTCGATGCTGCGCTCTCCGATCTCGAACAACTGGAGACGGAGAATGCCGATCTCCCCGGCTGGGCGGAAAAGTCCCATCTGGCACGAATCTATGCACTGATTCTGGCCGGCCGTTGTGACGAAGCCGACGTGCTGCTGGTCGAGGGGAAATATCATTCCATTGCATCGAAGGAATACAGCCGTCTGATGTTGCTCAATGCCTTGAGGAAAGGAGATTACGACACCTTCAAGGCAAAATGGCCGGAAGTGCTCGCCGCGGCGGAGGGACATGGCGATCGAACCATGCGGCAGCTTGCGGCCGACGGTGTCGCAGAGGCGGAAAAACGCGGAGATCACGAAACGGCGGAGCAGCTCTACCTGGCGCTGTTTGAACTGGCCGCGACCGATCTTGAGCAGCGCGATGCGATGCGCAGTCTCATCAACCTTTATGCAGAACACAATCCGGAGCAGGCGGCGGCAACCATCCGGCGCTATCTTGAACTTTTCCCGACCGCCTCGGACCGCGCCGAGCTGTTGATGCGCGGCGGACGGCTGCTGGTGAAACTCGGCAAGCCGGGAGGAGCGCTTGAGTTTTTCCGCAGAGTGGCCGGAGACGGTGAGCTGCCGCTGGAACCGCGACTCGCCGCCTCCCGGG
The DNA here is from genome assembly GCA_944389895.1 of uncultured Victivallis sp. Classification (GTDB taxonomy): domain Bacteria; phylum Verrucomicrobiota; class Lentisphaeria; order Victivallales; family Victivallaceae; genus Victivallis. The sequence continues at coordinate 67,744 of CALXOA010000075.1, read as the reverse complement.
AAGCTGCGTCGACCGCAGAGGCAGCCGGAGACCTGAAAAGCGCCGACGAGATGTTGCAGAATCTGGTTAAAATGAGTGAAACCGTTCCCCAGAAGCAGGAGGCGAACTACCTGTACGGGGAATATCTGTACCGCCGCAGGGAGTTTGCCCGGGCGGCCGATCACCTGAAGGTGGCGGTGGACCTCGGAGGAACCAGAGCGGATGAGGCACGTTACCGGTTGCTGTTGACGCTGGTTGAACTCGGCAAATTCGAGGCTGCCATGCCGGTTGCCGAACAGCTCAGGCACTCCGGCAACGGGGAGTTTGCGATGACGGCGGAGTATTTTCGGGCACTGCTCCTGGAAGAGGCGGGCCGGTCGACTGAAGCCCGCAGCGCGTATCTGAAGTTTCTGCTGGCGTACCCGAAAAGCACCTACACCCCGTCCGCCCGTTTCAATGCCGCCGGACTCGCGATGGAGCTGAAGGAATACCCGGCGGCGACAACGGAGTTTTTCGCATTTGCCACCGACTACCCGGATTCTCCGAACACACCGGCAGCACTTTACCTGGCAATGCAGTCGGCATGTTTCGCGGGAGATACCGCGGCCGCCGACCGGGCAATCAAACAACTCGATCAGAACTATCCCGCCGATGTCTGCGCGCTGGAGGCACGGTTGCAACTCGCCGACTTCCTGCGTTCCAGCGGGGATTCTGCCGGAGCACTCGCCCGGCTCGCCGAGGCGGAACAGAAGCTGCCGGAAAACGCGACGGAAGCCATCGCGGAAATCGGTTTTCAGCGGGCCCGTATCCAGGCAGCCGGGAAGGAACCGGAAAAGGCGCTCGGGCAACTGGCGGAACTGCTTGACCGGTATGCGGCCAGCAGCATCGGCGCCGATGCCGCGATGCTGGCGGGCAACCTCAATTCCGATCTCGGCAATTATCGGGAAGCGCTGAAGAACTACAGCCGGGCGCTGGAGTTGCGCCCGACCGGACTCTTTGCCGAACTCTGCCGCGGCAGGATCGCCGATTGTCGTTACAGTCTCTATGCCACAACGCTCGACAAGGCCGATCTCGACGTGGCTGCGACAACCTACGCCGCGCTCGCGGAAACCTCGGAGGATCCCCGGATCGTGCTGCAGAGCCTCTACAAGCTCGGGAAATGCCGTGAACTCGAGGAACGCCATGACGCCGCACTGGAAGCCTATGACCGGCTGCTCTATCTCGCCGGAGATCTGAAGAAACGCGGTATCGCGCCCGATCCGGTCTGGACGGGGAAAGCCGCCTATGCCGCGGTGCTGGCCAATCTCAGAACCGGCACTCCCTCCGGCGCCCGCACGGCGCTGCGGGTGATTTCCCAGTATGAAGCACTCAACCTGCCGCCGACCGGCGAGGAATTTGACCGCATCCGGCAGGAGATTCGCCGAAAATTCAACCTCCAGGAGAAATTTTAAATGCTGTACCTCAAATTGATGAATGACGGCGGTCCGGTGATGTGGGTGATCCTGGCCGGCAGTCTGATTGCGCTCTATGTCTTTCTCGTGAAGGTGTTTCAATTCCACCGTGAGGAAATCAACGTGCGCGAACTGCTGAAGGGCTTGTTCAACGTGTTGAAAAGGGACGGTTTCGTCGAGGCGATCACGCTCTGCGACAACACTCCCGGGCCGACAGCCCGGTTGCTGGCGGCGGCTATCCTCGCCTTCGAACGCGGTGACGAAGACATCCGGCAGGCGATCGATGATGCTGCACTTGAAGAGATTCCGAAACTGGAACGACACATCAACCTGCTCGGGACCATCGGTTTCGTGATGCCTCTGATCGGCTTTCTCGGTACCGTGCTCGGGATGATGCGCGCATTTCAAGTCGTTCAAACCAGCGAATCGCTGTCGGCAACCGCTCTCTCCGGCGCGGTCAACATGGCGTTGATCACCACCGCCGCGGCCCTGGTCGTCGCAATTCCGGCCTACATCGGGTACAACTATCTGATTGCCCGGGTCAATTCGATCACACTCGACATGGAAAAGGCGTCGCTGGAGATCATCAGCTTTTTCGAGCGCCGCCGCACGGAGGTCCGGAATGATCAAAACTGAAATCGGCAAGCGGCGCTATCGAACCCGGTTGACACCGCGTTCCGGCTGGCCGGAGTTGACGGTGGTGATCGATGTATTGTTTCTGGCGTTGATCTTCTTCTTCCTGTCGAACTCATTTGTCCGGGTTTCGGGGATCAGTGTGGCACTGCCGCAGGTCTCCGCCTCCAACGTGGTGGACATGGAAAAGTTCATCGTCACGATTGTGCCGCCGCAGCATCACGGCGGCAGTTGCCTGCTCTATTTCAATGAACAACCGGTGACGACGGAGCTTCTGAAACAACGGCTCGGGGAACTGCGCGGGCGTGCCCGCAGTGCGAGCGTGATCATCCGGGCCGATCGTGCCGTACCATTTGAGACAGTCACGGAAGTAATGTCGCTGGCGGCCGCGGCCCGTCTGGCCAGCTTCATTGCCGTCGCACCGCCGTCGGAAAAGCCGGAAACAGTATTCGGGCAGTAAGAGACGAAAGGGATATCTGCGATGAAACAGCGGTCCGGCGAAGCCGGAAAACTGCGGAGCAAACCGATCCGGCATTACCGGTGGATCATCGTCGTCGAGGCGGCGCTGGTCACACTGGCCGCTCACGCTGCGCTGTTCTACCTGACACGCTACCGGCCGGAAAGCCGGGTGGAATCCCCGCTCGGAGAAGCCGCAATCACCTATCTGGACCCGCAATCCCTGACAAACGACGGATGGCGGCTTTTCGATCGCTGGATTGCGGTACATGATCCCGCACTCTTTTCACGCACCGACAACAGTTCCGGCTTCGCGGCGCTCTGTGAAGAGCCACAGTTCGCCCGCTCGTCAGCGCCGGTCGAACGACCGGCTTTTGTCGCTTCGGCGATCCCACGGATTCCGGATTTTTCTCCGCTGAAACCGCTTGAGGAGAAACGCCGGGATCCCATTGCGGATTTCTTCCGTCCTCCGGCGGAAACGGTTCCCCCCGCCGCACCGCTGCCGCCCCAGATTCTGGACGATCAAAACCGGCTGCTGACGCTCCGCCATCTCAGCCGGCCGCTCGATCGCGGCGCAGCGCTGCCGACCGTGGTGCGCTGTCGTCGGATCGGCGGGTTGATCCGCCAGAGCCTGCTCCGATCCTGCGGCGACGCCGAACTTGACGCGACCGCACTCCAGGCGCTGGCCCGCTCCGGGAAAGAGCTGCCGGAAACGACACTGTTGACGATTTACTGGCCGGAAAACGGCCGGAGGAGGTGAGACGATGCCGGGAATGTCATTCGCAGGCGCTCTCTTCGTCTATTTCGTGCTCTGGTTGATCTTTCTTGCAATTCTGTGGGCACGGGAGCTGGTACGCGTCCGCAACAATTCATGGCATCTCAGCAACAGCCGCCTGTTTCACTGTGATAACTGCCACCACTCGTTTCTATCCAAAGAACCGGTCAACCTGACCCGCTGCCCGCGCTGCAACTCAATCTGCATCTACCGGAAACGGCGCAACCTGGAGTAAAATCCGATGAGAGTTTCTGTCCTATCCGCCTTGATCCTGCCGCTCTTTGCCGGTTGTGCCTGGCTCTCCGGAGTGCCGGCAGGTACTCCGCCCGAAGGGGCAATTGTCGAAAATGCTCCAACTGCCGGAGAAATGACTCGACGCGCCGCGGAAAACTATCTGGTCGCTTCACTGGCCGCCTATACTCTTCAGAATATGCCGGGAGGAGCGATGATTGCGATTCAGGCAGATCCCGCAACCCGCGTTGTCGCAGAAGCGGTGCTGCGCAATCTGAAACCGATCAGTGCGATCACGTTCGCCCCGGATTCGCCGCTCGTGCTGCGCAGCCGGGCCGACGGCAACCGCTGGATCTTCCAGCTCTACCGCCTCACCGACCAGACGATTCTCTGGCAGGAGCGTCTCGCAGTCCGCGACTGACGGCCCGTATCCATTGTTCCGGACCACGTTTTCCGACTCCCTCTCCGGTGAGACCGCAGCAGCAGAAGCTACAGGAACATGGGAATACTTCCCGGGCCGTTTTGGTCCAGCCGCCCCGAGGCCAGATCCGCCTCAAGTTCAGCGAGCAGACGCTCCCGGTCGGCCGGGAAACGCCCATCGAGCGGAATCGGATTCGAAGCATGATCGGCCCGGAACACCGTGTGTTCCAGTTCCAACCCGGCAATGATCCGGCGCAACTCCTCCACCGCTTCAAATTCGGTAACAGGGAGATAGTGCTCCGGAAGAGGAAGCCCCGGAAGCGAAATGAACCGCAGAGCAGACAACAGCTTCGGCTGCATCCGGTTCAGCGCATGGATCGTTGCGGCAATATGCTCCCGGCGAAAGGATCGTCCTCCCAGGCCGATCAGAATCATTACGGAACACCGGAATCCCAGAGCCTGCGCACGCCGGACTGCGGCGATCATCTCCTCGACGGACTCACTCTTGCTGAAAACATCCAGAATATTCTGGGAACCGCTTTCGAGCCCGACATAAAGCGTATGGAGACGAAGTGCACGCAGGCGACGCAGTTCTTCCTCCGATTTCAACGCAATGGAACTTCCGTTGGCATAGAGGTTGATCCGCGCAAGATGCGGAAATGCGGCGTTGATCGCCTCCAGGTACTCCCCCAGCAAATTCGAAGGCAACGCCATCACATCGCCGTCGGCGAGAAAGACGCGGCGGGTATCGGGCCGGGCCTTCCCCGCACCGGCGATCTCGGCCAGAACTTCAGCGCGATTGCGGAGACGATACCGTACCGTCTTGTACATGCCGCAAAAGCGGCACCGGTTGTGCGGACAACCGTAAGCAACCTGAAAAATCAGAGACCCGGCCTCCGCCGGCGGCCGAAACAGCGGCTCCTCATATTTCATGAATGACTATTCCAGTCAGGACTCAACGCGGCCCGAACGACCTCTGTTCCGCAGCGAGAAGTTTCTCCAGCTGCTCATCGGTCAGTTTCGCCGGATACTCTTTCACCACGGCTTTCGCTTCAGAGACCTTCGCCGGATCAAGACGCCGTTCCGCCTCCAGCAGACGCAGTTCCGCCGCATTCAGTTTCAGGCGTGCTTCCGCCACGGTAAGTTGAGTGACACTACCGGAACGATGCTGCTCCTCCGCCATCGCTAGCAATTCTCCCGCATGCAACACACCAAGGTAGGCGTCGGCAAAAGAGGGTACGGGCCGGCGACCGTTTTTCAACCGGAGCAGGTTCAGACGTCCCTCATCCCACCGGTGCAGGGAGTTCCACACATCGACGATCGTGGTACCGCCATTTTTGTACTTGGCCTCGGTCTCCTCATAAAGCCGTTGCAGGATTCCAAGCTGTTCCTCATATTTCTGAAGGTACTCGGGAGACTGGGCCGGACCACGCATCATCCGCGCCTCTCCTCCGCCCGGCGGACGGCGATCCGGCATCGTCCCGCCGGAACGCCCGGGAACACTTCCGGCACCGACGGGCTTGGGCCCGGAGGAAGTGGCAAGATAGGTGAGCATCGTCATCACCAGAGCGACGATCGATGCGACCAGTGCAACGTAAACCGCCAGTTTTTCGGAGTTCTTTTCCGGAGACATAGACACGATATCCTTCCCTTCCACAAATTTTCCCGACTCCAATTCCCGGCGCCGCAGCCGGTACCCGGAAATCGGGGTAACTTCGGGCCACATAAACCGGCTTCCCGGCGAACCGGACATCCCCTCCCCTGCAGTTGCCTCCCTGTGTTTCGCGATTCCTTTCCGCCACCGCTCCGCCATGCGGAGGGAACTCTCTGCCATCGTTTTCACACGGATTTCAAACTTCAGCAAATGGAGCTTTCCATTCTCGACAGCATCCGGCTGTGCTAATGTAGCATTTCCAATCCGGAAATTCAAATGAAGGGACCGAAGCGTTTCCCAGCCAGGCCGCGGAGGGAAAAATCCCGTAACCGGCAGATTTTCTCCGGATTCCGTCTTCCGGCAAGGGGGATCAGCCTCCCCGCAGTTTTGATCGTTACAGGACTGAAGCTTCCGGTTTGCCATTCCGAAATTCAGCGCTATATTGTCAAAAAAACAATGAAAACCATGGGAAGCCTTTTTTTTGCAGGAAAACGGGATCCTGGTTCCGGTCGGATAGTCGCTCTGTGGGGTCTTTTCTACGGCTTGCTGTTCCTGTCGACAAAAGGATTCTTCTTTCAGCCGACCCGGTACTTCCTCTCCGGCGGTTATTTCCGAATGCTCGCTTCCGGATATTTCGACAGGCCCTTCAATTTGATCCACGCGGGAACAGCACTGGATCAACCAACCATCGGGAAATTTCTCTTCTGGTACACGATCCTTTCGATTGCCGTGATCGGGACTTCCCTGCTCATTCAATTTGCCGGCAGGTGCTCCGGACGCAGAAGCCGCAGAATCCACGCGGTGATCTTCCTGCTTTCCTACCTGAATGCACTCTGTTTTCTGCTGGTACCGGCGACCCTGCTCATTCACTACATTCACGACCGGGGATGCACCCCCGCCCGAATCTACGGTATCTGGTGGATCGCCGGCTGGCAGCTTCTCTGGCTTGCGGCGGCAGTGGAAAATCTATGGTTCTCCCGCGGAGGAAACCTACCGATCGGCAGGATCCCCATTTTTCCGCACCGCAAAAAGGCCTGATTTCTCTCCCCTCCGGAAGAGACATGCAGACCGCAGGGTGCGATTTACCCGTTTCCATACTGGCATTTGCGTGTACGCAGTGCTATGTTAAGCGCGATGTTACAATCATGCGCGACGTGGAGAACGTGATGAACACCTTTGACAACATTGCCGCACCGGCAACCGGAATCGGCGGAGCGATTTCGATCATCCGCATTTCCGGTCCAGACGCACTAGCCGTCGGGCGCCGGGTCTGGCACGGGCGCGCCGAACTCGGCGAAGCCAATTGTCGCCGGATGCTTCTCGGCCGGATCGGGCCGGATTCCGCGCTCGCAGTCTATATGAAGGGACCCGCCAGTTATACCGGTGACGATGTGGTCGAACTCCACTGCCACGGCGGCCCGGCGGCGGCCGACAATGCGTTGAAAGCCGCTTTCGAGGCGGGCTGCCGCCTGGCCGAACCCGGAGAGTTCACGTTCCGGGCCTTCGCAAACGGGCGGCTGGATCTCGTCCAGGCCGAAGCGGTGGCGGATCTGATCCGCGCAGGGAGCGACCTGGCATTCCGTGTCGCAGGCCGCCAGCTGGAAGGCACGCTGAGCCGCCGCCTCAACCATCTTCATGATGAATTGACCGCCCTCCGCGCGGAATGTGAATCGCATCTGGATTTTCCAGACGAAGAGCTCGAATGGGATGAATCGGTACCGGAACGGCTCGCAGCTGCGGCACGCGAAACGGAAGAACTTCTCGCGACGCGGGAACTTGGCGCCACGCTGCGCGACGGCATCCACGTCGTGATCGCGGGACGGCCCAACGCGGGGAAATCGAGTCTGCTCAATCTGCTTCTCGGCGTTGAACGGGCGATCGTAACCGAAATTCCCGGCACGACGCGCGACACCGTCGAGGCCGATACCGTGCTGCGTGGCCTGCCGGTCCATCTGACCGATACCGCCGGACTGCGCGAAAGTTCCGACCCGATCGAACAGCTCGGCGTTGAACGCAGCCGCCGGTCGATCGCCGCGGCCGAAATCACCTTCTGGCTGCTGGACGCCGCGGGAGAGGACCCCGGGGAGGAAGTGGAGGAAATGATCCGTCAGGCGCCGCCCGGCCGGATCGCGGTCTGGAACAAAATCGATCTCGTACCGGACAGGGAGCTCCCGGAAGTCTCTGGCCCGACAGTGCGAATATCGGTCAAAGAAGCGCGAAACATCGACACACTGCTCGACGCTTTCGCTCAACTCGCGGTCCATACTCCGCGTCCGGAGGCTCCGGAGGTTGCGGTCAACGCCCGCGCCGCCGAATTGCTGGAAGAGGCCGAAGGAAAAATCCGCGAAGCGTCGGAACGCTTTCGAGCAGAGGAATATGAACTCGCCGGACCGGCGCTTCGCGATGCCGCCGCAGCGATCGGTGCGATCACAGGACGGACGACGGAACCGGATATACTCGACCATATCTTCAGCCGATTCTGTATAGGGAAATGACGAATCATGCGTAAGCGAAACAAGAAAAGGCACATGTCGGAGAACACCACGGCCCCAGCGCAGGCAGTTGAACCTGCCGCGCAGGGAAGCAGCGCTCCGGCTACGGCTCCCCGGAAAAAGAAGCGATCCGGTCTCGGCTGTATTCTCCACATGCTCTATACGCTGCTGGTGAGTGCGGTCGTCTTTCTCGCGCTCGTGACGCTGGCCGGCATCGCGGCGCTGTTGGTCTACTGGAACTGGTTTCTGCCGGATCATATTACCGAACGTTTTCTGCCGCCCGTTCAGAAGAAATACGCCCTAGACAGTGCAACGTTCAAAATCCGGCGTCTCGGCCTCACCGGGCTCGATCTCGCGGAATTTGAAATCACCGACGACGCCGGGGGGAAATTGCGGGTGGATTCGATCCGGAGCGACTTCGGCGCGGAACTTCTCGACGACCGGCGCACCCTGCAGCTGGCGGTGAAAAACGTCACGCTGAGCGGAGCCGACATCGGCATACAGGTTCGACAGGGGCAGTTCCATATTGACGGACTCGATCTCGACCGGATCCGGCAGGCGGCGGAACAGGCGGCAGAAGAGGGCGCCCCGGACAGTGCACCCGCACAACTTCCAATGGATGTAAAATTCCGTTTCCTGCTGGAGAAAATCACACTTCATGCGGTCCAGCTCCGTTTCGACTGGGAAGGAAAACGCCTCTCAATACCGGTTGATGCGATTCTGACGCCCGGTGATCCGGAGTGGTCTTTAATCCACGCCGATCTGACGCTGACCCCGCGAGGCCAGCAAATACACCTGAAACTGGATTTCAACCGTTCCACCGGGAAGCTCACCGCAAAGCTCGATTCGACCATCCGGCTCGAAACACTGGCCGATCTGACCGGCTTCGAACCGGCCGGAACCTTGAAGCTGGAGCTCGCTTGCGACGCGGAAACCGCCGGAGAAGAACTGCGCCTCTCCGGGACACTCCGCACCGGCCTCGCCTTTTCGCCCCAGAGCCAGCTGCCGGTCCATTTTGAACGCGATCTCGATCTGTCCCAGAAATTCTCGCTCAGTTACCGCCTGGCAGACGGGACTTTCCGGGCGCTGTTCTCCGGCACCGCCCAGCTGCCGCCGCTCTCCATCCAGGAAGAGCTGGTGAAGCTCCGGGACATCGACCCGGCACAGTGGCGCCTTGTTCTCTCCGGCAGTTCGAAGTCATTGAAGATCGAGGATGCCGAGTTGACCACCGGGGGAATCCGTCTCGAAGCATACGGCGGCCGTTTTGACGCGCCCCTGCTCCGACTCTACAAAGCGAACGGGCGTTTCCTGATCGCGGGCAGCGGCATGACCTTCAACGATCCGGAACGCGCAATAGCCGTCTCCGACATCGCCCTGACCATACCGCTGCCGCCTGACGGAGAGATGCCGGGCAGTTTTCGTGCCGGTTCGATCCGCTTCGGGGAAAGAGAACTGGGAAAGATCGACAGCTCCTTCCAGCTCCAGGGGCGCGACGTGAAACTGCGCGGAAACGCGGAAACCCCGTTCGCGCCCGGTGCCGGAATCGATTTCCGTGGTTTCGTCCACCCGAAATCCGGTGCGGCCCCCGATCTGCTCTTCGAAGTCAACCTTCCGACCTACACGCCGCCGGCGCCGCTCAAGCTTGAGGATTATGTTCCGGGAATCGGCCGGGCGACCGGGAATGCATCCGTCGCCCTCGGCGGGGCGTTGCGCTACGAAGAGGGGCAATTGACGACCGGGGTCCATCTCTTTCTTTCCAACGGAACATTCGCAATGCCGGAAAACGATCTCTCTCTGGAAGGAGTCTCCCTCGATCTGCGTTTCAACGACCTCCTCGCGGCCACCACGCCGCCGTCGCAGAAACTGACGGTGAAAAAGATCTCCGCCGGGAAAATCAACATCTCCGATCTGCAGATCAACTTCGAGGTGAAATCCCCCACTCTGACCGTAATTGAAAGTGCCCGGTTCGACTGGTGCGGCGGCGAACTTTATATGCGCAGTCTCCCGATCCGCACCAACCAGCAGGTATGGGAGACCGTATTCTACTGCGAAAACCTGAATTTCGCTCAACTCCTGACGGAAACCGGCATGACCTCCTCGAAAATTGACGGCGACGGCGTCTTGTTCGGGAAACTGCCGGTGCGTGTGTCCCGACGGAACGGAATCTCGTTCGACACCGGTTATCTCTACACCCGTCCCGGCAAGGAGGGTACGTTGAAGATCGCCAATCCGGAACAACTGGTCACAGGTTCGGGGGCGGTAATGCGTCAGGCTCAGATTGAATTTGCCTCCGAGGCTCTTCGGGACTTTCGATACAACTGGATCAAACTTGACCTGCGTTCGGAAAAGGGCGAATTGATCGTCGCGCTTCAGCTCGACGGCCGTCCGGCAGGCCCCCTGCCCTTTACCACCGACGAAGAGACCGGTCAGCTGCGGCGCGATCCGAACGGCCGGGCCAATTTTCAGGGGATCCAGCTCAACATCAACACCCGTCTCCCGTTAAACCGTTTCCTGAAGATAAACGAAAAACTGCAAACCATCCTGAAGGAGTAGGCAACCATGAATCTCAAACCAGTCTGCGGCACCGTGCTGGTCGCCGCCGTCGTGACCGGCTGTACCCCGACCATCAAGACGCAAAATGAGATCACCGTCAAACCGATTCAGATCACCCTCGACGTAAATCTCAAGGTAGACCAGGCGCTTTCCGAAGAAATTGCAGAGAGCACACCGGCAAATACCGCCGCCATGCCGGACAACGAGCGTACCCGGCGTTTCCGGCGGATGATGGAACGGCGCCCGCAACTCACCCAGGCCCGGAAAGAGGGGTTGATCGGCGAGAACAACAAGGGATTTCTCGAAGCCCGGGCCGAACTCGGCAGCGAGCTGAAGAATGTCGTCGCGGCGGAAAATGCCGATCGGCTGACGATCTTCCGCGAAGTCGCGAAACGGGAAAACAGCACACCGGAATTTGTCGGAGAGCGGTTCGCCGTCCGGGTTGCCGAACGGGTACCCTCGGGAACGCTGCTGCAGGACAGCGCCGGAAACTGGAACGCCAAACCCTGATTCCGGAATGGCCCGCTTCACCTGCGCGTTGAATCCCGAACAGCGTACACGCTGCATGAGCTGCGAGCGCGGCTGCTGTACGTTGTTTGAAGTGCTGCTGACGCAAACGGAGGCGGAGCGGCTGATGGCTCTGCGTCTGCCCGGAGTGCCGCAGGAGTTCAACCGCTGCTTCGCCCCCTCGGATCAGCCCGGGGAGGTGGCGGTTCGCCGTGGGGAAGACGGACGCTGCATTTTCGCGGAAGGACGCCTCTGCAAGATCCACAATTCCCCCGGAATGGCGGCGAAACCGCTGAGCTGCCGGATCTTTCCGCTCCACATCCAGCACTGGGCAGATGGGGGCGTCTCCGCCAGTTACCGTTTCATCTGCCCGGCGGTAGGACGCCGGGATGGAAACCGCCTCGGCGACCAGCTCGACGAAGTCGCCATTCTCTCGCGACAACTCGGCAACCGGCGCGGCGTCAATGACTGCATCTACTCCGCCTCCAATCCGGTTCCCCTCGTCACGGTCCGGAAAATCCACGCGGGATTTCGGCTGTTGCTGCGCGACGAAACGCTGCCGCTGGCGGTGCGTCTCTACGCGGCAGCCCGCATCCTTGATTTTCACGACAACGAAGCGATGCATCAGGCGATTCGCGAAGCGGATGACTCCTTCGCCACCGACCTGACCGCGTTCGTCTCCAGGGCGCGGCCGGAATTGGAGAACGAACTCCGGAACGGTCGGGCTGACGCACTGGTCCGTTCCCGATTCCGCAGTCTGCTCTGCGGTTACCTGCGGGACGACAGACCGGAAGACGCCGCGTTCCGGCGACGGCTCAACCGCGCCAAAGTCCATCTGCGGGTATTCTCCGGAATCGGAGTGCTGGCCGAACTCAACCCGGCTGCGCCGCACGTGTCGATTCTCTGCATTCCGAATATCGCCCGACGGTTGCCGCTGACGACTGAAGCGGTGGAACTTTTCCGCGAATTTTTCTACGGAAAACTCGATACGATGGAGTTCTGCGGCACACAGATCCAGCGCTTCGACTACACGACCGGCCTGCGCCATCTGTTGCTCGCGGCCCCTGCGGCACTGGTACTGGCAGCTGCCTTCGCCGCCGACGCCGGCAAAAATCATGTCGGATTCGATGCGATGCACCGCGCAGTACGACTGATTGACTTCACCTTCGGTCGCTCCCCGTTTTTCCGGCTGCGCCTCGCACGGGGCTGGATCCGCAAGCTGACCAGGCCCGCAGATTTCGCCGGCCTGCTCAACAGCGCCCTTCCCGGAGCATACGATTCCGATGCAGGCACGGAACCGGAATCACATCCCTGTTGACCAGGAGCACATCGCTCCCCACAGATCGTCCTGCCGTCTCCGCGGAACTTTGCCGCAGGGGTGCCTTCCACGGCCGGAGCCCCCCCCGCCTTCGCGAAGCGCGGGCATCCGGGGAAACCATACGACCATCTTTTTGAAAGCGTGAAACTCTTATTTCGTCTCCGCCGCGGGAACTCCGTTTTTGCGGAATGCCTCGAGAAGGACCTCCTTGCGCCGGGTGGTCGGTACCGTGTTTTTCACATCGGGGTCATCGCTGTGTTCCACACTCCACCCGTCCCACTCCCGGAAGGCGTGATAGGTCCAGTCCCAGCCGTACTCCTCGAAGAGATCGATCAGATCCCGGATGTAGTCGGCGGCTCCGGGCGCCCAGCGGATGCAGCTGAACTCGCCGACGTAGATCCGGGCACCGGTTTTCAGTTGAAACTCCCGCGCCTTTGCCAGCTCGCGCCGCAGATACTCCTTGTTCCACCCCTTCGCATCGTCGGGATACCCCTGAAAGGGGCGCTGATTGGGCCGGAGCTGATGGGTCAGCTGCCCCGGTGCATAGAAGTGGATGCTGTAAATGATGTTCGGCTCATTGAAAACCGGAAGAAACTCAAGATCCTGGTAATGCGCCATCCGATCCGCCTCAATGATGACCGGAATATCCGGATCGACGGCCCGGATCGCCCTGATCGTGCGCTCCGCCAGCTCCGGCCACGACGGAAATCCCGGCTTCAGATTGCGCGAATGCGGCTCATTCAGGATGTCATACCCCCACAGCGCCGGATGCCCCTTGAAGCGCTTCGCAATCGACTGCCAGACCTCGACCAGGTATTCATGTCCCTCGCGGGATCCCAGAATCAGTTTCCCCCCTTCGCAGGGATGCAGATCGACCACGATTTTGATGTTGTATTTCGCCGCCGCATCGAGCGCCTTTGCGAGCTCTTCGATTTTCCGGGCGGTTTCAACCTTGTAATCTTCCAGAGTGTATTCGCGCCCGAGATCGCGGTTGAGCTGCCAGCGGATCAGGTTGGCGTTCCACTTCGCCAGATCGGCGAAATCCTCCTCACGGAAGCGATTCGGCGACATCACGCCGCGGCGGATGGTCCGGTCCCCGGTATAACGCGCCTGCGGAATCGGCTGTTGCGCCAGCGACGATTTCGGTGCGGCATTCGCACGGTAGAACCGGATGTTGCGGAATGAAACTTCTCCGCTGGACTGCTGAAGCCCGAGAACCAGCGTCGCCTTCGTGACATCAGCCGGCAGCGAGAGCGCAGTACCCGCGGTGTACCACGGCCGGGTACCGCAGTTGCGTTTCCAGCCGGGGTTGAGATCGGGATACTCCGTCTTGCCGCCGGAGGAGTAGACAAGCATGAATTTGACGCCGTTCCAGCTGAATTTCGGTTCACTGACATTGGTGAACTGAATGTCGCCTTCGGCAAAGAGACCGCCGTTGCCGAGCTTCATCGCCGCGATGGAGAGCGGAATGCTGACGGCCGACTGAAAACTCTCCTCCTGTTTTCCGGCCGGAACGCGGATCGTCAGGACATCGGTACCTTCAAAATCCTTTTCCACTTTCGCATAAGGACACCTCGCGACCGCCGCCCGAACGACGGGATCATTGAAGTCGACCGCGTAAACCAGATCGGCGGCAATCGCCGGAGCACTGCCGGAAAACAACCCCACCGCGACGGCAATTCCCCTACAGTACCGCCGGAGAAAACGGAAACAACTCATTTTCATCATTCAAATCCTCCCAGTCATATGAATGGATCGATCCATGATGTTATTTTAACGTGAAGATGCCGGAGATACAACTTTCTCCCGGGGTTTTCCATGAAAAAAATTCCAAATTTTTTTACATGCCGGCGAACGTTCGTTCCGAACAGCGATTTTTCCCCGAAAAAGTACGTTTCCGGGGTTGTGAAACAACCGTTGCCGGGGTATAATACTTCGCTGAAGTAAAAGTTTTTTCCCAATGGGAGGTTTTTGTTTTCATGCCTGCTGATTTTGTCCATCTTCATCTGCACACTCATTACAGCATGCTCGACGGCGCCTGTACCGTCAAGGGGCTGTCGAAACTGGCGAAGGAGTTCGACATGCCCGCGATCGCGATCACCGATCACGGTTACGTCGGCGGCGCCGAGGAGTTTCACAAGACGCTCTCCGGTGAGGGCATCAATCCGGTGATCGGTTGTGAAGCGTATGTTTCTCCGACCACACGATTCGACCGCAATCCGGCCGTAGAGCACATCAAGGGATACCATCTCGTGCTGCTCTGCGAAAATGAGACCGGCTACCACAGTCTCTGCAAGCTGATTTCGGAGGCGTACCGCAACGGACTCTACTACAAGCCGCGGATCGACAAGGAGCTTCTGATGCAATACCATGAGGGATTGATCGGGATGTCCGCCTGTATCGCGGGTGAAATTCCCCGCTACGTCCTCGCAGGCAACCCGGCCCGTGCAGAGAAGGCTCTCGACGAATATCTCGAGATCTTCGGGAAAGACAATTTCTTCCTGGAGATCATGGACCACGGTATGGAAGAGGAACGTCAGACAAACCGTTTTCTGATCGAGCTGGCCCGCCGCCGCAACGTGCCGCTGGTCGCCACCAACGACGTGCACTATATGCGCAAAGAGGATGCCGAAGCTCATGAGATCATGCTCTGCATCCAGACTGGAGCACGGCTTGACGATCCGAAACGGTTCCGTTTCTCGGCGCCGGAGTTCTACTTCAAGAGTCCGGAAGAGATGAAGGAGCTGTTCCGCGAAGTCCCCGACGCGGTAACCAACACCAGATTGATCGCCGAGCGGTGCAGCATGAAGTTCCATTATGTTCCGGAGGTCAACCACTACCCGGTCTACACCCTTCCCGACGGGACGGTTCCGGGGAAGGAGTTTCTGCGCGAGGTCTGTCTCAACAACATGCCGAAGCGGTATGGATTCGACGCCCGCAAGGGAGAGCTCGACGAGCGTCAGCAGTCGATCATCAAGCGGATGGATTACGAACTCGGCATCATTGAACGCACCGGTTTCTGCAGTTATTTTCTGGTGGTCTCCGACTTCATCCGCCACGCCAAGGAGCAGGGTATTCCGGTCGGGCCGGGACGCGGTTCCGGCGCCGGTTCGCTGGTTGCGTTCCTGACGCTGATCACCGACATTGATCCACTGCGTTACAATCTTCTGTTCGAGCGTTTTCTGAACCCGGAACGCGTCAGCCCACCGGATTTCGACATCGATTTCTGTGAAAAACGGCGGGGAGAGGTGATCGATTACGTCCGCGACAAATACGGCCACGACAGTGTCGCCCAGATCTGCACCTACGGGCAACTCAAACCCAAGGCGGTGGTCAAGGATGTTGCACGGGTGCTCGGCTTTGACTTCGAGTTCGGCAACCGGTTGACCAAGCTGATCCCCGAGGACCCCAAGATGACGCTCGACAAGGCGGTGGAGCAATCCAAGGAGCTGGCCGAGCTTCTGAACACCGATCCGCAGGTCGCGCGGGTATTCAAGTTCGCAAAGGTTCTCGAGGGCCTGAACCGCCAGACCGGAATCCACGCCGCCGGCGTGATCATCGGCGACCAGCGGCTCGACAATCTGGTGCCGCTGGCCCGCAGTGCACAGGGGGGTATGGTGGTGCAGTTCACGGCGGTGCCGTGCGAGCAGCAGGGGCTGTTGAAGATGGACTTCCTCGGGTTGCGCACGTTGACGATCATCCGCAATGCCCTCGACATGATCAAGGAGACCCACAACGGACTCGACCTGGACATGTCAACCATTCCGCTCGACGACCCGCCGACCTACGAAATGCTCCAGCGCGGCGACACGGTGGCGGTATTCCAGCTGGAATCGGGCGGCATGCAGAACCTCTGCCGGTCGTTCGGGGTGGAGACGATCGAACATATCGTGGCGCTGCTGGCGATCTACCGCCCCGGGCCGATGCAGTTCATTCCGGAATTCATCGCCCGCAAAAAAGGGACTCAGGAGATCATCTACGACCACCCGAAAATGGAACCGTACCTCAAGGAAACCTACGGAATCATGCTCTATCAGGAGCAGATCATGCAGGTCGTGCAGGTACTCGCAGGTTTCTCTCTCGGCGGTGCAGATATCCTGCGCCGTGCGATCGGGAAAAAGAAGGTTGACGTGCTGGCCAAGCAGAAGGAGAAGTTCGTCAAGGGGTGCTGGGAAACCAACCAGATCTCCGAAGAACTGGCCAATCAGATCTGGGAAAAGATCAAAATGTTCGCGGGATACGGCTTCAATAAGTCCCACTCCGCAGCCTACGCATTCGTCTCCTATCAGACGGCCTACCTCAAGGCGAATTATCCTGTGGAATTTATGGCGGCCGTGCTGACCAGTGAGATCGAAAGCTCCGAGCAGATCGCGTTTCTGATCAACGCCTGCAAGGAGATGGGAATCAAGGTGCTGCCGCCCGATGTGAACTCTTCGGGAATCAGCTTCTCCGTCGACTCCGGCTGTATCCGTTTCGGTCTCGGTGCAATCAAGGGAGTCGGCGAAATCGCCGCTTCAAAAATCATCGAGAGCCGCAAACAGGAAGGACGTTTTGAAAGTTTCCTCGATTTCTGCGAACGGTGCGGTGCCGAAATCAATTCGCGGATGCTGGAACATCTGACCCGCGCGGGCGCTCTCGACAGCCTCGGGCTGCGGCGCAGCCAGATCCTCGCGATTGCCGAACCGATGATGGCATTTGCCGGCGAGCGCGCCCGCGACAGAGCAGCCGGTCAGGGATCGCTCTTCGATCTCTTCGACGACGGCGGCAGCGGTGCGGGGGACTGCACAGTGCCGATTCCGGATATTCCGGAATTTGACAGCGAAGAGATCCTCAAGAGTGAAAAGGAGCTGCTCGGCTTCTACGTGACCGGCCATCCCCTCGATCCATATGCGGAACTGGTCCGCACCTATGCCTCGATTCCGATCCGGGAGCTGGAGACGCTCGGAGACAACGAGCGGGTCCGCCTCACCGGAATGGTCGGTGCCTTCACCCAGAAGTTCAGCAAGAACTCCGGGAAACAGTTCGGGATTCTTCAGCTTGAAGATCTCGACTCTTCCGCGGAATGCATGATCTACGAGCGTGCACTCGGAACGCTGACCGAGGCGAACATTCCGATGGCCCCCGGGACACCGCTGTTGCTTGAGGCCACTGTCAGCAAACGCGACGAAAACGAGAAACCCAGGGTGATCGTCGATCGGGTGGAACTGCTCGCGACCGTACCGGAAACATTGACCCAGCAGCTTCACCTGCACCTTTATGCCTCGGAAATCGACAGCGACACGCTCAAGGCCGTTGCCGCCGCCTGCTTCCGGGAACCGGGGGAAACCGAGGTGGTCACCTGCCTGGTCGGCCTCGACGACTCGGTAACGTTCATCGAAACGCGCGGACGAAAAATCAAAGTCACCTGCGAAATGCTCAGAGAACTGGATCGTCTTCTCGGCCCGGGGCACTATCGTCTGAAGGCGGTGCCCTACGCTCCGCCGCCGCGCCGGGCCTGGAATCGTGACAAGGAGAAAACTCCTGAGGAAAAACAAGCCTGATACCGAAATTCAAATCATCCGGCCAATACTCCGGACGCATGATAAGGAAAGGGCCCCTTCAATGGCAACCAGACGTTTTGTCGAAGAGTTGATGCGGGAACTGCCCGCATGGGAGCGAAAAGGACTGGTCTCTCACGGCAGTGCCGATGAGCTGCGCCGTTATTACGAACCGGTGTTGGCTGCCGGCCGGATGCCGTTGCACTACCTCTCGGTGCTGTTGTCGGTCTTGTCGGCTGCGCTGGTCGGTGGCGGAATCATCCTGATCATTTCGCACAACTGGGACATGTTTTCCCCCGGGATACGCCTGGCCATCGCCTACGTTCCGCTTTTCGCGGCAATCGCACTCGGTTTCTTCACGCTGTCACGGCGAGAGAAGTCGGTGGCCTGGAACGAAAGTTCCGCGCTGTTGCTCGGGGCGACGGCTGCCTCGGGGCTGGCGATCGTCTCACAACTCTACCACCTCAACGGAACCACTGCCGACTTTCTGCTGGTCTGGCTGTTGATGCTGGTGTTGCCGGTCTACCTCTTCAAGAGTGCAGCACTGGCGACAGTCTACTCCATCGTACTGTGGGTTTTCTTTGGGAACAGCTGGAACGATTCGGCGTTGCTGCTCAAATTGACGTTGCTCTTTGTCCTGATTCTGCCGATGCTGATCCGGCTCTCGTGGCCGGGCGGCCCCCGTGCGCTGGTCGTTCTCGGCCGCCTGTTCGGAGCAGGAGGGCTTCTGCTGTTGATGTCGGCCGGAACCGCTGAGGTTTCCGGCGGCGGCGGGGGATCCATCGCGAAATTCTGTTACGCCATCTTTTTCGCACTGCTCTGCGTCGGCGGCGGCTGGCTCGACGCGCATGAGCGCCGTGACCGCTTCGGAGTCATCGCGATCTGCGGCTGGATCGGCATTCTGTGGATGCTCTACGCGGCCGGTTACTCCTGGTTCTGGAAAGAGTACTCCTGGAACATGCGGGACTTCTCTGAGTCGGGAAGCACCTTCTTCTGTGTTCTCGTCGTACTCTATGCGGCCTGTATCTGGTATGCCGGAGTACGGTGCCGTAATTTCTCCTCGTTGTTTCCGGTGTTCCTGCCGGTCTTTCTGCTGATCACCCAGCTGTGCGCGCAGGAAGAGGTCGGAATCATCCTCTGCAACCTGCTGCTGGCGGCGCTCGGGGTTGCACTTCTGGTGACCGGCTACCGCCGCCGCAAACTGGTTTACCTGAACTGCGGGATGGGTGTGCTGGCGCTGCAGATTCTGTTGCGGTTCTGTTCGGCGGAAGACATTCTGGTCTATGCTTTCAGCTTTATCGCACTCGGCCTGATTACGGGGCTGGTCAATCTGATTCTGGCACGCAGATTCCGGCAGAAAGGAGGTGCATCATGTTGAAGACGTTCAAACTGGTTCTGTTCGGAATCGCTTCTTTGCTGATTCTCGGCATCATTTCGACGAAGATCATTCTGGCGGAACGAGCCATGCTCTGGGGGAACGTCTGCCGGTTCGCGGTGGAGGGATACGATCCGCATGATGTATTCCGGGGGAGATATCTGCAGATCCGGCTCAATGCGACTGCAAAGCGGACAAATCTGGTCCAGCCATATGGCCGCTCGGCTTACGTGACGATCGGTACGGACAAGGAGGGCACCTCTTTCTTCGATGAATTGCGATCAACTCCCCCCGAATCGGGAGATTATCTTGCGGTGACACTTCCGTACTGGCGATTTCGCGTGAATGCCAACAGAGAGTTCGAGTCACCGTTTACGCGCTTCTATCTCAATGAAAAGCTTGCCCCGAAGGCGGAGAAGGTGTTGAACCAGGCTCTGGCCGGCAACGGGAAAGCCCGGCTGGTACTGCGGGTTTATAACGGATTCGCCTGTATCGAAGATCTTGAAATCGATGGGAAATCCATCCGGGAACTCGCCGCGGCGGAATAGCGAAGCAGTCCACGGCAGCCACCGTCGCCCGGGAAGGAGAGGAAAATGGACCGCGATTTTGCGGAATTGAAATCGTTGATCGGCGAGATCGCCGATCTGACCGCCGTAAGCTCCCTGCTCGAATGGGATCAGCAGGTTTACCTGCCGCCGGGCGCGGAGGAAACGCGGGCACAGCAACTGGAAACTCTCGCCGCATTGCGTCATGCGAAATCGACCTCTGCCCGGCTCGGAAAATTAATCGACCGCCTCAGTGCCGCCGGTTATGATCCCGATTCAGACGAGGCGGCAATCCTGCGCAGGCTGTCGCGTGACTTCGAGCGGCAACGCAAGATGCCGCGGCGGTTGGTTGCAGCACTTTCGCGTGCAGCGGCTCATGGACAATTCGCCTGGATGCGGGCGCGGAAAGCCACTGATTTCACGCTCTTCCAACCGGCATTGGAACGGCTGATCGCACTCAAGCGGGAATACGCCGGACTCTTCCAGCCGCCTTCCCGAATCTATGACGCGCTGCTCGACGATTTCGAGGAGGGGATGACCGCCGCCGAACTGGATCGGATCTTCGGTCCGCTGCGGCGCGAACAGAGCCGCCTCGTTCGTGCAATCGTCGCCCGGGGGCCGGTCGATGATTCCTTCCTGCGGAACGGGCGTTTCCACGCCTCCGGGCAGCTCGCCTTCGCCCGCGAAACAGTGAAGCGGATCGGCTATGACTTCAACCGGGGCCGCATCGATCTCTCCACCCACCCGTTCACCACGGAGTTCGGAGCGAACGATGTGAGGATCACCACCAATGTCCGGCCGGGATTGCCGCTCTCCTGTCTGCTGAGTACGATTCACGAATGCGGCCATGCGCTCTACGGCCAGGGAATCGATCCGGCCTATGCGCGAACACCGCTGGCCGACGGCGCCTCTTTCGGGTTCCATGAATCCCAGTCCCGCCTCTGGGAGAACCAGGTCGCGCACTCCGCCGAATTCTGGCAGTTCTTCTACCCGCGATTCCAGCGCCGCTTTTCCGGAGCGCTGGGAGGCGTGACGTTCGAGCGCTTTCTGCAGGCGGTCAACAAAGTTGAATGTTCCCTGATCCGCACCGAAGCGGATGAAGCGACCTACAATCTGCACATCATGCTGCGGTATGAACTGGAGAAAGGGGTGTTCGATGAGACTTTCCGGGTCGCCGATCTCCGGGATCTCTGGAATGCGAAGATGGTCGAGTACCTCGGCATCGAGCCGCCGGACGACGCCCGGGGCGTTCTGCAGGATATCCACTGGGCAACCGGGGAGTTCGGCTACTTCCCGACCTACGCGCTCGGCAATCTGATCGCCGCACAGATCTGGGCGAAAGCCAACGCCGAGCTGCCGCAGCTCGGTATGGAAATCGCAAACGGCCGTTTCACGCAGCTGCTCGGTTTCCTGCGCGAAAACATCCATCGCTTCGGAGCCAAATACACGCCCGCACAGTTGCTGGAACGTTGCACAGGATCGGCCAGGATCGATTCGAAGTGCTATCTGGACTACCTCCGGAGCCGTTACCGGCTGTGAAGCGGATTCCCGCAAGAGGGAGACAACTGCTACGAGAGCGGGTCGCGCCACGTGGAACTCAACGCCGCAGCCAGCTGCCGGTCCTGCCGCAGCCAGACCACCGCGTCGAGCAGAACCAGCAGCGATTTGACATCTCCGGCGGAAATCCCCGCAGCGTCTGAAATCTCATAGAGCGTCTGCGAACGATTGCGCAGCAGAGGTTCGATCACCGCCGTCAGTTCGGAAAACGCAATGCACCGCAGCCGCAACACCTCACGGATCTTCCGGATTCCGATCCAGAACGCTTTCGCGCCGAAAGTGAGAAACTGAAACGCCGCTTCGAGAAGTTGGCGATCCCCGCCACTGGAACGACTGAAAAAATTAAAATCCCGCTCCGGAATCTCCTGAAGTGCCGGATGCTCCTCCTCGCAGAGGGGCTGAAATGCCACCGTTGCGACAATCACGCCGGAAATGATCCAGAAGGCCCATTGTGCACTCCCCCCCAGACGCAGGCAGATGGCCCACAGCAGGAGGAACAGCAGACCGCCGATCACCAGAAACAACAGAATGGAAAGCAGAAAACTCCCCAGCGCCGCCAGAAGCAGCGAGCGGTTCCGTTGCGAAACCAGAAGTTGAAGCGCCTTGAGTTCCGACTCCGTCATCATCCTCCGACTCTCCTCTGCATGGGGTTCAGGGTTCCGGCCCCGCGCCGGAAACAGTGCGGAATTATAGCACGGCTACAGGCCAATTGCAAGAAATATGCCTCTCGATACTTGCATAATTGCGTCCAATGCATCATATTTTTTCCGACAATGGAGAAAAGAAACGTATCCTCGGGACCAACGGATGAAAATGTCATACAAAATAATCGAACCCGGAGTAGACATGGTGGATCTCCTGCGCAACCCCGGCACGGGATGGGCGCTCCGCCATGGAGATGATGACGGTGATGCCGTCCCCTACTGGCATGCACAGGAGCAGGCCGCGCAGAGCGCCGCATCGCTGTTGTTCGTAGACTGGAGCCGGAACCATCTTGAACCACGTCCCGGCCAGTTTGCCTGGAAGTACGACGAGGAGTTTCAGCTTCTGATCGCCGGAGCATTGAAACGCAAACTGCGCCTCGCCTTCCGGATCCGGGTCGGATCGGAGCAGGAGAAAGTTCCGGCATTCCAACGCGGATATGAGCGATTCCTCGCCGGTTTTGCGGCAGAGTTCGACGATCCCTCCAGGGTCGATTTCGTCATGGCAACCGGACCGGGGGCGGAACGAATCGAGAAGTATTTCTCCCGTGTACCGTCGTCCGGCGGAGTTCAAGGCGCAATCAGCTGTGCCGCGGTCGGCGGAGACTGCTTTCCCGCCGCGGAACGGCAGGCGGTTCTCGGCCGCTTCCCGGCCCGGCCGTTTTTTGCTGCGATCGGCTATCGGGCCGGGGAAGGAGAGCACTGGCGCAGCGATTCGCACTACGGAGAACTTTGTGAAGAGTGGGGAGCCATCCGGGCGGCAACTCTGGCGGAAGCGCTGGAGCACCACGCGAACTGGCTCGAACTCGGCAACGTCGCCGACGCCGCCCTCTGGCTCAAGACACCCGATCTCGTGCAGGAATTTATCGAACTCGGGGGGTATCGGCTCGCCCCCGCCAGACTCGAGTTCCCATCGGAACTGATTCCCGGTGACCGGATCGTCATCCGCAGTACGTGGGGGAATTACGCCTGTGGTGTGCTTCCGGATCCGAAAAGAGAGTACCGGGTCGAGTTTGCCCTGCTCGGAGAAGACGGAGAACTCCTTGCTTCAGCCGTCGATCCCGAGTTGGAGCCGGGCAGCTGGACCACCGGGGAGTTCCATTCGGGTGAAGTCGTACTGGAGCTTCCCCGGGAACTTCCCTCCGGCAACCGTTACCTCGCCACGGCGATCCGCAGCAGACGAAGCGGTGACGGCTCCCCGGCTCTCAAGCTGGCGACCGGACTGCCGGACTACGGGTGCTGGTACCTTTTCGAACAGTTCAAATCCTGAAGCGTCGCGAAGTACAGGAGGTCCCGGGACAACCGGATTCTCTCCTCCGGAGTTCCGCTTCGACACTCCTTCACACCCGCATTTCGACTGATTTGCCTGAAAAATCGCCAATCGTGACAATATCTGCCGATCCGATTGCGTTAAAGAATATGTGTACCACTTTCGCATGGAAAAGTTGATAACGACAACAGCCGGAGACCATCAAAATGAGATACAACGTGCTCCTGGCCGGCCTTCTGGCCGGTGGTCTTCTTTTCCTCGCCGGCGAAGCGGCCGAGCAACCCTCACACCGCAATGCCGGACCGTTCCGCGCCAATGCCCGCCAAGACGTGGACTGGGTGAAAATCCAGCAGCAACTCAAGGAAAAAGCGCCGGAGGAGTACTCCCGGATCGAGGAGTTGCAAAAGACCAATCTGCTGGAGGCCGCGGCAAAATTGCGCGAACTGGCCGAACAATCCGATCTGCTGCCACGCCGTTCCCGCATGGAGCGAGGAGAGCGCCGGGGAGGCGAGGAGCGCCCTGAGCGCGGCATGATGTTCGGGCCCCGGGGAGGAAATTCACGTGCGGCGATCGAAGCGCAGCTCAAGCAGAAGTATCCCGAGGAATATGCGAAGATTGAGATGTTGCGCAGGGAAACCGAGACGGCATTGGAGGAGCTCGCGAAGAAAGCCGGTCTTGAACTGCCCGCCGCTCCGAAATCGATTGCCGAACAGCTGGAAACTCTCAAGGAGAAATACCCGGCGGAGTACGCAAAGATCGAGGAGCTCCGGAAAACCGACCCGCGCGCAGCATTCCGGATGACGCGGGAACTTGCTGAAAAAGCAGGGATCACGCTCGAGTTCGGCGGTCCCGGCTTCCAGCGTTCGCCCGGCAGTGCCGAAAACCCGGCACCGGGACCGGCCCGGATCAATCCGATGCAGCAGATGCGCCGGCTCAAGGAAAAATATCCCGCGGAGTTCGCAAAAATTGAAACGCTCCGTCGGAGTGATCCGGCGGCGGCCCGTGCCCAGCTGCGTGCGCTGCTCGAAAAAGAGCGCACCGAGCAGGCGCAGGAGCCTGCGGAACACTGATAATAAATGGTTCGCCATCATGATCTTCAGCAGTCAGAATGAGTTCTCCGTAGCAGCATTTTCGAGGGAGTTCATCGCAGGAGTGCGGTTCCGGCGGCGCGGCGGGATCGTGCGGATTGTCCGTGTCTGTCGGGAAAAAGTCGATCCGGCCGATCCGGCAGCAGCATGGAGAACCGTGTTGAAATCGCTCGGGCGTGGTCGGGATTGTCCGCTCTACCTCACCGGGTCCCTCGATGGGGGGCTCTTCTTCCAACATGAATCGATCGAACTGCCGCCCCGGGCCATGCGTGACGCGCTGGAACTTGAATTGCCTCAGCATCTGCCGCAACTCCCGGAAAAACATGAATTTCAATTCACCACCGGCTCCCCCGACCCGGAGGGCAACGTGCCGGTCAACGTTTATGTCTTTCCTGCCGGATCGCTCGGGCGCCTCGCCGCAATGCTGACGCAATCCGACTGTCGTGCCGACAGTTATGTGTATCCCCTGCTCGCCCTGATCCCCGGAGATCCGCCCATCGAACTGTCGCGACTCGACCCCGACTTCGCATTCGCCGCCGGCGTGTGGTCTCCCCGCAGCGGCAACGGCAATCCGGAGTGGCCGAAACGGCTGGAACAGGAGTTCAAACTGCCCGTCGACGGCTCCTTCCGGATCGATGATTACCTCGAATGCCTGCTGGTCGCACGGCTGGTCACTTCTCCCGGATTCGGGAAACAGGAGAAAGGGATTCAAGTTCTGCCGCGCGAACTGCGTCCACGCCGTTTTCGAAACCAGCTCCGGATCACCGCGCTGCTCATCGTACTGATCGCGGCAAACGCGCTCTGGGGATTTTCCGGCGCCTGGAGTGAGAATTACCGTATCTATCGAACACTCAACGAAGAACGCGAAACACTCGAACGTGAAAACCTCACCCTCCGAAGCCGACAGAAAAAACAGGAGAAGGAACTGAAGGAACTGAATCGGATCGTCACCCTCAAAGCAGGAGAAAACGGAGTGATTCCTTTCCTTGCCGAGTTCACCCGGCTGCTGCCGTCGAACGTGATGGCCTCGAGCCTGCGCTGGGGAGAATCAAGTATTGATCTCATCCTGCAGAGCGAGGCGGAGAATCTCGATCTGCCTCCGTTGCTCAACCGTCTCACCGGCTGGAAGATCAGCCAGCTCCAGCAGCGCCGGTTCGGCAGCACGGTTTCCATCATCACCTTGAAGCTGGTGCCGGAAGACGAAGAGGCGGGCAAATGAAACTTTTATCCTCAGACACCCTGAAAACACCACGAGGCAAACTTCTGGCAGCCCTGGCCGCCCTCTTCATAAGCTGGCTCTTCCTGTTGTGGCACTTCAGTGGAGCGCTCTCCGGACTGTTGCCCGACTCCGACCGAATCTCCGCAACGGAGAATGCATTGCGGAAGCTCCGGCAGGAGAACCGCCTGCTGCGGGACAAAGAGCGTGAAATCGAAACGTTGCGCAAGCGTTACGCCGAACGAATCGCAACCGGCTGGCAGGAGAGCCGTGACGGTGCGGTCGAAACCGGACTGCGTTCGGCAATTCAGCAGGCCGCCCATGAACTGAATCTGCAACTGAACAGCCTCGGCTCAGTCCGGGTCTCCCGGATCAACCCGCAATTCTATTATGCGGAAATCGATTTTTCAGCCACCGCGCCGCTGGAGACGATCATCAAATTCTTCGCCCGGATTGAAGAAATCCGGCCGGTGCTTTCATGGCGTCGTTTCGATCTGCGTCCGGAGCGAATGCGTCCGGGCAGTTCCGGCAGCGACGGCAACGTAACCATCCCGGACCTGATGTTCAACGGTTCGATCCGGGTCATCGGTTACGACGGGGAACCGGCAACCGCGACGGGAGGACGGAAATGAAGAGTGTCCTGATTCTGCTGAATCTGATTCTGGCCGCTTATCTGGGCATCGCCGTTATCGATCACTTTCGCGGGGACAGCGATGACAGCGGCGGTTTCACCGTCAAGAAATCGAGAAATTCCGGTACCGGGAAAAATGTGACTTCATCCGTACCGGCTTCCGGCGCGGCAGTCTCCGTCGATTCTCTGGTGGCGACCATTATCGACAACAATATCTTCAACACCGATCGCTGCCCCAATGCCCAGTTCGGCCGCGGGGGGAGCACCCGGATCGAAATGACCCTGGTCGGAACCTTCCAGATCGGTACGCTCTCCGGCGCGGTCATCAAGCAGAAGAACGCCTCCAACAACAACCGCGGCATGATGGGCATGATGATGGGAATGGGCCCCGGAATGGCTCCTCCTGAAGGCGGACCACCGGGTTTCGGCGGACCGCCGGGAAACAATCAAGGCCGGAATGACAGCAGGAATCGACGCGGTGCAACGAGGAGTCGTTTCGGTACCGGCAACAACACTTCCGGCACGAATAACGGTTCCGGAACCACCACCACTTACAAACAGTATGTCCGGCTCGGCGAAACCCTGGCAAACGGATACACCCTTGTCGCCGTAACCCGCACCGGTGCCACATTGACCCGGGGCAGCGACAAGATCGAGCTGGAGCTGGAAGACCCCTCGAAAAACCTGCCGTCAACCAGTTCCGCCAATACCGGCCGGAACCAGCGCGGAAGTTTCATGCAGATGATGCAGAACATGCAGAACATGCAGATGATGCAGAATATGCGCATGATGCGCATGATGGAGCGGACCATGCGCAACAACGGCAATCAGAACCGAAATTCCGGAAACAGGGGCGGACCTCCGGGACCGGGCCGCTGATCTCAAGAGGGGAAGAGAGTTCATTCATCAATACAATAAAACGGATTTCAAATCATGAAAAAAAGCCCAGGAATACTCCATTTTGTCGGGAAGTGTGCACTGATCGGCCTTGCCGGAGCGCTGCTCACCTCCTGTTCCACCCTGGATTCCTCCGGAGAACAGGAGGAACAGAAGGAGAAAAAAGGACGGTTCGATTTCCTGCGTGACGACAAGAATCTGGAGACCCCGGACGGCACGCAGACCATCGCAGAAGAGCAGGTCGGGGACGACGCCGGTACTGCGAGCGCCGTTTCCGACGACAAACTGGAAAAGCTGTCGAAGCGCGGTCCCGCCACTCCGGCCACGGCGGAAAAAAGTCCGGTGCCGTCTCCCGGAACAAACTTTTACGACGACTTCACACTCTTCAACGGAGATGAGGAGCTTTCCGTCTCTCTGGTCTTCAACAGCGCCCCTCTGCTCGATGTGCTGCCCGCTTTCGCCGACGTTCTCGGATTCAACTTCGTCGCAGACAGCGACCTCAAGGGAGTGATCACGCTGAATCTCAATACCGTGATGACCAGACGCGAACTCTGGGAAACGTTCGACCGGATGCTCTATCTCTCCGGCGCGGGCGTTACCGTTGACGGTTCATTGCTCAAAATCATGGCCCTGCCGAAACTCGCAGTGCAACCCGGCGGAAAAGTCTCCTCCGACGGCAGCGGAGAAGTCCTTCACTACCAGTTGCGCAACAGTACCGCGAAAGACGTGGTCACTCAGCTCAAACCCTTTCTCGGGACCAACAGTGTCTGCGTGGAACTGACCCGTTCCAACGCGGTTCTGGTCTGCGATTCCCCGGCCAACATGCCGCGAATCAAACAGCTGCTCGAAGCGATCGACCGTTCCGCCCGCGCAAACTGGCCGCGTGCCGCGCTGCGCTGCCGCAACATCCTGCCCAGCAAGGTTGCGACGGAACTCCAGAGTGTGCTGCCGGTGCTCGGTTTCACCGTGACCCGGAGCGACGACAAAACCGAACTGCCCGGAGCAATCCA
Organism: uncultured Victivallis sp.; assembly: GCA_944389895.1. Lineage (GTDB taxonomy): Bacteria > Verrucomicrobiota > Lentisphaeria > Victivallales > Victivallaceae > Victivallis. The sequence goes on along the minus strand of CALXOA010000075.1, from coordinate 39,448 downwards.
GCTGCTCGGGATTGACCGGCTCCAGATGCTGGTCGTCTCCGCCGCCACCGAGGAAGCGCTGGCGGAAATCCGCTCCTGGGTGGAGGTGCTCGACAGTGCCGATTCTTTGGATCAGGAGCGGGTTTTCGTCTACAAGGTTGCGCACGGCAAGGCGGCTCAACTTGCCCAGGCGTTGTCGGTGATCTACGACACCAGCGGTTCCAGTCTGACGATCGACACATCGACCGGCGACAGCCGCACCGATTCCCTGGATTCCACCCGGACCAACTCCTCCTCGACACGCAACAACCGCACAAACACCGGCGGGAACAGCAACCCGGCGGCAATCCAGGCCGAATCCAACACGGAGACCGACCAGAGTTCGAGTGTATTCGAAACTCCGGTACGGGTATTCGCCGACGGCGTTCTGAACCGGCTGGTGATCCGGACCACCCCCCGAACCTATGCGAGCATCAAAGCACTGCTGCGCCGGCTCGATGTGGTGCCCTCACAGGTGTTGCTGCAGGTTCTCGTGGTTGAAGTCACGTTGACGGAATCGACCAAGTTCGGCCTCGAATTTTCGGCGAAGGGTTCCGGGTCCGGCGCGGATTCCCTGCTGGGCACCAATTACAACAACCTCAATCCGTTCGGAGAAAATCCGGAAAGCGGATTCACCTATCTGCTCTCCAATCCCAACGACCCGCAGAACAAGTTCGGTTACATCCGGGCGATGGCGGGCAACAATGCGATCAAGGTTGTTTCAAGCCCGCAGCTTCTTGTATCGAGTCACACGGAGGCGACGATCTCGGTCGGCTCCGAAGTTCCGATCATCACCGGAGGGATCACCAACTCCTCCTCGAGCGGCGACGTCACGCAGACCTACGAATACAAGGACACCGGCGTGATTCTGACCATCACGCCCCAGGTCACCAGCACCGACCTGATTTCACTGGAGGTGACCCAGGAGCTCTCCACCGCAACCACGAATACGACCAGTGCCACAATCGATTCGCCAGAGATCAGCAAACGTGAAATCCAGACCGCGATGACCATCGCCAACGGCCGTACCATGATCATTGGAGGATTGATTCAGGAAAAGCACAATGACGACCTCGAATCGGTTCCGTTCGTGAATGAGATTCCGATTCTGCGCCGGCTCTTCGGCAGTACCGACGCTGCAGTCGAACGTTCCGAAATCCTCGTCTTGATCACCGGCTACATCGTCAACGAAAAGAGTCCTGTCGAAGAGATGATCAAACGTTACGACGAGGCGCTGCGGTCTCTGAACAACTTCGACGAGTCCCTCGGCGACCGTTCCGGAAGCCGGACCAGCAGAATAAGCAACAAACTGGACTCCAGGGAGTTCTGGGAATGAGGGCAGAATCGGAGTATTTCAGCACCGCCCGGCGGCGACTCAGAACTCTGCTGGCGGCGGCGGCCCCCGACTATCCGGGGGAACCGACATGGGAAGCCGACAGCCGGCTGGTGCAGTCCGGCGCGCTTACGGAACAGCAGCTGCTGGAACTCTATTCCCGCGCGTGGGAAACTTCTCCGGTCGACGAGGATGAATTTCCGGTTCCGGAACCGTTTCCCGGAGGATCTTTTGAGTTTTTCAACGCCAACAGCTGCCTTCCGGCGGAGTGGGACGATGACTCGATCACCTTCCTCGTCGTTGATCCCTATCGGCTGGAACAGCTCTCCTATCTCGTTCATCGCACATGGGGCAAACAGGCGAACTTCCGCTTCGTGCGACGAACTTTCCTCGAACGGCTGCTGAGCAAACTTCAGAGCTCCGGCGAGGAGTCCGAGGTCGTCAACGCCGAAGACGAAAATACGCTGCGTTCCATGGCGGGAGAAGCGCGGATCGTGCGTCTGGTCAACGACATCTTCACCCGTGCCATCGAACTCGGAGCCAGCGATATTCACATCGAGCCGGGAGAGGAACAGGTCGCCGTACGATGCCGGGTTGACGGGGTATTGACTGAAATCCTCAGCTGTCCGCTGTCACAGTTTCCGGCGATCGCTTCGCGGATCAAACTTCTCGGTGGACTCAACATCGCCGAGAGCCGCCTGCCGCAGGACGGGCGGACCAATGTTCAACTCGGGCGTCAGGTGCTCGACATGCGTATTTCGACGATTCCGATCCTGACCGGGGAAAGCATTGTTCTGCGACTGCTGAACCAGGAGGCGATCTCCTTCGACCTCGAAACACTCGGCATGTCGGCGGCTCACCTCGCCCAGTTCCGGCGGCTGATCCGGATCCCGCACGGAATCATCCTGGTCGTCGGACCGACCGGCAGCGGGAAAACCACCACTTTGTACAGTGTGATCAATCAGCTCAACGACAACCGCAAGAAGATCATCACCGTGGAAGATCCGGTCGAATACAAGATGCACGGCCTCTGCCAGATGCAGGTCAATGCGAAAATCGGCGTCACCTTCGCGACGGGCTTGCGAAGCATCGTCCGCCAGGATCCCGACATCATCCTCGTCGGCGAGATCCGTGACCGCGAAACCGCGGATATCGCAATCAACGCCGCCCTGACCGGCCACCTCGTCTTGAGCACCCTGCACACCAATGACGCGGTCGGTGCGGTGACCCGGCTGCTCGACATGGGAGTGGAGAATTTTCTGGTATCGTCGGCCCTCTATGGCGTGCTGTCGCAACGGCTGGTCCGGAAAATCTGTACAGAGTGCGGCGGTTCCGGCATTGACAACGGGAAAAACCGCTGCCGCCGCTGCAACGGTTCTGGCTTCAAGGGCCGTTCCGGGATCTTCGAGCTGCTCTTTCTCGATGACGAACTGCGCGCCGCCGTGAACCGAAGCGCCTCAAGTTCGGAACTCGAAGAGATAGCCATCCGGCACGGTATGGTCACCTTGCAGCAGGACGGCGAGGCGAAGGTCCGCGCCGGAATCACCACGCAGGAGGAGCTGAACCGCTCCACCGCAGAGCTGTAGGAGGAACGCCATGGGGCTCTACAAATATCTGGCCGCCGCCCGCGGCGAACCGGTGCATGAGGTATTGATCGAGGCGGACAGCGTTCCCGAAGCCCTGAACAAACTGCGCAGCCGCCGGATCGTACCGGTCCGCTTCTGTGGAGAGGCGACCATCGGCACGTCACACCCGCTGTCGCTGCATCGCAGCCGGGTTGACACCTATGATTTCACCCGCCAGCTCGCCCCTCTTCTCGACTCCTACATTCCGTTGGAAAAGGCACTCGGGATCATTGCCGAAAGTGCCCGGGAGCCCGAGCAGCGCGACTTCGTCAACTCCCTGCGCCAGGGGCTGCATGAAGGGAAGAAATTCTCGGAACTCGTCCGCAGCCACGGTCCCGTATTTCCGCCCTACTATGCGAATCTGATCGAATCCGGTGAAGAGACCGGCTGTCTGCCGGTCGTAACCGGAGAACTCTACAAGTTCATGGGGGAGAGCAAGGAGCTTCGTGAATTCATCATTTCAAGCAGCATCTACCCGCTGGCCATTCTCGGAGTGACGGTCACGGTTACGATTCTCCTCTTCACGGTTTTTGTTCCGCGTTTCGCAAAAATCTTCATCGACATGGGCCGGGAAATGCCGCCGTCGATGTCCTTTCTCCTGGCACTGAGCGCTTTTTTCTCATATGCCTGGTATCTGGTCCCGCTCGCAGTGGCCGGAACCTTCCTCATCCTGCGCCGGACGCTCGGGGCGGAAACGCTCCGGCTGGCCTGGAACCGTTTTCTGGTCCGGCTTCCGCTTTTCGGCCGGATCGCAGTCGATCTCGAGATGTGCAAATACATTCGGACACTGGCGATTCTGATCGCCAATCACGTGGAAATCATCCGTACCGTGCGGATCTCCGGCCGGATCATCTCCAATCCGGTGGTGGCGGCCGGATTCACCGACATCGCCCGCAAGCTCAAGGGCGGAGACAAACTTTCGGCGGCCCTGGCGGGAAACCGTTTCGTGCCGGCCGAGATGGTACCCATGCTGCGGGTCGGCGAGGAATCCGGCACGGTTGGTGAGATGCTCGGCCGTATCGCCACCCACCTCGAAAACGATACCCGACTCAAAATCAAACGGCTGCTCAGCCTCTTCGAACCGGCGGTGATCGTATTTCTCGCGCTGGTGGTTCTGGTTGTGGTCGTCTCGATTTTCGTGGCCATGATGGAAATCAACTCAATCAACCAGGGAGGACCCTCGATATGAGAAAGCAAACGTTCCGGAAGTCCAGTTTCACTCTGATCGAAGTGGTGGTGGTCATCATCATTCTGGTGACTCTCGCCTCGATCGCCACGCCGCTTTACCTCAACTACGTCAAAAAGGCAAACATCGGTGCGGCCAAAACCCAGATCAAGCTGCTCGAAGACGCTCTGACCGGGTTCAAACTCGACACCGGCTCCTATCCGGACACGTCAACCGGCCTGCGCGCGCTGGTCGAGAACGTCGATCAGAGCGAGAAGTGGGACGGTCCCTACATCAAGCCCGCCGTTCCCAAGGATCCGTGGGGCAACGATTACGTTTACACTTCGCCCGGGGAACACGGTGACTTCGATCTGCTCAGTTACGGCGCCGACGGCCAGCCCGGCGGTACCGGGGAGAACGCCGACATCACCAACTACGTGGAGCAATAACCGCCGTGAAACGAATTGCCGCAACGTTCACTCTGCTCGAGCTGGTTGTGGTGATGGCGATCATCGCCGTCACCACGTCGCTCGCAGTCGCGACGTTCCGCGGCAATTCACCGGCACGCCAGATCGCTGATGCAGCGGTTTCCTTCGAGGCGTATTTCACCCGTATACAATACCGGGCCACCGAGGAGGGGCGCGATTATCTGGTCGCATTCGAACCGGAAAAGCGCCGGTTCGCCGCAGCACCGGTGGAATACTCCGCTCCGGCTGCCGCCGAAGGGCTCGAGGTACTTGAGGAACTGCAGAACAATTCCGGTACCGCGCACTGGGAGGGAACGGTGCCCGCCGCCCTGGCCTGGGAACTTCCGCAGAACTTCACCCTCGACTCCGAAGCACTCGACGCCGGGGATAATTCCGGAGCGGAACGGATCGAGCTCTTCCGGTTCTATCCGGACGGTACCGCTTCGGGACGACGCGAATTTATTCTGCGTTGCCGGACGCTCGAATGCCGGTTTGAAGTCTCCCGACTGACCGGGCGGCTGCTCCGGAAAACCGGAGAAGAACCGTGAGAAACCATCGCTTCACCCTGATTGAAGTGGTCGTCGCCATCGGCATCCTCGGCCTCGCCCTTTCCGGACTGCTCCAGTTGCTGATCCAGTCCCAGGAACGGCTGGCCCGCAACTTCGACCGCTGGAACCGAATGCACATGCTGATGCAGGCAGCGGAATTTACCCTTCTGCAGCCGGGCGAGGAACCACCGGGCATCAGCCGCGAATTTTTCCCTTACGATGATTACCGGGTGATCGTATCGTTCCGCGACGCCGAAGGGCTTCCGGACGAACTCAACGACCAGGTCGGTCAACTGCCGCTCAAAAGCTGCGTGATCGAACTGATCCGCGCCCGCGACGGAAAGACCGTCGATCAACTCATTGTCGACAGGATCAGTTATGAAACGACCGTGCAGGAAGAGTAGAAAACATTCTTTCACCCTTGTGGAGATGGTGGTTGCCATGGCAATCCTGGTGGTTGTCGCGACAATCATCGGAACCGCCTCGGCCGCATTCTACAACGGCTGGCAACGCGCGGTGAAATACACGGAGAAACTCAAAACCTCACAGGCGATCGACCGGATGATGGATCAATGCGTACGCAATCTGATCCCCTTCAAATGGCGTGACGAAAACAACTCCGAACGCTTCGTCTTCGAAGGAGATTACGATTCGCTCCATTTCACGACACTGCGGCGCAGCCTTCCGGGAGATCGCGGTGCACTGCTCTTCATCCGGCTGCGGCTTGAGGACGGCAACCTGATTGCGGAGTATTCCGAATATCCCCGGCTGCCGTGGGAAGAGGAAGGTTCTCAGGAGTACACCCGCGAGGTCCTCGCCGGAAACGTCAAAAGCATTTCGTTCCTTTACGCGGAGAAAAACAGCGACGATGAGATCGAATTTCTCGATGTATGGGAAGAGGATGATCACGAAGCTGTTCCGCTGGCGATCCAGCTTACCGTCGAGTGGAACGACGGAAGTACGGAACGATGGCTGCGCCGCACCGCCGGAGCCTCAGCCAACAGCACCTACGGCAGGCGGCAGACCCCCACTTTCGGAGACTGAACCATGAGACCGACACGAAAGGAGCGTAAAAGGGAATCCGGTTCGGCGTTGATCGCCGTGCTCTGCCTCATTTTCACCGCCGGGCTCCTCGTGACGGCGGTCGTCTCAATGTCACAATACAACACCTTTACCCTCGGAACCCGGCTTGCGCTGCAACGTTCGTTCTATACGGCGGAGGGAGCGGCAAACCGGATCCAATGGCTGATCGCCGCCGACCGCAACCTGCACCCGCTCCAGATTCTCGGAGAGGTCGATTACAGTGAATACGACTACGACCGTTACCTCGCCGACGGCGTAGTCCATACGCTCGACTATTACGGAGAAACCGTCGAATTTGTCATCACCGACGCACAGAGCGGTTTCGACTTCAGTGCACAGAACGCAAACTCAACCCTGCAGCGGCTCCGCCAGGCGGAAATCGACGATACCGAATACACGGAACTGCTGGATATTCTCGGAAACCGGATCAACGACTACAATGATTCCGGCGACGAACTCTCCATCGATGGAATGGAGGTCGACGATTACGATGCGGAAGGCAAAGCCCCCCTGCCCCGCAATGAAGCGATGAAATTCCGCGAGGAACTCTTCTACATCACCGGCTTTACCGATCTCTTTCCACCCGATCGGGATGGCCGGCTCAGCGCAATCCGGCTGATTCCCCCGGAGAACACAGGCAGTCTCTCCGGCGCACCGAGCCTTTTCTCCGCCGACCGCCGGCTCCTGAAAGCCTTCACTCAACTCGAAGATGAAAACATTGAAGCGCTGCTCGATGCCCTCGAAACCTACCGCCGGGAACGTACATCATTCAATGACCTGCTGAACGACCCGCTGCTGCTCGGCAACCTCGCCAACCTCTCCCGCAATGAAAGCGGAAACTACACCGTCACAATCCGCCCGCCGCAGGGAAGCGGCCGGCCGGGACAGCGTCTGACGTTCTCCTTCCCCGCTTTTTCCATCTTCGGACCGCAAAACAACACCGTGGAGTATTTCGAATGGATCTTCTACTGAACATCAGAACCGGATTGCTTGCGGCAGGCCTCATGGCACTCCTCACCCTTCCCGTTTTTCAGCCTGAAGCGCAGGCAATGGATCCGGTTACCATCGCGATCCTGACCCCCATAGCGATCAAGGGGGCCCAGATCGCCGCGCCCTACGTGATCACCGGCATGCGCAGCGGCGCGGCCCACACGCTGTCGATGGGGCGCGACCTGATCGACATCTTCCGGCTGCCGGTGGGGATGCTCCAGAGTTCTGTGGGAATCCCGTTCAGCCAATTCTCCAACGGCATCCGAAACATCGGGCGCGGAACCATCGCACCGTTTCGCCTCACGGTGAAGCTGCTGCTTCTTCCCCTCGCCTTCTGCGGAATCGGGGTCGGCTAGCCGAATTTCCGACAAAAAAAAGAGAACAGTTCTTAGATGAACACTTGTTGTTCAGCAAAAACAACTTCAAAAAAAAGAGAACACTTTGTGATCATCGGGGTTTGTAAAAACACCATTCTGCGGATATGATTAATGGTATTGCAGACAACCCGAAGGAAGTTCTTCATGCGGAAGATCACCTGTTCTTCATTGATTCTCGGTGCGGGATTCTACGGCTGCGGCCTCGCAGCCAGACGCCCGGGGGCGCTGATTGTCGAGCCGAATGTTGTGCCGGGAGCGGAATTTACATTGACCTTCGATCCCGGGCGCAACTGGAACGCTCCGGTGCGCCATCCTCTCGCGGTAGAGTTCCGGCGCGCCCTGGAAACACGCCGGGTGCTGGAAAACGGCAGAGTTCATCAGGCGGCCCTGCTGCCGGTTTTCGCAAAGTGGTGTCTTGACAGGGGCCTGGAGATCCGCTTCACGTGCGTCCCGGTCCGCCGGGAGAACAACCTGGTCACGTTGCGCGACGTCGAAGGAGAACTGCTGGTCGAAGCCGCAGAGGTGATTGACACCCGCCCGGCCCCCACGACCCCCAAATATCTTACCGCCATGATCGGGCTCCCCATGCCGACGCCGCCGGCCTGTCGCCGGTCCCCCTTTGAACTCTTCCCGGGGATTGTGCCCGGAGAAGCACATCTTCGATTTCCATTGCCCGGGTCGGTAACATGGCCGGAGGCGCGCGCAAGGTTCCTACGCAGCTGGGCGGAACGGCCCGTCGAACTCGCCGACGCCCGATTACAGTTGATCGGAACCCGGTTCACCGACTGCCGTTTCGACAATCCGGTTGAAGCGCTTGATCGCGGCCTGCGGGAGATGGAAACATGAACCGACACGACATCATCGTCGCCGGATTCGGCACCGCCGGTTCGATAGCGGCAATCGCAGCGGCACGCAGTGGAGCACGGGTACTGGTACTGGAGCGCAACACCTACCCAGGCGGGACCCATACCGGCGGATTCATTCCCGGTTACTATCGCCAGCCCCCCGAGGGACTCCAGGCTGAAATCGATGCCGACGTCGCACGCCGACACGCCGCGGGCGGCTGGCATCCGGGCAATACAGAACTCAGGAAATGTGTCCTTGAGGAAGAGGCACTCAAGGCTGGCGTCGAACTTCACTACGCAGTGACCATCATCAACGTGAACATGACGGGGAAACGGGTTGCCGGCCTCCGCTGGCTCGATGCGGAAGGACAACCTCATGAAAGTTCCGCCCGGATTGTGATCGACGCCACCGCCGACGCGGAAATCTGCCGGATGGCCGGTTGCGAACTCGTGTCCGGACGTGCTTCCGACGGCCAGTTTCAACCTTTCACCAACACGATGGGCTGTCTGTCGGCCCAGACCATTCACGCCGCAAACTTCGATGCGGGGCGGATCGATCAGACCCGGGAACCGGGATATTCACAAATGCTGCTGCAGAGCGCCCTGGTCCATCTGCATGACGACTACGCGCAACACCGTGAACTTTTTGCCCCCGCCGATCTGCCGGGTATCCGGGAGGGAGTTCATATCGTATCGGTTCGCCAGTTGACACTTGCCGAATTTCTCAACGGCAATGCCGTTCTCCCGGAACCGGTCGCCTACCCCCACTCGAACATCGACACTCATGCAAACGACCTGGCGCTCGAGAGTGAAACACTTCAGGAATGGCTGATCGGTTGCTCGATGTGGGGTATCGAACTGGATTTCGCGGTACCGCGCGCAACACTGATTCCCCGGGGTGTCCGGGGGTTGATCGCCGCGGCACGTCATCTCGGAGTCGACCATGACATCGGTCACGCATTGCGGATGAACAGCTGCATGGGCCGGATCGGGGAAGCCGCCGGAATCATGGCCGCACTTGCGGTACAACGGAATATCGAACCTCTGGAAGTTCCCTACGACCTACTGGCGGCGCGATTGCATCTCTCCCCTTCCCCGCTTCGGAACAACGAACGAATCTGGGGACTCGCACCGGCGGAAATCCATTCGGAACTCGGAACCGACCATCCCGGTTGCGCGCTCTGGTCGGCCCGGTGCCGGCTTGACGTGACGACGTTACGTGGCTGGCTTGATACGGCTCCGACGGATTCAAACCTGAAACGGCATATCGCATTCGCCCTCGCGCTCAAACGGGATCCGGCAGCACTGCCGGAATTGCGACGGATGGTTGCCGAACGCGATCCCTTCCGACCGACCCACAGCCGGAAATACAATCATGCGCGCGGATATGCAGCACTCTTTTTTCTCGGCTGCTTCGCAGATCCGGAAACGCTGCCTCTCGCCGCAGGAGTACTGGCCGATCGAACAATCGATTGCCTTTACGAATATCATACCCACGCGGTCATGGCGTTGCTGAAGATCGGACGGCGCCATCCCGGGCTGCGCCCGGAGATCGCCGCACGGCTCCGCAGCAACGCGGAAGATCCGCAATGGCGCCTGGAAGCCCGGTTGAAAGGGACCAGACAAACCATGCGGCGAATGGATTTTTCCTTCCGGGTCGCAATCGCCGAAGAGCTCACGACCTGGGGAATCGCTCACCGGATCGGTTCAGTGCTGCCGCTGGTAGCCGCCGACGCCTTCGATCTCAATTTCGCCCGTAACCGTGGAGTCCTCGATGCATAAACCCGGCAAAGGTGACGCGCTGATCCGCTTCATCGAAGCGAAAATCATCTGCGGCAGATATGCACCGGGCACGAAACTGCCGTCACTGCGGCAACTGATGGAAAAATTCGGACTCTCCATGAATACCGCACGACGCGGTGTCGCCGAACTGGAACGTCGTGGAATGGTGGAGTTCCGACACGGTTCCGGAACGTTCGTCGCAGAGAAACGACGTCCTCCGACTCCGTGCCGCATCGGTGTGGTTTTCGCGCTGAGAGGAGTAAATTACATGGATTCCTATACCGGGATCGCATTGAATGGAGTCCGTGATGCCGCCCGCGTCCGCGACATCCGCCTGACGGAATCTGTTCTGAGTGCGTCGGAGATGAATGACGCGGTATTCGAATCGCTGGCGGCCCGGGAGGACGCGATGCTTCTGCTCGGGGGATATGACGCGGTTCTTCGCCATCCCCATGCAAAATGTCCCGCGGTCGGAGTATCCATGCACTGCGCCTTTGACGGGATGTTTTCGCTTGTGGAACTCGATCCGATTCCGGCGACGGAACTTGCCCTGGAGTTCTTTCTGCGCCGGCGACGGGACCGTCTGATCCTGGTCCGTCACGAGCGCCCGGTCCACCGCTTCCGCGAAACACTTTTCCGGGCGGCATGGGAAGCAGCCGGCGGAAAAATCGAAACCACAGTGACCGCCCGCCTCGACAACTTTCCGGAAGACGTGGGAATCCTCTATTTCTGCGGAGTCGACGCTCTGGCGGATGCAAAACGCTGCCGGCTGGAAAGCGGGCACGAACTCACCGACAACAAACGCGATGTCCTCTGCATCGACGGGAAACCGCTCTTCCTGCGCACTCCCGGCCCTGCGCTGCCCACAGTCACGATCAACTGGCACAGCGCCGGAGAAGCGGCGCTGGAAGAGTGCCTCCGCCGGATCCGCCATCCGGGCAGCGCAGCCCGCCGGATCTACCTGGCTCCCGGACTGCACGTGCCCGAACCGCAAGGAAAGCACCGCACACGCACGACCGAAACGGCCGTGACGCTGAAGAAACTTTAAAACCGGCCCGGGATTTCTCTATTTCCGCCGATCGGCGTCCTTTCGTGCCGATGCCGCATAGAGACCGCGGCAGTTCTTCGCTCCGGCCAGCAGCCGACACAGAGAACGGGCCCGGCGAAGCGTCAGCACCGCACTGCGCCGGGCGATCGGTCCGACCCCGTATTCCGCCTCGTAGAATGCGAGGAACACCGGACCGGGCACATCGTCAAGCTCGGGATGCTCCTGTTCCAGTCTGGCGGCGTAATCGAGCAATTCCTCACCGCGGTAACGCCGGAATTTCGCCAGCGATAAAAGTGTCCGTGCCGCATGATAGGCGGCAAGAACACTCTCCCGGTACTCCTTCCGCTTCAGCCCCTCGCGCGCCCGGGCGAAATTGCGTACAACACTGCGTCGCATCCGCCGCAGTCTGAGCCGTCTCAACGCAAACCGGACCAGCACAAACAGGACCGGAATCATCAACAGAACCGCTACCGCCAATGCGGTATGTTCACGAATCAGCGTGCTGATCTTTCCGGCCGCCTCCTGGATCCATGCGGTCGCCCGCCTCAGCCGTTCCTGGAAAGTCAGCGGCGCCTTTTCTCCGGGTTTGCGGGCGGTCTTCGCCGCCACTTTCTGGTAGGTTTTCTGCACGCGGTTGCGGATCTCATCCTGGACACGTGACATCTGCAGGAGCATCTCGGCGGTCTTGCTGTCCATCGGTTCGTCGGCACGAAGCCGTTTCAAATAGAGATCCTTCAATGTCTCGAGCGTATGAGTGGTCAGCTCCGGCGGCGTGATCCGCCACTCATCCCCGAAAGGATCGCGCAACTGCCCGATTCCGAGCGGCGTGGTATTCGATTCCACGTGACCAGGCGGCGTCGCGTCCATGGTCAGCCAACCGTACTCCTTGACGAATATCTGTGTCCAGGCATGCCCGTGATATTCGTAAACCTCGAATACATTCAACAGCGTGTTGTAGTCGCCGGGAGAAAAGCCGGTCGCGACCCGGGCAGGCAGTCCGGCCAGTCGGGCCAGCACCGCCAGACTCGAAGCGAAGTACTCGCAATGTCCTTTTTTGAGTTCAAATATGAAATAATCCACCCCCTCCTTTCCGGCCGGGACCGGCAGGGAGAACTGTTCATAAGGAAATACATTCCGCAGATAGTCGCGCAACCGGACCGCCTTCTCATAGTCGCTGTGGCAATCTTCCGTCAACGTCTCGACCAGTTTCCGCAGCCGGACGGAAATCTTCTCCTCGGGAAGCTGCAGATAATATTTGGGCGGAACGCTCTCCACCCACGGCTGCAACGAGGCGGAACCACCTTCGAGGCCTTCCGCCAGTGTCCGGTCAGTACTGAGCAAACTGGTCACCAGATAGGAGAACGGCAGCTGTGGATAGTTCTTCAACGCCAGTTCCGCATTATAAGCGCTCGTCCGGAACAATCCGAACGCCGTCGAATCGCTCCGCTGTTCGAAAAGCAGCGGCCGGTACGGGGCGTAGAGCTTCGGCCCCAGCCATTTGAAAATCGTGTAATAGAGAGAGACCTGCTGGAAATGATCCTCTCGAGAGTTCAGTACCCGGCTGTTCTTCAACCCTTCCGATACCGACCACTGGGTTCCGTCGTACCGATCGTAGAGCTGGGCGACATGGTAGAGTTTCAATGGAGACTTGACCCGGAACACAAGATCCCGCCCCGGCGGGGAAGCTCCGTCTCCCCCGCGGCCGGAAGCCGTCGCCTGACTGTTTTTGATACTGAACGGCAGACCGGTCATGCTCAAGAGATCAGGGCGGGTTCCACGGATGATCTGTTCTCCCTCGTTCCCGTCCTCAACCTGCTCCGAACTGAACCAGTGCCGCAGATCCGGAGGCAGCAGCGACTGCTTGTCATGCATGAAACTCACGCTGAACAGACCGCGTGTATCCCCCATATCGGTCGGAAAACGCGGAAAGATAAACGTGAAGAAAAGCGCCGCCAGCCCGAGATGGAGTCCGATGATGTGCCAGTTACGCCGCACGATCCGCTGCGGGTTGCGCAGCGACGGCGCCGACGCCAGCTGCCGCAGACGGTTGTTGTAGAGAAGGTAAAGCGTGATTGCAAAAGCGGTAAAAAGGCACCAGAGGTAGATCGTCCGCGGCAGCAGAGCGCCGTAGAGCAGCAGCATCGTGGAGAGTGCGAAAAGATAACTGTAATCGCGCACATTCTGCGCCATCAGAAAGATCAGACAGGCTCCGGCAAGAACTTCTATCAGCGCCTTGTCCGCGGAAATCCCCTTCTGCAACCGGTAGACCATCCAGATGCCGATGATCGCAGTGATCAGAAGCTGGAGCAGAAAACGGATCCACGATGGAATCACCCGATACGGGATGTAGGCCAGTGCCGCCACGAACGGCATCGCGATCATGACTGTCATCGTCCAATCAGGGTGCCCGAACTTCCAGAGCGACGCCACGCAGGCCGCCGCGCAGAGCAATACATAGAGCCAGTGTTGCGGCAGCCGCTCCGGAGCCTGCCGGCGGTGAGAATGGTCAACCGCCAGTTTCCGCGGGAAGAGAGGCGCCAGCAGTTCACGAAGCAGATTCATTTCTCAAGCACCTCCTCCAGCCTTGTACAGAAACAGACGTCGAGAGGCTTGACCATCCGCCGCATCTGCTTGCGTTTCCGGCCGCCGTAGACGATCCGGGGTTCATCCGGCAACATCTCCGGGAAGTTCGCCTTCGGCGCCCGGATCCAGCGGATCAGACAATCCGAATCGAACAGGAGTTCAAGCATTCCGGCACACGAGTCGTCATCGTCAAGACTCAGTGCGTAAACCAGCGAACCGTGCGGAATCTCTTCGGCAGTCTCCTGAAGAAGCTCGGTAAAGGAGAGTTCCGCCGGTTCAATCATCATCAGCGTCTGCCGCAGCCGCCGATGGATCCCGGCCGCATCACCGGAGAGCCGGATGAGCTTGCCGGTCCTCCCGTCCGCAGCAAAAAACAGAATACGGCAATACATCTCCTTGAGATGCTCCGTCAAACTGGCGGCCGCACAGATCAGGTACTCCAGATTGTTTTCACGCGGATCATTGCCGACCAGAGTCGAACGGGTATCGAGCAGAATCACGATCCGGTCAACCGTGTTCGCCTCAAATTCGCGGATCATCAGCTGCCGTTTCGCAGCCATTCCCTTCCAGTGTATGAAACGAACCTCATCCCCGGGCCGGTAGGGTCGGAGACCGAAAAACTCCTGCCCGTGCCCCGACTGCCCCAGCGGCCGGCCGTCGAAACTGGCCATCGAATTGCCGTGCCGGTAGAGCGGTATCGAATCCAGACGAACCGTCCGGGGATAGATCTGTATCTCACCGGGCAGCCGGAACTTGCGTGTTCTCCGGAAAAGCCCGGCCGGATCTCCGCCCGATACCCGCAGCAGCGACAGGGTGAACCATCCCCGCTTCTCGGCCATACAACTGCGGTCAAGCGTCAACGACTGCCGGGGACGCAACGGCGGCACCACCGAATGCAACCGCCCCCCGGGAGCGAAAGGACAGATTTCCGTAACGACAGTCGATTGCCGGAACAGGAAGGTCCGGTTGGTAACCACCAGCGGCAATGTGATCTCGGTACCGCAGACGCCGTCGCAGTTCGGTTTGCGCTCCACACGGATGCCATAGAGCGAAAACTGCGCCATCAGAAAACTCGCCGCCAGCAGCGAACAGAAAGCCGAGGCCGCCAGGGCGGTCGCCAGCCCCACATTGACCAGCGCCACACAGACTGCCCCGAACGCCATCAGAATCAACAGACGGCCGCGGGCGGTCGGAAGGGCAATCATGCTTCGGCGTCCTCGTTGGCCATCGGAATCGATTCCACAATTGAATCGAGCACGTTCTCAACGTTATGCCATTCGCCCTGGTGGCGCAACCGCAGCGTCATCCGGTGGGCCAACACCACCTTGACCATAGAACGCACATCACGCGGCGTCACATAGTTCCGCCCGCAATAAGCGGCAAGACTCTGGCTGCAGCGCATCAACGCCAGCGTGGCCCGCGGGCTGCAGCCGTTGGTCAGCGCCGGATGCTCGCGGGTTGCGCTGGTGATCTTGATGATGTACTCCTTGATCTTGTCGGAGACCGTCACCCCGCGCACGAGCGCATGGCAGTGAACGATATCCGACCCCTTGATCACGTAGGAGATACGCGACAGCGGGTGGCTTGCCTGCTGCGAGCTGAGGATCTCCAGCTCCGCCTCGGGAGAGGGGTAGCCGATCGACAACCGCATCAGGAATCGGTCAAGCTGCGGCTCCGGCAGCGGATATGTGCCGTGGTAGTCCTCGGGGTTCTGCGTGGCAACCACGAAGAACGGCTTCGGCAGCACATGCCCCCTGCCGTCGATCGTAACCACCGACTCGGACATACATTCAAGCAAACTGGACTGGGTTCTCGGCGTGGTACGGTTGATCTCATCGGCCAGAATCACATTGCCGAAAATCGGCCCGGGAATAAAACGGAACTCCTTGAGCTTTTCATCGTAGATGTTCGCACCGGTGATATCGCTCGGAAGCATATCCGGCGTGAACTGAATGCGACGATAGTGAGCCTGAATGGATTTCGCCAGCGCCTGCACGAGAATGCTTTTGCCGACTCCGGGAGCATCCTCTATGAGCAGGTGCCCGTCGGCCATCAGGCAGACGATCATGTTGCGGACCACATCCGGCTTCCCCTTGAAAACCACGCCGATGTTATTCTCCAGCTGGCGGATCACCGTCGCCATGGATTCAAACGTGAACTCATTTTCGGCAGTCGCACGGTCGCCGGCTCCGGTAAGCCCGGGATTGTCGAGGTCGTTGAACACCAGCATCGCGCGCCCGACCTGAATCACATCGAGATGTTTGAGCTGAATCCGCACGATCGGCGCATTGTTCACAAAAGTGCCGTTGGCACTGCCGAGATCCTGCACGAACACCCCTTCGGAAGTGCTGCTGATCGAAGCATGATGGCGTGAAATGTCGGTATCGTCGATCTGGATGTCGCACTCCGGATCACGGCCGATGATCAGGAGCTCCCGATCGATTGAAATTTCACGACTCTGCCCATATTTCTCCTGAAGGGTGATCGTCGGATAATCACGGCGAGCCGGGGAAGTATCTTTTTCTGTCATGGTCGTCAATCAGTCGCTAAAAGGTTAAGGACGGAGGCTGGAAAAAAAGGATTCCAGAAAGCCCGCCCCGTTCACGGGTTTCCATTAAATGTAGTCTGTCGAACGCTATTTTCAACCTTCGAATCGAACTTATTTCAATGGAATCGTGATTTTTATCCGTTTTTTTTTAAAAAAACGGTTCAAACGCTTCGGGATTCCGAAAAAATATTTTCCGCGAAACGGGGAACAGGAAAACACTGAACCGGCCCGACACATTCGAAGAGAGACGACAACGCCCCCCCGTCAGCAACGTTTCATCAATGCATCGAAGTTCTCTTCAAGGCATCTGATCCGCTCCGCCGGAGTCGCGGCAGGATCCGTGCGCACCTCGTAGTTGAAGGGGCCGGTGTACCCGATCTCCCGCAATGCCGCGCAGAAACCGGGCCAGTCGATCACCCCTTCCCCGGGCAGCCAATGTTTTTCATCAACTCCATCGTAGTCGGAAAGGTGCAGCGTATAAAGGCGCTCGCCAAGCTGCCGGACAATACCGGGCAGACTCGCGTAATCCCCCATCAGATGGTTCACGTCAAGACAGGCTCCGAAAGTCGGGGAAGCACCGGCCAGCATCGCCAGAAGTTCCCGGGCAGTGTTCCCGATGCAGCTGCGCGGCAGAAGTTCCACCGTCAACCGGAGCCCGTACCGGAGAAGCGCCGGCTCCAACTCGGCGAATGAACGGCGGACCGCAGCGATACGCGCCTCGCGCTCCCCATCCGGAATCGGTTCAAAACTGGCATGAATTACAGCGAAATCGCAGCCGAAGCCACCGGCGGAAACAAGTTCCTCCCGTACCCGCTCGACCGCCGCAGAACGGATGGTTTCATCCGGCGACGAAATATCGTAATCGAAACCGAAGGGAATGTGCCATGAGGCCGCCCGTTTTCCGGTTTCGGCAAGCATTCGCCGGAACTCGCAACGGACCGCCTCATTGCCCAACACCGCGCCCGAAAGCTCAAACGTCGCAATCCGGCTCGCGCCGACAAGCGCCACCAGCTCCCCATCAAACTCCTTCGAAATCGACCCGATCGACACGCCAAGCTGAAACTCCGCCATTTTCAACTCCTTTCACAAGATCATTTTCTACAACGATAGACAAACGCGGGCGGCACATTGCGCCAGACAACCCGACTTGTGACCACTTCGCTGAACGTTTCATTCAGCAATCGCCGGAAACGGATGCCGGCCGGCAACATCAATCCCTGCAGATAGGCAAAAGTGGCAAACCAGCCCCCCGGAACAAGATTGCCGGAAACCTCATTCAGAATCTCTCGCTGCAGAGACTCCGGAAACACTGCCCACGGCAGCCCGGAAACCACCGCGTCGACAGCGCCCACCCGCTTCTCAGCCAGAATCTCGCCGAGCCGCGACGCACTGTCATGGCAGATATCCACATCAGGAAACATCTCGAGCAGATGTGCACAGAGCGCCGCATCCAGTTCAATCGCCAGCAACCGCCCGGCCTCAGGCAGCCGATGGACAATCTCACGGGTGATCACACCGGTACCGGGACCGAGTTCCACCACCAATCCGGCCCGCTCCACGCCGATCTCGGAAACGATCGTCCGGCACAATGAACGCGACGAAGGGCAGAGCGCCCCCACCTGTGCGGGATGCCGCAGGAAACGCGTAAAAAGCACTCCTCTCTTCATTTGTCGGCCTCCTTTCCGGGCGCACGATAGACAATCGCATGGACCCCGCCCACCCGGACCATACTGAAAACCTCTCCATCCACTTTGCCGTCATCCGGTTTTCTGGCACGCTCGATGTAAACCACATCGGGACGCTCTCCGGTACGGATCAGCGCTTCATACTCCCCATGAGTCAGCCGGACCGGAGTTCTTCCCTCGGCCGCCGCCCTGGTATTGCCGTATTCAAGTTCCCCATGCGAACCGAGGGTACGCACATCGGGGCGATGGTACACCCATGCGACAGCATGCATCAACGACGGCGACGTAACCAGAACCGCCCGCGACGGATCAAATCCGGCCAGCGCCGGCAACCGTTGCAGATCCGCTTCCGGAGCTTTGCTCCCGATCAGCGACGGCGGAATCGCCCAGCCGCCGACCGCAAGTACGGCCGCCAGTCCGAAAAAGAAAAGATAGAACCTGGTCCGCCATACTTTCCGACAGCAGAGAAGCAGCAAGGCCCCCCACAGCAACCCGATCGCCGCAGTTGCAAACAACATTCCCCGACTTCCGGCAATTTTCTCCGGAAAAGGGTTCACTGCCAGAAAAGCGATCGTGCCGAGCGCGGCGATCGTCAGCAACACGCCCCATACCGTCAGGGACACCTGAAACACCTTGTTGTGTCCTCCCTGCCGGAAGTAAGCCGCCACCCCGGCGGCAAGCAGCACCGCAAGCGGAGGAAAACACGGCAGAATGTAGGTCGCCAGTTTGCCACTGGAGGCGGAGAAGAACAGGAACGGCAGTACCACGGCCGACAGAGCGAAACGATAGACCGGGCGCTGCAGCAACCGTCCCCACTCTTTCCGTCCCACAGCCAGCGCGGTCGGAGCCAGCAGCGCGGCAGGAAACGCACCGGCCACCAGGAACGGCAGCAGAAACCAGAACGGTTCCGGATGTTGTTCCCCGCTGCCGCCGGTGAACCGCTGCCAGTGTTCGACCACGATGAAGTAGCGCCAGTAGTCCGGATCGGCCCGATGAGCTGCAATCACCCACGGAGCCACCACCACCAGCATCACGACAAAAGGAATCCACGGCAGGGTCAGAAAATCCTTCCAGCGCCGTTCCCAGCAGAGAAATCCGGCCAGGGCCAGAGCGGGAACCGCAAAGGCGATGAACCCCTTGGTCATGAATGCCAGACCGGCAAAGATGCCGCAGAGGATCAACAGCAACAACTTGCGTCGTGTCAGCCTCGGCTCCAGAACCGCCATGAACCCGGTCACGGACACACCGGTGATGAATCCGGTCACCTGACTGTCGAGAACCGCAAAGGTGCCGACTCCGTAAACCATACCGGAGCAGAGACAAAGTGCGGCAGCCAATGCAGCAAGCCTGTCATCCCGCAGCGTCTGGTGAAGCAAAAGCCAGATCATGAACGCCGACAGCCCGGCTCCGAGCGCAGCAGGCAGACGCAGTGCAAACGCGTTTTCCCCGAATAGCCGGAACGAGGCGGCGGTCATCCAGTACCCCAGTACCGGCTTTTCAAAATAGTGGACCGTGAGCAACCGAGGTGCGGCATAGTCTCCTTTCTCGACCATTTCTCGGGGGATCTCCGCATATCGAAACTCATCCGGCGTCACCATCGGCCGCCCCGCCAGCGGTACCAGATATGCAAAAATGAAAAATAAAAAAACTAGTCCGAGATATTTCATTTTCCTTCCCTCTTCTCCTCCAGATTACAGGCAACGACGAACAATGAACCGCTCCGGACACTGGTCTTCGGACTCGGAACCTCCCGTGCCAGTTTTTCAGATTTCGTAATCAGGATGAACGGTTTTCTCTGTTGATGAAGCTGCCTCAACGTCTCCCAGTTCCAGCGGCGGGCAGCCTGATCCTGAGACAAACCGTATTCAAACTCCCCACTGCGCCCGTAAATACCGATGTCGGCACGCTTCAGCGACCAGCAGGCGGAAGCTCCGAGTGTCCGGTCGGCCAACACCGTCACGTCGGAACGCCCCACGACCAGCGGCCTCGCCACCGTCTTCAGAAACTGCTCCGGCGCAATATCCCGGATGAAACGCCACGGCATCGAGCAGTGAACGGCCAGCATGACAAATCCGAGCCCGATGCAGAAAAAGAAAAATTTACGTTCCCCGCGAAACTCTCTCACGGCCAGCTGAAACCAGATCATCATCATCATCATCGCCAGAATCGGAATGAAGTAGTTCTCGTTGAAACGGTAGAGCACCAGATCCGCCGGGACCCGACCGGAAAAGCGATCCAGCGTCTGAACCAGAAACAACAGAATCGGCACCGCCAGCAACACCCGGATCAGAAAACGCAACACCCGGTCGGCCCACTCGTAATCTCCCGCTTCCTCTGCCCGCAGAAGCCCGAAAGCGATCAGGAAAGATATCGCGGGGAAACACGGCAGGATATAAGTCGCCAGCTTTCCACGGGATACGGAAAAAAATACAAACCATGTCAACAGCATCGACACGGAGAACCGCAACAACGGCAGGCGGAAAAATTCCCGGACATGCCGCCGATATCCCCGCCAGACCGCAGGCAGAAAAAGCAGCCAGGGCATCACCCCCCCGGCCAGCACCGGCAGAAAATACCAGAAGGGCTCCCGCCGATCATCATTGGCCCCCATTCCGGAAATCGCACGCTGAAAATGTTCAACCCAGATGAACTGCCGCCAGAAATCCGGTTCCATACGGGAAATCACAATCACCCACGGGGCAGCCACAGCCGCGGCAACAAGCAGAGGGATCCAGGGCAGCGTGAAGATCCGTTTCCAGCTTCTCTCCCAGATCAGGAAAAACACCATCGCCAGTGTCGGCAGAACAACCGCCAGAAACCCTTTGGTGAGAAACGCAAGTCCGCACCCGATCCCGGCAATGCACAGATATCCCGCCCGTTTCCATGAAAATTTTTCCGTGCAGGCAAAGTAGGCAGCCCCCATCGTCAGCCAGAGAAAGAAGGAAAACGGCGCATCGAGTACCCCGTATGTGCCGACGGCAAACACCAATCCGGAAAAAAGGAAAACAGCCGCGGCAGCCGTTCCGAGCCGACGATCCCCCGCCCGCATGCCGACCAGCCAGATCACACCGGCACTCAGCAGTGTCGCCACAGCCGAAGGGAAGCGAACCGCGGCAGGCCGCTCACCGAACAGCTTCATGGCTCCCGCAACCAGCCAGTAGCCGAACACAGGTTTTTCGAAATAGTCCATTCCATTGAGCTGCGGGGAAATCCAGCTTCCCGAAGCAATCATCTCACGGGGGATCTCACTATACCGCATCTCATCCGGCAGAAACAGCGGCCGCTGCCAGATGGTTCCAAGATAAAGCACGACCGGAAACAGAACAATCAGCCAGAAACGATATCCCTTCATATCCACCTGTTCACCACGCCTGCGCCTTTTCCGGACGATACCGGGCAACCGCCCGGACGCCGTTTTTCACGATGCACGTGACCGGCTCCACCTTTCCCCGGCCCGCAAACGTGCCGCGTTTCCGGCAACTTCACCCCATCTCCCAAACTTACGACATTTTATAAAATGTATCATCGCATGCCCTTCATTTCAAGCCGGAAGTGCCACATTTGCCGGAAAAGCCGCTCCACCGGGAAAGTGCCGCAACGTTTCATCCGGAAACAGCGGCGACACGGCCGCGGTCACCGATGGAGACACATCCCTTCCGGGAGAAAAAATTCTGAACTGCGGAAGAGACCGACGGGACCGCCACCGCGACAATCAGCGGGGCATTTTCAACACCAGTTCCACTACCGGATACATCCAGCGCAATGCGCCGGGATGTTCCCGCCGCCGCCAGCGCAGATCCTCGTTCCCCGGTGTAATCGCCCGCAACAACACCAGTTCCCCCTCTGGAACATATTCGCGGATCATGATACCCGCACCATCCAGCCGGAGCAGCACAAGATCACCGGCGGCAGCGAAACGCCGTCCTTCGAAAATCACCAGTGTGCCGGGAAACAGCCCGAAGGGATTCGCCGTCTCCAATCTCAGCACACACAGGTGGTTGCCGCGGCACTCCCCCTGATAGCGCTCCACCGAATTGCGCCTCAGGTACTCGTCTACCGGCTCCAGCGCCGGTTCATAGGACTCAAACTGCCCGAGCCGACCGACGGGAACCGGACCCGGGGAACCGCAGAAATCCGCAACACTCCCTTCACGATTCATTTCAACTTTGAACCGCGGTCGTGCCGTCGTAAACGTCGGTTCGTGCACCCCCCGCCGTACCAGAAGCCGGGCGTTGAAAAGTTCCGTGTAAAATCGGTCGACCGCAGTTGCATCAAACTCCAGAAACTCTGCAATCGCGGCCAGCTGCCCCGGACTGAGCAGATAACGCCCGCTCTTTACCTGCGAGATCGCGGCTGGAGAAATATCCAGCAACACCGCCAGATCACTCTGCGTCTTTTTTCTCAACTCCAGAAATTCGGCGATCGTCGACCAGCCGTTGACATGGAGATCCATTGCATCACCTCTCTTGCTCAATCCCGCAGGGAACTCTCTCTCCGGGGTCCGTTCGAGTACCTGCCTCATCTTCATTAATATTAATCTTAATCGGAGCTCATTACAAGGCGAACATCACTTATTCTTTTAATTTTTCCATTTTTTTCAAAAAAATATACTTGATTTTAAGATAAAACTACATATATTTAAGTAATTACTAAATATAAATTTTAAAATACGGGACCCGATAAATATTTTTTTGAGATTTAAGCCCCTGATTAAAAACAATTAATATGGAGATGTCGCCATGGAATGTTACGGAAGAAAACACAGCCAGCTGCCGGAATGTCGTCACTGCCGCCTGAAACGTTATTGCGCCGGAGCAGCCGATCCGCCTCTTCTGGCCGACCGGGCCCTGCCTCCGGCTGTCAATGAAAAGCTGCTGAGCAGCCGCCAGCCCAGCCACCGCAACCGACTGCAGCAACAGGAGCGTGACCGCCGCTATTCCAGAGCCGACCTGCTCGAGGTAATCGGCTTCATGGCCTCCCTCGATGCGACATCGATCCAGCTGATCGACCAGAAACTGCAGGAACCTTCGTTGAATCTGAGTTCTCTTGCGGGCTTGCGCGGCGTCAGCCGTCAGGCGATGCACAAACTGGTCAAACGCCGCCTGACCGCAATCCCGGAGCTGGAGGCAATCATCACCTATCGCCGTCACAAACGGCAGCAGGCCGCAGATCCGGAACAACCGCCCACCGCCGGATGATTGCCGGCCGCCGGCGCTTCAAAAACCGACATTCCCATAGACCGGAATCGGCACCGGAATCCGCCAGAACTCCCGCAGGACCTTCGTCACACCGCGCTTCATCACCGCATTGGTCGGAGAAAACACGCTGCGATATGAAAAGAATACCGAACCGTCAATCTCCTTTTTTCCGGAGTTGTAGAGAAGCTGGTCCGCCAGCTCCCGGTCACGCCAGGCGCGCTCGGTTCCAAGCCGGTAAACACCGTGCCCGATGTACAGATTGACCCGGGTCCCGCGCACCGTGTCGGCCCACCAGTCAGCCAGCGCGGCATAGGCTGCGACATCATGCGAAAACGGCCAGTAAAGCTGCGGCACAATATAATCGACCCAGCCGTTTTTCACCCAGCCGCGGGTATCGGCAAACTGGGCGGTCAGCGACTGCTTCCCGCCGGTGAGTGAACCACCGGCCACCGTTTTCCGATTTCCCCAGATACCGAAAGGGCTGACCCCGAAAGCGACCTTACGCCCGGTCGCCCGGTTCAACGCGGTCAGGCGCTCCTTGACGCCGCGGATCACGTTATTCACGTTACCGACCCGCCAGGCCGCCAGAGAAAGCCGGCGGGGATTGTACTGCCGGAACGTCGATGCATCCGCAGCACCGATATCCGTATAGGGGTAGAAATAGTCATCAAAATGGATCGCGTCAACCTGGTAGCTGCGCACTATTTCGGAAACCGTGTCCAGAATATGGCGCACAACCCGCGGTTCGCCGGGATTCAGAATCAGCGAATATCGACCATTCCCCGCCGGTGTTTCAAGGACCAGGTGCGGGTTTCGCTTCGCAAAATTCCGGTTGTCCAGCGTCGCGAGATAGGCCGCCTTGCGCATCCTGACGCCGGAAGCGACCCGATAGGGGTTGAGCCAGGCATGAAATTCAAGCCCCCGCCGGTGCGCCTCTTCGATCATGAAGGCGAGAGGGTCGAATGACCCGAGTCCCTGCCCCTCCCGGCCGGTCATCCAGCGCGACCATGGATTGAGCTTCGAAGGGTAGAACGCATCATTCATCGGACGCACCTGAAAGATGATCGTATTAAAGTTCGCCCGCCTGAGATTCTCCACGATCGTGAGATAGTCGCGTTTGAATCCATCCACATCCCGATGAGCCGGGAAATCGATATTCTCGACCGTCGCCACCCAGACGCCGCGCATCTCGCGTGCCTTCGGCCGGAACACCGACGGAACAACGACACGTTCCGCCCCGAACCGACCGGCGTAACGAACCGGTTTCCCGGTAACCGGATCATCCAGCAAGATCGATTCCGCCTGAACCAGCGGCAACAGGCAGAAAAACGCCAGCGCCGCAATACTCCATCGCTTCCACTCCATCGCAGGCTCCACACTCATTCTACTGCTCTACCGGCGGCGGGAACGCCGCCTGCCGGAACGGCCGCCACGCCGTCTGGCGGCAGCGGGCCACAGCCGTTCCGCCTCTGCGACATCCTCCTCGGCCACCGCGGTACGAATCAGTAGCAGTTCCCGGGCGTGTGCATAAGACTTGCTTTCAAAAAGAGAGTCTTCCACCGTCTCCGGATCGATCAGCTGCGTCTGCAGCGACAACACCCGTACCGCCGATTCGGTCATCCGGTTCATCATCGTCTGAGGCAGAAAAATCCGGTCGAGAACCACCCGGATCGCGGCGGAGGCGACAGGATTATCCTCCCACAATTCACCCGGGCCGCGGTCACATTCAAGTTCAACGAAAGGCAGTGCCACCGTCGCCATCGCCAGTGAAATGCTGTTGCGGTAAAGTCCCTCGGCAACCCGACAGTTGCGCTCGTTGAGCAGATTCAGAGCGTATTCCGCCGCCGGGGTTCCCCAAGCATGCTCCAGCTCCGGCAGAAAGTACTCCAGCAATCCGTAGTCGTGGAAGGCCTGGAGATGGCGGTCTCCGTAACTGGAACTCAGAATTTTCTCAAGCTCCAGGGAAAGTCGCGAAGGCGCCGCATGACGAATCAGCGGCAATGCCGCGAAAAGCGCGTTTTCGGTTGCGGCATCCAACGCGAAATCGTACTGCCCGACCAACTTCAGCGCCCGGAGCATTCGCACCGGATCCTCCTCAAAGCGGAGTTGCGGCTTGCCGATTGCACGCACCACCTGGTTCCGGATGTCGTCAATTCCCTGCCCGGTGAAGTCAATCAATTCAGATCTGACCGGATCATAGAACAATGCGTTGACCGTGAAATCACGCCGCCACGCATCCTCCTCCGCGGTACCGAAGGAGTTATCCGACAGAATCAGGTGTTCCGGAAGTTCCTCCCCGTGCCGCCGACTCCCGCTCGCCGAGGCATCCGGCGCCTGCCGGAAGGTGCTGACTTCAAAAAGCTCCCCCCCGAACTGCACATGAACCAGCCGGAACCGCTTGCCGATGATCCTCGCCGAACGGCGACCGAAAACGGAACGGACCTCCTCCGGTGTCGCAGAGGTGGAGACATCGTAATCCTTCGGAGTACGCCCGAGCAGAAGATCGCGGATCGCACCACCGACAATATAAGCTTCAAAACCCGCTTCCTGAAGCTGGCGGATCAGAGAGATCACGCGGGATTCCACAGGTAATTCGTGTTTCATGGATTGCCAGAAAAATCAGAATTTTCGTTCAATGACCGTATCGACACATTCAAGCTCCGGATCGAGATAGGGATAATCGGCGTTATAGTGCAGTCCGCGGCTCTCGTGCCGCAGCAGGGAACAGTCGATGATCAACTCGGCCACCGTCGCAATGTTGCGCAGCTCGACCAGATCAGCGGTTACGCGGAAATCCCAGTAGTACTTCTCGATCTCCTTGCGGATCAGCTTGATCCGGTTTTTTGCACGCTCAAGTCGCTTGTTGGTACGGTAGATCCCCACATAGTCCCACATGAAACGGCGGATCTCATCCCAGTTGTGGGCGATCACCACCTGCTCGTCGGAGTCGGTCGCATTCCCGCTCATCCAGTTCAGAGCGGCCTCGGTATTCGGCCACGACTTCCGGAACAGTTCGAACTTCGCATCGATATCGTCGCTGGAAAATTTCGCAACCACCATCGCCTCGAGCAGACTGTTGCTTGCCAGCCGGTTGGCTCCGTGCAACCCGGTGCAACCGGATTCCCCGACCGCGTAGAGCCCCTGAATGCTGGAAGCGCCGTTCACGTCGGTCTTGATGCCGCCACAGACGAAATGTGCCGCCGGCACGACCGGAATCAGGTCATGCGCCATATTGATTCCCGCCTCGAGGCATTTTTCGAAGATGTTCGGGAAACGACGGCGCAGCGTCGCCTCATCGAGATGGCGGATGTCGAGGTAGACGCACTCCTCGCCGGTACGCTTCATCTCGGAGTCGATCGCCCTTGCAACCACGTCGCGCGGCGCCAGACTCTTCATCGGGTGATACTTCTGCATAAATTCGACCGGTTCGGCATTCCGGGAATCGCGGCACTTCAGCACCGCCCCTTCTCCGCGCAGCGCCTCGCTGATCAGGAACGACCGGATCGTCGGGTGGTGAAGGATCGTCGGATGGAACTGGATAAACTCCATATTCGCGATCTTCGCCCCGGCCCGGTAGGCCATCGCAATGCCAGACCCGCAGGCGACATCCGGATTACTGGTGTAGAGATAGACTTTGCCGGCGCCGCCGCAGGCAATCGTGGTCGACGGAGCAAGAAAAGTCGCAATATGCCCGGTCGTGGCGTCGAGCACATAGGCCCCGAAGCAGCGATTCGGACCGCCGATATCGAGACGGCGGCTGACGATCAGGTCGATCGCGACATGATATTCAAACACTTCGATGTTCGGCGTCCGGCGGACCGCCTCAACCACCGTGCGCTCCAGCTCAGCACCGGTAATGTCGCCGGAGTGAAGAATCCGCCGCTTGTGATGCCCCCCTTCACGGCCGAGATCGTACTCGTCGGAACCATCGACGTGACCGAGTTCCCCGCGGGTGGTGAACTTCGCTCCGAGAGAGATGATCTCCCGGATCGCAGCGGGTCCGCCCTCGACGATCGCCCGGACCGCGCCGACATCACAGAGACCGGCCCCGGCGGTCAGGGTATCTTCGACATGTTCATCAAAGGAGTCCAGCGCATCCATCACACAGGCGACGCCGCCCTGGGCAAGACGACTGTTACACTCGGAAATATCCCTTTTGGTGACCACCGCGACACGGCGACCGGATTTGGCCAGATGGAGCGCGCTGGAGAGACCGGCCAGTCCGCTGCCGATCACCAGGTGGTCGAATTGCAGAGTTTCGCTGATTTTCATGGTGAAATCACAACGCTTTCCATAAAAATTGAATATTTGCGCGTACCGATCCCGGGAACGGGGCGCGCAGGAAATCATGAATTTTTACCGCCCAGAGAGCGGTTTTAAATTGCCTATGCGGTAAAAGCGTAGTAAATTACACCGATTCCCGGATTCTGTCAACAAAATTACGGTTCAAATCATGAATTTACGTGAGATTTTCATGCCGGAACGCGAAAAATCCGCCGGATTTCCCGCCGATGAAAGCGCCCGGATTTCCCGGCCGGCATGGCTGCTCCGGCTGGTGGTCGTTTTCATCGGCGGAATGGGTTACGCCGCCGCGCTTCCGCCGCTGAACTGGAGTGTGCTCGCCTTCGTTTCCCTGCTGCCTCTGATTCTTTTCGCAACCGCTGAAAAACCGGGTTCCGCGGCATTTGCAGGCTGGCTCTGGGGGCTCGGCTGGTCGCTCTTCGCCTACCGTTTCCTGCGCGAAATCGATCCCGCGGTTCCCTGGCTGATTGCACCGGTAATTTCGCTCTGGCCGGCAGCGTGGGCAGCGGTGTTGCCGTGGCTGTGGCGCAACACGATGTTCCCGCTCGAAGTGGAGATGGGCGGTTTCGAAAAACGCGAAGCGTGGCTCGCCGCTCCCCGGTCCTATTTCCGGCTCCTCGCCTTCGCCGTCGGTGCGGCCGCACTCTTCACGCTGTGCGAATGGACCCGGTCGCGCCTCTTCACATGGAATGACTTCGGAGCGACACAGTACCGCAACCTCGCACTCCTTCAGATCGCCCGCTGGACCGGCGGTTACGGAATCAACTTCCTGGTTGCATTCGGCGGCACGGCACTCTTCGCCTGCTGCCGCACCCGGCTCCGAAGCGCCGGATTGCGGGTGCTGCTCACTTACGTCTGCATTCTGACGCTGGTGCTGCTGACCGGTACGATCCGGCTCTCCGGCATATCGAGGCAGGAACCGAACTGGTTCCCGACGGTAATCCAGGGCGACCTCTCACAACGGCGGAACGCAGGTATCGCCGAGGCGGAAGAGGCGCTCGAAATCTATCTTGCCCTGAGCCGGAAAGCTCTGAAAACCACCCCGAAACCGGAACTGCTGATCTGGCCGGAAAGCGCGGTACCGGTGCCGTTCCGTTCCGCCCACCCGGTCAGCGGAGCATTCCGCAGGGGAGTACAGCAGCTGATCGCCGCCGGATCGGTTCCGATGCTGATCGGCGCGATCGATTTTGAAGATGTTCTTCCGGAATCCGGTCGGATTCCCGGCGTCACCAACAGCGCGCTCTTTTTCAACCACCGCGGCCGGATCCGTCATAAGTACGACAAGATTCACCGGGTACCCTTCGGGGAATACATCCCGTTCCGCCGATACCTGCCCGACTTTGTGACCCGGGCGATCGACATGAACCGCGATCTGGTGCCGGGCACAGACAGCAATCCGATCGAGGTTGCGCCGCAGGTCAGGGCCGGAACCGCAATCTGTTATGAAGGAGTGTTCAGCTATCTGACGCGCGAATTTGCCCGACGCGGCGCCAATGTGCTGGTGGTGCTGTCAAACGACGCCTGGTATCCGGAGAGCAGCGAACCCGAACAGCATCTTGCAAACGCGGTAACCCGCGCGGTCGAGACCGGACTGCCGATGGTCCGCTGCGGCAACAACGGCGGCTCGCTGCTCGTGACTCCGGAGGGGCGGATCACCCAGGTGCTGGAGGTTCCCGGCCCGGAAAAACGGCTCGAACTGCGCCGCGGCCGCGGTTTCCGGCGACTTGAGGTTGCGGTGAAACCGGTTCCGGAGGAAACTTTTTTCGTCCGGTACGGAGAATGGTTTCCCGGGTTGCTCGCGATCATCGCGGGTATCTGGGCTCTCGCCGGAGCGCTGCACTGGCGCAACCGCAGGCAATTTTATCTCGACACGCTCGATCACCCCAAACAGGAATCCGGATCATGAAGGAAAACAATCGCCCGTTATGGGCCCCGTGGCGCATCGAATTTATCCGCGGAAACCGGGGAGCAGGCTGCTTTCTGTGCGGCAATGAAACCCCCGGCGACAAACCGGAGGAACGCCTGATCGTCCGGCGGGGTCGCACCTGTTTTGCACTGCTCAACCGTTACCCCTACAATGTGGGACATCTGTTGATCGTCCCCTACCGGCATGTCGGAGACCTGCCGCTGCTGACCGCAGAAGAGCGCACCGAACTCTTCGAACTCTGCATCGGAGCGGAGGGTGCGCTGCGCCGGGCGATGAACCCGGCGGGATTCAATGTCGGCTTCAACCTCGGGGCGGCGGCGGGAGCCGGAGTTGCCGATCATCTGCACATGCATGTCGTGCCGCGCTGGAACGGAGACAACAATTTCATGCCGGTACTCGCCGATATCCGCTGCGTGCCGGAAGCACTCGAGACAACCGCCGAACTGGTGCGGAAAAACTGGGATGAGGCATAAGATGCGCGTTCAAATTGACTGTTACCCCTGCATTCTCGCCCAGCTCTCGGAACTGGCAAAAAAAGCGACCGGCGACCGCGACGGGCAACACCGGCTTGTGAAGGAGATGATGCGTCTGGTGTTGACGGCGGACGATGCCACGACCCCGCCGGAATTTGCCGGGTGCTTCCACAGGCTGGTCGCCGAAGTCTCCGGAATCGAGGATCCGTTCCGGGAAATCAAAGACAAATCCACCGAGCTGGGCCTCGCGCTGTTGCCGGAATTGCGGAAACTCGCCGCCGGGGAGTTCGACACTGCGCTCCGTCTCGCGGTCGGCGGCAACATCATCGACTACGGCGTCAATCCGGATTTCGAACTGGCGGAGGCGGAGAAAGCAATCCGAGAAGTCCTGGACCTCCCCTATGACCGTGCCGCCGCCGCCGACCTGAAACGCCGGATGGATGAGGCGGAATCGATTTTCTATATGCTCGACAACTGCGGCGAAGCGGTACTCGACCGGTTGTTGCTGGAACGCTACGCCGGCAAACTGACCATCGGCGTACGGGGCAGGCCGATCCTGAACGATGTGACCCGGCGCGAAGCCGCCCTGTCTGGAATCAATTTCGCACGGATCGTCGACACCGGTGACATGGCGCCGGGGATTTCACTGAGAAACAGTTCCCCGGATTTTCTGAAGGAGCTCGGCAATGCCGATCTGGTGGTTTCCAAAGGCCAGGGGAACTTCGAGTCTCTCGACGAAGCCTTCAGACGTCCGATCTACTTCCTGCTGCGGGTCAAGTGCAGGGTGGTCGCCGAACGGCTCGATGCGCCGCTCGGCTCGATCCAGATCATCGGGAGAAATCTCGATGCTTGAAGTCGGAAAATTCAATCTTCTGACGGTCTGCAGAATGTCGGAGTTCGGTTGCTATCTCGACGACGGGCGTGATCACTCCCGCCGGGTGCTGCTGCCGAACAACTCCATACCCCCCGGTGGACTCGCACCGGGCGACCGGCTGGAAGTGTTCCTCTACCTCGATTCGGAAGACCGGCTCATCGCGACGACCCGCCGCCCGGCGGCGCAGGTCGGAGAACTCGCACTGCTGCGGGTCAAGGAACAGACGAAGATCGGCGTATTCCTCGACTGGGGCCTGGAGAAGGACCTTTTCGTGCCCTTCCGGGAACAGCCGGAACGACTGGAACCGGGCAGGTATTGCCTGGTGCGTCTCTATATCGATCCGGTCACCGGCAGAATCGTCGCCTCACGCCGTCTCAGCCGTTTCTACAAAGGGGATGTCTCCGAACTCTCCCCCGGCCGCCGGGTGAAGCTGATCGTCTGGGAGAAGGCGCGCCTCGGCTGGCGGGTGATCGTCGATGAAAAATACATCGGGCTGATCTACGACAACGAACTTTTCCGGAAACTTGTGCCCGGAGAACACCTCGACGGATTCATCCACCAGATCCGTACCGGGGAAAACCGGCTCGACATCCGACTCCGCCGCGACGGCATCAAGGGAGTGGAGGAGTTCAAGCCGGCGGTCCTCGACGCACTGGCCGATGCGGGCGGATTTCTGCCGCTCAATGCAAAAAGTGATCTTGCCCTGGTGCGGGAGTACTTCAGTTTCAGCAAGCGGGTCTTCAAACAGGTGATCGGCATGCTCTATAAAGAGGGAAAAATCACCATTTCAGACGATGGAATCCGCCTGAAACGCCAATAAGACATTTCCTAGAACGAAGGATCGCCTCATGAAAAAAACAGTCACATGCCTCACTCTGCTCTGCACATTTCTGCTCTTCGGCGCGGAACCCACCGAAGCCGACCGCGCGCTGGTGATCGAACTGCTGAAAATCAACGGGACCGCCCAGTCCCTCGAAGCGACCATCAACGCAACCCTGAAGCAAATGCAGGGGGAACCGGATGATCCGACCCGGCCGATTCTGGAGAAGTTCCTGCGGAAATGCTTCTCCTTCGAAACGTTGAAGGACGACATCGCCCGGGTTTACCTCGAGAACTACACGCCCGCCGAACTGCGCAGCCTGCTTGACTTCTACCGCACCCCGCTGGGACGGAAAAAAGCGGAAGCCGACGCGAAAATCGGCGCAGCACTCTCAGCAATCACAAACCGCGAATTTCAGAAAAACCTGCCGGAACTCCAGAAGGAGCTGGAAAAAACCGCCCAGCAGTAGCTTTCACGGTTATACACTCCGGCCGGCGCCGCGCCGGAACACGCCGGCCAGAGCCGGCGCCGCCGGTTTCAGATTCCCGTCGAAGTCGATGAGCGATGTGTTGGCCGGACAGGGAAAGCTGTCATGGCCCATCCAGATGATGATGCCGCCACAGGCCGGGAAACGCCTCAGGCAGCATTCCGCGGCGTGGGAAAGTGCCCGAGCCTGCCGTCCCTGACTCCAGGAGACATATTCCTCCAGCGATTCGGGGGGACGCCCGTTCTCGACGACGAAATCATCGGCCTGAAGCCACCAGTTCAACGGATAACGCCACAATGGATTGGAGGCGGCAATCGGCATCACTGCCGCCTCCCCGGCGTATTTGCGGATCACAGCCGCGTCGGCAGCCGCCGGCATACCGACCTCGGAGCGAAACAATGCATCCTCCTCCAGCCAGTAGCTGATCCACTCATCCTCCAGCCTCCCGCGCGTGTTCCACGGACCATGTACATCAAAGTGGAGTCCCTTCCCGAAGTTCCTGCGGTCTGCCCATTCGCTCGGGCCCGACGCAGAAGTCGGAACGAAGATCCGCTCCGGATCAAGCTCCCGGAGAGTTTCCGCCATCATCCGCAGCATCGGCTCACGCTCTGAACACGGTTCGTTGCCCGGTGCCGGGCGGATCAGCTCGTTGCCACCGCACCAGAGCGCCAGCGAAGGATGCATACAGAGACCCGACACATAATCGCCGACGATCTTCCGCATGGCGGCGATTGCGACCGGATCCTCCGGCGGCAGGTTCTCGATTCCGGAGCTTGACAGCGGAAACTCCTGCCAGACCAGGATTCCGGCCTCGTCGCAGAGCTCGTAGAAAAGATCTTTTTCCCGACTTGCCCCGCCCCATACCCGGAAGAGATTCACCCCCATCTCCCGGTACTTGCCGATCAGGTCGCGATACTTCTCCTCCGGGGAATCGGCATAGTTCGGCAACAGCGGGGTCCAGTTGATTCCACAGATGAACAGCGGCTCGCCGTTGACCAGAAAAAGCCACGGATCCGCCCCGTCCGGTGCTCCGGGATTGAGTGTCCGCCGGATCTCCCGGAATCCGACCCGGAACCCGACCGGCGAGGCTCCGGGCAGCTCGAGTCGCAACGAGTAAAGTTTCGCCGTCCCGGTGCCGTTGACCCGCCAGGGAGCAACCTCGAGCGCGTCCCAATACACCTCGAGCTGCGGAGAGGATGCGGGAAACTCCTCGCGCCGGAGAATCCGGTCGCCGTCGGAAAGCGTAATGGTCACGGCGGATCCCGGTACAGCATTGACCGCCCGGAACTTCAGCGACAGAAAATCCATGCCGGTATTGAATGCATCAAGCTCGAGTCGCGGTGCGCCTCTCCTGCGTAGCGAAACCCCTCCGGCAATGCCGATCTGGACGAGACGTGGCGTCCAGTCCCAGGTATAGTTGTAACGTGCCCGGCCGATCCCCATCTTTGAACTTTCTCCGAACTGCCCCAGCCAGCGGGGAGGAAGTTCAAAGACGATCGACAACTGACAACTGCCGGCACGCTCCGTCGCCGGCAATTCAATCAGGTGGCGCCGGTGAGCTCCGTCAAAACCGCCGACGACAACGCCATCCCAGACCACCTGCCCGGCAGCGTCCGGTCGGTCGAGGCAGAGTTCATACACCGTTCCGGCGGCAAGTTCCGGAGTCCGGCAGGAGAAGATCCAGACCCGGTTTTCCACCCATTCGCACAGGCGGGCCTGTAATCCCTGATTCCAGTCGGGAAGCAACCCGGCGGCACGCAGCGCGGCCTGCACCGACCCCGGAACCCGCGCCGGGATTCCGGTGATTTCGGCATCCGGAGAAACGCCGAGCTCCATCGTACGACGCATCCGCCACAATTCCGGGATCCAGCCGGAAAGCGTCCAGGTGACCTGATTCAAATCAAACTCATCCACGGCAACCATTCCTCTCTGTATGCATTTTCAAAGCCGGCACGGAGCGGAAGGAGAAAAAGAGCACCTTCTCCGCCGGTCGCCCGTGTCCGGAATAACCAACATGTGTTTTCGATTGATTCAGTATATCGGCGGAAAATAAAAAAACAAGCGGGAAATGGATGTTTCAGGGGAAAAAAGCAAAAACGACGGAGAAAGCGATTCCCACCACAGGAAAGAACAGCCGAAAGCCCCGTCATGCGTCCGCCGCCTCTCCTCCGTATTCCACAAATGAAAAACCCGGAAGAGAGAAACCGTAGTTTCCCCCTTCCGGATCCCTTTCATCCATCACAACGAATCCGCGGAGTTTACCGGCGGACTCGCCCGGAAAGAGTCTCAGCAACCGGCTTTGATCGCAGCCTGCGCAGCGGCAAGCCGGGCGATCGGCACCCGATACGGGCTGCAGGAGACGTAATTCAGCCCCTCATTATGGCAGAATTCGACCGAACGGGCCTCGCCGCCCTGTTCCCCACAGATACCGATCTTGAGTCTCGGCTTCACGGCACGCCCCTCCTTGACGGCGATGTCGATCAGCTTGCCGACACCGGACTGGTCAATCGTCTGGAACGGATCGGCGGCCAGCAGCTTCTTGTCGAGATAATCGCCGAGGAATGCACCGATATCATCGCGGCTGAAACCGAACGTCATCTGCGTCAGGTCGTTGGTACCGAAGCTGAAGAAATCCGCTTCGGTAGCCATCTCGCCGGCCAGCAGCGCGGCACGCGGGATCTCGATCATCGTACCGACCTTGTATTCGACCTTCTTGAGCTTGAATTTTTTCGCGACTTCAGCAGCGACGCCGGCGAGCAGTTTCTTCTGGAATTTGATCTCGGCAACATCGCAGGTGACAGGAATCATGATCTCGGGCATGCAGGCGATGCCGTCGCGCTCCAGTTCCGCAGCTGCTTCGAGAATGGCGCGCATCTGCATCTCGGAGACCTCCGGATAGGTCACCCCGAGCCGGACGCCGCGATGCCCCATCATCGGGTTGGTCTCATGCAGCGCTTCCGCCCGTTTGGCAATGTCGGCGAGCTTGATTCCAAGCGCCTTGGCCAGCTCCTGCCGCGCCTCGCGGGCACTGGGAACGAACTCATGCAGCGGCGGGTCGAGCAGCCGGAAGGTCACCGGCAACCCCTCCATCGCGGTCAACGTCGCCTTCACGTCCTTCTTGACGAAGTTGAAAAGCTCCTTGACCGCCCGGGAACGTTCCTCGGCGGAAGCACTCAGAATCATCTTACGCAGGCAGAAGAGCGGCTTCTCGCTGTTCTTGCCGTAGAACATGTGCTCCGTGCGGAAAAGCCCGATTCCCTCGGCACCGAAGCTGCGGGCGACACCGGCATCAACCGGATTGTCGGCGTTGGCACGGACACCGAGCTTGCGGAACTTGTCCGCCAGTTTCATGAAGTGCTGAAGTTTCGGATTCTCGCTCGAATCCATCGTGGCAACCGCTCCGGCATAGACGTACCCGCGGGTGCCGTTGAGGCTGATCACATCGCCGGCCTTGTAGGTTTGTCCGGCGATTTTCATCGTCCCGGCGGCCTCGTTGACCTCGATCCCGGCGGCGCCGACGATGCAGCACTTGCCCCAGCCGCGGCAGACCAGCGCGGCATGGCTGGTCATACCGCCGCGCGCCGTCAGAATACCGGCGGCGGCACGCATGCCTTCGACATCCTCCGGGTTGGTCTCCTCGCGTGCCATGATGACCGATTCGCCCTTTGCTGCGGCCTTGACCGCAGCCTCGCTGTTGAATACGATCCGGCCGACCGCGCCGCCGGGTCCGGCAGGCAACCCTTTGGCGATGACAGTCGCCTTCTTCTCCGCCTTCGGGTCGAGAATCGGATGCAGCAATTCATCGAGCTGCCCGGGGCTGACACGCATCACCGCGTCCTTCTCCCGGATCAGCTTCTCCGCCAGCATATCCATCGCCATGTTCAGCGCCGCGGTACCGGTACGCTTGCCGACGCGGCACTGCAGCATGTAGAGCTTGCCTTCCTGAATCGTGAACTCGATGTCAAGCATATCGCGATAGTGCTTCTCGAGCGTATTCCGGATATCGAAAAGCTGTTTGTAGAGCGCTGGATAAAGCTCCTCCATCGACTTGAGATGCTTGTTCTGCTCGTTGCAGGTGTCGTGGTTCAGGGGATTCGGAGTCCGGGTACCGGCGACGACATCTTCGCCCTGTGCGTTGATCAACCACTCGCCGTAGAACTTGTTGTCGCCGGTCGCGGGATCGCGGGTGAAGGCGACTCCGGTCGCCGAGGTGTCGCCCATGTTGCCGAACACCATGCTCTGAACGTTGACCGCAGTACCCCACTCATCGGGGATCCCCTCAATCCGGCGATAAGAGACCGCCTTTTTGCCGTTCCAGCTCTTCAGCACCGCACCGATGCCACCCCAGAGCTGGGCTTTTGCATCGTCGGGGAACTCCTTCTTGAGCGTCTTCTTGATCTGCACCTTGAATTTGTCGCAGAGAAGCTTGAGATCCTCCACCGTAAGATCCGTGTCGGAAGCATACCCCTTCTTCTCCTTGAGTTCCTCCATCATCGCGTCGAGCTGCTTGCGAATCGCCTTGCCCTCTGCCGGTTCGATTCCCTCGGCCTTCTCCATCACCACGTCGGAGTACATCATGATCAACCGGCGATAGGCGTCATAGACGAAACGTTCATTGCCGGTCTTCGCAATCAACCCGGGAATGGTCCTGGTCGAAAGCCCGACATTCAGCACCGTCTCCATCATTCCGGGCATCGAACTGCGCGCCCCGGAACGGCAGGAAACCAGGAGCGGATTCTCGGCGTCACCGAATTTCATGCCCATGATCTTCTCGACACCGGCCAGAGCCGCTTCCACCTGCTTCTCGACGCCGGCGGGCAATTTTTCCCCTCTGGCGAAGTAATCGACGCAACACTCCGTCGTGATTGTGAACCCCGGCGGCACCGGCAGACCGAGCGACGCCATCTCCGCGAGATTCGCTCCTTTGCCGCCGAGGAGCTCCTTCATTGCGCCGGATCCCTCGGAATTGCCACCCCCGAAGGAATACACATACTTCTTTTCCGCCATTTCCCTTCCTTTTCTCCCTGTTTTTGTGTGGATTCTACTTGAACTTCTTCAGCGCCCGCAATATCTCGTGTTTCTTCTCATTTTTCTCGAGCCCGAAGACCATGAAGGAACCGTAAACCTCAACCGGATACGGAATACCCTGGATATATGTGCGTCCTGCCTTCGCAATGTTTGCGAGTCGATCGCGCTGCAACCTGGAACTCTGATCGTATTTGTAGACGCCGATCTCGGAGTTGCCGACCATGATCGCACAGCCGCTGGTCGCCCGGAACGGGTCCGGCAACACCGGACGAACCGGGCCGACCTCAATCCCCTCGCGCCGCAGGTAGGAAGCGAAATCCTCCGGTTTCAGGTAGTTGTTTTCCACCGTCGAGGCGCAGCCGGCGAAGAAAAACAACACCAGCAACGCACCGATTTGAAACCAGACTCTTTTGCACATCATATTCATACTCCCGATCGTATTGCCGATTGTCAAACTATATAATCTAATCTATTATCCGTCAGAATACAAGCCTGAATGCGGCGATAATGTTACTCTCGACTCTTTTTTCCGGTTCGTACCGCAAAATGGCGTGAATCCCCCCACTCATCGTAGGCAATCGACTCGCCGATGCCGGCAATTGCATTTTCGAGGTTGCGCCGGGCGGTTTCGGCATTCTCATCAGTCCCCGGCTTGTTCTCATAAAGCAGATAACCGTTCCGGTAGGCGAGTTCACCGATGTTCGGCATGATCACATTGGCTCCGGCGAGCAGACCGCGTTCGCGTCCGTCGGGGGCCAGCGCCTGCAGTGCGGTCGTACTGGCGATGTTGACATTGCGCAGCAGCAGCCGGGCGGCGGCAATCATCTTCAACCCGAGCTCGAGCTGCCGTTCCGCATCGGAACCGAACGTCGGGAACTCGCGTCCGAGCGGCGTATCGTGATGGGTGATGTACGGCCCCATCCCGATCATATCGACATCAAGCTCACGGAAGAACTCGAGATCCCCCACCAGATCGTCAACCGTCTGATACGGCAGCCCGATCATCACGCCGGTGCCGACCTGGTACCCGACCCCGCGCAACAGCCGCAACGCCGCGACCCGTTCCGCGTAACTGTGATCCGATGGATGAAGTTTTGCATAGAGTGCCGGATTGGATGCTTCGATCCGCAGCAGATAGCGATGTGCGCCGGCTTCGAACCAGCGCCGATACACCTCCTCGGACTGCTCTCCGAGCGACAGCGTGATGCCGAGATCGCCGCCCGGCAACGCCTTGATTTCACGCAACGTCTCCTCGATGAAGTCCGCAAATGCCGGATCGTTCCGTTCTCCTCCCTGCAGCACCACCGACCCGTAATGGAAATCAATCGCATGACGTGCGGCGTCGAGAATCTCCCGCCGGGTCATCCGGAACCGGGGAACGCGGGTGTTGCCGGAACGGATCCCACAGTAATAACAATTCTTGCGGCAGATATTGGAAATCTCTATGAGACCGCGCAGGCGGACACGGTTGTCGATGCAATCAAGCTTGACCCGATAAGCGGCGGCGTAGAGTTTCCGGAGCTCTTCCGGCCTTTCGAGTTCGAGCAGAAAACGCAGATCCCCGGGGGACAACACGCCGCCGCCGACTGCGAAAGCCAGCAGATCATCGAGTCGTCCGGAACAATTCGCCATCGAAAATCTCCCTGTTTTTTTGATACATAATATAGCATCCGCAAAGAATGATACAACCAGTGGAGCCGTTGCATGAGAGGAAAACATCGTTACAGACGGCTGCCCTCCTTTCCCCCGGTCGCAGGAGGAAGCGGCGGCATGAATCAGCGACGAAAAGTGGTGGATCCGCCCGGACTTGAACCCAAGACACGGAAGATTTGCAAGGCTCCGGGAATGCCGGACCGGCCGACGGTGCACCGCTGGCTTTTTTCCGATACTGATTTTTGCGGCCAATACGCGCGGGCGCGGGAGATACAGGCGGAAGAAATCTTCGACGAAATTCCAGAAATTTCCGACGATTCAAGGCGGGATTATATCACCGGCGACGATGGACAGAAGCGGATAAACCGGGAAGCTATCGATCGGGCGAAGCTGAAAATCGACGCGCGGAAATGGGTACTTTCCAGAATGGAGCCGAAGAAGTACGGAAACCGGATGGAAATCGACCAGCCGACGCAAGATTACGTGGTGAACGTAATCACCGCCCCGGAGCCGAAATAAAGAGATTGGATATTTTATCGAGAATCACCAGACAAGGAGTAAATGAACATGAAAGAAAAATTGTTGCAGT
>CALXOA010000074.1 GCA_944389895.1 uncultured Victivallis sp. | reverse complement strand
GGATTCCGGCGCGGGATCTGTGGCCGGTGCTGCTTGCGGAATTTGCCGGCCGGCCTTCCGGACCGGTTGTCGTATTCAGCGGCCGTCACTCCGTGGAGCGTAACGGTGCGTGGATGCGGCTGGAAGCGGTCATTCGGGCCGCCGGGCGGGAAGGCCGTCGTTTCTCCGGTATCGAGACCGAGCCGGGGATCGAAACGGTGGAGCGAATGGTTGCTTTCCTGAAATCAAATGCTCCCGCCGCCGTCGTCGCTCTCGGCGGCGGAAGCGTGATGGATGCGGCGAAAGCGGCCTTTCTGGCATATCAATCCGGCTGGTCGGTGGAGGAGCATTTCGGGGTGGACGTCTATTCCGGACGTTACCCGGAGGCGAAACCGGATCGAGTGATCTGTATTCCGACCACCTCGGGAACCGGTTCCGAAGCAACTCCCTATTCCAACATCGTCGATCAGCGGTTCAAGGTGAAAAAACTGATCTCCGAGCGGTTCATTGTGCCCGAACTGGCGCTGCTGGAGCCGCGTTTCACGTATTCCATGCCTCCTGATGTGACCCGGACCACCGGGTGCGATGCGCTGGCGCATGCGATCGAGGGATTTCTCAACATCGGAGCTGATGCGAACCATCCGAAAGCGAACGAATGGGCACGCGAAAGCATCCGGTTGATTTGCGGGAACCTTGCGCGGGCGATTGCCGATGGAACCGATTCGGAAGCGCGGGAACGGATGATGTTCGCCGCGACTCTCGGAGGAATGGTGATCCGCTTTAAATCCACCGGGCTGCCTCATCTGTGCAGTTTTTCCTGGTTCGGCAGGCTGGAACATGGTCTGGCGGTCAGTTTGCTGCTGCCGGCCGCGTGGAGCTATTATCTCGGGAATCCCGCGGTCGCGGCAAGGACGATGGAGCTTGCGGATCTTTTTCCCGGCTCCACGCCGCGTGAAGTCATTGCCTCATACCGCGCATTTCTGACCTCTGTCGGCGTTCCCGTTTCCCTGAAGAAATGCCCCGGAATCACTCCGGAGCTTCTGTCTGCGAGTGCGGCCTCCGGAGCGCAGAACCGCATGAAACTGGAATTGGCCCCCCGGCCGGTTCCGGTGGAGGAGTCTCAGCCGGTTCTGACGGAAATTCTGAAACATGCTTACGAGGGAGAGTTCTGAACATGATTCATGTGATTGCACGTTGCGAGATCAAAAAAGGTTGCATGGAGGAGTTCCTGCGGATTCTGAAGGCGAATGTGCCGACTGTCCTGGCCGAAGCCGGATGTCTCCGGTACGAGCCGTGTGTCGATGTTGAAGGCGGCGCTTTCGTTACGATTCTTGAAACCTGGGAGTCGGAGGCGCATCTCAAGGCTCATCTGGCAACTCCGCACATGGCCGCGTACCGGGAAGCCGTTACTCCGCTTCGAGGGGAGACCATCCTTCATGTTGTGAAGCCGGCGTGACCGTCGTTTTTAAAGTCACGCCGGAGCTTCCGGCCGTCAGCACGGCAGCATGCAGGGGGTCTGCAGGATGCTGACGGTATTCCCGGGGGAATCCCCGAGGAAGGTTTCGACGAAATTGACGAGCCGTTCGCCGTGGATTGACGCGCGATCCAACTCCAGATAGGGCCAATCCCTGCCGCCGTTCAGGAGATGCGGCAGCAGAAACTCATAGCATTTCCGGAGCGAGGCATTGTCATCTGAGAGCGTTTCCCAGAGCGGTACCCCGAGTTTTTCGCCGTAGACGGCGAGCCTGCTCCACGCAGTCAGGTTGAATATGCTGTAATGGAAAGACTTGGTCCGCGATACCTCGAAGGGTTGAAGCCCGTTGTTGAGCAGTTGCCGCGACAGTCGGGGGATGCTCTTTTCTCGAAGTTGCCGGCGGGCCAGTTCCGGTTGGTCAAGGAAGAGGGCCAATGTGACGAATTGCGCATCATACCAGGTGCCGTGGTTGGTGGGGGCGCCTTCTTCCTTGATTGCGAACGGATCGCTTACAAGCCAGAAATAATACCGGGTGAACCACTCCCGCAGCCGTGTCAGATCGTCCGGTGTCCAGTCGGGGTTGTTTTTCAAGCTGCCGACCGCTTCCAGAAGCTGGCAGAAAATATGGCTGTCGATCAACCCCCAGCAACTTCCGATCTTGTTTCCCGGCACGAACTGGGCGTAGCGGAAATTCGGATTCATCGCCGTCTCCGGCATCAGGAACCAGCACTTCAACAGTTTTCCGGCACACCGGAAGTAACGTTCCTCCCCGGTCAGCTGACCGGCAGTGACCAGCACTCCAACACGGCGGCAGAACTCCTCGAGAATCGGACCGTCATAATTGCGAAATTCCGGATTGATGACACCGTCCCGCTGAATCCAGGGGAAGCCATCCGCCGTATCCGGATTAGGCCAGTTGTAGGGGGAGAAACTGATGTAGTCATGCGGATCGGGCGAAAGAGTGGTCCCCTTCCTCCAGGTGATGCTCAAAAGAGGTTGTTCGAGACAGCGGTCGGCATCCTCCCTGAGTTGATTCAGCAGGGAAGCCGGACAGTTCCGGCGGAGTTGTTCCCAGTATTCCCCGGAACAGAGTGCGAATTGCATGATAAAGACCTTTCCTGTCAATTTGTTTCCCGTTTTCCGGCTTCCACCGGTTCCTTCAGCAACCGGATGTTGCGGAGCCAGAAAGTGATTTTGTCCTGAGCGGGATTCATGCCGATCCGGAACTGTTTGATCTTTTCAAGATCCAGAGAGGTCAGCTCGATGAAGTTGTTCTGCCATTCCCCCAATGACGGGGCGTAGCTGATATTGGTGCTTACCCCTTTTTCCTTCTCTTTTCCCGCTACGAACATGACCAGGCTTTTGGGGGGCTTCCTCCCGGTCGGCATGGTTTTGATCTCGAAAAACAAACCGATCGTATCATCGGAAAGGGCGTTTTCCAGAAGAAACTCCGGATAGACCCAGCGGTCGACTCCCGGCGGAAATTCCACGTCGAAACGGATTGCCTGCTCTTTGTCATCCCAGGTGATCGTGAGGGTTCCGGAGCTGTTTTTACGCCACTTTTCCGGCCGGTCGGTTCCCGGGAAGGGGATTGCCGCGGCACTGTCGAGAGGCAGAACCGGCAGTACCAGCCGACTGATCGGTTTCCCGTCAAAAACACCGCCGAATACGATGTCGTTTCTGGTCGGAGGAAGGTGATCCGGCAACGTGATTTCAAATTCACGAGGCGTCAGCGGCGCAAGTTCGAGTTCCTTCGGCAACCCGCTGACGGCAGCACCCTCAACGGTCAGGCGACCACGGCAGGGACGATCGCCGAAATTGATTGCCTGCAGTTTCATTTTTCTGCTCTCCGTACCGGAGGGAAGCAACAGCGTGGTTCTGGAAGCGCTGACTTTCAGATCGGCCTCCGGAATGACGCGAAGGACCACCGTTTTCTCCAGACCGCTCTGCAGAGCGCCGGCCTGACCGGTGGAAGGAGCGGGACTGCCTGCCGTCAGGTTGAATTTCCCTTTGAAATAGGCCGGAAAACGGGTGGCGGTCAGGGCAAAACGGCCGTCGTGGGGGACCACCGGTTCCGGCGTACCGAATACGTTGGTCAGGGTCGCCGGTTCCCCTCCCGGTAACGAAAACGCATGGCGATACTCTCCCGTGGGAATGAACCCGTTCATCTCATCGGCAAGGTCGAGTTCCGACTTGCTCCAGAATGCGACGGTCTGCATCTTGTCGGGGTGCTGGAAGAGAAAGGCCCGGATTCCGGATCCGCAATCGAGTTGACCGAGATATTGAGCATCCCCGAGCTGATCGGTCAGTGTGGCAAACGCGGCAAATGCGGGTTTTGCACTGAAGTCGCGGCGGAGCACCCCCCAGTCCTTGAGGCCGCCTTGTTCGTTATAAGGAGGAAGGACGAATGTAAAATCGCGGGCGACTCCGAGACTCTGTAACAGAATCTGGGCTTTTACGACAAATTCCGCGTGAATCATCTCCTGAATATGCGAATGGGCCCGATTGGAACCGACCCCGGATTCCTCCGTTGCGTCACCTTCCATCCGGGTGCCGTTTTCCGTAACCCAGAACGGTATGTCGAGGATGCCGTGCTGCCGGAGAATCCGTTTCCACTCTTCCACATTTTCGGAATACGTTTTCAAGGAACCATAAACATGGAAATTGAA
This sequence comes from uncultured Victivallis sp., assembly GCA_944389895.1. Classification (GTDB taxonomy): domain Bacteria; phylum Verrucomicrobiota; class Lentisphaeria; order Victivallales; family Victivallaceae; genus Victivallis. The sequence continues at coordinate 112,416 of CALXOA010000074.1, read as the reverse complement.
TATGTCAAAATATTCGCCGAGATCATTGCGCAGAAGTTCCTGGGCGAAAAGGTCGGTTTTCGGGGGTGTGACGCAGAAGGAGGCGTTGGTCACCGGAACAGCGGAGTCCCCCGCCTTGAAGCCGAGATAGGCCGCTTTGGAGGCTGCCGCAAACTCCCATGCCGGATCGGTACAGAATCCCGGCAGTTCCGGTTCATTCCAGAACTCCCATGCACTCACTTCTCCCCGGAACGCGGCTGCGGATTCTTTTGCAGTACGGTAGATGGTCAACAGATCCTTCGGCAGTTTGCTTTCCCGGTCAGGCAGTGCCCACTTCGCAAAACGATGGGTCGTGGCACAGATTCCGATTCCCATGGAGGACAATTTTTCCGTCACAAAGCCGATGTTTCCCCGACCGAATTTCCCGGGAACAGGCTCCAGCGCGTCGTGATGGATACGGTCACGGACACAGGACATTCCGCTCAGTCGGATCAGTTCCAGAAAAAAAGAACGGCTTTTCTCCCAGTCCTGGCCGGGGATGTTGCCGAGCGAGATGTTGATTGCAACATCCATCCCGTAGGGGGACTCGGGAGCCGGGCGCCGATTCCCGCGATCCGGGATAACCGAGAAGGAACGAACCCCCCGGAATCGTTCTCCCGGGGCGGAGAGCACGATCCGATAATACCCGCGCGGCAGCTTCGGGAGTTCGAAGCTGCCGCTCTCCGGGACCTCTCCGGCCGCTACCTCTCGATCATAACAGTCTAGGACCTTATAAGAAGCTCCGGGGAGTTTTTCCGTAACGGTAAAACGTAGAGGGACATTATCCGTAAACAGCATTGCCGGTGCAGTGGACCGGAGCAGTTTTCCGGTTTGTCGCAGATTCGGGGAAGGGGGAGCAAAATGAAATTCCACATTTCGGATGGAGAAGGTCAAACCGGGGCTTTTCGGGTGTGCGCCGATCCGCAGTGCCTTCATCTGAGAGAGGTCCACTTTCCGTGCGTCGAGATCGATGACGACCTGTTGCCATTCCGTCGAAGGAGTCCAGCTGATGTTCCCGCCTTTGTAACCGAACATCACATAGACGCGCGAATATCCGGCTCCGGGATCCTGCTGGGTCATCTTTGCCTCAAACACGAGATATTTTGCGTCGGCGGGGATTCCCCGGGAAGGCAGCTTGAGTTCCGGATAGGCCCAGTAGTCGGTTCCCGGCTTGAACTCGACCTGAAAACGGACCGCGTTTTCGGCATCGTCCCGTTCGATCTTCATGGTGCCGGAACTGTTCTTTTTCCAGTACTCGGGACGGTCGCACGGCAGAGCGATCGGTGGGCGCACCGCTGTCGCATTTGACAGGTCACTTCGAAATTCCACATTTCGGATGGAGAAGGTCAAACCGGGGCTTTTCGGGTGTGCGCCGATCCGCAGTGCCTTCATCTGAGAGAGGTCCACTTTCCGTGCGTCGAGATCGATGACGATCTGTTGCCATTCCGTCGAAGGAGTCCAGCTGATGTTCCCGCCTTTGTAACCGAACATCACATAGACGCGCGAATATCCGGCTCCGGGATCCTGCTGAGTCATCTTTGCCTCAAACACGAGATATTTTGCGTCGGCGGGGATCCCTCCGGAAGGCAGCTTGAGTTCCGGATAGGCCCAGTAGTCGGTTCCCGGCTTGAACTCCACCTGAAAACGAACCGCGTTTTCGGCATCGTCCCGTTCGATCTTCATGGTGCCGGAACTGTTTTTTTTCCAGTACTCGGGACGGTCGCACGGCAACTTTGCGGCGGAAGCAGCGAGGCAGAATCCAAGCGACAGCAAAAACAAACATGAGATTTTCATCTGAAAAGTATCCTTTCGATTGCTCAGGGAATCGGCATATACTGCCCGCCGGATGAGACGATCGAGGTGAATCCCATCTCGCGGAGCTGGTAGAAGTTCTTCTGTTCGACGTGGCCATCCATGAAAGTCATGTTGGCCGTATTGTTGTGGCAGAGAATCGTGCCGCTGTTGCTGGTCTGTGCCAGAGGCGCAAATGCCCACAGGCCGATGTTCTGCTTATCACCGGTACGACGGGTATCGGTGAGCATGTACACCTTGCCGAAGTTACGCATCTTGCTGAGGGAGTAGTAGATCGCGTCGATGGGCGAACGATTGAGCGCGTAATCGCCCTGTTCCGGAATATTCGCCGTATAAACCGGAGTGCTGCCGCCGAGATTGTAACGGTAAACGCCGATCGTGACCTCGCCGGCGCTGTTTGTTTTCTTGTTCTGCGCCGTGGGACAGCTGAACATCTCCAGAGTATTCATATATTTATACTCGACGTAAAATTGACCGAACAAGCCTCCGCCGGATTCCGAAAGATCGTGAACCGTCATATAATTGTTGTAGTCACTGGAGTACATGAACACCCCGGTGGAGATCTGTTTCTGCTGTGAAATGCAGATCGCGCGGCGCGCACTCTCGCGCGCTTTGCCCAGCGCGGGCAACAGCATGGAGGCCAATATGGCTATGATCGCGATAACAACCAGCAATTCAATCAATGTGAAATCTCTCTTCCGGGCAACGGCATGTGGCATTCGGTTTTGCATTTTCGGCCTCTCAGATATTTTGGGGTGGTATCAGGATATCAACAGCCCGGCCGTCCGGTTGGACGTCATTCCATTCCCGGAGCAACCGCATTGCCTCTGTAAACACCTGTTCTACGCTGAAGGTCACGTATTCGACTCCCTCCAGGCACGGCACGGCCGAAGGAAGATTCATATGGCTGACGATTTTCACATCGCGGCCGGGCACGATTCCGAGCCGGCTGAAGGCGTTGAACACCATCGGCAGAAAGTTCTCGTTTGAGACGAGCAATCCATCCGGAACCGTTTTCTGTTCCCTGGAAAACAGCAGCTCCATCAGATTGTCGTGGAAGAACGAGCGGGAACGATCGAGATTCATTCCCTGAAGCCAGCAGCGTGGACAGTTTGCCCTGCTCTGTGCTGCCAGTTTGAGAATCTCCAGGGTTTTCGTCATGGATGTGACATCGGCGAGAAGTGCTGCGATGTTCCGGCAGCCCGCCTGTTCCAGCTTGTTCAACTGGCAGCGGAAAAGTTCCACCAGATCAAATTCAATCTGCGGGTAGGGATGGGGGGAGTCCTCGCGTTTTCTGGCGATGACCACGCAGGGAAACTCACCCAGTTGTTTCTGAATTTCCGGCGGCGGAGCGGTAAAGATCGAGATCGCTCCGGCAAGAAGCCCCTGACGGGCATCTTCGGCGATTCTCCGGTACTCCTCCAGGCGCGGGGTGGCCTGGTCGCCGACCCCGTAATAGACGAAAGTGTGTTCCGGGTGCTGCCGCCGATACTCCTCCGCCACCTGCATGAACCCGGCCAGAAATGAATCCGCTCCGGAGCTCAAGGTCGCCGATTCCTGCGGCAGCAGCACTGCGAATCGCGAGAGATGCGGCGGATTGGCCGTCACACACATGCCGTACATTCCGCGTGACTCCAGAAAACCGGTGGCGGTCAGCTGGTTGATGCACTTCTGAAAGGCACTCACGCTGATCGAGTATTCCTTCAACAACTCCGGGCGATTCGGCAGTTTGGCTCCAGGCGGAAATTCCCCGCTGATGATCCTTGTCCGCAGAAGTTCCAGTATTTTTTCTGTTTTCATTTTAAATATTTCGATTATTTTATTCTGTTTGTATAATATTATGATGTAAAATTAAAATATTGTCAAGAGGAAAATGAAAAATAATCGAAAAATATTTTGAAACGGTTAAAAGGAGAAAATGTCCGAGTACGAAATTGTCGGATGGAAATCCGTTCCGGATGACCGGTGCAGCGAAGGGAACGGGACGTCGCAGAAAGCATTTGATCCGGAGTATTTTTTCCTTGACGGGATCCTCGGGTATTTCCATCAGGGAAAAATGAGGGGATATTCAGAAAATGAGGCGGCGGGTTCGACTCCCGCCACCTTGATACCGGAAACCGGTTGTTTCGTCAGAGAGTGCGCATCTGCTTCTCGATTTCGGCAAGCGGTGCATCCCACGGAATGTCAAGATACATGGTGCGTTTGAGGATATCGAGTGTGCGCGGCGCGGCCTCCGCGTCAAAACGTGCGTCTTTGCCGGCGTCGGTCAGGAAGGGATTCACATCGTCGCGATAGGCACGCTTGTCCACCAGCGGCGGCCAGTTCGTGTAGATATGCCGCCCTGCGGTGTCATGAATGTTCTTCCACCCCTTTTCCGCAGCAATCGCGGCGAACTCCTCGGGAGTGTCGAACTGGATTGCCAGCGAGGCTGCGGAAGCCGGATCGCAATGGGGGGCAGGTTTATATTTCCCTTCTGCGCGGATCACTTCGACGGCCAGTTTTACCCGTTCGCGGAGCATGGCCAGTCCGGGATCGAGCCGCTTGAGCTGCGCCCAGATCAACGCGCCTTCGATCTCGGAAGCGCGATAATCCTGCCCGGCGAAGAACGGAATTTTAACCGGTGCGTCATAGGCCTGTACAAACGTTCCGGCATCGTGCCAGAGCCGGGCCCGATCGAAGAGCAGGTCGTCATCCGTGAGAACCGCGCCGCCTTCGCCGCAGGAGATGTTCTTGTAGTTGTTGAAGCTGAAGCAGCCCACCTTGCCGATCGATCCGAGACGGCGATTCCTGTAGACTCCGCCCACCGCCTGGCAGGCATCCTCCACCACCGGAATCCCGTGTTTCGTTGCGATTGCCATGATCCGGTCCATGTCACAGGGACGGTTTGCCATGTGAATGACCACGATCGCTCTGGTGCGCGAAGTGATCTTCCGCTCCAGATCTTCCGGATCCATGGTGAGGGTTTCATCGATCTCGACCAGTTTGGGAATCGCCTGAAGCAGCATGGGGGCAAGCGGAGTCGAAATCCAGGTATAGGCGGAGACCAGCACCTCATCGCCTTTCCCAATCCCCAGTCCCACCAGAGCACACATCAATGCACTGGTTCCGGAGTTGACCATCAGCGCGTGTCTGACGCCGATCTTTTCGGCGATCGCCCGTTCCGAACGGGCCAGATAGCCTTCGGTACCTCCCTGAAAACGGGTCAGAACACCACGACGGATGGTATCCGCAACCGCATTGATCTCTTCTTCTCCGATTCCGAACATGATGAATCTCCTTTCCGTTAAAAAAGTCTGTTGACCGATTGTCGGAAAACACGATGATTCGAATGTTTTCCCGTCCGGGAAATGAGTGGTGGATAATCACCAATCTCTGCCCAGAAGGCGTTCGACGTTGGCATAAAAAATATTGCGCATGTCCTGTTCCGTGATGTCGGCCGAGAGTACTCCGCCGACCACCTGGTATTCGTCGAACCACGGCAGATCGGTTCCATAGAGCAGCCGTTCGGAACCAACCGAAGCGGTCAGCCGCTCCAGGAGACCGCGCTCTCCGGGCAGGGCGGTCAACTCCAGATAGACGTTGCCCGCGGATTCCCGGACAAGCCGCTCCGCGCCCTCCCAGTCCCCGAAGAGGGCGTGTGCGATGAAAAAGATCAGTCCGGGGTACTTGTGAATCACCTCCGCCAGCTGCGGATATCCGTTGCAGGAGGAGCCCCCCCAGGTGTGGCTGAGTACCGGCAGCTTTCGTTCTGCTGCGAACCGGAGGGCATATTCATACCTGCGGTCGTTGAGCGGAACCTGATGATAATCCGGCAGAAGTTTCAACCCGACTGCGAATGGTTTCCAGGAGTCGAACAGGGCCAGATCCTCGCGGATATGATCGGGGTAATGGGGATTGATCGCGACGTACATCCTGAGGATGTCGGGATGGTTCCGGCAGATCTCCCACGCCCGGACGTTGCGGAATGATGGCTCGAACAGTGCGTGATGATGCGAAAACACCAGATGTTTTACTCCGATACGCCGCATGTGGGCGACCATCTGATCCGCTTCGGCGCGGGCGAGGTGGATGGTATTCAGACTGCCCATGTGACCATGCATGTCGTAAATCGGGAAATCGGCCCGGCCTTCCTTCCAGAAGCGGCGTGCGAGCGGATGTTCTTCCCAGATACTCATAACTGTGCTCCATTCAACAGGTTTTCAAGATTCTTCCCGGAAATTTTCCGGATTTCGTCCATCGGCAGTCCGCTCTGTTTGAGCGACAGCATCATGGATCCCTGGCTGAAGATCGGATAATTGCTGCCGTAGAGAAGTCTTTCTGCGCCGTAGCGTTCGGCAAGATCGCGGATCCCTTCCGGAACCCAGTGGCAGGAAATCACATAATGGAGATTTTCGTACGCCTCCAGCAGAGGGCGGATCAACCGGTCCGGACCATGTTTGCTGCGATCCTGAATCATTGTGATGTTGCGTGGAAATTCCTTCAGAAATGCATAGAGTTCCTGCCAGCGGCCGGTGAAGTTGTCGAGCAGTACCGGAATATGTCGTTCTGCTGCGGCATCCATGATCCTTCCGATCGTGAGTCGGCAGGGGATCCAGCGATGGGAGAAGGGAGCGAGCGTAAGCGCTGCGATTCCGGATTCGCCCATCCGGCGGAAAAGGAGATCAGGTTTCGGAAGCTCTTCGCACTGTTCCGGCAGGATGCACCAGACACCGCGGATCCGCCCGGAGTGATCGTTGCCGACAAATTCCGCAACGATTTCGTTGGAGAGTTCTGCGTTGATGTTCGGCAGATTGATGTGGCGCACCAGAGCCTTGTCTATACCGTAACGGTCCATCTCCTTATGCAGCTCATCGGGAGTCGTTGCCGCCGTTCCACCTGTGAGCGGTAATCCGACGGCGCACATGGAGTCGTAAAAGAAAAGTTCGCGCATCGACCCTTCTCCATATTGAAGTTTATCGTGTCCGCTTTATAGTATACTGTGGGCATTGCAGAAAACAATCATCTGAAACGGCAAAAAATATATCAATCGTGCAATATGCGGTCAAGTGAGGAAATGGCAGAAATCCTGAGCCGGGGAATCCGGCGTCTGTATGCTCCCGCGGAGGCCGTCGCGGTTCTGCCGTCGGGCGTACGGGTGGAACGTCATCCATTCTGCGAATTTTTCTTCACCATTGCCGGAGAATGCCGGTATTTGCTCAACGGGGAACTGTTGACGCTCTCTCCGGGGACGCTCTGCTGGATCAATGCCTGGATTCCGCACCAGTACGGATTCTGGCCGACGGGTGAGGCGTGGGGGGAGCAGCTCTGGTTTTCCGTTCACGGCGGGAGGATCCATTACGGTTTTTTCCGCAGCCGCGGAGATGGTTCCTTTCTCACGGGCAATTCCGGCGGTGTGCTGCCTGAGGAGTACGCACCGCTGTTTCATCAGTTGACGGATGCTTGGCGGAAGGATGGCGACTCCAGCCGGATGCGGCTCTTCTTTGAATTGGTTCTGCGGGAAGTCGCCTGCCGGCTGCGTTCCCCGGTGCTGTCCGAAGGCGCCGGGGAAGCCGGAATCGTTTCCTCGGTGAAATCCTGCATACGAAACCGGAACGGTGCGAACTGTTCCCTTGCGGAACTGGAGCGAATCCTCGGATACAGTCGCTCCCATCTGTCGCACCTTTTTCGAACCGCGACCGGAATTTCCATCGGAGAATACATCAATCAGGTCAGGCTTGAGTACGTGGAACGGGCGGTCAGACACGGCATGAAGCAGAAGGAGATCGCTTCGGAGCTCGGCTTCGCATCACCTGCGGCTTTCTGGCTCTGGCGGGAACGTCGGAAACGGCGGGAGTTGTTGCCGCAGTCGAAATGAGATCCTTTCAAGAGAGAGAACGGCCCCGCCTCTTTTCCGGCCTGTCGGAACCCATCGCCGGGACCGGTCGTTTTTGCCGGAAAATCGAAACGCTTCCGGGGTCGGTGACTTGCGTTATCCGCTCATGGGTGGTATATTTCATGATGAGTAAAATCGCTTGAATCTGGAGTTTCAGACGCGGCAATGGAGTACGGCGCACTTGCAAAATTCACGTTTGACTGGATCGGTCGGGAGATCGATCCGGAACGCTGGTGTTATCACTCGCTTGTGCACACCCGTGCCGTCGTCGAGGATGCCGGTGAGTTCGGGCTGGCAGCTTCCCTTTCGCCGGCCGAACTGGAATTGCTGCGTGCCGCAGCGCTGCTCCATGACACCGGTTACGCTTTCGACCCCGGCAACCATGAACAGGCGTCGGCAGCCTTCGCCCGCCGGATCCTGCCGCAATTCGGTGCGACCCCGGAGGAGGTGGAGCGTGCTGCGACGCTGATTCTTGCCACAAAACTGCCGTATCATCCGGTGTCGGAACTGGAAGCTCTGCTGTGCGACGCTGATCTCGGTCGGCTCGGGACCGCAGATTTTTCTGAGATGGCCGCCCGGCTGCGGCGTGAACTGGCGGCCGGCGGCAGATATTTTTCGGAGTTGGAGTGGCTCGAGCTGGAATACGGTTTCTTGTCGAATACCACCTATTTCACCGCGGTGGCGCGTGAACGGCGCGGGGCGGGGCTCCTGCGCAATCTCGAAGCGATGCGGCTGGCCGTACAGCGGACGCGGGAGGCAGCGGCATGCGGCAGATAATTGAAGTACCTGACCGGTATCGCATTGTGGAACTGGTTGCCGAAGGCGGCATGGGGGCGGTCTACCGGGCCCAGAAGCTCGGTGCCGCCGGATTCGAAAAGACCGTGGCAATCAAAACGCTGCTGCCGAAGTTCTCCAGAGATCCCGCGTTTGTCGACGGATTCATCGGTGAGGCGAAACTGGTTGCAAATCTGATCCACGAAAATATCGTCCAGATCTATAACCTCGAACGGTGGGGAGAGGGGTATTTCTTTGTACTTGAGTTCGTGGATGGAATTTCCCTCTATGATTTCATCGAATTTCACCGTCGGATCGGCCGGATGCTGCCGCTCAATCTCGCAGTGTTCATCACGGCCCGGGTGGCCCGCGGGCTGGCGTATGCGCACAGCCGTCGCAGCGCCGACTCCGGGGAGGCACTCGGGATCGTCCATTGCGATGTCTGCCCGCACAACATTCTGATCAACAGCGAAGGAGTGCCTAAAATCACCGATTTCGGGATTGCCCGGGTGACGAATCGCGCTCCGGGCGGAAAAGTCGCCGGGAAACTGGCTTTTGTCGCGCCGGAACAGGCGCGGGGGGAGACGGTCGATTTCCGCGCGGATCTTTATTCACTCGGAATCGTCCTGGCTTATTTGATCACCGGCCGCATGCTCCGAAACATAAAATTGCCGGTTACGGAGATCCTGGAAAACGCGAAACGCAATGTCCTGGAGCGCGGGATACTCCCTGCAGATCTGCCGCCGGAGATGAAAACGATTCTGGAGCGGCTGCTTGCAACTGATCCAGCCGACCGCTACAGCGACACCTCGGCGCTGGCGCGGGATCTCGAATATTTCATCTATAAAGAGGGGTACGGGCCGACCATCGTGACGCTGGCAAACTATATGAAGGAGCTGATGCCCGGCCGCTTCGGGGCCGGGAGTCACGGTCCCGAGGTCGTCGATGAATTTGATCGCACCGTGGTGCTCGATCGCACCGCGATTCTGGACGCCAAGGCGCAAAACGGAAAATAAGGAACTGAAAATGACATTTCTGGAAAAACTCAAATCCGCCTCGCAGCACAATCGCAGCCTGCTCTGCGTCGGTCTCGATCCCGATCTCAAAAAACTCCCGGAGTGCCTGAAAGGGAAGGAGTTTCCGATTTTTGAATTCAACCGTGCGATTATCGATGCAACCCGGGACTGGGTCTGTTGTTACAAGCCGCAGGCTGCATATTACGCCGGGCAGGGGGCTGACGGGGAGCTCCGGATGACGATCGATTACATTCACGAGCATGTGCCGCAGGTGCCGGTGATTCTCGATGTGAAGCGTGGCGACATCGGCTCCACCGCGGAGATGTATGCCCGCGAGGCGTTTGAACGGTACGGGGCCGATGCGGTGACGGTCAATCCCTATATGGGTTTTGACACGTTGAAGCCTTTTCTGGATCATGCCGACAAAGGGGTGATCATCCTCTGCCGTACCTCCAATCCCAACTCCGGGGATCTGCAGAATCTGATGTGCAACGGCAAGATGGTTTATGAACACGTGGCCGAACTGGCCCGTGACAAATGGAACTACAACGGCAATGTCGCGCTGGTGATCGGTGCAACTTATCCGGAGGAGCTCCGGCATGTTCGTGAACTCTGTCCCGATATGCCGTTTCTGGTGCCCGGAGTCGGAGCGCAGGGGGGCGATGTGGAGAAGGTTGTCCGGTTCGGCTGTGATGCCACGGGGCACGGGTTGATGATCAATTCGTCGCGCGGCATCATTTACGCGGACAAGAGCGAGAATTTCGGTCATGGTGCGGGCGCCGCGGCCCGTGCGTTGCGGGACCAGATCAACTTGTTCCGCGACTGAGCGTGCAAGGTGGAACCTCACGGGAAACAATATGGCGAAAACCATTGAAATTCAGAAAAACGCCTCCAGATTGCCGACGATTGCGATCGTCGGGCGGCCGAATGTCGGAAAATCCTCGCTTTTCAATGCGATCGTCGGCCGCCGGTTGTCGATCGTCCATGAGATGAGCGGAGTGACCCGCGACCGCGTGGTGGCTCCGCTGGTCCGTTGCGGACGTCATTTTCAACTGATCGACACCGGGGGGCTGGGAATGCTCACCGGGGAAAGCCGCCGTGTCGACGTATGGGACAGTCGCATTGCCGCACAGGTCGAGGTCGCCGTCGCCGATGCCGATGTGCTGATTCTCGTCGCCAATGCGCAGGAAGGGCTTGTCCCGCTCGACGAGGAGGTCGCACGGCGGATCCGCAGTGCCGGGAAGCCGGTTCTCCTTGCGGCGAACAAATGTGATAATCCCGCATTGACCCGGGATTCCGTGGATTTTGCACGGCTGGGTTTTGAAAAAGTCCATCCGGTCTCGTGTCTGCACCGCAGCGGAGTCAATGCTCTGATCGAGGAGGCGATTGCCTTGCTTCCCGTTGGAGAGTCCGGCGGGGATTCCGGGATGCCGGTCGCCGGAAAAACGGTCAACATCGCGGTGGTCGGGCGGCCGAATGTCGGCAAATCCTCTCTCGTCAACGCTCTGCTCGGTGAAGAACGGGTGATGACCAGCGATGTCGCCGGTACCACCCGCGATGCGATCGACATCGATTTTACGCTGCGCTACCGCGGGGAGAATCGTCCGGCTGTGCTGGTGGATACGGCCGGGTTGCGTCGGACCGGCAAGGTCGATACCGTGGTGGAATATTTCAGTGTGATGCGGGCGAAGACCGCGATTGAGCGGGCGGATCTGGTGCTTTTCGTCGTCGAGGCGAACCCCGACGGGGTGACTGCCCAGGACCGCAAGATTTCGAGCATGATCCAGAAATCCGGCAAGGGGTGTGTGGTGGTCGCCAACAAGTTCGACCTCTGGAAGAGTGAGTTCAAAGTCAGGCAGCTTCAGGAGGAGTTGCGCTCCACTCTGCCCGGAATGGGATATGCCCCGGTGGTTTTCGTCAGTGCGCGTGATCGCTCAAATCTCGATGGATTGCTCGATCAGGTCGCCGAGGTGATGGAACAGCTCGAGTTGAAGATTCCCACCGGTGTGTTGAATCGGGTGCTGGCGGATGCGTTCGAAACGAATACACCGCCGGTGATCACCCGTACTCCGCTAAAACTCTATTACGCATCGATGGTCGGGGCGATGCCGCCGAAGGTGCTGCTCTTCGTCAACAATCCGAAGAATTGTGCCGACCACTATCTGGCGTTCTTGAAAAACAAATTGCGCGCTGCGTTCGATCTGACCGGTCTGCCGCTTGAGCTTGAGTTGCGGGAGCGCCCGAAGAAGGTTGAGAGCATCCGGCGTGAGGCTTCCGGACCGCGTCGTTCCGTTTCCAGGAAACGTGCCGCGTCACCGAAGGCAGGGAAAGATTCCGGTAAACGCAAATAACCCGGGGAGGATAAAAATGGATCGGGAAAAAGAACTTGCCGTCAAAAAATTCATGGCTGCCGAAATTTCAAAGGGTACTTCTCTGTCGGAAGTGCAGAAACTGGTCAATGATGAGTTTGACCTGAAGTTGACTTATATGGATATCCGGATCCTCGCTTCGGAGCTGGACAACATCGACTGGGATGCGACGGATCCCAAGGCGCAGGCGAAAGCCAGGGCCGAAGCGGAAGCTGAAGCGAAGAAGGGAAGTGACGAGGATCCGCTTGAACCGGATGTCGAGGCAACTCCCGGAGACGGCAGGACGGTGGTGGAGATCAGCAAGCTGGTTCGCCCCGGTATGGCGCTCTCCGGCACGGTGAAATTCGCTTCCGGCTCGACTGCCGACTGGTATGTTGATCAGTTCGGCAGGCTCGGACTGGACAACCTGCGCGGGGACAAGCCGACCAAAGAGGATATCGAGGGGTTCCAGATGGAGCTTGAGCGCGTCCTGCCTCGTTGATTTTCTCCTCCTGTTCTATGAGAAGGCGGCTTAAATACACCCTGTTCGGCATGATTCCGGTGGTGCTGCTGGTGTTTTTCGCCGGCTTCTTCATCACCGGATCCTTTTTCCTGACCAGGGTATTGCTGCCTCTGATATCGCAGCGGTGCGGTGTTGAGATCGCAGCGGCGGAAATGACCTGGAATCCTTTCACGTCCACGCTGCGTGCGAAACATTTCCGGGTCGGTCCCGCTGTTCAGCCGATCTTCTTTGCCGGAACGGCGGCGGTGCGCTACGACAGGAAGATGTTCTGGCAGGGCGGTTTTCGTTTCTCCGACATTGAATTGGAACGGGCAGGGTTTTCACTCTATCGCCGTCCGGATGGCAGGTGGAGCTGCATCCGGCCGGAACCGGAGCAGACGAAGCTTGAGGAAAACGTGCGGAATGGAGCGCGTAAACGCTCCGACCGGAAGAAGCGTACTCCGCAATTTGACCTGCGCCGGATCCGGGTGCGTGATTCACGTTTTTCGCTGGTTTACGGTGATCCTGCGGCGGGAGGCGCATTTGAACTGACCCGTTTTTCCGGAGAGTGTTCCCGTTTTGCCAACGGAACGACGACGCAAATTGCGCTTGCCGGCGATATCCGGCTCTCGTCAAGCCGGGCCAATCACATCGACAGCGGCCGGGTAAAACTGGATCTGGATGCACGGTTGAATGAGGAATTACTTCCCTGTGCGCTGGAACTTGAGTGCAGTCTGGATGCGTTGGAGGGCGAGATCAACGGTGGAACACTCCGAGGGGGAAAACTCGCTCTGGAGCTTGAGGCGGTAGGGGACGACAATGAGATCGACATCGAGCGTCTGCTGTTGACGCAGTCGGCCGAAGGAAAAGGAGAGAGTTCCGCTGATCTGATCGGCCGGGTGAGCTGGAAACCTTTTTCGTTTCAGGTGAGTTGCAATGCGATGAAGTTGTCTCCGGAGGTGATGGCCGTATTGTTCGACCTCGGGTGCGGATTCAATCCGGGACATGCCACGCTGGACTGTTTCGGAAGTGTTTCCTATCAGGACCGCAGTTTTGTATCCGAGGGGAGGATCCGGTTGAGTCGGCGTGGCGACGCGATTTTCGGGCTGGAGCGTGTGGCGTTGCCGGATTTCGAGCTGGCGATCGATCACTCCGCCTCAATCGATCTGGAATCGAGTGCGATCAATCTCAGCAAGTTCCTGTTGACGCTCGATTCGCAGGGGCGTTCCACTGCGCAGATCCGGTTGCGCAAACCGGTTGAATACTCCTGGCTTCCGGGCAGTGCGGAAAAACACGAAGCGGCGGAATTTGATCTGGATTTCAATGAACTGGATTTGCGGCTGCTTCGTTTTGCGATTCCCTCGGAGGATTTTCGGATCGATTCCGGTCTGTTTTCAATGCATTCCCAGTTGATTTTTCGCCACAATTTTTCTGCTTTTTCGATTCTCGGCAACGGTCGGATAACCGCACCAGCCTGGCGGATCGGGAAACGTCGGTTTGAGCTGGAGGAGGTCCAGGCCGGAATCGACGGAGAGGTCGGGCGGGATCTGGCTTTCCGGTTGCGCGATTTCTCCCTGGCGCTGCGCGCCGCGAAGAATCGCGATTTCGGCAGCCTGCACATCGACGGCAGCGGCAGCCTGAAACAACCGGCGGCGAAACTTTCCGGGAGGTTTGAGCGACTCTCTCCGGAGTTGGTGGAATGGCTGTCACCCTCCGGGCAAGGCGCTGCCGCGGTCTGGCGCAGGAGCGGACTTGATCCGGCAACGGTTCTTTTCAGTTTGGAGTGGCCGTTTGCAGGCGGAATGCTCGCGATCAGCCGGTTTGAGGCAGCGGTCGGGCAGGGGAGTGAAACTCTTCTGAAATTGACGACGGAACCTTTTGCCTGCCGATTTCGCCCGCTCCAGCTGAAGGAGAACCTGAAATTCACGTTGACCGGAGCGTTTCCCGTGTCTCTGCTGACCCGCCTCACGGAAAATCCGGGTTGGGCGGTGGAAGGGGGCCGTGGCGGATGTGACTTTTCCGGTTCCCTCTCACGGAATCTCACCGGCGCGGTACTGGAGGGGGAGATTTTCGGCAATGATCTGGCGCTGACTCTGGGAAATCGCAATTATCGGGATTTTTCGCTTCAAAATCAGTTTTCGCTCTATCTGCCTGATTTCAAAACGCTCGAGATCAAAACCATGAATCTCTATCTGCGGCGGCAGGGGAAACCGGCGCTGCGACTGGAATGCCCCGGCGTATGGGAGCTTGGCGAAGGCGTGTATCGTGGGGATTGGGCGATTCGGTATCTCAACGAACAGTTCATTGCGCTTCTGGCTCCGGATCTGGCGGCGGAAGCGCAGCTTTTCGGGAAACTTCAGGTGCTGGGGCGCGATAATTTCCGCTCTCTGCGGATGGCTGGCGCGCTGGAGTGCCCCAGCTGGCAACTGAAGGATCGCGCTGTCGCTCCGCTCTCCGGCAAGATGATCGGTGTTGTGGAACGGACCAGCGAAAAACTGGCGTTGCGCGGGTTCTCTCTCGCGGTGGAACAGGACGGAAAGTCGTTATTCGACCTGGCGGGTGACGCAAGGGTCGATTGTCGGACTCCGGAGGGAAGCATCAGAGTCAAGCTCCATTCGGAGTGCATGGATCTGGAACGGATTCTTGCAATGCGGAAACATATTCCGGAACAGAAAGAAAATCCGCCGGGCGCGGAAACTGTGGCAGCTGCGGGGGAGAACCGTTCCGTGACACCGCGTCTCAATTTCGGACGGCGTCCGGTCTCCCTCAATCTCGCGATCGACGAGATCAAGGTCAATACGGGAATCCGTCTGGCGCTGGAGTCCCGGACGAAATTCGACCGTGATCGGATTGCGACAGAGCTCTTTCGGCTTCGGGTGAACGGCGCCGTTGTCGAAGCACAACTTTCCGGAACCAGCGTTCCGGAAGGAATCCGGGCCGGTTTCAAGATCAAAAGCCGGGATCCGCTCGAACTCCGGCCGCTGGTTGAAATGACGCTCGGAACCGAGGAGGAGAATCTGGATGGGACTCTGAATGAGTTTTCGGGAGAGGTGAGCTATCTGGATACCGGCCGCCCCGGGGCGATAACGGAGACGCTGGCGGGAGAGGTACACGCGGTATTGCTCGATGTGAAAATTCCCAACACCGTCACGAATGGGCCTCTCGGCCAGATTCTGCTTCTGCCGATCGAGATGATCGCCGAACTCGGAACCCTGCTGCCGGCGGAACTTCAACAGTGGCAGGAGAAGATTTTCAGCCGCCAGGCAATTTCGAACCGGTTGAAGGAGATCTCATTTGTCCGCAGTCGGGTGGGATTGAAGGCGGAGCAGGGGAAGGTGAAGGTTGAAGAGTGCAGCTTTTTCGGCGACTGGGTGACCAGGCTCTTCTTCTCCGGATCGTTTGATCTGACCGGCAGGCAGGAGCTGAATCTTGAATCGCGTCTGACGGTCGGAGGCGTACAGTTCGTGATTCCGGTGACGGGGACATTGTCGGCACCGACGGTGGATCTGCAGAAATTCGCCGCGTCTTCGTTCATGGATTTCGTGCGCAAGCTTTCGGAACTCAAGTTGATCGGACTTGATGGAGATCCTACCGGGGACGGATCCGGAGAACCGGTCATTCTGATCCGGGGACTTCCGACCGGTGAGATGATCCGGGAACTCAAAAGCGTGTTTGACGGCTTGTTCCGACAGTAAAATGCGGGAGCCGTGGAGGAGAAAATAAAGGTCTGAAAAAATGGAATTGTTTGATACACATTTTCACTATTATGGAGAGAGTTCTCCTGTGGAATTTGTCAATCAGATCAAAGCGGAACTCGCGGTACCCCCACAGCGTGACGTCGCTCCCGTTGCGCGGTTGCTGATGACCGCCGTGGGCGGTGATTATCTCGAGAGCCGCCGTGCGCAGGAGTTTGCGCAGGTGATTGACGATGCTTATTTCGCTGTCGGAGTCCATCCGCATCAGGCGGCGGAGTATGTGGCGGAAAAGCAGGATTTTTCAGAGTTCCGGGAACATCCGAAACTGGTCGCAGTCGGGGAGCTCGGCCTGGACTATTACTACGAACAGTCGGCGCGTCCGCTTCAGCAGGAGGTGTTCGCACGATTTCTTGATCTGGCGCTGGAGTGGCGGTTGCCCGCGATCGTTCACATCCGGGACAAGGAGACTCTGGAAGACGCGTATGAGGATGCTTTTGCACTTCTGAAGCCGTTTGCGGCGCGGGGAGGGCGCTTCGTCGTCCACTGTTTTGCCGGTACTCCGGCGTGGGCGGATCGTTTTCTTGCCCTCGGCGGCTATCTCGGCGTAACCGGGATGGTTACCTTCAATCGCGCCCGGAACATTCGCGAGACATTGGCGATGATACCTGACGGGCGGTTGTTGATCGAAACAGATTCTCCTTACCTGGCGCCGGTTCCGCACCGGGGGACCGACAATCACCCGGGCTATGTGATTTTCGTAGCGGCGCGGATCGCCGCGGAGCGCGGTGTCACGGTGGAGGAGATTGCCCGGTTGACCACTGCAAACGCGAAACAGTTCTTTCAACTCAATTCATGAAAAGCGTATGATGAACAACTCATTTGTCTCCACAGTCATCGAAGTGCGGCGTACCCCCGCGACAGCGGAGGAGCTTCTGGTTGCGCTGCGGGGCGACAGCGTAATTGTCGTGGAGGAGGAGTCCGGTCGCCACCGCCTGCCGTCCGGTGCGGAATGGCAGTTGGAACCCGATTGCTGCGAACGGGTTCTGATCGGTCGGCTCGATGGCTCCGACTGCTCTCTGGTGTCGCTCCCCGCCGACCTGCAGCTGCCGCGCCCATTGCAGGCGCTTGAACTGCGCCGTGCCCGGCTCGAATTTGATGAAGCGGTCGAGGTGGCGGTCTGCCGGGCCAAGGAACTCGCCTTCTGGCGGCGCAACCATCGTTACTGCGGCAGTTGCGGCCGGGCGCTGGAGGATCTCCGCGATGAGTGCGCCCGGAAATGTCCGGCGTGCGGAGCGGTGTTTTACCCGGTAATCTCTCCGGCGATCATTGTGGCAGTGACCGACGATGAGGGGAGGCTGCTGCTGGCGCACAATGCGAAATTCCGCGGAATGATGCACAGTCTGATCGCCGGTTTCGTGGAACCCGGAGAGACGCTTGAGGAAGCGGTTCGGCGGGAGGTTCGCGAAGAGGTCGCGATCGAAGTGAAGAATATCCGCTATTACGGGAGCCAGAGTTGGCCTTATCCCAACTCGTTGATGGCCGGTTTTACGGCGGAACTGGCGTCAGGGGCTCCGTCGCCGGACATGTTTGAAATTACCGCGGCGGGATTTTATACGCCCGCCGATATGCCGGAGGTACCGCCGCCGGGCTCGATCGCCCGCGAGCTGATCGATCGCTGGCGCAACAATTTTTCCGGGAGGAAATGATGGAAAAAATCTGGATCCTGCGCGTAGTGTTTATTCTCTCCAGTCTGATCCTTGTCTTGATCGGAGGATGGTACTGCCGGCTGCGGCCGGAAAATCTGGCGAAGTTCGAGCCGTGGCCGCGCAACCGGCTCTGGGGTATGATCCTCGGATGGGTTGCCCTCATCATCTGCGTTCCTCATGCACAGGTTGTCTCTCCGGGATTTCTGCAGCCGTTGCTGTGGCCGCTGGCGATTGTGTTACCGGTTCTGTCGTATTTCCACCTCGATTATCTGCTTGCCCGGTCGGTCGGCGGGCTGGCGATTCTCGGTGCATATTATTATATCCATCTGAGTTTTGACCTGCACTCTCCCGGTGCGCCTCTGCTGGCGGTTCTGGCATGGATCTTCGGTCTCGGCGGCATCTGGGTATCCGGCAAGCCGTGTGCGTTGCGTGACTGGATCCGGGCGGGCGCGCGCAGCAGCCGCTGGAGAATCGGGTCCGCGGCTTTTCTCTGGCTGCTGGCAGCGGTGCTGCTGGTGTCGGCAATCGCTGCAAATACACCGGGAAAGGGAATCTGAAATGCCATTCGACCTGACCGAATACGCGGCTTCCTGCCATGTCGCCGATCCCGATCGGTTCTGTTCCATGTGTCGGCAATTCCGTGATCTTCTGATTACGACGAACCGGACAATGAATTTGACCCGGATCACGGAACCGGAGGAGTTCGCAATCAAGCACGTTGCCGATTCTCTGGCGATTGCCCGTTTTTTTCCGGAGTTCGCAACGGAAAAACTGCGGGTCGCCGACATCGGCTGCGGGGCTGGTATTCCCTCGTTGATTCTGGCGATGGCTTTCCCGCAGTTGCGTCTGGTTGCGATCGATTCAACCGGGAAAAAGACGGCCTTTGTCGCAAAGGCCGTCGAGACACTCGATCTCGATAATGTCGAAGTCATCCACGGCCGGTCGTGCGAACTCGACCGCAAGCCGGAATTTCGCCACCGTTTCGATGTCGTTACCGCACGGGCTGTGGCTCCGGCGCCGATCATCTACGGGGATGCCTCGCACTTCATCCGACGAGGCGGCCGTTTCATTCTGTACAAGACTCCGGAACAGGCCGGGGAGGATCTGCCGGCTCTGAAACGGCTGACGCAGCGCGAACCAATCGAGTGGTTCCGTACGGAATCCTTCGAGTTGCCGCTGGCGGCCGGAAGGCGTCTTTTCCTCTACAGTGAATTTGCAAACCCAGCTCCCGGGCGTTAAATTACCCGATGTGGAGAAGGGGGATTCTCCGCCAAAGGGGGATTTTTTCATGGATATTTCGACGGAAAGAAGCAGCACCGGGATGACGATACGTCCGGCGGGGCGGCTGGATATCACGACGGCGGATCGCTTTGCCGCGACACTCGATGAGTTTTTCGCGGGCGAACCGTGTGATCTCTCATTGGATCTCGAAGATCTGATTTACATCAGCAGCATCGGGTTGCGGCTGATTCTGACCGCCTGGAAGCGAAGTCACGCGGCGGGGACATCCATGACGCTTCGCAATCTCAGGCCGGAGGTGAAAAATGTGTTTGACCTCGCAGGATTCACCGATTTCCTGAGAATTGAATGAGGGGAGAGAGCGCTCATGCCGGTTTTCTGCTATCAGGCCGTGGCGGAAGAGTTTGATTTCGTGGCGCTCAACGCGGGACTGGAAGCGTTTTTCCGCCGGAACGACCTTGATGAATCGCGTCTGCTGCCGTTGCAATTCGTGCTCGAGGAGTTGATTACCAACAGCATGAAATACGGAGCCGCGCCGCGGGGCATGATCGAGGTCGAAGTGGAAGCCGCCGTGTCCGGGGCCGAAACGCTGCGGCTTTTCATCCGTGACGAAGGCGTTCCCTTCAATCCGCTGGAGATGGCGACGGTGGATTCTTCCTTGCCGCTCGAAAAACGGGAAGTCGGGGGGCTCGGCATTTTCCTGGTCCGGAAAAGGGTTCGCTCCATGACCTATCGACGGATCGGTTCTCATAACGAAATCCGGGTGACGATGTGACGACGGTCTGACGGTGTTGCCCCTGAGATACGCTTTACGTGGAACAGAGCCGAGAGAGAATCAATCATGGTCAGGACGATGAATCCCCGGGATATCGACGGCGTCATGGCTGTTCAGCGAAAAGCCTATTTCGCAATCGAACCGGAAAACGCAGACGTGATGGAAAGCAGAGTTCTGCGCGCTCCCGGATGCTGTTTTGTCTGGGAGGAAAAGAGTCGAATCCGCGGTTATCTGCTCGGACACCCCTGGCATGGTGAAGGCGTACCCCCTCTCCATCAACGGCTTGAAAATCTGCCCGAATCGTGTGAACTGCTTTACCTGCACGATCTCGCAGTGGATCCGGACGCGCGTGGACGGGGAATCGCCGGAGAGTTGCTCCGGCGATTTCTCTCAGTTGCTCCGGAGTTGAATCTGAGAGAGTCGCGCCTCGTGGCGATTCAGGGGGCGGAACGCTTCTGGGCATCGCACGGCTATCGGATAATCCGACCGGTGACCACCTACGGCACCACCGCTTATCTGATGGCACTCAAGCTCTGATGCAGTTGCTTTCCCACAGGGGAAGATCATTCCAGCACAAAATCCACTTCCATATCTTCGTAATTGGTTCCGGCAAGTTCAACGTCGTTGGAGACGAACGGAATCAAGACAATGGTCCAGTTGACGAACTGAGTCTTGGCGTTCAGATTGCGGATCGTGCGCAATGGTTTTCTCGTTTTGGTGTCGATGATGTTCATGCTGAACCTGCTGTAACCGTTGCGCGTAACCTTTTTGAACAGGGCGATTTCCGGAATTACGATATTGATATCCGTATCCGGCAGCGGAATCGGCAGTTCCGGGGTGCCGATCAGAATTTTACTGTTGTCGGTTGCGAGTACGCCGCAGATCAGCTGGAGCGTGATATCCGATTCATTGGGATCGGCCGGAACGATCATTCCGGCCTGTGCGATTTCGAGCTCCATGACTCCCTGCACATAGTTCTTGTCGACCTGAGGTGCCAGGTTCGAGTAGTCCAGGGTGACTTTCTTGCCCGCGTATTCCGAAAGGTCGGCCTGAGCCAATCCCCGTTCGACCGCCGTGGAAAGCAGCAACTGCTCGACCGCGTTCCGGCTGGTATTGGTTATGTTGGGATCGGAACAGCCGGAAAACAGCAACATTCCCGCGACAGCCACCGCGGGAAAACAGAATTTTCGTATCTTCACCATAGGTCTCTCCTGAAATCACACTCCGCACATTCCATCCAGAGAGGTCCAGCGATAGAAGTGCACCGGACGTTGGAACCATGGATTCTTTGAACCGGACGAATGCTCGATCACGACTTTTCCCTGTCCCGGATCGGCGGAAATCCATTCTCCCCGACCGAGAAAAACCAACACATGCACCCCGTCGTCGGTGATGGCAAGATCGCCGTCACGCAACTCGGATTCCGGCGCCGTCTCCACCGTACCCGACAAATCCAGCGGCACGAGATAATTGCGGTACCCTTCCATCAACGCTTTCGCCGATGCATCGAACCACCAGTTTTCCAGCGCGGCGAAGTACAACGATACGCTTCCGGTGTTCCATGCGGTTCTCAAAAGTGCCGTACGCATTGCTTTGCGCGGCAATCCGGAACAGTCGATTCCCAACCGGTTTTCTCCACCCCAGAGGTACGGGGTTTCCTCGTAACTCTTCAACGAACTGAGATATTCCTCCCCGATGCCGGACTCTCTCTGCGGCCACAGGAACATCAAAACGAAAATCAAAAACAGAACCATTGAGGTTAACGCGATACCGACGTGAAATATTTTACGATTTTTCCGCCGGATCCGACAAAACACCAGAACAATTTCAGCACATGTTCCAACGAGACCGAGTAGAATCAGACAACGTATCGCGGTACTGTTGATCGGACAGAGCCATCCCGCGATCAGAATCAACGGGAAGAGGCACGGAAGAAATCCGAAATTTTTTCTGCGATACTCCAATTTCACAACAGCGGTCCGCTTTCTCTGCTTCTTATCCTCATCCGCAAAAAAGCCGCCATCCCGGAAAATCCGCACTCCTATGATTGCACCAGTGCCGCGATATTCCGGGCCAGCAACGCCATTCCCGTATCGTTCGGGTGGAGATTATCCACAAACATGCCGGCGTCATCCGGCAGCAAATTCGTACCGTCCAGTTGCATCACGGCGGGAAATTCCGCCGCGGTTCGGGCCAGTTCCGCTCGAAATGTTCCGAGCGTGAATCCCTCCGCATTCGTGGCGGTGTTTCCGACATGCACCAGCGGCGTAATCAGACAGATCCGTGCATCGGCCCGTGCCGACAGGGTCGACAGCAGGCGGCGGGTACGTTCTTTCAGAAGCGCCATCGGCGTATTTCCATTGAAATCGTTGATCCCAAATGCGATGAATACGGTGTCCCACTCGTAATCCAGTGCCGGCGAACCGATGGCGTCATTCATTCTGGCTCCCCCGACGGCGAGATTGACGAAATCCGCATTCCGCACTGCCGAAAACAACGCCGGCCAGGTTCGGGCAGGAGAGGATACCGTCATCCCCTGGGTGATCGAGTCCCCGAGAAAAAGCAGCGAACGCTGCCGTGCTGGAAGAGGGGAAAGCGCCGCCCCCTCTTCGACTTCCAGGGCTGTGAGCGTGCATTCCACCAGATGGGGCAGATAGATCTCCACCTCGTGTTCCCCGGGGGGCAACTCCGCATCAAAGGCGAACTCATCCTCTCTGGCGGATGGCGCGAAGGTCAGCCTTTTCAAGCCGTCGACGATCACGTCGACGGCGTAAACATGTCGTGATTCCCGGCCGTAACGCAATGCAAGCGCAACGAACCCGGAGTCGGTGCGGAATGCGATCCGGACGCCACTGGTGCAGTTTGCCCGAATCTCCCGGGCCTCGCATTCAGAATAGATTTTCTCCAGCTCGAAATTCATCCGGCAAAACCGGATTCCGGCCTCTGTCGGTTCCATTCGTGCTGCGCCGTGCACCAGTTCCGGATGTTTGAACAGATCGATCTGCATTAAAGATTGTCTTCTTTTTTCAGACGTTCCACGTCCTGTTTGGCAAACTCGATGACCTGATTGAACTTCTCCGCATTGGAGGAGTCCGCCTCCACCAGTGTCTGATGTGCTTCGGTAACGGTTTCCGCTGTGGTCAGCAGATCCGCTTTCCCCGCGGTGGCGGGATTCCACTGCGGGGCATCCGGGTCGGAGCCCGTGGTGAAACGGAACAGTTTGTTGACACCGAGGTCTCGCAACAGTTTCTTCAACGTATCCCCGGCATTGAGAAGTTCGACCTGCGCGTTGCAGCGCCGGGCCTTGAGTCCGATCATCGACAGTACCCCCATGAAGGTGCTGTCCATTGCGACACACTCGCCGAGATCGATTCTGAAGCACTTAAATTCAGAGAGCGTCTTTGCCAGCTCCCGCAGCGGAACGGCGTATTCAAAGTTGGCGCGGCCGGTGACTTTGACCGAATAGACTCCATCACGGTGAGAAATCAGAAGGTCGTTTTCTTTCATTTCCCGGAGTATCCTTCCTGTATATTGGGTTGAGGGTGACAGAGGAGGGTTCCCGGCAATCGGGTGCCGGGAACTCCTTGCACCGGAGTTTATTCCGGCCGGAGCACCGCCTTGATCCGCCGGACGCCGCGGCTGGAACTCTCTTCCTTGAGAATCTTGAAATGACCGAGTTCCCCGGTATGTGACGCGTGCGGTCCTCCGCAGATTTCCTTGCTGACGTCGCCCATCGTGTAGACTTTGACCCGGGCGTCGTACTTGTTTTCAAAAAGTCCCATGGCGCCGCTTCGTTTGGCTGCCTCAACGTCCATTTCCTCGCAGACGATCGGCAGGTCCCGGGCGATGGCGTCATTGACCAGAGCTTCCACCTGGGCAAGCTGTTCCGGAGTCATCTTCTCCTCATGGGAGAAATCGAACCGGAGCCGTTCCGCGGTGATGTTGGAGCCGCGCTGCTCGACATGGGGGCCGAGAACCTTGCGCAACGCCGCCTGAAGCAGGTGGGTCGCGCTGTGCAGACGGGCGGTCTCGACCGAACTGTCGGCAAGGCCCCCCTTGAACTTCTGCTCGGCGCCGGCCCGGCTCATCTCCTGATGCTTTGCGAACGCAGCGTCGTACCCGGCGCGGTCGACCTCGAATCCCTTCTCCTTTGCCATCTCGATCGTGAGTTCGATCGGGAACCCGTAAGTTTCGTAGAGGTTGAAGGCGTTCTTGTCCGAGATCACTTTTTTCGTGATGTGGGGCGGCACCCGGTCGATCAATTTCTGAAATTCGTGGGTCCCTTTTTCCAGCGTGACGGCAAACTGTTTTTCCTCGCGCTCCAGCTCCTCCCGGATCGTTGCGGCCCGTTCGGCCAGTTCCGGGTAGACGTCGCGGAAACTGTCGATCACCGCCTGCGCGATTTCGGCGGTGAAGCTGCCGGTGATGCCGAGTTTACGCCCCTCGCGGATCGCCCGGCGGATCAGCCGCCGCAACACATAGGGCTGATCGACTTTGCCCGGCGTGATCCCGTCGGCAAGGATGAAGGTCGCGGCGCGCAGATGGTCGGCGATGATCCGTTCCGAACTGGAACGGGGACCATCCACCGGGGCAACGCCGCGGATCTCATCAAGTTTCGCAAAGATTGGCGCGAAAATCTCGGTTTCATAGCAGCTGGTCTTGCCCTGCAAGATGGCGGTCACCCGTTCGAGTCCCATTCCGGTATCGACGTTT
Source organism: uncultured Victivallis sp. (assembly GCA_944389895.1). Lineage (GTDB taxonomy): Bacteria > Verrucomicrobiota > Lentisphaeria > Victivallales > Victivallaceae > Victivallis. The sequence goes on along the minus strand of CALXOA010000074.1, from coordinate 87,946 downwards.
TTCTGGGCGAGGGGCTCGTATTTCCCTTCGGCGGTTTTGTTGTACTGCATGAAAACGTCGTTCCAGATTTCAACCCAGCGCTTGTCGGCGGGATCGAATTTTTCCGGTGCCGGCAGCGGACCGGTCCAGTAGAACATTTCGGTGTCGGGTCCGCAGGGGCCGGTGGTGCCGGCCGGACCCCACCAGTTGTCCTTTTTGCCGAGCTTTGCAATGCGTTCCTCCGGGATGCCGAGAGTATTCCAGATCCGGTATGCCTCCTCGTCAAAGGGGCAATCCTCGTCTCCGGCGAACACCGTGACCGCGAGCATATCGACCGGAATGTTGAGATTCTCCTTTCCGGTCAGAAATTCAAAACTGTAACCGATCATCTCTTTTTTGAAATAGTCGCCGAGCGACCAGTTGCCCAGCATTTCGAAGAAGGTGAGATGGACGGCGTCGCCGACTTCATCGATGTCACCGGTACGGATGCACTTCTGATAGTCTGTCAGTCGTCTGCCCGCCGGGTGCTTTGCCCCCATCAGATAGGGGACCAGCGGATGCATACCGGCGGTGGTGAAGAGACAGGTGGGGTCGTTTTCGGGGATCACCGGCGCGCTTTTGATCTCCTGATGGCCTTTGCTCTTGAAAAAATCGATGTATTTACGACGGATGTCAGCTTGTTTCATGAGAAAAAAATCCCGGAATATTTGGTTTGTTTCGATATCGTACAGTAAATCATTAATCTACTTTGCTTTGAAAAAAATACAAGCGTGCTTCATCCGTCAGCAGATAAAAAATTCAGGAGTTTCCAGCTCCGGGCAGGGGGGATTACGGGGCCGGGGCAGCCTGTTCCGCAGATGGGAGAAGCTCCGGTCGGACACGTTCTTCATAAAGCATTGCACCACCGAGCGTGAATCCGGGCAGCAGCAGAACTCCCGCAAACGGCACGAGTTGCAACAGACAGACGAGGCCTCCGAATCCGAGCAGCAGAGCGCGGTGTTTTTTCGCGAAACGCTTCAATCCGGCGGCGGAGACCCGGTCAAGCTGTGCGGCCGGCAGGAGGCAGCTCAGCCCGAGGCGCGGCCCGACAAGCCACACGGCGGGCAGAATCCCGATCACCGGAATCAGCAGCGCCGGAATCAGCGCCAGAACGCTTCTGATCATGCTGCCGAGCGCGAAGAGCATCGCCGTTCGGAACGCAAGCAGACTTTCCCGGAAAGAGAGCGGCGGCGGCAGGCCGCCCCTGCGATTCTCCAGATATCGCGCGACCAGTTCGTCGAAAAAAAAGGAACCGATCGCCTCGTAAAGGGTTGAAAACAACAGTGCCCCCACAAGAAGCACCAGCGCAATCAGCCCGAGATGAATGATCCCCCGGATGATCATGTAGAGGATCCGGAGCCACTCCCCGGCACCGGCCGGCTCCGGCAGGAGCAGGTTCGCCAGTGGTCCGGCCAGACAGATCGCCAGCGTCAGTGCCGCAGCGTAGCCGAGCAGCAGCAACCCCATCGGAATCAACGCATATTTCCAGAGACGGGGAGAGCTGTAGAATACGAAAACTCCGCGCCGGAGCGTTTCTGCACCGGCGTGGAGTTCGGTGAATGTATGCTGATTCAGCACTTCTTCAACAGCCGCGGCGCAACAAATACGCCGAAGGGCTGGAGATGATATTCGTAGCTGAAGTGGTCGCCTTCGCTCCGCCACGCATTCGGACCGGTCCAGAGCGTCCGGAACGTGAGATGAAGCGTCCCCTGGCTGTTGACCCGGCTGCCGTAGAGCTTGAGTTCCAGCGTATGTTTTCCCGCCTCGACTCTGCCGAGCGAACACTGATACGGTGCGAAGGCGAGATCACCTTTTTCACAGCCGTCGAGCGAGACGCTCGCAAGTGTGCCGCGATAACCGGCGAACGGGACTTCGCGGGGCGTCTGATTGTCATTGCTTCCCGCATAGCTGGTGGAACGGGATGGGATACGCACATCGAGTTCCTGCGCCTCCGGCAGTTCGAAGCTGCAGCAATAGGTGATGTTCCCGCCGTAGAACGGCAACCCCTGATGCGTCGCGTCGCCCCACACCAGTTCCCTGACCGGTGCGGTAAGACGGGCTTCGTCACCGCGCATTTCGACTCCGAAATCGCCGAGCAGGAAACAGCGTTCCAGATCGGTCGAACGGGTGTACCCGATGCGGAGCAGAAGTTCATGGCTGCCTTTCCGGATTTCCGGGAACAACGTGGTACGCAGAGACTCGTCGGTCCACCAGCCGCAATCTTCGAAATCCACCGGGATCCCGTCGAAGAAGATTTCGGCGTTTTCAGGCGCTTCCATGCCGAAGAGAGCATTTTCGACATCGACCAGCGAATCGATCGTGTAGGAAAGTTCCACCGTCGCCAGTTTTTCCGTGGACTTGCCGTAGACCCATGGCTGGACGATATGACCGCCGCGCAACCGCTGGTCGAGCGCCTGACGGATCTGATTGTCGAGCCGGAGGATCTCCTCGCGCGGGTGCCACTCTTTTTCCCCGGCGAAACGCCATTTCGCCTGATCGAGGACAAGGACATTCGGTTCATCGAGCTTCACCGGCAGCGGGCCGGAAAGGTGTTCGAGCGTCAACCGCTCCACCTCCTCCTCCCTGACCGCGGGATGAGTCAGGGTGATTCCGACGCTCTGTTCCGCCGGGATCAACTCGAGCAGCAGGTGTCCATGAGCGTAGAACCCGTATTCGAGTACCGTCCAGCCGTTTTGATGTTTCGCCGCTGCCGGAGTGATTTTCCCGGTCATGGTGTCCAGATAGTTGACCTGGTAACTGCCGCGGATTTTCACATAGCAGTCGTGGGCGACCCCGTAACGCTCATTGTTGCAGATGAAAAGATAGTTCGCGCCCTTCGTCTCGCGCATCTGATAGAGAAGGTTCTTGAGCGGGAAGCCGCTTTCCCGGTTGATGACTGCCACATCGCGCAGATCTTCAAGCGCGGCGACGAGCGAGTGACGGCTGAATCCGACGTGCTCGCATTTCGCGGCAAACTCCTGAACCGCAGAGGACTCCACGGCATCGAGACAGACCGGAACATCGCCGGTGAAGATTACCCGGCCGCCCTTTTCACGGAACTGGCGCAGCCGTTCCAGCGTGGTGCCGCGCATTGTGATGCTCGGCGGGACGATTACGGTGTCGTAAGCCATTTCGCCGACGATGAACCGCTTGCCGAGCTGGATCGGACACAGGTCGGGCAGCAGCGACTCGGAGATGAAATCGAAATCGATCAGTCCGTGCAGCAGCCAGCCGATCAGGTTGTGGAAACTCTCCTCCAGGTGTTCGCGCCGTCCGGCGGTCATATCCTGCGGCCCGTAGGCGAGCCAGTAGGACTCCACCGGATGGATCACGCCGACACGTACTTGCGCACGGCCGCGCGTCAATGCGGCATTGACCCGTGCGAAGTGATCGGCGATCAGCGTGTATTTCCGATACCACGGAGACTGATAGCTGATCGAAGCCGGATAATCGCGTTTCGCCTCACCGGCCATCGACATCCAGGCGAGGTGGGGGACACGCACCGTGATCCCGAGCGCGGCCTGCCAGTCGCCGTGCCATTTGTGCCCCATGAAGGTGAAATCCCAGTCGGTGACGCCGTCAAGTTCGCTGAGCACACCGCCGCGCCCGTACTGGTGCGAAGCGCTCTGGGCCTGCTTGGCTGTGCTGAACTCGGTTCCATCGCAGAGCATGTCGATGCCGGGCAGCTGGAACGAGCGGTAACTGCGCATGGTTTCGCCCAGCGCGGAGGTCTGCGATTCGAGGGTCGGCTCCTCCATCATGTGCCCGGAGCAACGAAGATGGTTCGCTTCGCACCAGTTGCCGATCGTATCGGCGAAGGCGGAGCTGAATCGTTCCGCAACGTGGTCGTGATAGCGGTAGCGCGCCAGGGAATATTTGCCGCCGGGCAATTCCCACACGACTTCGGGGAAAGTGTCGAAGAAATCGGCACCGTAGGCTTTCCGGTAGGTTTCCGGCAGGTCGTTGGTGTAAGGCATGCAGACATCGCGTTTTTCCCGTGCGAACTTGAGCGCGGTTTTGCGGGTGAACTGCGGCTCGTCGGTGAAGATCGCCGGAATCGTCTTCCCAAATTCATCGCCGACACATTCCCGGTAGCGTTCATGGGTGACTTCCACGAATTTGCGGATCGCCTCCGGATTCAGGGTATCAACATAGGTCTGATCGTTGTACCATGGATTTGAATAGTCGACCATCAGGTAGAGGTAGAATTTCTCTGCGCCCTCTTCCGGTGCTTCGTTTTCGCCGATACGCCGGTAGGAGGTGAGAAAACCGTCGGCGTCGAGCCGGATCGAATAACAGGTCAGCAATGCGCCGGAATTATCATTTTCCGGATCGGGGGCTTCGGTGCGTTTTTCGCTGGTCATCAACAGATGGCGGGCCCGGTATTTCGGATTTTTTGTAACAAGGCCGCCCGCGGCGCCGGAGGGCCAGCGGTCCTCATCGTAAAGCCAGGCGAGCATCTGATTGTCACGCGCGGTTTCGACACATTCTCCGACGCGCTTCATGAACTCTTCCCCGAGATAAGGCGTGCCGAGGCCGGTGCGGGCGTGCATGTGGAATCCGCCCATGCCCATCTCTTTGAAAATCAGGATCTGGCGTTTTGTCTGCTCCTTGTCCAATTCACAGTTCCACGCCCAGAAGGGAGTGTCACGGTAGACCGCGCCGGGGGCGGCAAACAGTCCGGCGAACTCCTTCTGCTGTGAAGAGGCGTACAGATTTTCCATTTTCAGTTACCTTTCATTTGAGCTTCGAACGAGCCGATTTTCGGTTACTTCGCACATAGCATACTCGCAGTTTGCTGGTTTTTCCATCACAAAAAAGTCAAAAAACAGCATAATTTTGTCAAAAATGCGACGGGAGGGAAATTAAGGGACCGGGATGGGGAAGGCGAGGGGGCGGGAACCGACTTTCGGGAGTCCCGGGGACTCAGAAAAATCAGCTCTTTTCGTTGGATGCGCCTTTCCCGTTCTGGCGCCGGCGCCAGACTCCCGGTGGACAGCCGTGTTCCTTCCGAAATTCCCGGATGAAGTACTGCGGCGCGGTGTATCCGGTGCGTTGCGAAATCTCTTTGATCGACAATGAACTGTGTTGCAGCAGTCGTTCCGCCTGACGGATCCGCAAACGTGTCAGATAATTTTTGGGTGTGACCCCGAAATGTTCCCGGAACAGTGTTTCGAGTCGGGATTCCGAGATGTTCAGTTCCGCAGCCACCTGCCTGACCCGGATGGGACTGGCGAGGTTAAATTCCAGAATCCGGACCGCATCGGCAAGTTGCGGGGAAATTCCACTCGGCACAAAGGCCGCCAGTTCCATCAGAAACTGCAGCGCGAGCCCGGCGATCCGCGGTACGGATGAAGCACGTTTTTCATGCAGTTCATTGTGCAGTTCCTGAAGCAGCGAAATGAAGGGATCCAGATTCCGGATGAAAAAGTGGTGATGATCCCGGAACAGCGAGATCAGAAGCGAGGTCAGCTGATTGCCGCAGAAGCCGATGCTCCATTTGTTGCAGAAACCATGTTGTTCATCGATTGCCAGGCGGTTGTATTCGCCGATCGGCAGCAGATAGATTTCCCCGGGGCTGAGGATAAAGGTTTTGTCCTGATGAGTCAGGCAGAGCTGCCCGTTGACCGGAATTTCGAAACAGTGAAGTTGCGGGTTGTGGTGGATATAATACCATTGAGGCGGACAATGGACAAAGGAGACAAATTCGGGCCAGAGCGGGAAATTCCGACGACGGCCGAGATCCCAGGAGGCCTCCATTTTCCGGGACAGAGGCAAAGTGGTCTCGGCCGAGGAGAAGGAGTAGCCCTCCTGGAACTTTGTTTTCATCGTTATTCTCTCCTCATTTTCCGGTTACCGAAGGGAAGATATTATCAAAAAAGGCAATGTCAATCCCCGGTATTGAAAAAAGATATTTTTTTTGCGATTTTTTGTAATTTTAACCTTCCCGCAGGGGTTGTTTCAACTATTCCTTTCAAGTATAATTAAAAGTGACGAGAGCTTGAAAATGATCCAGGAAGTGAAATAGAATCATGCAAATCAATTTTTCAATGCCGCAGGTACCGGAAGTGGTGTTCGATCGCGAACCCGGTTTTGTTCGGCTTTACGAGGCGGCGTGGCGTCTCGCGGCGGAACATATCGTAACCACCCCGGGCTTGCCGGTTCCCCGGCACATGGATGAGGCATTCACCCGGGAGCGGCTGTGGATCTGGGACAGCTGTTTCATGACGTTCTATTGCAGATATGCATTCAGACATTTTCCCGGAACGGAGAGTCTCGACAACTTCTATCTTCCGATGTACGATGGAGTGGAATCCCCTTTGAAGATTCATCATCCGGATAATCCGCCTTTGTTCGCATGGGCGGAGTATGAATCGTTCAAATTCACCGGCGATCGGCAGCGCATCCGGCGCAATCTGGTCGAAAAACGTTATCTTCAGCGCCATTATGAGTTTCTGGAGAACGTGCGGATCGGGGAGCGATTCGCTCACTCCTTCTGCCTTGACATGCTGCAGAAAAATGAGTGTGGATATCTGTGGAGCGGGACCGCCTCCGGCATGGACAATACGCCGCGCGGCAATGATATTCCCGCCAATCTCTACTGGATGGATATTCTGGCGCAACAGGCGCTTTCCGCCCTCTATATCTCGCGACTGGCCGATTGCATCGGCGAAACGGCGATCGCCACCGAGTACCGGGAGCGCTACGATGACAAGAAAACGTTGTTGAACCGGTGCTATTTCGACGAGGTCGACGGCTGTTACTATGATCTTCATGCTGCGACCGTGGATGTCTGCCGGGTTCTGACTCCGGCGTCCTTCTGGCCGTTGCTGGCCGAAGTCGCCGATGAGAGCCGGGCAGCACGTCAGATTGCGGTTCTTACCGATCCGGAGAAACTCGGCGGGGAATTTCCGATTCCCTCCGTCGCACGCGATACCCCGTATTTTCAGCCCGATGGCTGCTACTGGCGGGGGGGAGTCTGGATGCCGACCAGTTATATGGTGATCAAATCCCTGGAGAAATACGGCCGGTTTGAGCTTGCCGCCGAACTGGCGGAAAGAACCATTGGCGGAATGTTGCGGGTGTTTGAGAAATATGCCCCCCATACCATCTGGGAGGCATACGCTCCCTGCGGAACAGCTCCGGCAACCGGTCGCAGGGGTGGTCTGGTACGACCCGATTTCTGCGGCTGGTCGGCGCTTGGGCCGATTGCGCTGCTGATTGAAAATGTGATCGGGATTCACGAGGTCGATTCCACTGCCGGAATTATTCGCTGCTACCGTCGTCGTCAGGGAAAACATGGAGTAAGGAATCTTTGTTTCGGTGATTTTTGTTGCGATATCATCTTTGATGATGATGAAATTGAAGTTGTTACAAATAAGGATGTTACCTTGATTACACAGGAGGAGCGGTTTTGTTGCCGACCCGGCATGAATCATTTCAACATCAAACAAAAGGAGCTGGTGCAATGAAACGATTTTTCACATTGATCGAATTGCTGGTCGTAATTGCGATCATCGCCATTCTCGCGTCAATACTGCTTCCTGCATTGAACAAAGCGAGAGATAAGGCGAAGTCCGTCAAATGTATGAATACAGCCAAACAACTCGGGATGTATTTTGCATTGTACACTCAGAATTATGACGGCTGGATTCCAAAGTGTACTCAAGCGGGGAGTGACGGTAAACCGAATTGGACACTCTGTCTGATCAATGCATTCAACTCAATCACCAGAAATGATTTCATATGCCCATCCGTACCGGTTTCCGCCTATGGTACCGGAAATTACTGGTTTCGGGCCGGAGACTGGAAAAACAATACCTACCCAGTTGACTGGGCCTACAACATCAACTACGCCGGATATGATGAGCAGAAGGGAATCAAGGAGAGTCAGGTCTATCAGCCTTCCAGCAAGATTTTTCTGATAGAATCCTCTGTCTCCGCAACCGGACAGTATGGATATTTCCGGATTACTTTCACCAGTGGTGATCTGCCGCGGAATGGATATGGCGTCCCGGCGACACGGCACGGGCATAACAATAACTCATTGTGCGGTGACGGTCATGTCGAATCCTTTCATTTGAGGTCGGATATCCTGTCCTGGAACCAACCGCCGTTTCAATGGAAGTGGAGTACCAACGGGAACCGGCTTTACGGTCCGCGCAACCTTTAGAACAATTTCTTTCAGTGGAGCTTGCAAATGAAATTTCTGAGAAACTGTTTTCTGCTCGCAATGCTGGCGGTGATCCCCGGAGTCCGGGCGGCTTACGTCAACGGCGAACTGTTGTGGGAAGGGGACTTTTCAACCCGGGAAGGGGCGAAAAAAGTCGGAGAGAAGGCGTTGCAGCATTACCGGCCGAAAGCGGGACCGGACGGGAAAGGTGCACTGGTGTTCCGGACCCAGCGGAATACTGAAACCGACTGGATCATGATCCCTCTGGATGCGAAAAAACTCACCGGAATGATCCAGCTGGAGGCCGTGGTGGCGGGAAATGATCTCAAGCCGGGTGAACGTCCCTTCTGGGGCAGCAAGGTGATGCTCAACTACAAGACAGGTGGACGCGATCGCTGGCCGGAAACTTCCCGCAGTTTCGGCACCTTTTCCTGGAAGCCGGAAGGGCTGGTCGAAGTGATCCCCGCTGATGCGACAGGGCTGTTGTTGCATCTCGGGATTCAGGGTGCAGCGGGGGAATTTCGCGTTGCCTCCGTCAAGATCTACCGCTGTGTCGAGGGTGAGGTCGATCCCCGTGATATTCCGGTCAATCAGGAGGCTGCCAGGATTCCCCGCGGGCCGGGCAGCGGTACCAAATATCGTGGTGTGATGTCGGGGCGGGATCTGTCTCACGAGGCATTCCAGCAGCTCACCGACTGGGGGGTCAATCTGATTCGTTACCAGTTGAATCCGGGACTCAACACACCCAGAATCGATATTTCCACCCGCGACGGCTATCTCAAATGGATCGAGGCGGAGATGAAGCGGCTCGACGAGGTGCTTGAACTCTGTCGCCAGTATCACATCAAGGCCGTTGTAGATATTCACGCCGGTCCCGGGAACCGGATCTCAAAAGTTTCCAGCAACGAGATCAATACCGGGCTTGACGTCGATACGTTGACCGAAGCATGGCGCAGGATTGCGACCCGTTACAAGGGGAATCCTTCCATCTACGGTTACGACATTTTGAATGAACCGGTGAACAACCGGACTCCGAGCGTTGACCTTTGGCAGCGGACTGCGGAGCAGGTGACCGCCGCAATCCGTGCGATCGATCCGGAGATGCCTGTCATCATAGCGGCCGGGTTCAGCATCTCGCAGTTCGGTGACTTCAAGCCGTTGCGGTACAAAAACATCATTTACAGTCCTCATTTCTATGAACCTTTTGCCTACAGCCACCAGTCTGTCGGCGGGAGCTGGAAAATCCGCTGGGGGTATCCCGGCTGGATCAACGGACTTTACTGGGACAAGGAACAGCTCCGGGTCAGCATGAAGGATGCAATCGAATTTCAGCGGAAATATCGGGTTCCCATTTTCGTCGGGGAGTTCAGTGTGCACATCGGTGCCGAAGGAGGGGACCGCTACCTCAGGGATATGATCGAACTCTTCGAGGAGTACGGGTGGGACTGGACCTATCACGCTTTCCGGGAATGGGCCGGCTGGAGCATTGAACACGAAATGACTCCCGAGGGAAAATACATCCGGTCGAAAGACAATCCACGTATGCGGACCGTTGTGGAAGGGTTCCGGAAGAATCTCAAAAAAACGGAAAACTGAACGGAACACTCAAAAAACGGGCGCTCCGCCTTTCCCGGCAGGGGCGTCCGTTTTCTTCATGTTTTTCATGCCTGCCCGAGCAGGTCGTCGATCAGGGTTTTTACATTGCCGACAAACGCCGGATGGCGGGTCACCGCCGGCAGATGACCGGGCAGGAAGTTGATCACCCGGCCCCCCCACGGGGTCCGCGATTCCGTGCACTGCGGGAAGGTCCCGCTGGAAATGGTCGTATCCATCAGGATCCACAACGGCTGTGTCTGTTCCAGCGCGGTGTAGATTTCATCCTGCGGCAGCTCCATGTCGACCAGCTTCCCGACCAGAGGATGGCGGCACTTGCACCGGAGGACCTTGTACGGCTCCTTGGGGTGAAACGAGGCGACGACTCCATCCGGGTCGTTGCCGCGCACCCAGCGCAACCCAACCGCTTGCCGGAACCACTCATAAGGCCAGAAGGCCGAACTGGCCCCATGCAGCAGAAGGAGCGGCCTTCCGGTTTCACAGTAACGCCGGACCGCTGCCGCTGCCGCTTCATCGGGAATCGGAAGATTGCAGGTGTCGGCAATCATGTTGAGAATCAGAAGGTCGCAATCCTTCGCGAGATCGACCGCGGTGAAAATACTCCAGTCGTTTTCGATGAACTTCATCTCCGGGTAATTCCCCGCAATTTCCTGATAGGTGTTTAGCCCGGGATGGGTCCCATAGTGGTCGTCAGCAACAAAGAGAATCATTTTCTACCTGCCAGTTTCAGTTTGATTTCGCGAACCCGCGCGCACTCCGGGCGGGTCTTGTAAAACTCATCGAGCGGGTAACAGCCCGACACCATTCCATTGCGCGGCGCGGTGGTACAGTCCCCGAAGGTCCGGCAGATGCGGCGGGTCGCCAGCGGTCTGCCTGCCAGCGAGTCGGCGCACATTTCCGGATAGGCGATCACCATCCGCCCGATGCCGACGAGATCGGTTTTCCCGGAGCGAACCGCCGCCTGACCGACCTGCGGCAGGAACTCCTGCAGACAGGTGTAGCCAGAGCCGATGAAGAGCATACCGGTCCCATCAAAATGTCTCTTCACCTCTGCGACCGCTGCAATCTGGCGGGCTGCACCGACGACCGGATCCTCCGGCGGCAGGTAACCATCCGATACCGGATAGTAGGCGGGACGCTGAAAGTGCGGGTTGTAATAGGGGCTGCACGCGGTGGTGCAGATCAGGTCCACTTTCAGGGAGTGGGCAAGTTCGAGAAACTTCACCGTTTCAGTCAGGTCATAACCGAGCCCGGAACCGTCACCGCCGAAGGCGTAGGGATAGTTACCGATACCGATTCCGTTGCGTTCCATCGGAATCCCGACCCGGTCCGTCCCCTTTTCAAAGGGCAGACAGTCGAAAAGCGACAGCCGCATACCGATTTCCAATCCCGGAACCGCCGCCTGGATTCCCTCGACGATCTCGCGGAAGAAGCGGGTCCGGTTCTCAAAACTGCCGCCATAAGGGCCCGGCCGCGTGAAGGCGCTCAGAAACTCGTGCCCGAGGTAACCGTGCGCCATCTTCACATCGACAAAGTCGAAACCCGCTTCTTTCGCAAGTTTCGCCGCCGAAACAAAGTGTTCAACGATCCCGGGAATTTCCTCGTCGCGCACCACGTCTGCCGGGGAATTGTGAAATTTTTCATCGAGCAGCGGATGGCTGTAAGCCGTCACCGATTCAAGTTTCGCATCATCATGCGGATGGCTGTAACGGCCGGAATGGGTCAGTTGAAGACCGATCACCAGATCGTCTGCGGTGCCGAATTTCGCGGCATGGACCTGCCGCATTTCGGAGCAGAGCTCCCGGAGCCGCGGCATGGTTTCCGGGGTGATCATCAGCTGGCGGGTATTGCTGCGTCCCGATTCCATCACCGCGCACGCTTCACACCCGAAGAGCAGTTTCGCTCCGCTTTCGGCAAAGCGCAGCCAGCGGCGGCGGGTCAATTCGGACGGCGCCCCGTCCGGCAGACAATCCCACCCCTCCATCGGCAGGATGCACCAGCGGTTGCCGATCGTGAAATTGTGGAAACAGATCGGCTGCGCCAGCGGTGACTCCGGCGCGGGAAGGATTGCGTCATCGACCTCAAGATCGAGACCGAGCTCCCCGAGGTGCCTGCGGAAGGCCCCGGCGCTCTTGAATGAGGAAATTTTCGGGTAATCGCCCATGTTCAGAACCTCTTTTCTTTGCGGATATGAAGAATCAGGATTTCACAATCAGTTTCAGCCAGATAGGTGTGCTCGAGCAGTGCGTCGAACTGAAGCGACTGGCCCGCTTCGAGCCGGTAGGTTTCGGAGGGCAGGGTGATCGTCAGCACACCGGCGAGCACCCAGCAGAGTTCGTAATCGTCGCGGTGGATTTTCGGCCGTGAAACCCGTGAGCCGGCTGCCGCTCTGCCGTGCAGGCAACGGATGTTCTTGTAGTTGATTTCTTCAAAACGGAAATCTTCGGAACGATGTTCCGTTGCCCGCAGCGGATGGGAGAGCCGCGCTTCCGCGAGATTCAGCAGTTCCGCCGCAGTGACCCCGAATGCGCGGGCCAGCCGGTAGAGCGTGTCAAGCTCCGCCCGGGTCTGGTTGCGCTCCAGCTTCGAAATCACCGACTGGGACACCCCGCTGCCGGCGGAGAGTTCGGCGATGCTCAGGTGCGCTTTTTTGCGCAGATCGCGCAGAATCGAAAAGTCAAAGAGCTCCATAGATGCTTCCGTTCCGGTACTCTTCCCACACGGTTTCAAACCAGCCTTCCGGTCGCGGAATCGGCCGGCAGGGCACCCAGCCGACATGAACACTGCCGCCGTCGTAACGGATGTTCTCGACAAAACCGCGATAGACCGGATTCTCCGGGATCGGTTTCCCCGCTTCATCGAGCATTGCACCGGATCCCCGGGATCCGACGCCGCAATCCGCCTGAAAGGCGATGGCTTCCAGATAGATCCAGTGGGCGAAAGCAAGCTGAAAATTGGCGATGGCATGAAGCGTGTCGCTCTCCGGATAACCCTCACGGTACATTTCATCAACCAGACGCCGGGCCTCGTCCGCTGCTCCGCGGAGTTGCGATACCGGCCGCAGATGTCCGCCATACCGGGTCATGCGCTGCTGAAATTCACGGCGGTCAGCCCGCCAGTCACGATTTCCGTGCAGTCGGTCGCGCAGCGAGGAGAGAAGAAGTTCCGCCGCTTTTTCCGCCGCCGCGAGATCGAGTGTTTCCGTGCGGCAGCGATTTGCGATGTACTCCGCCGCCCGGAAGGCGCCGACCTGACCGGCATTCAGAGCAGACCCTCCGGGACGGCAGACCCCGTGGGATCCATTCACCTCTCCGATCGGGAAAAAATGGTCCAGCGTCGTCGAGCGATACCAGATGTCGGCGGCAAGACCGCCGTTGTTGTGTTGAGCGCATACCGCGATTTCCAGCGGCTCTGTCGCAAGATCGATGTTGTGGTCGCGATAGAGGTCGATTGCTCCGGGATTCATTTTGCGGAGACGTTCCAGCGGAGTACCGAAACACGCCCCGGACTTTTCAAGATAGACGCGCGCCTCTTCTGACAGCTGTGCAAAATCAAGCCCCCCGGTATTGCTGCGGAAATCGAGAAAGACCCGCCGCCCCTTGACCGCGGTCTCTTCGTGAACCAGAAGGTCGATCATGGAGGAACCATCGGGAACTTTACGCACGTCAAAGGGCCATTGATATCCTTTCAGGAAGATCATCGAATTCATCCGGCCGGCATCTTTGAAGTGGTCGAGCAGAAACTCCCGTTCATCGCCCCGACCGTCGGCAGCGGTCGACAGAAAACGCGGCAAAACCTGCATGTAGGTGCCGGAAACATTCCAGCGGAATTTCGTCGAAGCCAATCCGAACTGCGACTCCGGAAGCCCCTGCGCTTCGGCACCGGCCTTGAGCGCCAACCCGATCGCACCGAGATGACCGGCCGGATAGACGCTCGAAGCATAAAGCCCTCCCGGGCCGCCGACTGCGAAGACGGTGTTCTCCGCGAACACCGTCTCAAACGCCTTGCACTCCTCGTTCCAGGCGATCGCCCCGGCAGCCCGGTTCCCGACCCGGATCAGCTCGGCAACGGTTCGCTGCTCGGCGATCTCGACTCCGGCGGCTCTGACGGCCCGGATCAGCGCCAGACACATTTCCCTGGAGGTGTACGGGCCGCAGCTGGTGGCGCGCCGTTTCGGATCGTGGTCGGTCTTGTAACCGGCGTACTGACCGTAACAGTCGCAGGGAAAGGGAACGCCGAGGTTCACCAGATTCATGAAACAGCGCACTGACAGCGCCGCTTCGACCAGTGCGGTGTCACCATGGACAGAACCGCCATCAAAGAACGTCTGCGCAAGGAGTTCCGGCGAGTCCGGCTCGGCACCGTAGATGCCGAGTTTGTAATAGGTCTGCTTGTCGCTTCCGGTGTTGATGGAGGTGCCGCGCCGAAGCCCTTCCGTCAACAGCAGCAGATCATGGACCCCGAGTGTCTTGAGACGAAGCGCCGCCGCGAGTCCGGCCGCCCCGGAGCCGATCACCAGAGTGTTTACCTTGCGTGTCGTCACAGTCGCCCGATCTCCATGCCGCCGTCAACCTTGATGACCTGACCGGTCGAATAGGCGAGATCTCCGCGCAGCAGCATCGCCACCGCCCGGCCGATGTCGGCGGGCACGCCCCACCGCGGCTGGAGTGTCAACCCTTCCGCGATCAGTTTATCGTACTTCTCCTTGACCACACTGGTCATGTCGCTGGAAATCACTCCGGGGCGGATCTCATAGACCGGTACGCCGAACTCGGCCATCTTGACCGCGAAAAGTTTCGTCGCCATCGCGACCCCCGCTTTGGAGAGACAGTATTCGCCGCGACTGATCGAAGCGACCGTCGCTGAAATGCTGCCGATGTTGACGATGGTTCCGGCAACATGATTTTCGGCGAAGTAACGACCGATCCGCTGGGTCAGAAAGAAGGGGCCCTTGAGATTGATGTTCATCACCCGGTCAAAGCTCTCCTCGCTCATTTCAAGCAGATCGCAGCGGACCTGCGGGGCAACTCCGGCGTTGTTGACCAGCGCTTCGATGGAACCGAATTTCTCGAGTACGGCGTTGAGCAGTCTTTCGCGATCATGGGCATTCGACACATCCGCCTGGATGTAGAGTGCTTTTACGTTGTATTTCGCCTCGATTTCCGCGCAACGGGTGGAAAACTCCTCCACCGGTTTCCTTCCGCAGAAAGCGACGTTCCAGCCTTCCGCCGCGAGTTTGTCGACGATTCCGGCTCCGATTCCACGGCCGCCACCGGTCACCAATACATTTCTGGCCATCAGATTCTCCCGATTTTTTCAACGATAAAAATTTCCGGAAAGCTCTATTTCAGCTTAACATATAGCTTTGGAGAAATAAAATCAAGTCTGATCGGTTTTTTTATGGCGTATTTCCTCCCCGCCGGATCGTTATTTCGGGAAACGCACACTTTCACGGGTGAGGAGCTGATACGGGATCACGGTTCCGGTGGAGATCCGTTCTCCGGCGAGCCGCGACTCCAGGACATCCGCGACTGCGGCGGCGACCGCGCGGTAATCGGGTGTAATCGTCGTCTGCGGCGGCACGGCGTATTGCGAAAAGAAGGTCTGTTCCGAAGCGATCAGCGAGATGTCGCGCGGCACCTGACGATTGAAGAGCGACAGTGCGTACAGCGAAACGATTCCGGCGTTCCCGCCCGGACAGAACAGGGCGTCGATCTCCTGTTTCAGCAGTTTGCCGATGATTTCCACATAGCGTTCGGTACCGGGCCCCGAGAAGTGGAGCAGCTGTTCTCCTCCGGGCAATCCTCGCCGGGAC
Organism: uncultured Victivallis sp.; assembly: GCA_944389895.1. Lineage (GTDB taxonomy): Bacteria > Verrucomicrobiota > Lentisphaeria > Victivallales > Victivallaceae > Victivallis. The sequence continues at coordinate 72,326 of CALXOA010000074.1, read as the reverse complement.
AGCGCCTCCGTGATCGCCTCGTACCGGATGTCGGCGTTGCCGGTACCGGGATCCCCGTGGATGATGCAGCCGATCCGGCGACAGCCTCGTGTGTAGAGGTGATCAATCGCCAGCTCCATCCCCTGTCGTTCATCGGAGTGAACGAAGAAAACGTCGGGAGGAGCCTGCCCGGCATTCCGGTCGACAATCACCAGAGGTGCGGAGAAACGTTCCGACCAGCGGGTGAAGTCGGAGGGTTCCGTGCCGATCGCCGCCGCACCGCAGAACTGAATGCTTTCGAGACGTTCCAGATTGTTCAACGGCAATATTTCAAGGCGGAATCCGCGCATCGGAAATTCACGCATCAATGCCATCAGAATCATGTCGACGCAACTCTGCACCGGATAAACCGAATCATAGGGTGTGATGATCACCACATTGCGCTGCTTGCTTGAAACGCGCGGATGGTAACCGTGACGGCGGGCGACAGCGAGAACCTGCTCCCGCACATCCTCGCGGATGTTCGGATGATGGCTGAATACCCGCGATACCGTCGAGGTCGAAACTCCCGCAAGTCTGGCAACTTCTGAGATGGTCATTGATATATTTTCCTTTTTTTTGATATGATTTCAATATATCATGCCGTATTCTGAAATCAATACCCGGTTTGCATGATTCTTTTCAGAAATAACAGACGGACCCGGTTGCGACCGCCCCGAAGGGCAAGTATGTTTTTTGCGGAAAAGGGGAAAATACATCGGTAATTTTTCCTTAGAGGATCAAGAGAAAGGAAGTTCAAGATGAAACAGACATTTCTCAACCAGGCCCGACCGGTCGTGACCGGCATCTTCGGTGGCCAGACTCCGGCAGAACTGATCGCTGAGGCAAGAAATTGCGAGTTTGAAGGCGCCGGCGGCATCGCGCTCGACCTGCGCGATCTGAAACCGGAATTTCGGAATAAAGAAGCACTCAAGAGTGTGATTGACGCAGTGAATCTGCCGTTCATGTTCGTCTTCTACCGCAATGATCTGCAGCAGAATCTCGGTGATGAGGAACGACAGGAGGTGCTGCTCGCCGCAGCGGAGGCGGGAGCGTCGATGATTGACGTGATGGGGGATCTCTACGATCCTTCCCCGATGGAAATCACCCGCAATCCGGTTGCCGTCGATCGTCAGAAAAGGCTGATCGACCGGATTCACGGCAAGGGGGCCGATGTGGTCATCTCCTCCCATATGCAGTGTCCCCGGACGGCGGAGCAGGTGCTTGAACACCTCAGCGAGGTTGCAAAGCGTGGTGCTGACGTCGTCAAGATTGTGACAACCGTCAACACGGATGAGGAGCTCGCGGAAGCGTTTCGCACAACTCTCCTGCTGAAACGGGAACTCAAGGTCCCCTTCATCCATCTCTGTAACGGCACCTACAGCCGGCCGCACCGTTTTCTGGGGCCTGCTCTCGGAGTTTCCATTTTGTTCGCGGTTTCACACTACGAACCGCGGTACGGCATGGGGCAGCCGACGATCCGGGCATTGAATGCCGTACTGGAAAACCTTCACTGGAACATCAACAACCTTTGAACAGGAGAAGTTGTCATGGAGAAACGTCTCGCCGGTAAAGTTGCTCTGGTGACCGGAGCCGGCGGTCTGATCGGCCCCGTTGTTGTACGGCGGCTGGCGGAGGAGGGCGCGGCGGTTGCGGTGACCGATCTCGTACCGGATACGGCGGAATCACTTGCCGCCGACATCAACAACGCCGGAGGCAGAGCCTGGGCCGCCGGACTGGACGTGACTTCCGAAGAGGAAGTAGGGGCTGTCTTTGCCGCGGCGGAGCAACAGCTCGGGCCGATCGACATTCTGGTCAATAACGCCGGTTTGCTCAGACAGCGTTCGGAACCGTTCCAGCTGACCGAAGATTCTGTCTGGAAGCGGATTCTCGAAGTCAATCTGGGCGGTGTGATGATCTGCTGCAGCCGGATTCTCAGCGGCATGATCACCCGGAAACGGGGAAAGATCATCAATCTCGCTTCGATCGCCGGAGTTTCCGGGCTGCCGGGGTGGGCCGATTATGCGGCTGCGAAAGCGGGCGTGATCGGATTCAGCCGGACTCTGGCGATGGAGACCGGTCGATACGGCATCACCGTCAACTGCGTCTCTCCCGGTATGATCCAGAAGGAAACGTCGGCAAACAGTGGAACCTGGCTCGGCAGATCCGGAGTTCCCGCCGACGTCGCTGCGCTGATTGCGTTTCTTGCCTCACCGGAGGCGGACTACATCACCGGTGGAAACTATATGGTCGACGGGGGGCGCACGATCGGGCCCCATGGAGCGACCTGGTAAACGTACCCGATACGGAGAAAACTGAAATGAGAGTCTCTTATATTTGCGCCGATAAACCCGGTTGTGCGGAATTGAAGTCCGTGGAGTTGGACCCACAGTCCCTCGCGCCGGATGAGGTGTTGCTGGAGAGCGATTTCAGCGCGGTCAGCGCCGGAACGGAACGGGCGTGGCTTCTCGCCATGCCGAACGCCACGCCGAACTTTCCCTATCATCCCGGGTACAGCGCCGCCGGGCGTGTGGTCGCCGCGGGCGATAAAGTGGCAAATTTGAAAATAGGGGACCGGGTGTTGATCACATGGGCCGGTCATCGTTCTCACGTGGTCCGCAAAGCGGAGACGGTATTCAAGATCGAAGACGACTCGATCGATCTGCTGGAAGCGGCTTTTGCCCACATCGCTTCCTTTCCGATGCTCGGAGTGCGCAAACTCCGGCTCGAGCTCGGGGAATCGGTGATGGTGGCGGGGCAGGGGATCCTGGGAGTATTCGCGCTTCAGTTCGCCCGCCTTTCCGGCGGTTTGCCGGTGTTTGCCTCCGATCTGGATCCGAAACGGCGGGAACTGGCGGTCAAACTCGGAGCGGACGAGGTATTCTCTCCTGCGGATCCCGATTTCATCGCCCGCGTGATGGAGGCGACCGGCGGCAAGGGGGTGAATGCGGTCGTTGAAGTGACCGGCGTTGCGGCAGCGCTTCAACAGGCGCTTGAGTATGTCGCATGGATGGGGAGAATCGCATTGCTGGGCTGTACCCGGATTTCGGATGTTCCGATCGATTTCTACCGCTATGTGCACCGCCGCGGTATCACTCTGATCGGTGCGCACACCGCCACACGGCCTGAACATGAATCGCGTCCCGGGGCGTGGAGTGAACATGACGATTATCGTACATTTCTGAAGTTGCTTGCCGCGGGGCGGATTCAGGTGCGGCCCCTGATCTCGGAGGTTGTTTCGCCTGCTGAAGCACATGAAGTCTACGATTGTCTCTGCCGGACGAAAAATCCCCCGCTCGGTATCGCGTTCGACTGGAGATTGCTGAGATGATTTTCACAGCCCCCGCGCGGCTGGAGTCGGGAAACAACACTTCTACGAAAGGATCAAGATGGAACGAATTAAAATCGCCCAGATCGGCGTCTGTCACGAACATGCACCGGGAAAGATCATCTCCCTGAGGAGATTGCCCGAGATTTACGAGATCGTCGGTTATGTCGATGATCATGATTTTTCGAAGAGTCCGAGATTCACTGACGAAACCCCATCATACTACGAGGGGTTGCGTCGACTTACGCTGGATGAGGCGTTGCATTATCCGGGGCTCGAGGCCGTCACCGTCGAGGTCCCCAACAATGAACTTGTTCCGATGGCGCTCCGCTGTATGGAGCGTAACCTTGCGATGCACATGGACAAACCCGCTGGAGAAGATCTCGAACTTTACAAGAAGTTACTTGACGGGTGCCGGGAGCGAAAGCTCCCCTTTCAGATGGGGTTCATGTTCCGCAACAATCCGGCGATGCTGTTGTGCCGCCGGGCCGTTCGCGAGGGATGGCTCGGCGACGTCTTCGAAATTCAGGCGAGTATGAGTCACAATTACGGCGGTGACGCCTACCAGGAGTACATCGGCAGATTCCCCGGAGGAATCATGTACAACCTCGGGTGCCATTTTGTCGACTTTGTGGTTTCTGTGCTCGGCAGGCCTGAAAAAATCACGCCGTTCCTGAAGTCCGCGCCGGGATATCCTGATCGCATCCGGAACAACTGCGTTGCGATTCTGGAGTATCCCCATGCGACGGCCACCTTGCGGGCGTGCAGTCAGGAAGTGAACGGCAGTCCACGGCGGCGGTTGCGCGTCTGCGGTACACGGGGCTCGGTGGAACTCTGTCCGCTGGAACATTTCGACGGGAAACCGCTGGAGATGCTCCTGACCCTGAAGGAGGCGAATGCGGAGTATCCGGCCGGGCCCAGTGTCGTCAACTGCGGAATCGTCGCGGATCGGTATGAGGATCAGCTTCGCGAACTGGCGAAAATCATCCGCGGAGAGATGGCGAACCCTTACACTTATGAACACGATTATCTGGTTCACGAGGTGACCCTGGCCGCCTCCGGATACCGGAAATGGAGGTGAAACGATGCATGCTGTTGTTCTGGATGAAAAGCGGAATTTTGTATGGACCGAAGTTCCCGACCCCGTCCCCGGCCCGGACGAGGTGGTGATCGATATTCGGGCGGCCGCGCTCAATCGCGCCGATCTGCTGCAACGGGCCGGGAATTATCCGCCGCCGCCGGGATGGCCGGAGTGGCCGGGGCTTGAAGTCGCAGGTGTGATCTCTTCCGCGCCGGCGACCTCCCGCTGGAAAACCGGCGATCCTGTGTGCGCTCTGCTCGGTGGCGGTGGATATGCCGAGAAGGTCAAGGTGCCGCAGCAGATGGTTCTGCCGGTTCCGGCCGGGCTGACAATGGTTGAGGCTGCCGCTCTGCCGGAGGTCTTCGCCACCGCATTTCTGAACCTTCACCTGGAAGCGGGGATGAAAGCGGGAGATACCGTTTTTATACAAGCCGGAGCCAGCGGTCTCGGTCTTGCGGCGATTCAATTGGCGAAATTTGCCGGGGCGAAGGTGATCACAACCGTGGGCTCCGGTGAAAAAGCCGAATTTGTCCGTGGTCTGGGAGCCGATGTCGTCATCAATCACCGGACTGACGACCTCGAAGCGGCACTTGACGCAAATCCGCCTGACATTGCACTGGATTGTGTCGGCGGCGCGGCTCTCGGTCGATGCATCAACCGGATGGCCCGGTACGGTCGCTGGATCGTAATTGCCACCCTCGGTGGCGAAAAGACTGAAATCGATCTGGACCTCTTCTTCAAGCGGGGACTCCGGCTGATCGGAAGTACGCTGCGAAGCCGTACTCCCGAAATGAAGGGCAGGATTCTCGCCGCGTTGGAAAAAGAGTACTGGCCGGCTTTCTCTTCCGGTCGACTCCGGTCTGTGGTCTGCAGAACGGTCCCGATGCGGGAGGCGGATGAGGCCCATCGCATTCTCGAACGTCGCGAGAATATCGGCAAAGTTGTCCTGACTCTCGACTGATCCTGCCCGGGATGGACGAAAACTTCCGGAGTTTGTTGAAGTTCCGGACGTGTTTTCATTTGACAGAGGCATCTTGCGGTATTATTCTATTTGTTAAACAAATCATCTGTTATTTTCAAACAATATCCGGAGCTTGTGGTTTCATCGTGAATCAGTTCGATTTGCTGCAGAAATTCCGGGATTACCTGGTCGCGGAAAAATTCGTTCCCGGAGATCGGCTGCCCGGCGAAATGGAACTGGCCGAGCGATTCGGCGTATCCCGCGGCACGATCCGTGAGATTGTGATTCATCTGAGTCTGCTCGGGGTTCTTGAACGCAGTACGAAACGGGGAACCTTTCTCCGGAAAGCGACCTGTGTCGACGTCGGTCGGACGTTGAATTTTCAACTCAAGACGATCGGTTGCAGTTTCGATGAACTCAAGGCGGCACGTCTGCTGCTTGAAGCAGGGCAGGCGGCACAACTGGTCCGTCTGGTAACTCCGGCCGGACTGGAACGGCTGCGGGCAATCAACGACCGGTTGTCGCAGTGCACCGGAAGTCCGGCCGAGGCCGATGCTCTCGACCTTGAATTTCATCTGGCATTGCAGGAAGTCGGGGGAAACCGTGTCATTCAGGTCCTCGGGCAGGTTCTCGTATTGATGTTCGACACGAAGTACCGGATGAAATTCCGCAATGCCGCCGCGGTGCGGCACTCTGCCGGGAGTCACGCCCGGATCCTTGATGCGCTGGCGCGGCGGGATGCCGCGGAACTTGAAGAGAGAATCCGCGACCATATCCGGCCGCTGTAAAATCCCATCACAAGAAAGGAACAGATAAAAAAATGGGAAACCGGACATTCCGCACTGAACTTTATGAGCGTTTTCTGCGTGAGGCGGTCGATCACGCATTGATTCCTCCGGAAATTCGGCCGAATCCCTCACTGCGCTACTATCCCGAGATTGATGATTACACCATGAGTTGCGGGATGGACCGGACACCGGGCGGTCGCATCTGGCTGGCCTGGTTCGGCGGCGGTGACGACGATCGGGCGGTGATTCTGTTGGCGAAAAGCGATGACGACGGCAGAACGTTCGGAGCGCCGGAATTTGTCCTGGATGCCGGATATGTCGGGCCGGCCCACCTCTGTACCGTGGTCGGCAATCTCTGGAGTGATCCCGACGGGAAGCTTCATCTCTTTTTCACGCTGAGTCTCGGTCATTTCGACGGCCGTGCCGGTTGCTGGGACGCGGTCTGTGAGAATCCCGATTCCGACACCCCGAGCTGGTCCACGCCCCGCAGGATCTGGCATGGCTGCGCATTGAACAAACCGACTGTTCTTGCCGACGGCCGCTGGCTGTTGCCGATCAATCTGTGGAAACGCGAGCAGGTCGGAATCGAGATCACATCCGGTTACTGGCTCAATGAGAAATCCACTCTGTTCCCGGAACTGGATCCCTGGCGTCGTTCCAATATCTTCATTTCCCGTGACCGGGGAAAGTCGTGGGAGATGCGCGGCGGCGCCCTGAACCGTCTCGGACGCACCTTCGATGAACCGATGGTCGTCGAACGGAAGGATGGCTCATTGTGGATGCTTCAACGCAACGAATACGGAATCACCGAGTGCGAGTCGCACGACGGCGGCGATACCTGGAGTGTACCGAAACCCTTCGCGCTGCCCAACGCCTCCGCGCGCTTCTTCCTGCGTAAACTCGCTTCCGGGCGGGTGTTACTGGTCAAACACAGCAATCCCGCCGATCCGGCGGTGCGCTCGCATCTCGAAGCCTATCTTTCCGACGATGACGGCGTCACATGGAATGACGGTCTGATGCTCGATCAGCGTTCCGGAATCAGTTATCCGGATGGGTTCCAGGCTCCCGACGGCCGCATTTTCATCCAGTATGACCGTGACCGTGAGCACGGCGAAATCCTGATGACGGTATTCCGGGAGGAGGATGTCGATGCGGGGCAGTTCCTTTCGGAGGACAGCCGTCGTCCGTACCCGGTCATCCTTTCCGCAACGAAACGCGCGGCCGCGGAGTGGAGCCGCGCTCAGTAAAACCGTATCTTCAGCGGTCGGGGAAAAGCGCCGTCAGTGCATCGGCAAAGATGGCGTGCCCCCGGCCGACCGGGTGATTGATGCTGTTTGACATCAGAGTGTTGTATGGAATCCCCTGACGCCATAACCGCCCGTAGCGCAAGGAGGCATCGGCAAGCGCGACGGCATTTTTTACGGCAAATTCACGGATCACTTTCACATAGAGACGTGGATCATCATCAATGTCGTTCTGCCGGTCAAGCCCCATCCAGTCCGGGCGGATGTAATGGGGAGTCAGAATGATCCACTCGATTCCCGCCGCGTTGAAATCGCGCTTGAACCGGTTGTAGTTTGCCGAAATTTCCTCCGCGGGCAACCCGGCGTCGTTGACGAACTCCGAGATGACCAGATCCGGCTCCGCGCCCAATACCAGCTCTTCATACCCCGGATGAGTCTCCAGAAAGGTGCTGGAGCATTTTCCGCCCCACGCAACGGTCTTCAATTCGATCGCAGCTTTCAGGAAGCGTTTCCGCAACCGTTCGACGAATTGCTCCTGCCACCGCAGACTCTCTGAGGGCAGATAACTTGCCGCCGTCACGCTGTCACCCCATGCGAGCACGCGCAGCGGTTCCCCGCAACGCAGCTTTGCCAGGGTTTGCGGCAACAGTCTCCTGGCGAATGCCGAAAGATCCGTTTCCGGATAAGCCGTCTCATAAATCGGAAACAGCATCTGTTCGGAAAGTTCTTCCGGACGGCCGCAGAAAAAGACATTGCCGATCCGACACTCCCCCGGTTTCAGCGGCGGCGGTTCCGGCGTCGCCATCGAAAGTTCCCCTTCGCGCACTTCCAGTTGTCCGGCGTTGTTCAACACGACCGAATCGAGCCGTTGCGGGAAATACCGGTAGGAGAGCAACACCGTCCCTCCGGCGGGAATGCGCCCGTCGGGCAGACGGCCGAAAGATCCCCACGCCGGATCGCCGTCGTAATCGCGACCAAATTCAAAGAGCTCTCCCGACTCCGATTCGATCCGGAGTGAGTCGGGATCAAGTGCATCCCGGGAGCTGCACTCCTGTGTCCGGAGTTCCGGCAGACAAAACCCCTTCTGCCAGCCGCCCCAGGCTTCCGGGACATAATCGGGGAATGCCTCGACTCTGCGTTTGACGACGGAGACCGGTTGAACCGGCCGAACCGTCAATCTGGTCCGGGAACCATCCGGGCCGGTCGCAAGCAGCGCCCAGCGTCCTTCCGCTTTTTCAAGCATAGTCTGCGTGACCTGTTCTGGTGTTGTTTCCGGGGGTGCCCCCGTCGTGAGGGGAGGGCACCGTACCGTTTTTTTCACTCGGCGGAAAATTCAAAAGCGCTCATCGAGTGAGCGGGGAAGCTTCTGGTGAAGCCACCATCCTTCAGCGCCACCGCGGATTCTCTGCCCTTGAAGTAATCGACCGACTCCACCTTTTCCTGATAGAGTTCCAGCGAGTTTCCGGATACCGCCTTGAAATCATCAAGCTTGATTGTCGCGGTGACCGCTTTCTCTGGATCCTTGTTGAATACGATCAGATAGAGCTTCTTCCCGTCTTTCGACCGGGTGGCGAAGGCACTGATTGCCGGGTAGGCGGGATAGGTGGCTCCGACGCCGATTTCCGCTTTTATGTTGCGGAACTCCGCTTTGCCGCTGATCGGCTTGCCGGGATTTTCAATCCGGAAAAGCAGGTCGGCGCTCTGCGCATCGCCAAGCATGCTGAAAGTCTTCGAAAAGTGTTTCCAGTCACGGGCATTCTGGACACCGGTGATCGCAATCGCCGAGCTGGTGGCATCCCATCCGCGGGTGTCGCAGAGGCCGATTCCGAAATCCGCCGCACACGATTCACTCCCCTTTTCGGGCAGGAAACGGGCGTCGAAACTGACCGTCAGCAACATGCTTTCATTATCCTTGAGCTCCGTGGCGCGCGGAATCAGTTCACAGTTGTCATAACGGTTGCCGGCGGCGTTCTTGAACACAACATCGAAACCGTTGTTTCCCACCGGAGTCTCGGAGATCACCGCATCCGATTTCGGAAACTTGAAATTGAATTTGTCCAGAACCTTGAATTTGCGCGGCGGCAGATAGGTATCACCCCGCATTGTCAGCAATCCGGCGGATGCGGATACGCTCACCCGCGGGCTGTTCTCCACGTCGACCTTGACGATCTCGTCACCGCGATATTTACCCCACGCCTCGAAAAACGGCAGAGTCGCATATCGTCTGGAGATTTCGCCGGTCGTCTCGTTTGAATAATAGGCTCCCCACCATCCATTCAGAATATGCCAGTAATTCGCAAATTCCACCTTGTTTTCAGGCAGCTGCCAGAGACGCATCAACTCGGCGCACATCAGTCCGGCCAGATAGGTGTAACGATACGGCACCGGCTCATTACCGGATCCGCCGATGTTGTACTCGGTGACCGCAAGCGGCAACTCCCTGCCGGTGAGTTCCTTCGTCAACCGGCGGTAATTCGCCATCCGGTCAACCAGCTGGTCCGGATAGGCGAGCACGGCGTTGAGCGCTTTCCGCGGTGCGAGACCGCCGATGCCGGGCCCATAATAATGGACGATCAGAAAATCCGCTTCTTTGCCGGCGCCCTTGATGACCGTCTTGTTCCATTCACAATCATAATCCAGACCATTCCCGGGAACCGTAAGAATCCCGAGCTTCACGGTCGGATCGATCCTGCGGATCAGCTTCATCGAATCCAACGCATATTTCACATACTCCTCCGGAGTGAATGTGCGGCGTGGGTCGGTATGATGGCTTCCGTGATCAGACTCGTTCCCGAGTTCGAAATATTTGACGCCATAAGGCTCCTTATGCCCCCATTCCGCCCGCTTCATCGCCCAGGGATGTTCCGGAGTGGCCGGTGCATTCAGATATTCGACCAACTCGGCGACATGCTGCGGCAACTCCTCTTTCGGCATGGCGAAATCGGTCAGCGTGATCACCGGTTCCCAGTTCATCTTCCGGCAGAGCTCGATATACTGGTCGATACCGAACTTCCAATCCGGACGCTCGGACAAAGGTCCGACCGCCTGCTTCCAGTTGAAATTGTGAGCGAGGCAGCCGCCCGGATAGCGCATCATGCCGATCCGGAGTGGAGCCGCTTCCGCCGTGGTTTTCGGCTGAGGCGCATTTTTAACAGGGTCCCAGAAGCCCTGGCCGAACTTCACCCCATTGAGGTTGAACGTCGGGGCGTCATGTTTTTCCCCGAAAATACCGCGCCCGTCGGCGGCTTCCATGTTGTTGCCGAACCCGAGGGGATTGACCGCGGCAACCACTTTCCCCGCTTCGACGGTGATTTTTACCTGCGGTTCCTCGGCGGCTCCCAGCCAGAACGGCATCGAGAGAAGCGAGAAAACCGCTATCCCGGAAATGAACTTCATTGTCTGATCCCTTATCGCGAGAAATTGCCGTCGCTATTCCACGACAGCCTTGATATTGTCGAAATAAACAGTCCCCGGCGCCCCCTGGATTCCAAACTGAAGTTCTACTTTCGTCGCATCCTGTGGAATGTCGGCCACGACTTGGAATTGTTTCCAGTCATGGGTACCGAAGAGTCTGCCGCTATGTTCATGCCACGTGCCTTTGCCGTCCTTCATGACATAAATCATCGCCTTGGGCCCCAGATAGGACTCCGGGGGCTTTTGAACGTTTTCGCCCTTGATCAAGACGGTGACGGTCACCTTCCGCCCCCGTACTTTCTCAAGGTCAAGCAACCGGGTCGCCAGAACCGGCGTCCGGTTGTCGGAAAAAGCTTTCAGACAACCGGAGCCGTCGGGACCACCGTTCTCAAGGAAGGTGATTCCCGACATCTTGCCCCAGAGCTTGGTGGCTGCGGCGGGATCATTGAAATTTTCTTCCAGTACAATCTCGCCCGCTCCCGCCGCGCCGCAGAGCAGAAGCGCGGCAAACAGGCCCGAAAATCCGTTTTTCATGGAAATACTCAATCTTCGACCTCGATGTCAAGATCAGAGAAATAAACCGTGCCGGAGGAGCCCTGAAGTCCGATCGTGAGGCTGACCGACTGCGCATTAGCCGGAATTTTCACGATGTTTTTAAATTCACGCCAGTCATGGGTACCGTCAAGCTTGCCCTTGTGTTCGATATACTGCGTTTTGCCGTCGGAAGTCTTGTAGACGACCATCATCTTGACTCCGAGATAGGCAGCTTTCGGCTTGGTGACGTTTTCGATCTTGATATCGGCTGATACTTCGAGCGTCCGCCCCTTGAGCTGGTCGACCGGCAGACGGAGATCGCACATCACACCATTCGTGTTGGTGGTCGAAAGTTTCACCGCCGGATCCCCTTCCGGACCACCATTCGGCAGGAACTCCATCGCCTTTGCATTGCCCCACTTCTGGACGGCTTCCGGGGTCTTCAACGCTCCTTCAACCACATCGTCGGCAATCATCGCCGCTCCGCAGAACAACATCGCTCCGATCATTGTGCCAGTCAGAAATTTCATTTTTCCTCCTTTGCAATAAAATTAAGGTTGGTTCAGGGGATGTTGAAAAATAGCAACGATTCGCAAAAAGTCAAATCAAAACGGTTGTGCAGCTTGAAAAATAAGAGAAAAAAAGAAAAATTTCGCGTTTTACGGAGGTGTGATTGCATTTTATATTCCAACATGTATTTTACAGAAGGGCAGGAAGCTGGAATGCATCGTCTGAAATGAACTGATTTTTTTCATGAAGATTTCAATCATCACCGCCGTTCTCAACAACGCCACCGGAATCGCCGAAACCGTGGACTCGGTACTCGGTCAGAATTATCCGGAACTTGAATATATTGTAATCGACGGCGGTTCCACCGATGGAACGCTCGCGGTACTGGAATCCTATCGCCCCCGTCTGGCGGCGCTGGTCAGCGAACCGGATCACGGCATTTACGACGCAATGAACAAAGGTATTTCGCGCGCCACCGGCGATGTGATCGGTATCATAAATTCCGGTGACCGCTATCTGCCCGGGGCTTTCGAGGTCGTGGAGGCCGCATTCGGCAAGGAGAGCAGAGCGCTGGAGGAGTGTATCTTCTGGGGGGATGTCGAATATGAAAGGCTGGGCCTGGTGCGTGGATTCCGACGGGGTAATCTGCTGCGGGGGGCGTTTGCCCCGCACCCGTCGATGTTCGTGCCGCGCGCGGTGTATCGGCGGATCGGACTTTATGACGACTCGTTCCGGCTGCTCGGTGATTATGAATTTATGTATCGCGCAATCAATGTCTGCGGCATTCGACCGCTCTATGTTCCGGCTCCGATTGCCTTCTATCGGGAAGGGGGGCTTTCCGACCGCCATATCGCGGCCTGTCTGCGCGATGAATTGCGGGTGAAGCTGCGTTACGGGCAGTCCCCCTGGCATGCCGGTGCGCTCTACGTAGCGAAGTTAATCAAAAATCTGCCGCGAATTTTGCTTGCAAAGCGCTGAAAACGGTATATATTATCGAGATATTGTGCGATCAAAACAAAAAACAGGTATGTTGGCAGATAACCATTTCGAAGGAGCAAGACAGAATGTACGCGATCATCAAAACCGGCGGCAAGCAGTATAAGGTCAAAACCGGGGACCTGGTTGAAATCGAAAAACTCGGTGTCGAAGTCGGCGGAAAAGTGACTTTTTCCGAAGTCCTCGCTGTCGGTGAGGAAGGCGGCAAACTCAATGTCGGGACTCCGCTGGTTGCCGGTGCCACGGTCGAGGGGGAAGTCAAAGATCAGTTCCGCGGCAAAAAAGTGATCGCTTTCAAGATGAAGCGGCGCAAGAGCTACCGCCGCACCCACGGGCATCGCCAGGATCTTATCCGGGTCGAAATCGGCGCGATCAACGCCTGATTTTCAAAGCGGGAGAATCCTTACGCCATGCAGTACGATGCGAACGGTGCATTGATCAGGACCGAGATTCCGGAACTGAAGCTGGTCAATCGTGGCAAGGTCCGCGATGTCTATGATCTGGGCGATGCGTTGCTTTTTGTGGCGACCGACCGGCTCAGTGCCTTTGACGTGGTGATGCCGAACGGAGTGCCGCGTAAAGGGGAGGTGTTGACGCAGATTTCTCTGTTCTGGTTCGATCTGATGAAGGATGTGCCCAATCACCTCCTTTCGGCGGATGTCGCCAGTCGCGAGGTTTTGAGGCCCTATGCGAAGGATCTGCAGGGGCGGTCGATGATCGTACGCAAAGCTTCGGTGTTGCCGATCGAGTGTATCGTTCGCGGGTATCTGGTCGGCAGCGGCTGGAAGGATTATCAGAAGAGCGGTGAAGTTTCGGGAATCCGGTTGCGGCCCGGCTATCAGCAGGCTTCCAAGCTGGACGAGCCGCTTTTCACTCCGTCGACCAAGGCGGAGCAGGGGGAGCACGACGAGGCGATCTCTTTTGAAGGCGTAGCCGAACGGATCGGCGCGGGAAAGGCGACAGCGTTGCGGGATCTCTCCTTGAAAATCTACACCACCGCCCGGGATTATGCTGAAAAACACGGAATTATCGTGGCCGATACAAAGTTTGAGTTCGGGGAAATCGACGGCAGGATCATTCTGGTCGACGAGGTTCTGACTCCGGATTCAAGCCGCTTCTGGCCTGCGGATCAGTATCAGGTCGGCGTCAGCCCGGTCAGCCTTGACAAGCAGTTTGTTCGCGACTATCTGGAAACGCTCGATTGGAACAAGTGCGCTCCCGGTCCGGAAATTCCGGCTGAGGTGGTCGAAAAAACCTCGCGGAAATATCTCGAGGCATATCGGATGCTGACCGGCAGAACGCTGTAGGTTTCGTCAGCGCGGGAATCCATACAGGCGGCGGATATCGTCGCCTGTTTCTTTTTCGGAATATGTGGGATTTTCTGAACAGTTACGAATGGCTCCAATGGGTGACGTTGATCGTCAGTGCGATTCTGATCGGCATCAACAAAACCGCGGTTCCGGGCATCGGCGTGCTCCCGGTGGTCCTGTTGACCATGGTTTTTGAAACACGCCTTTCGACAGGATTGCAGTTGATCATGCTGGCGATGGCCGATCTGATGGCGGTCTCGTACTACCGCCGTCATGCGGATTGGAAAATCGTGCTCCGACTGCTCCCCTGGGCTTATGCCGGGCTGGCGATCGGATCGTGGATCCTGCATGTGCTGCCGGCCGACAATGACCGGATCATGAAGATGATGCTCGGCGGAATCGTCCTCGCGCTGGCGGCACTCAATTTCATCCGAGCCCGTCTGGCTCCCGACAAGATCCCATCGGGGCCGGTTGTGGCCGGGTTCTGCGGCACATTGCTGGGAATCACCACGCAGGTGGCGAATGCCGCCGGGCCGGTAGCGGCCATCTATTTTCTGGCCATGCGGTTGCCCAAGGAGAAATATATGGGCTGCAGCGCCTGGTTTTTCCTGATCATCAACTGGACGAAACTGCCGATTTTCGTCTGGGAAGGAAGAATCACCCTGCAATCGCTTCAGACCGATCTGCTGATGATTCCCTTTTTGTTGATCGGTGGTATTCTGGGTGTTCTGCTGCTGGCGAAGATGCCGCAGAAGCTCTTCGAGGGAATTATTCAGGTTCTGGTGGTGGTCACGGCACTCAAACTCTTCTTCTGAATACGTGTTTGCCAGATGATATCACGAAGCGCGGCAGCCACGTGCGGAAAGAGTGAGAGTCCCCACATCGTCAGAGTTTCAGCAGTTTCGCCGCGTTCCGGTAGAAAATGAGTTCCTGCTCTTCTGCTGTGAGCGGCAGTGACCGGATGAACGCCAGATGCTCCGCCTGATCGCACCACGGACTGTCGGATCCGAAGAGAATCCGATCGGCGCCATGGCGGCGGATGATTGCGGTCAACCGTTCCGGCGTGATGTATTCCCGGGTCAGGAAGGCCAGATCAAAATAGACGGGCAGGCCTGCCAGATGCTCTTCCACTTCGTCCCACATCGTCATGGAACCCAGATGAGCACAAACCAGTTTCAACTCCGGGAAACGTCGATGAAATGCGGCCAGCCGGATCGGATCGGTATGCCAGGGCGGCATGAACATGATATCGAACCCGGCATGTGTCAGGACAAACAGATCCCGCTCGATGCAACGCTCCCACAACGGGAAGAGCCGTTCGTCGGAAAATTCAAACCGCTGATATTCCGGATGCAGTTTGATTCCCCGCAGGCCGGCATCGGCGATGAAGTCGATTGTTTCCAGCGGTGACGGCTCTTCCGGATGAATTGATCCGCAGACAAACACCGGCGCCGCATTCTGCTGAGCCGCCCAGCGGTTGACGCCGCGACTGTTGCCCGGCGTGTTGACCAGAGGCAGACCGAGGGAGAAATCGATGCCGGCACGCCGCATCGACTCAAGCAGCCCCTCCCGAGTGCCGTTGGTGTAATGAGGAATCTTGTGGTTGACGGCGGCCAGAGCCTTGGCCACCACTTTTTCCGGATAATAATGGGTGTGAAAATCAATGATCATGCCGTCTCCCACAAAAAACAACGGGCGGAAGCCGTGTACCGGTACTTCCGCCCGTTGTTTTGAACAAAATTCAATTATGCGGTTCCCGATCGATCGGAGCATTGGCGAGATATTGCAGCCATTCGACATTCGGGAAGTAGTCTTTGTAGAAGGAACGAATCAGGATCTCCAGCCCCTTCGAACCGTACTCCCAGTCGAGGATTCCGTCGCCGAGAACTTTACGCACATTGCTCTGGTCGAAGATGATATCGCTGGAGAAATAGGGGAAGAGATCTCCCAGGAAACGCCCCATCAACTTGTTATCCATCGTCGGGGCGACCGGACCGTCGCTGACGGTGGTGCCGTCGAGCCGGAGCACACGACAGATCGTGTTTTCAATCTGGTGGGTCGAGATCGGACTGTCGCCGGTGATGTGATAAGCTCTGTTGCAGACCGGCTGCTGGAACAACGCGGTAATCGCTTCCTGCACATAGTCGATCGGAACGAAGTAGACATGTTCCGAGGGAGTCGTCGCAAAATTGATATGCAGATTGACCCACCCCGTCTGATCGAGGTTGTGCTTCGAGCAGTGATGACTCTTGAGTTTGCCGAGAAACTCAAGGATCCGGTAGAACGCCAGCGGTTTGCGGATGCGCCCGTCGCTGCGGCGGCCGGTGACGATTGCCGGACGGTAGACCGTAAACGGGATCCCCGAGGCTCGGACCAGCATTTCGGCTTTGTACTTGCTCTCCTCGTAGGGATTGTTGAACCCGTTGTCGACCGGTTTGTCCTCGAATGCGGTGCCGACCAGCTTCCCGGCCACATACGCTGTCCCGACGTAGTGAAACTCCTTTACATTCAACAGCTTGGCCAGCTTTACCATATTCTCGGTACCGTTGTAGTTGATCCGATACGTCCTGCCGGTCGGATCCTTGCCGAGATTGACGTCCGCCGCACAGTGGAAAACGATCTCGGTACCGGAAAGCAGCGGATTGTGCGCCATCTCCTCGGGATTGAGGTCAACGACATCACCCTCGATCACCTTGACCGAGTCGAGAATCTGATCGGCCAGTTCCGGACAACCATCGAAAGTACATTCATCGCGGATGATCTCCCGCGTACGCTCCAACGCACTTTTGACCGGCGATTTCCGGGCGAGACATATGATTTCGTACTCCTGACGTCGCTCGCGAAGCAGCGCAACCACAAAAGCGCTGCCGACCAGACCGGTAATGCCGGTTAAAAAAATCTTTTTCATCAAACACCTGTTTTATTTTTGCATAGAGTACGGGGAACTAACTATACATCCAATTATCATAAATTCAAGTAATTCAGGTAAAAAAAGCGATAGATAGTGGGAATCGCTTGACATTGACATGCTTTCAGGATATTTTATTGAGTTAATAAAATAGAAGAGGAGAATTTCCCGTGAAGTATTCTGAAATGTTGCGATATCTCTTTCTGGCGACAGGTGTGGCGATGCTCTTTCCCGCGTTGCTTTCCGGTTGCGGGGAAGAACCTGCCGCCGCGGCGGCCGACGGGAGGCTGCCGGTCTATTCCGGATTGCCGCCCATCGCCTATATCGCCGGCAAGATCGGTGGAGAACGGGTGTACTCGCGCTCGGTGTTGCCTGAGGGACGCAGTCCGCACGACTACTCTCCCGACCCGCACGATATCCGCGGTGCGGCAACCTCGAAGCTCTTTTTTACCACCAGGATGAATTTCGAGCAGGATGTCGTTCGTCCACTCGCCCCCTCCCGCGTGAAGATCATCGACGTCACGGAAAAAATTCAGCGTATCCCGTTTGACGGCGCCGGCTGCAACGACCCGGAGCATCATCATCATCCCGGGGAGTCTGTCGGAGCGCACGCACACGATCATGAGCATGGGCACGATGAATGCAGCATTGACGGGCTTGATCCACATGTGTGGCTCTCGCTGGACAACGCGGTGAAAATCGCCGAGGCAATCTGTGAAGCTCTGGTCGCCGCCGATCCCGACCATGCCCCGGAATATCGGCGGAATCTGGTCGCCTTCCGCGACGAAATGGCCGGCGTTGAAGCAAAAGTGAAAGAGGCGCTCGCTCCGTATCGCGACCGTGAATTTTACGTCTATCACCCTGCATTCGGCTATTTTGCCGCCATGACCGGTCTCAAGCAGGTCGCGGTGGAACTCGGAGGCCGGGAGGCGACTCCTGCACATCTGGCGGGAGTGATCCGGCGGGCTCGTGCTTCCGGAGTCCGGGCGGTGTTCGTGCAGCCGCAATTCAATCCGACCAGTGCCCGGGCACTGGCCCGTGCGATTGACGGAGAAGCGGTCGGACTTGATCCGCTTGCGGCGGATCTGCCGGGGAATGTGCTGAAAATGGCTGAGGTTTTGAAACAGGGCTTCGACCACGAGGGGGCGAAGTAACCGTATGCCTGCGGAACCGGTCATAGAAATTTCGAATCTCGACTTTGGATACGAGCCGGGCAGACTGATTCTGGAAAAGATCAACCTGACGGTGACCCGCGGTCAATCCGGCTGTATCGTCGGCCCCAATGGCGGCGGGAAAAGCACTCTGCTGAAGCTCCTGCTGGGGGTGCTGGTTCCGACGCGGGGGACAATTCGCCTCTTCGGAGTTTCTCCGACCGAGGCGCGGTCGAAAATCGGTTATATGCCGCAATACCATCAGCTGGATCCGGCTTTTCCCGTAACCGCCTTCGAGGTGGTGTTGATGGGGCGAATGCGGCGGGGATTCTGGGGACGTTATACCGCGGACGACCGGGCGATTGCTCTGGCGGCGCTTGACGAGGTCGGCATCGCGCCTCTGGCCGACCGGAGTTTCGCCGCTCTTTCCGGCGGCCAGCGGCAACGGGTGTTGATCGCGCGGGCACTGGCCTGCGAACCCGAGCTGCTGCTGCTCGACGAACCGACCGCCAATATTGATCCGGGAGCGGAAGAGCAATTCTACGGGACGCTGGAGCGGCTTCGGCAGCGGATGATGGTTCTCACCGTCTCGCATGATCTGGGTTTTGTGAATCGGGAAATCGATCTGGTGATCTGCGTGAACCGCCAGCTGTCAGTCCATCGTGCCGGTGCGTTCAGCGCCGAGGCTGCCAATGCCGTCTATCATCACGAAGTGAATCTGATCCGCCACGATCACTCCTGTTTCTGCAATTGCGGAAAACACGGCGGGGGAGGAGAAGGCAGATGACGCAACTCCTCCACGACCTTCTTTTGCCGGAGATGGGATTTCTCCGTAACGCACTGCTGATCGGGGCTTTTTCAAGTATTGCGCTTGGCGTGATCGGGACGATGGTTGTGACGCGCAGAATCTCCTCGATCGCCGGAGCCAGCTCACATGCCGCCCTCGGCGGGGTAGGGGTCGCGCTCTTTCTGCAACGAGTCTGCCTGTGGGAGTGGTGCACTCCGACGATCGGTGCGGTGATCGGAGCAATGGCGGCTTCCCTGCTGGTCGGGATCGTCAACCTCTACGCGAGAGAACGTGAGGACACAATCATCGGGGTGGTATGGGCACTCGGGATGTCGATCGGATTGCTGTTCCTGGCCCGGACTCCTGGATACGTTGACTGGCAGGGGTATCTCTTCGGAAACATTCTCCTGCTGGAGCAGCAGGATCTCTATATGACCCTGGGACTTGATGCGATCGTTCTGATCCCGACACTGCTTTTTTACAACAACGTCCTGGCGATGTCGTTCGATGGAACATTCGCCGAACTGCGCGGCGTCAGGGGGCGGCTGATCTACCTGGTTCTGCTGGCTTTGACGGCATTGACCATTGTGTTGATGATCAACGTGGTAGGCATTATTCTGGTCATCGCGCTTCTGACCCTGCCTGCTGCGACTGCGGGGTGTTTTACGCGCCATCTCTGGTCGATGATGGGATTGGCGACGGTTTTAAGTGCGTTTTTCGTGACGGCCGGCCTGCTGGTGAGTTATTGTTACCGTCTGCCTTCCGGACCGGTGATCGTGGTGCTGGCGGCGCTCTTCTATGTCGCGGGACTGGTGGTGAGTGCCCGTAGCGGCCGGCGTTAACTGAGTTTTCAACTGACAAGGGTTGCGCATATGATGAAGAAAAGGATGAAACGAGCAGGGGCCGCCACAGGCCTGATCGTCGTGCTGGGGCTTTCCGGATGCGGTCCGAACACTGTTGACGGATGTCTGAACAAGGCAGCGGAATATGCGGTCAATCAGAAGTGGCCCGCGGCTCTGAAATTCGCCGGGCGCGCGGTGGCGCTCGATCCCCGGAACATTCCGGCGCTCCTCTTTCAGGCGATCGCCTATGAACGCTGTGGAGAGCGGGATATGGCCTTGAATTCAGCAGGGCAGGCGGTAGCGCTCGATCCGGATAATTTTGCAGCACAATACACGCTGGGGCGGCTCTATCTGGCCGATCCGGCCAGGGCCACCGATGCGATGACCGCGTTGTTGCGGGCCAACCGGCTTCGTCCGGGCGATCCCGATACGCTGATACTGCTCGCGAATGCGGCCGCATCACTGCGTTCTCCTCAGCTGGCCGGATATCTCGAAGAGTTGAAGCGGTTGAATCCGGCCGTCGCCGATACGCCGGCCTACCTGACGCAGCTGGGGATCAGCCAGATCGGGCGCGGCGAGTATGAGGCGGCGAAACGTTCGTTCATGGCAGCATGCCGCAAGTCGAAAAACACCCCGGACACCGTGTTCAACATGGGAACCTTCATGGATCGCTACGCCGGGTCCAAGAGCAATGCGCGGGCATTTTACAACCTCTTTCTGAAACAGACCTCCGGACGGCCGGAATATGCCGCACAACGGCAGGAGGCCGAAGCCCGGCTTGCCCGGCTCGCCGCCGGACGTTGAGACCATGAATTTCGGTGTTTCCAAAGATATCATAGAGGATATCCGCAACCGGTGTGATATCGTCGAATTGATCGGGACCTTCGTCCAGCTTAAGCGCAGCGGTGCGAATACCTACAAGGGGCTGTGTCCCTTTCACCAGGAGAAAACCCCTTCGTTTCATGTCGACGCCTCACGCCAGACGTATCACTGTTTCGGCTGCGGGAAGGGCGGTGATGTATTCCGCTTCTATATGGATCGGGAGAACGTCGGCTTCAATGATGCGCTGCACATGCTGGCCTCGCGGGTCGGCGTGGTGATTCCGGAATCCTCCTTTTCCGGAACACCAGAGGAAGGCCGTCAGCGGGCGGGGGAACGTGAGCGGCTCTACCGGATCAATGCCGAGTTCTGTGATTTTTTCCGCAGGACACTGGTGTCGAATCCGGATTCCCCTCCCTCGCTTTATCTGAAGAAACGGGGAATCCCATCGGAGATCGCCGAACGTTTCAAGATCGGCGCCTGCCCCGATGAGTGGACCGCCTGTCTCGCCTACGGCCGATCACTCGGCTTCACCGACGCTGAACTGGTCGCATCCGGAATCGTCCGGCGCAAGGAGGAGACCGGTCGTTGTTTCGATCATTTCAAGGGCCGGCTGACTTTTGCGATCGAGAATGAACAGGGCAGGGTGGTCGGTTTCAGCGCCCGATCGCTTGAACCCAAGCCGCTGGCCGGAGGCAAGTATATCAATACTCCTGAGACGCCGGTGTTCAAAAAGGGGAATCTGCTTTATGCGCTGCCGCTGGCGCGCAGGATGATGACCGAGCGCAATCTGGCGATTCTCTGCGAGGGGCAACTCGATACCATTGCATTCCATCGTGCCGGATTCGAATGCGCGGTCGCACCGCAGGGAACGGGATTCACCGAAGGACAGGCAAGGATCCTGCGCCGCTATACGAATCGTGTGTTTCTGGCTTTCGACGCCGATGCCGCAGGGCAGAAAGCAATTCTGCGGGCGGTGGAGATTCTGCTGCCGCTCTCCTTTGACATCAGGGCGATCCGGATTCCCGGAGGGAAAGATCCGGATGAACTCTATGCGAATGGAGGCGCCGAAGCGCTGGCGCAGGCGGTTGACGCTGCGGTTCCCTGGCTGTCGATTCTCTGCGGATCGTTGCCGGAGCGCCACGATATGACAACTCCGGCCGGACGTGGTCAGGCTGCGGAAGAGGTCGCCGGTTATCTCTGCTCCATCAAGAATCAGGTGGAGCTGGAGCTTTATGTCCGCGAAGCCGCTGCTGCGCTTCAAGTCAGTGAAGAGGCGATCTATGCAGAACTGCGACAGGTCAACCGCGCCAGGCGCCGCGATGAGGAGTTTCGCGTACGGCGGGAAGCGGAATCTCCCGGGGCACGGAAAAATGTGCAAACGCCTCCCGCGCACGCTCCGGCAATTTTGACCTTACTGGAATTGGCCGTCAACTCGGAAAACGCCGCCCGGCGGATCTCGGAGCTTCTGATGCCGGATGAACTCCCCGCGGACGATCTTGCCGCGCAGGCGGTCAATCTCGCGATCAATGCCGCGCTCAATGGGGAGTTCGATCAAGTTGCCGGTGAAATTTCGTCCCTGCTGGTCAAGACACCCGATCCTGCCGTCAGTCGGCTGCTGGTGGAGACCCATGTGTGCCGAGATCCGGAGAAAGCGATTCAGGATTCGATTGCCGAACTGCGCCGGCAGCGGTTGCGCAAACAGCGCCAGGAACTTACCGCCCGTTTGCGCGTCACAACCGATGCGATGGAGAAAATCAAAATACTTTCCGAGTTGCAGAACTTGAAATGAAATAACGGAGAAGGAAATGATGGCGTTTCGTATCCTGCTGACGGGAATGAGTGCAGCCGTGTTGCTGCTGGGAACCGGAACCGGGTGTGTCCGGGAATCCGGAGGCGGCGGTGAGCCGGACGGCGGTGAACGGATCGGAGGTCTGGTAGAACTGCCCGAATACCCGCCTCTGGAGCATTACGAGCTTGAACTTACGCTCCCGCAACGGTTGATCTACGTCGGAGATGGAGGAAAACTGAATTTCAAGTTGACCAATGTCGGCAAAGAACCGGTCCGGATCATCGAATGGTACAGCAACGAGTCCGACAATGTGCTGGTTTATTGCCAGCCGTGGCTGCCGGGACAGGACGCGCCGGACGAGGAGATGTGGATCGCTCTCACCTTCGACATCAGCCATCCTGCGCCGCGTTATGCTCTGGAACTCAAGCCGGGAAATTCGGTGTTGGTGGAAAAAGTACTTCCCTTCATCGACAAACTGCACATAGAACCGGGTTCCGAACGCCGTTTCTTTCTCAAGGCGGAGTTGAATCTGGAATCGGTCAAAGTACAGAGTCCTCTGATGGGAATCCGGGTCCGGCGGCCTGAACCAGGGGGTGCCGGTAACGGGTCAGCAACTTCCGCTCGTACGGAGTAAGTTCCAGTCGGTCTGCAAGCAGATTTTCAATGTTCAAGGTGGGTTGGCCGTCCCCCCGGGCGGCTTCTTCCGCCCAGTTGACCAACGCGGCAAGATCGGAGGCCGGCAGCTGCGGCAGCGGCAGTTGTTCCAGATCGTGACGCAGGACCTTGTGGGTATCGAACCACATCCGGAACAGCAGCTGGTAAAGCGATGAATTGAAAAGCGCCGCCACCGCTTCCGGAGGATAATATCCCGATTCAATGATCAGCGAGTTCGCACTGTTCAATGTCACTCCCCCCGTCCGGTCCACCGCCATCGTCAGATAGCGGGAAATAAATCGATAGACCAGTTTGGCTCCTGCCCGATAGAGCCGTTCCGGCGCGCATTGCTGAAACACTTCAGGAGTGAAAGGCAGCCAGTACGTCGCCGGATCCAGACGGAACGGCCGCACTTCCGGCCCCCGGCAGACCGGTTCTGCTCCGGCGGTTCCGGGAGCGACCAGAAAACGGCGGTTGTTTCCGGTTACAATTCCGAGCGCCCATTCGGCATGACCAGCCAGGGTCCGGTGGGGAAATGCGCTGAGCTTGCGTACGATTCCGGCCTCCGTCGTTGCGGTTCCGCACCTCAGGATAATTCCGTTTCCGGCGAGAAGATCACGTTGCCGCACCAGGGAAGTGCCGGATTCCGGAATGAAAAATTGTACCCGATGTTCCGGAGGCGGCGGCAAATTCCGGGCTGACAACGCGATCGCACCGGTGAAAACACCGTTAAAACGGCGCCCCAGGTGCTCGATCCTCAACAGCGTGGTATCGCGCAACAGCAACTCCCGGATTACCGCATGACGACGGATGTTCAAAAACGATTCCGGAAGGATGAAGGTGAGCTCTCCTCCGCATGCCGTCCACTTCCGAACTGCATGCAGCAGAAAGTGATCGAAGGCGTCGAGAACATTTCCACGGGAGAGCTCCTGTCGGCACGATTCGCAGTCAACTCTTCCCCAGGGCGGGTTGGCGGCAACGAGATCGAACCTCAGGCTGCGGCGAAACGGAAGCCGCTGGAGCGAATCGGCACAGCGGATCTGCGGCATCCGCTGTTCGTCCGGGAATGCAAGTAACAGATTCAACGTGGCAATCCACACGGCAGTCTGATCGACATCAACTCCATAAAGCTGATTGAACTGCCAGCCGCATGCAGCCGCCTCCAGCAGAAAACGCCCGGTACCGCAGCCCGGATCGAGCAGTGTGCCGGATGTGGCGTGGCGACACAACAAGGTGCGGATCAACTCCGAAGGGGTATAATAACTGCCGTCCCGGCTTCGGACCCCTTCACGGCGCAACAGCTGCAGCAGAAGCCCGAGTTCGTCAGATCGGAAATCGAGTTCCGCCGCGGTTTCGAAGATATCAAGATAACGGCAGGAAATCCCGGTACGCCCGAAACTCCGGTGCCATCCCTTCATCAGGAGCTCAACAGATTTTCGCCGCCAGCCGCCGAAATCACACCAGCACAATCGTTTCGGCTTCAGATGAACCGCTTCCCCGGCACGGCACAACATCGCCATCGCCGCGGTAAAAAGTACCCGATCCGTGTTGAGCCGCGCTTGGTCCCGCAGCACAACGATCCGGTTGATTGCAGCAGAACCGGCGGAGAACGGCGCGGTACGCCGGTCGGAATGGCGCTTGTTGGCTCGAGCACGGAGTTTCGATACTCGACCGGCAGCAATCTCCGTCGCCAGTTGTTCCACCTGCATGCTGTCGAATTTCCGGGGAGGGAAGGGGAGGTGACACGGCAGCAGGCCGCTTTTTACCCAGTTGTGCACCGTAGCGACGGAAATCTGCAGCCGTTCGGCAACCTCGCGCGAAGAGAGCGTATCGGACATCGATATGTCAGGACCCCCGGAAGGAAACGTGTTTTTTTCATGATATAATATAAAACACCTTTTGCGAAAAACAATTTCAGGTTATATTATTTATCGGATATGGCGCATTTTTCAAGAGGGGGCGCAAGGAGAGAGCGGATGTTTTTCAAGGCACCATCGGAAATCAACCGGGAATACAAATCTTTCAAGCGCTTCTGGCGCATCATCGAGACGGCGGCCGCCTACGGCTTTCAGGATTTGACTGAAAATTTCACGGTCGGGCGCAAAATCCACTGGCACGAAAATCCGGCTCTGGCCGGGCGGAGTCGGCCGGAAAAATTACGTCTGCTGCTGGAGGAGCTCGGTCCCACCTTCGTGAAACTGGGGCAGATTCTCTCGACCCGGGCGGATCTGGTCTCGGTGGAATATGCCGAGGAACTGGCGAAGTTGACGGAAAAAGTCACCGCGTTTCCGATAGATGAGGTACGATCGATCATCCGGAAAGAGCTGGGGAAAGATCCCGGGGACCTGTTCCGGGAATTTGAGGAACAGCCGCTGGCCGCCGCCAGCATCGGGCAGGTTCATGCGGCGGTGTTGCAGGATGGAACACCGGTTGTAGTCAAAGTGCAGCGCCCCGGTATTCGGCAGAAGATCGAAGTCGATCTCGAAATCATGCTCTTCATCGCCCGTAAACTGGAGCAGTATAATGAGACTCTCGCCCGCTACGAACCGGTCCGGATCGTCGAGGAGTTCGCCTATTCTCTGAAGCGGGAGCTCAACTACCTTTTCGAGGCGGCCAATCTGCTTCGATTCCGGAAGAACATGGCGGACAGCGAAGGGTTGGTCGTGCCGCGACTGTATCTGGAGTATACCACAGTCCGCGTCATGACGATGGAACGCATTTTCGGCGATTCCGCCGCACAGGTCCTGAAATCCGAAGAGATCCGCAACAAGTACGATCTCATTCATATATCGGAACTTGGAGTTAATTCTCTCTTGAGTCAGATCTTCGAGCATGGTTTTTTTCATGCCGATCCGCACCCCGGGAATCTTTTCCTGCTCGAAGGGAATCGGATCGCCTTCGTCGATTTCGGCATGATGGGTCGCGTTTCCGAACAGGAACGCGGTAATTTCGTAAAAATCGTCGACTACATGCTCCGCGGCCAGATTTCACTGATGACCGATACGGCACTGCGAATGACAATCAGCGGAAAATTCACAGGGCGCCGGGAGGATCTGGAGCGTGACATTTCCGATCTGGTCGATGAGAACATCAATCTCCCGCTGGAACGACTCAGCGTCTCACATATTCTGGAAGAGCTGATGGAACTTTTCAACCGGTACGAACTGGCTCTCAAGCCGAATCTTTACCTGATGTTCAAGGCGCTCATCTCGATCGAGCAGCTGGGCCGCACCTTCAATCCGCAACTGCGGATCGTTGAAATGGTACAGCCCTTTGTGCGGAAACTCAAATGGAAGAGTCTCAATCCGGTTCCCTACATCAGACACTTTCTGGATGATCTTGACGACAACCTGCAGTCGTTGCAGAATCTGCCGAAATCACTCCGGGGGCTTCTGCATAAAGTGGAACATGGAGATTTAACACTTCGGGTGGAACACCACCGGCTCGATGATATCGAGGAAACCCTTTACGTGACCGGGGAGCGCCTGTCCCGTTCCATGCTGGTTTCCGCTCTGGTCATCGGTTCCGGCCTTGTGATCGTGGCGAAAATTCCACCGTTCTGGGGAGATGTGCCGCTGATCGGACTCCTCGGCTTCATGATTTCCGGCGTACTGAGCATCATCATTCTATTCGCCGACCACAAGCAACGGTGGAAATTCCTGAAAGAACGGGAGCGGCGTAAGAGACTGCAGAACCGCAGGCGGTGAAAAACGAAATGGAAATACCGACCAAGACACTTGACGGAAGTTTTGCTCTGCCGGTTCTGGGGCAGGGGACCTGGCGCATGGGCGGTGCCGGGGAACGTGATTTTGCGAATGACGACGCTGCCGATGTTGCTGCAATCCGACGGGGTATTGACGCCGGGTTGAGGCATATCGATACCGCAGAAATGTACGCTTCCGGGCATGCGGAGGAGCTGGTCGCCGAAGCGATCCGGGGCAGGGGGCGCGACACCCTCTTTCTTACCGACAAAGTCTGGAAAACCCATTTGCGGTACGATGATGTCTTGCGAGCTGCGGAAGGAAGTCTGAAACGACTCGGAGTCGAGTCTATCGATCTCTATCTGATTCATCAGGTTGCACCTGAAATTCCACTTGCGGAAACCTTTCGCGCCTTGAACCGGCTTCAGGGGGAGGGGGTAATTCAGCATATCGGTGTCAGCAATTTTTCTCTGGAGAGGTTGCGCATGGCACAAAGTCTTTCTGAAACACCGATTGCAGCAAATCAGCTGCATTACAATCTGCAGGTTCGTGAAATTGAGGTGACCGGCCTGCTGGAATATTGTCGACAGCAGAAGGTGCTTGTGATCGCCTGGCGTCCCCTGCGCGGTGTGGATTTCAATGTCCCCCTGATGCGAAATCTGGCGGAGAAATATAAGTGCACCCCGGTGCAGATTGCCCTGAACTGGTTGATCTCACAGCCCGGTGTGGTGACGATATCACGCATGGCGAATCCGGCACATCTTGACGAAAACCTCGCTTCCGTGGGGTGGCGGATGGAACCGGAGGATCTCGCACTCCTGACCCGGCAATATCCCGGACGTCGAAACGTCTCGGAAGCTGTTCCTTTGATCTGACTGCTTTTTTTCCGGAACCAGAGACACTCCCTGCAGCCTTGTCGTATCTGAAAATGCGGTCTGGAACGATATCAATCGTCAAAAACTCCTTCAGACAGGTAAAATCGACGCTGTGCGTGGGATAATCCTTCACATAAGTTGTTATATGCGACTTTTATTTGCGGGCCTTCCTGAGCCCGCATTTGCAATTTATAACGTCGCATAATGTATGTTATGTTAAGTTTAGAATTGATTTCAGAGCAGGGGATGATAGACGTAATCTATTTATAATAAAATAATTGCAATTTATGATCAACATGGTTGTTAATAACTTGATGACAAAAAAAAGAAGAATAAACGCTTTTTTTCTGTGACATCGAGTTTTCTTCATTTCCAATTCATCCGATTTGCGAAAAAACGCGTGATGGTCTATATTTATAGGAAGTGTCAACCTTCTTATTTTTCTTTTCAGAACAGATGATGATGAAATCTTACGATGTCGCGGTCATCGGCGCCGGTCATGCAGGTTGCGAAGCAGCCATGGCGGCGGCCCGGGCGGGCGCGACCGTGCTGCTGGTTACGTTGAATCTGGATCATATCGCCCAGATGAGCTGCAATCCGGCGATCGGTGGTATCGCCAAGGGCCAGGTGGTTCGTGAAATCGATGCGATGGGGGGTGTCCAGGGGATCGTGACCGATGCGGCGACCATCCAGTTCCGGATGCTCAACAGAACCAAGGGACCTGCAGTCTGGTCTCCCCGTTCCCAATGTGATAAAGTCAACTACCAGCGGGGGATGAAACTGTGGCTGGAAGAGATGCCGAATCTTGATATCCTTCAGGCTGAAGTGACCGGTTTTCTCGTTGAAAATGAAGAGATTGTCGGTATTGAAAATCAGTTTGGAGATCGTATCTCCTGCCGGGCTGTCGTGCTCACCACCGGTACCTTTTTGAACGGCAGACTTCATTACGGATTGCGTAATTTCCCGGGAGGGCGGGCAGGGGATTTCCCTGCAGGCTCTCTCTCCGGCGCTCTTGCCGGGCAGTTGGGGTTGAAACTCGGGCGGCTCAAGACCGGAACCCCTCCCCGCATTCTCGCCAAAACGATCGATTTTTCCGCGATGCAACTTCAGGCGGCGGAACAGTGCGAGGAACAATTCAGCTGCTGGGATCCCGATCTCCGCCCTGCCCTGCCGGAAGCCGCGAGGCACGACCTGCCCTGTTATCAGGTCTATTCCACTGATGCGACTGCGGAAATCGTCCGACGCAACCTTCAGTTTTCTCCAATGTATCAAGGCGTCATCAAGGGAATCGGTACGCGTTATTGCCCATCTTTTGAGGACAAGGTGGTTCGCTTCCCCCATCATCCCCGCCATCTGCTGTTTCTGGAGCCGGAGGGAGCGCAGACCCGGGAATATTACATCAATGGCATCTCCACCAGCCTGCCGCCGGAAGTGCAGCGGGAGATGATCCATTCGGTTCCAGGGTTGGAAAACGCAGTGATTTCACGCTATGCCTATGCGATCGAATATGACTTCCTCCCACCCGAGCAACTGGAGCGGACACTTCGCATCAAGAGATATCGCAACCTTTTCGCCGCCGGACAGATCAATGGTACCAGCGGTTATGAGGAAGCCGCCGGACAGGGGCTTCTGGCCGGACTCAACGCCGCCCGCACGGCAGCAGGCAGGTCTTTGTGTGAACTCGGCCGGGATCAGAGTTACATCGGAGTAATGATCGACGATCTGACGACAAAGGAGATTGTCGAACCCTATCGGCTTTTCACCAGCCGCGCAGAATATCGACTGGTGCTGCGACAGGACAATGCCGACCTGCGGCTCTGCGAATGGGCCTGGCGGAACAACCTGTTGCCGCAAAAGAAATTTGACCGCTTCCAGGAATACCGGAAGCTCCTGACATCCACACTATGCGAGCTCCGGGAAAAACGCCATGCCGGCAAGCCGCTGCTGGTTCATCTGAAAGATCTCGAGGAAAATACACCGCTGGAGCACGCCTCCGAAGCCATCCCCTTCCCTGCGGCAATGTTCCCTCCCCTGCCCGACAACCGACTCGGCCGGCGCGTCTGGCGCGAGGTTCTGGTGGAGGCTCGTTATGATGGATATCTTCAGAGGGAAGCGGCGGAAATCGAAAAACTGCGCAAACTTGAAAACTGGCCCATCCCCGCCGACATCGATTATGGGCGCATCAGCGGGCTCGGCAATGAATCCCGCCAGAAATTGGAGAAGATCCGCCCGACCACGTTGGCTCAGGCAGGACGGATTGATGGGGTAACTCCTTCGGATATAGCACTTTTGCAGGTCTGTCTGATGCGCCGTGCCGCAAAAGGAGAGTCCCGATGAGGTATGCGACGGCATGGGAGAAGCTGCGACACAACCGGCTCGGGATGATTTCTCTTGCCGTGGTCGCACTCTATGTGCTGATCGCTTTCGGTACGGAAGTATACACGATCTTCTGTGAATGGAAAAGTATGACGCCGATCTACCAGGTCGTCGATGAAGCGGCCCGTTACGCCCCCCCCTCCCCCCGGCATTGGTGCGGTACCGATTACCAGGGACGCGACGTGTTGCTCCGGGCCGTTGCCGGCAGTGCGACCGCGGTCAAGGTCGGTGTGATTGCCAGCGTGATCTCGGCTCTGATCGGGGTTGCTCTCGGCGCTGTGGCCGGCTTTTACGGCGGCAGGCTGGATGACTGGGTGGTATGGGCGTACAGTACCTTCGCCTCCATGCCGACGCTGCTCTTCATCCTGGCGTTTGCCCTTCTTGTGTCGCGCAATTTTCTCTCTCCCTGCCTGATGATTCCGGCGGAACTGTTCGGTACCGTGCTGCGGGCGGAGCCGGGGATGCTGGCCGTCTACTTCGCAATCGGCGTCACCGGCTGGGTAACACTCTGCCGGGTCGTGCGTGGGGAAACGATGCGTCTGCGCGAAATGCCCTATGTGGCGGCCGCCCGCGTGGCGGGGGTCAGCTCGCCGGTGATCATCTTCCGCCATATTCTGCCGAATGTATTTCATCTGGTGATCATCTACTTCACACTCTCCTTCGCGGGAGCGATCATGCTTGAAGTGATCGTCAGCTATCTCGGGTTCGGAGTTCAGACTGCGCCGAGCTGGGGAGTGATGATCTCCGACGGGCAGGAACGATTGTGGCGTGGAATCTGGTGGGAGATCGCCACCGCCACAGGCTTCATGTTTCTCCTGGTCCTGGCTCTCAACGTCCTTGGCGACGCATTACGCGATGCGCTTGATCCGCGTCAGAACTGATCGGAGGAGCGTTTGCGGAAAAGTCCGCTGGTCCACTCCTTCAATGTTTCGCGCTCCAGTTCTTCAAAACCGATTTCGGTGAAGGCACGGCTCACCCCGTCGAACTCCCGATCCAGAATGCCGGCCAATGCCAGGTAGCCGCCGGGACGTACCCAGGAAGCGATATTGTTGCGATAGGCCTTCAGCAGGTGACCGAGAATATTGGCGCAAACCAGGTCATATTTTTCCGGTCGCCCGGGATAGTCGGCGGCATCGGCGCACGCGGGTTCGACTCCCGCAATCCCGTTACGGGCAAGGTTCTCCCGCGTAACCGCGACGGCATCAGGATCGTAATCGAAGGCGTCAACCGGCTGATATCCGAGAAGCGCGCCGGCGATCGAGAGGATTCCGGAGCCGCAACCGGCATCGAGCAGACTTTCGACTTCCGGATCTGCAGAGAAGCGATCAATCATCTTCAGACAGAACAGAGTCGTTGCGTGCTGTCCCGTTCCGAAAGTCATTCCGGGATCGATCTGCAATACCTTCTGACCCGGTTTCGGGACACACTCCAGCCAGCTCGGCCGAATGATCAGGCGATCGGAGATCGGAATCAGTTTGAAATATTTCTTCCAGGCTTCGGACCAATCCTCTTTTTTCATCTCAAAAAATTCGATTTCGCCGACGTTGAGGCCGAGCGGTGTCCAATCGGCAACCGCTTTACGGATGCGCTCGAGATTGTTTCTTCCCTCTTCCTGCGTAAGGGCATATGCGGTATGGATCACCCGATGGTTCTCGCGATCCTCCCAGCTGCTGAATTGAAGATCCAGAGCAGCAAGCATTTCGGCCGCCAGCTCGAAGCCATCGGAGTTGTCGTTCACTCTGACACAATAGAGAAGTTCATCACTCATTTTCTGAGATTCCATGTATTTCCGTCTGGGTTTCATTCAGGATCCGGCGCAGTTCCGGCTCCAGGAAATCGGCGATGCGCCGGAATCCAAGATCTGTCGGATGGCAGCCGTCCACGGTACACTCATACCAGTCCACCCCGAGCAATCCACTGCCGTCGAGGAAGTGGACCCCGCGATCTCCGGCCCGCCGACGCCTCTCAACCTGATCTTGCTGGAAACGAATTGCCTCCAGTGGATCGGCGCAACGCTGATCTGCTCTCCCCAGAATCACCAGTTCCCGGATCCAGCGCTGGGCAGAGAGAACCACAACGGGAACCCGCGGATGTCGGTGTCGCAGCAGATCAAGCGCGGCGGAGAGTGTCGCCCTGATCCCATCCAACCCGGCATTCGGCTCATAGTCGAGAATGAAAAGCCGTGGATTTTCGATGGAGGCAAGCTTTTCAATTACCGCCGGTTCCCCCTTCCCGCTGCCGGAAAAACCGAAATTCAATACCGGGAGATTGAAACGCCTGCTCAACTGGACGGTGTGTGCCGAACCGGGACGCGACGCACATCCCCCCTGCGCAATGGAACTTCCGTAATAGACGATCGGCCGATCATCATTCCAGGGGGATGGAGGAAACAGCTTTGCGTCGGCGTCAACTCCTATTTCCAATGCGCAGATACCGCTGTAAAGCGGAAAATTGAGTTGAAACTCCCGCACTTCGCGACGCTCATGGCAGAAAATTTCAGCCTCATAGGATTCGGCGTTGATCTCAAAACGGGTCACTCCTACAAAGCGGCGATTGCCGGGAGCTCCCATATAGAGATCAAAACCTGCTGCGCCGGTCATCGGCATATGATCCATGCGGGCCGGCTTTTCAAGGGTCGCGCGGATCCGGATCGTGAGCGTGTCGGAACGAAATGAAAGCATGCCTCCGGCCGTATGTCCCGCCAGGGCATTGATCGCCTCGGGTAAACCGGGATCAAAGTCAAGACGGCGGAACGGACCGCCCGGCCGCCTGAAGGCAAATCCGTCGAGCCGCATGGGAGGAGTATCAGGCGGCAGCCAGATCAGATTTCCGTCACGTGTCGCGCCGGGAGCCATATTCGGGTCAAACGCTTCAATATCAAACTTTTTCATGGGGTTCACCACTGAATTTCCCGCTGGCGGATTGTTTTCCGAGTACTATTAACTTAACTCAAAAGGTGCAAATTTAAAGTGTTTTCCCCTTTAAAAAAGGGGTTTTTTGTGCTATATTACCGTTTAATCAGATCAAGTTTTTCAAACCACACGGAAGTCAAGATGAGTGAAACCATCATCGTGCTCGATTTCGGGTCTCAGTACAGTCAACTGATCGCCAGACGGGTACGCGAATGCAACGTGTACAGCAAAATCATGCCGTACAATACGTCCGCCGCGGTGCTCCGGGAAGAAAATCCCCGGGGGATCATCCTTTCCGGCGGGCCATCGAGCGTATATGCCGACCATGCCCCCAAATGCGATCCGGCCATTTTTGACCTGGGGATTCCGATACTCGGCATCTGTTACGGATTGCAGCTGATGATTCATACCCTCGGCGGCGAGATCACCCGCGGCAAAGCGCGGGAATATGGTAAGGCAATGCTGAAAATCGAGCGCAGCGGGGACCTTTTCGATGGACTTCCCGGCGAGATTCAGGTCTGGATGTCTCATGGCGACAAGGTGACCCGGATGCCGGAGGGGGGATTCGAGATTCTCGGTTCAAGCGGCAATACCGAGTATTGTGCTGTGCGGCTGGGAGGGCGAAAAC
This sequence comes from uncultured Victivallis sp., assembly GCA_944389895.1. Taxonomy (GTDB): domain Bacteria; phylum Verrucomicrobiota; class Lentisphaeria; order Victivallales; family Victivallaceae; genus Victivallis. Next base: position 38,697 of record CALXOA010000074.1, on the reverse strand, counting down.
TCTACGGGATTCAGTTTCACCCAGAAGTGGTTCACACGCCCTGCGGTCGTGATATTCTCGGCAATTTCTGCCGTCGGATCTGCGGCTGCTCCGGAGACTGGACGATGGAGTCCTTCATCGAGCAGCAGATACGTGAAATCCGGGAAAAGGTCGGGGATTCCAATGTGATTCTCGGTCTTTCCGGAGGAGTCGATTCCTCTGTCGCCGCAGCGCTGATTCACAAGGCGATCGGCCGTCAGCTCCACTGTATTTTCGTCAATAACGGGTTGCTGCGCAAAAATGAGGCACAAAGGGTCCGTGACCTGTTCGGACGTAATTTCCAGATGCAGCTTATCTACATTGACGCCACGGATCGTTTTCTCGATAAACTCGCCGGAGTCGAAGAGCCTGAAAAGAAGCGCAAGATCATCGGCAATGAATTTGTCGCTGTTTTTGATGATGCTTCAGCAAAAATTGAAAATGCCCGGTTCCTCGCACAGGGAACCACGTATCCTGATGTGATCGAAAGTGTTCCCATCGACGGAAACCCGTCGGCCATGATTAAGAGCCATCACAACGTCGGCGGACTTCCCGAAAAAATGAAATTTCAACTGCTCGAACCGCTGAGCCGGCTCTTCAAGGATGAAGTCCGCGAAGTGGGGCGTCAGCTCGGGCTCCCGGAGGATGTCGTCATGCGGCAGCCCTTCCCCGGCCCGGGACTCGCGGTGCGGCATCTCGGCGCGATCAGCCGCCGAACCCTCGGTATTCTGAAAGACGCAGATGAAATTGTGGTCGATGAAATCAAGAAGGCGGGACTCTATTACAGCATCTGGCAGACCTTCGCGGTATTTCTGCCGATCCGCAGTGTCGGGGTGATGGGGGACGAACGAACTTACGACTACGTCATTGCGCTGCGGGCGGTTGAGAGTACAGACGGCATGACTGCGGACTGGGTGCAACTGCCTTACGATCTGCTCGGGCGTATTTCATCACGTATCATTAACGAAGTCAACGGTGTGAATCGTGTCGTCTACGACATCACCAGCAAGCCGCCGGGGACAATCGAATGGGAGTGATCCGGCGGCTTCTGCGCCGGAATCGGGGAGTGCTGATGAAGCTATTCTCCCCACTCTTTTTCCTGACAGACGTACTTTGAAATCGGGGAACTTTTATGCGGATCATCGCCGGAATTGCACGAAACATGGAGCTGACGGTTCCTGCCGGGATGGCGGTTCGGCCGACTGCAGGGCGCTCGCGTAAAGCGCTTTTCGACAGTATCGGCCCGGCCGTGATCGATGCGGATGTTCTCGATCTCTGTGCCGGCAGCGGTGCGCTCGGGCTGGAGGCCGCCAGCCGGGGAGCGGCTTCCGTTGCACTGGTTGAAAACAATCCCCGTCATATCGATGCGATTGAGGCAAACATCTCCGGAATCCGAAAAACAGGAGTGCAGACCGCGTTTGCAGTAATTCCTGCCGGTGTGGAATCCGTGCATACCTGGCTCGGACGTTGTCCGGCGGCGGATCTGATCTTCGCCGATCCGCCGTATGCGGATTCTGTGCGGATCTTCAGGGAAATTCTCGGGAATGGAGCCTTCCGGAAACAGTATGCCGGAGCGCGATTGATCTGGGAACTGCCGGATGCCCCGGGCGGAATCGGGCCGTTCCTGAAATCCGGCTTTCTGGCCGGAGAATCGGTCCGGCAGTTCGGTGGTGCGAATTTTCTGCTCGGCGAGGTTCTTCCATGACGCAATGGACGTATCTATGGGCCGATGAAACGGCCAGAAAGCGGCTCGGCGACACACCGGAACAACTGATGAATCAGGCAGTTGAGGTAAAATCAAATCCGGTCAGAACCGTGATGCGCCGTGATACATTCTATTTCAAATATGATCGCCGCAAGTCAGGGCGTGCCCGCCGGGAGTGGCGCAGTTTTCAACATTTGCGCGATGCCGGGATCCCGGTGGTCAATTATCTTGCCTGCGGAGAATCCGCCGCGGGAACGCTCCTGATCACGGAAGCGTGGCCGCAGTCGGAATCTGTTGCGGAATACTTCTACCGGCGCTTTGAATCCGGCGGCGACGATCCGGGGCCGTTCCTGAAACGTTATGCTGACTTCATCTCTGCCTTTCTCCATTCCGGTTTCTTTCACCCGGATTTTCATGCAGGCAACATTCTGATCTCCCGTTCCACCGGTGAGTTCGCACTGGTGGATGTCTATGGAGTCAGAACCATGACTCTCTTCGACAGGCTGTTCCGGCGCTACCGCCAGGAACGGATCGGGATGGAGCTGCGTACCTGCCTCGATCGGAAGACGATGCTGCATTTTCTTTCTGAATACGGGGTTGCCGACGCCGGAGTTTTTTACGAACGGGCGCTGCGTCGCGAGGCGGCGCGCCTTCATCACGAATGGCCCCGGAGACGTGAGCAGATTCTCGGGGGATATCCGAAATTCACTCGTTCGGAAGGGAATCTGCTCCGGAGTGTGGATCAGGTTCGTGAACTGCTGCCCCTGGAGGGCTGCGAAATCCGCCGGGAGGAGCCGCTGATGGCGGAAAATCTGTTTCTGGCTCATTTTTTTCTGCAGCTCGCCGCGATACCGCATCGTCGGGTCGCCGCCCTCGATCGGAATGCCGGAATACTCTGGCTTGAACCGGTTGCGGCTCCCCTCCCCTGCTCAGAGATTCCAGAAGAGCTTCCGGAGCGTCTGCGAGTGCTGGGGTGTCCCGAGGAAGATGCCGCATGGAGCGCCGACCGGTTTGGTCGACCGTTGCTGCGTGATTACGACCGGATTGCCGGAATGATTTCCAAATAAGAACAATCGGGAGAGCGAAAGGTGCTGGCCAAAATCTGTTCCGCAACGGTGATCGGGATTGATGCCTATCCAGTTGAAATTGAGGTCAACGCCACCGGGACGAGCCCCGGCGGTCCCGATGGAGCGATCTCCATTGTCGGTTTGCCCGACGCCGCAGTCAAGGAGAGCCGGGACCGGGTGCGTTCGGCCATTGCAAGTTCCGGTTTTCTGCCTCCAAGGGGGTTCACCGTGGTCAATCTGGCTCCGGCGGATCTGCGCAAGGAGGGCGGCGGTTTTGACCTCGGGATTGCGCTCGGCATGCTGGCTGCCACCGGAGCCGTTCCACGCGAAAAACTGAACTCCGTTGCGGTGATCGGGGAACTCGCGCTTGATGGAACGATTCGTCCGGTGCGGGGAGCTCTGCCGATCGCTGCCCGGTTGGCAGAGGAGCACGGAGTTGAATCCTTACTGGTTCCCATGGAAAATGCCGAAGAAGCAGCCCTTGCCACGGGAGAAAAACTTGCCGTTTTTCCGGTGGGAACCCTCCGCGAGGCAGCCGGATTCATCCTCGACGGGGGAATACTTCCCTTCCGCGCCGGTCTGACGGAATACCTGGCGGCGGAAGATTGCCGGGAACCGGATTTTTCCGAAGTGAAAGGGCAGAAGCTGGCGCGACGGGCGCTGGAGATTGCCGCTGCCGGCGGACACAATGTGCTGATGAGCGGTCCCCCGGGGACCGGAAAGAGCATGCTTGCCATGCGCCTCGCTACGATTCTGCCGCCGATGACGCTGGAGGAGACTCTTGAAACCAGTCGCATCCACAGTGTTCTCGGATTGCTGGGAACCGGTCGGCCACTGCTGAACCGGCGCCCCTTCCGCGCCCCGCATCACACGATCAGTGACGTCGGTCTGATCGGGGGCGGACGCGATCCACGCCCCGGGGAGATCAGTCTTGCTCACAACGGTGTGCTTTTTCTGGACGAACTGCCGGAGTTCAAACGCAGTGTGCTTGAGGTTCTCCGGCAGCCTCTGGAAAATGGCTTCATCACCGTCAGCCGCGCCGCGGGCAGCTGTACCTTCCCAGCCCGATTCATTTTGTGTGCCGCAATGAATCCCTGTCCCTGCGGGCGCGGGGCTTATGAACTTGGCTGCACCTGCAAACCGGAGGAAAAGCGGCGTTACAACAAGAAACTCTCCGGCCCGTTGCTTGACCGGATCGATCTGCAGGTCGAGGTTCGCCAGCTTTCGGAACAGGAACTGCTCGCGGCTCCAGACGGAGAATCGAGTGCAACCATCCGGGAACGGGTGATCCGGGCCCGGAGACTTCAGCAGCAACGCCTTGCGGGACGTGGCGTCAACTGCAACGCCCGCCTGTCAAGCCGGGAACTTCAGGAGTTCTGTCGTCTCTCCCCCGGCGGTGCGCAATTGCTGCGGCAGGCGATCGCACGGTTCAAACTCAGTCCCCGCGCCTATGACCGGATTCTGAAGGTGGCCCGAACCATTGCGGACCTTGCCGGTGGTGGCGAAATTCGAGATGAGCATATTTTTGAGGCCATCAACTACCGGCGACCGGAACTCTGACACCCATTCCCCGCCGGCGCATTGAATCTGCGTTTCAGAAACGGCAGGGGATCCCACTTCTCCGCTTCCCCCCGCGGGCGCCCCGGCAGAGAAAGCGGGAGCCGCTGTCTGCGACAGGGCGCGTTGGCTGCTTCGCCTCCCGGAGAAGAGCACTCAGAACCGTCCTCTGCGAAACGGCGGATTCTGATGCCGGTGCCACGGGGTCGGCGGCGGAGGAGGTTGGACCACCACCGGCGGCTGCACCACAACAGGAGGTTGGACCACTACCGGCGGCTGCACCACAACAGGAGGTTGGACCACCACCGGCGGCTGCACGACTGCTGGCGGTACAGGAGATACCGCCCAGCGAATCAAACCTACAATTCCGGCTGCCAGCTCCAATCCGCTTTCTCCCTTGTCGTGATGATGCTCCCGGGGCTCCGGCGGTCGCGGTCCCCCGGCGAAAACGGCGGCTCCGAATAGTGCGATAAAGCACCCGACCAGTATTTTTTTCGTGGTGTTCATGATCCTCTTTCCTTTCCGACCGCACAATGGATTGTTTTTTTATCTGCGGTCACCCATATAACGCCACGAAATTGAATAATATTGCCTTATTATTAAAAATTCCTAAATATTTGTCTTGCGGAACACGCTTCCGGCTTCCCATGAAGATCACGGTTGAAGAAGGAACCCGGCACAGGAAACACGACACAAAACACCGGAGATCAATTCTCTGCAGTATGCTGACAACGGAGCTCAAGCGACTCGCCCGCGGTCAGAACCACCGGTGCGGAAAACAACACTTTGTCGCCGTCTGTCCGGAAGACGATTTCCCGACCGGCTGCAGTGACACGCTGAATTTCGGAAGCACAATCCACACGGAATTTCCGCAACGTCAGAGTACCGTACCTGAGTTCCAGTTTTACCCTGGAGTCATCTTCGAGGAAGCAGCCCCATCCGGTTCCAATGCTCCAGAAACAGCGGAAAGTTTCGCCCGATTTGCGTATCGGGGCGAATCCGAGTTCCTGGTCCGGCAGGTGAAACGAATACCCGCAGAAGGCATTCAACAGAGCATAACTGGCCATGGAACGGGCGTAGTTGCTGCCGCACTCGATCTCGTTCCAGGGGTTGCGCCGGACACCGTCATAACGGTCCCGTACCGCGCGCACCATCTCCAGTCCCTTCCCGACTTCTCCGATCAGGATCAGATGACAGGCCGCCTGATATTCGAATCCGTGCATCGTTTCCGTCGCATACGGTACCGGAATCGCCGGACGATTGCCATGCGGCCAGGAGCAGATCTGCGTACCGGCTTCGTCATTAAGCCCGAACACGCGCCAGAAGTTCACGCAGTTGCGCAACGATTTCCGGTAGTTGTACCGGTAGACGGCATTCAGGGCCGACCTGACCCGGTCAGGAGCGAAAATCTCCCCGAGTCCGCACAGCGCGGCATGCCATGCGGCCAGTACCTGATCGATTGCGCAACCGTCGGCGATCTGATATTTGATTTCGCCGGCTTCGTCGTTCCAGTAATACCCCTCGGCTCCTTCGTAGGCAGTCAGAATGGAATGATCGGTCAGATCGATTTTCTGAATATAATATTCCCCGTTGAAAAGCTCTGATTCGACCCGGTTCCGGCCGCGTTCGAAAATGGCACGGCACTTTCCGGCAAACTCTTCATCTCCGACCCGGTCGGCGAGCTCGGCTCCCGCCTTCAGGGCCGCGAGGTAAAAGCCGGTCAGCCATGAGTTTGGCCCGAACAATTCGACATCAAGAGTATGATGCTGGCGTCCGGTCAATACTCCGGATTCATCCGGATCCCACCGGTCGGGATTGGCTGGACTCCAGACGTATTCCAGAGAGCGCTTGACTCCGAAGTACCACTTGCGCAGCCAGGCGTCATCGCCGGAGATCTTCCATTCGCGATAGACCTTGATCACGCCGCCGAGCTGGCCGTCGGCGCAGGCACGGAAGTTGGTTGCCGGTCGGCCCACCGGCAACTGGAGCCGGAATCCGAGTCCGCCGTTTTCCTGGAAGTTGAAAGTGAAATCGAGTTCACGCATTGAACGTTCAAGTTTCGGAAACAGGAACGGCAGTGCATAGGCGTAATTCCAGACGTGCGTACAGGACCCCTCGCAGCTTCCGACCAGCGAACGGCAGCCCTCGAAACCGTAGAATGACCCGTCTTCGAGTCGCAGACAGGTTGCACTCTTCAAAATCGAGATGTTTGCGGAGACGGCGTCGATCACCTCGGGAGGCAATGTGGAGTCGAACAAAGTCTCCTTGAAGAGGTTCGTCTCTGCGGCGAGCCGGTCGAAGTTCCGCATGAAATAGTGTGCGATGCCGACGGCATCGGGGAATTTTGTGGCATAGAAATTCCTCCAGGAGGCATCTCCTTCACGGGGATTCCAGAAGTTACGTACGTTCGGGAAATACCACGCGACCACAAAACGGATTCGTCCGGTCTCTCCGGGCATCAGAGAAAAATGGCCGGCCAGCGTACCGGTGTCACGCCTGGACTCTTCGGGAGCCGGTATGGCCGGATAGCTGCGGTTGCGGAACCTGCCCGGCCGGGTCAGATCATTCCAGAAGGTGTTCAGGTCATCTATCCAGTTGCCACGGTACCATGCCGCCTGTCCGGAAGAATCATGTGCATCACAGCAGACGGCCAGTTCGCCGTATCCGCAATCATCCGCGGATAATTTCGAGCTCTTCAGGGACAGAAGAGGAAATTCTCCATCAAGTTCCAGTTGATTCAACGGCAACGGCAGGGGATTGCTGATCGAACCGGCCAGTGTGTAGTCGATGTTTTTTTCTGAGGTGTTGGTAACTTCAAATTCGAAGGCCGCCGCCGGGAGGGAGGAGTCGAAATCGTTCAGGGGAATCAGGGGATTGAACGCGCGCATTACCACGTGTCCGGGGAAACCCGGTTCGTCGAACGTCAGTTCTGCGACCGGAAACTCTCCGTTGAATACAAGATTCCGGAAATGCGGCAGTCCCGGCAGTAGCTGAGCCTCGGCACCGAAACCAAAACCGTTGCAGCCGAATGGATCTTTCGCCATGACTTCCGGAACCGGAGTTCCGCTGAACGGGGGCTCCAGATCGCCATTCAAAATTCGTGCATCGAGAAGTTTTCCCCCGGATTCGGCTTTGATCGCAAAATGGCTGTATCGATTGTGACTGAGTTTGTTCGGATGATTCTCAATCTCCCAGTCGATCAGTCTCCCGGATCCGGACAATCCGATGGAACCGGTGCCGATCCCGCCGAGCGGGAATGAGATACAGCGCGTGGAAGCTCCGGAATATTTCATTGTAAAATCTCCTTCTGGCTGCTTGTTTTTCCGATCCTGCGGTATAACTTATCCTGCGGCAATCCATTTGGGAATGGAAAAAATATGGAGAATCATGCACTTTTATGGGTTTGGCGCTGCATACGGAACTTTCAGCACTGACCGGGCGATTGCGGCTCGAACTGACCGAAGCCGGAGAAGCCCGGTTCGTCTGGCATGGACGCAACACCTACTCCTGCAACCGCCTCTTTCTGACGGAGGCGGGGGAAGGCACGATCTTCAATCGCACGTCCGGGCAGCATCTTGCAATGAGAGCCGGGAATTTCTGCTTCATGCCGCCGGGAATCGATCTCGAATTTGACTTCCCCGCCGGTCTGCGTTTTTATTCATTCCATTTCACCATCGAGCTTCTGCCGGGGATTGATCTCTTTACCGGAATACGGCAATGCCGCAGCTGGGAGGCTTCACCGGGCACCGCCGCGGAACTGGCCCGGATCTACGCGGAAACGCCCGGGTGGTCACGTGCGTTCCGCTTCACAGGTTGGCTGTGGACGGCGTTGTCCGAGGCGGCGGGGGAGCTTCCGGCCTCGATCCCGGTCTCTGTCTACCACAGTACGACCTATCGGAAGCTCTTCGACTTCGTCCGCCTTCACGGCAGTGCGGCGACGACCGTGACGGAACTTTCGAGAGCGTCCGGCATCAACTATGACCGGTTGAGCCGGGAGTTCCGGCGTGACTTCGGGATCACATTGAAGGAGTTTCTGACCGGGGAACTCCGGCGGCGTGCAGAACTTCTCCTCGCTGACGGGACACTCTCCATCAAAGAGGTTGCCGCCCATCTTGAATTTCGCAGTGAGTTCTATTTTTCACGCTTCTTCCACCGGACAACCGGAATGTCTCCCCGCAATTGGCGGGAGGCGCATAATCTGCTGCATGAAAAAATCCTTCGTCCCGGATCATGAAAACCATTCTTCTCTTTTCTGCTTTGTTTTCCGCCCTGCTGCTGTCGGGAGCGGAACGGATCGTGTCCCTGAGTCCGAACCTCACGGAAACCGTTGTTTTCTGCGGGGGTGGCAGCATGCTGGTCGGCCGTAGCAGCGCCTGCGATTATCCGCCTGAAACAGTCAGGAAACTCCCGGTGGCGGGACGGTTCGGGATTCCGGCCATGGAACCGCTGCTGGCGCTCCGGCCGACCCTGGTGATTGCGGAGAATCTGCGGGATCAGACCGCAGCGGCGGAACTTCGACGGCTCGGTATCGAGTTGCTCCTGCTTCCCGGCCGCTCTCTCGACGATTACTGTGCCAATCTCGCCACACTCGGCCGGCGGCTGAAACTTCCCGAGGCCGGACCGGCGGCGCGGGATGCGGAACGAAAGATTACCGAATTGCGCCGTCGTGCGGCGGAGATACCGCCGGGGAAACGCCCGCGGGTTCTGATCCTGTTTTCCGCGGTTCCCCCGATCACTGCCGGGAAGCAGAGTTTTATCGATGAAGCGATTACGCTGGCAGGCGGCATCAATATCGCGCATGAGATCGACCGGGACTATTTCACGATCTCTCAGGAATTTATCGTTGCCGCAGCTCCGGATCTGATCGTTGTGCCGGAACTGCCGGCCGAGAGCTGGCGCAAATTGCGGGAGTCACCGAGCTGGGCGCGACTCGGCGAAAAGCCGGTTCTGAACGGGTTCGACCCGGATCTCCTCTGTCGGCTCGGACCGCGGATTTTCGACGGAATTGAATTGCTGCGGAAATTTTTCGAGTCGAACTACTCCGGGCGCTGAGAGATTCCGAGGGAGTTCCGCAGTTTTTCATGCAGTTCCACCGCATCGTACTCGCCGTCGTAGTCATCCATTCCACAACCGATGGCCAGCACGGAAGAGAGTGAGATGGATGGTCTCCGGCCCGCCCAGACCACGCCCCGGTGCCGGTCACGTTGAGTGAACACCAGATCGATCCACGGTGAATAGTCCCGCACCTGTTCCGGAGCGTTGCTGCTCGCATCATAGAATGCTGCGACTTCACGCATCTGCGGAGAGCCCGCAGCGAAAAGCTCCCCTGCCCCGGCCAGTTCCAATGCCGCTTCAAGCGGAAGCCTTTCCTCAGCCAGCCGGCCGGCCAATGCCCGGCGGGTCGGTCCGGGCGGCAGCGGTTCCAGATCCTCCCGGATCCGGAGATCCCCGACATCAAACAGAGAAACCACGACAATCAGGGTTTCCTCCGGATCACGCTTGAAAAAGTCGAGAGTTCTCCCGAGAACCCGGTCAAACTCCCACAATTCGGTAATGACGGCGGCGGTGTCGTTCGCGGAAGCGGCCCGCTGCAACCTGGAACACTCGACGATCAACAGCAGTCCCTGCGGACCGGACAACCAACAGAGAGCCTCCGAAACCCGCTCGGGAAGCGTAATCGCCCCTTCCGGCAGATCGGCGGAATAGAAATCCATTTCCTCCGCAGAATGCAGAGCGAACAACCGCTTATCGGGGAGCGGCCGGCTCAACTGTTCCCGGCTGACCACGTAACCGAGTTGCCGCATTGCGATCTCCGAAAAAGCCCCCTTCCCCGTACCCTCCCCGGCAAGGCCTCCGGAAATGACGTCGAGATCAGCGAGCGGAAGCCAGGCCGTCAGTTTTTCAGCGGACGGCATACCAACCTCATGAGCCCAGAATGCCGCGCCTCCCGGCGCATTGAGCGCGCCGTCGGTGACGAACCCCGTTTTCATTCCCCGGTGGCGGGCTTCCGCAAGCAGAGATTCCAGAGTCCCACCCTCGGGATCCACCCCGAAACCGCGATCGAACGCCGTTCCGGCAGCAAGTGCATTCAACGAAGCGATATCAGGATGTTCAAACTGGCCGGACAACGGCAGCAGCGTTCCGGTAACCGGCAGAGCCGCCGTGTTCGAAAGCCCCGCCCGACGAGCCCCTGCCCGGCGGGCCAGTTCGAACTGTGAGGGGCCGGCGCCGTTCACCATGATCACAATCACATTGCGGGCCGCACCGGAAACCGCAATCGTCAGGCACAGCAGCAGGCCGCAAAGGCTGATCTGGATAAAACGCCTCATAATTCCGGGTGAAATTCCTCTATTCTGATGCGGAACGCCCGCGTTGCCGCCGTCGCTCCAGTTCAGTCAGGTAGAATTTGCGAAGACGGACATTCTGCGGAGTGACTTCCACCAGTTCATCGTCATCGATGTATTCGAGCGCCTGTTCCAGAGACATCTTCCGGGCCGGCGCAATCTTCATGTTGCGATCGCTTCCTGCCGCCCGCATATTGGTCAACTGTTTGGCTCTCTGAACGTTGACGACCAGATCCCCCTCCTTGCAGTGTTCTCCGACAATCATTCCCTCATAACAATCAACACCGGGTTCGATGAAGAACTCCCCACGCAACTGCAACCCGTCGATCGCAAAGGGAATCGCCTTGCCTGCGCCCATGCTGACCATTGTGCCGTTGGTACGCGACGGGATCGGCCCCTTGAAGGGCTCGTAATGGTCGAAAAGATGTGACACAATCGCTTCGCCCTGACTGGCGGTCAACGCCTTGCTGCGCAAGCCGATCAGCCCGCGGGTCGGAATGAAAAACTCTATCAGCTGCCGTGCGCCGCGCGATTCCATCTGAATGAGTTCGCCGCGCCGCTGGCCGACCATTTCGATGATCTTTCCGGCGAACTCGGAGGGAACGTCGACGCTGAGCCTCTCGATCGGCTCGTTTTTCACTCCATCGATCTCCTTGCAGATCACCTGCGGTTTTGCCACCGCAAATTCGTATCCTTCGCGGCGCATGGTTTCGATCAGAATTGCGAGATGCAGCACCCCGCGCCCCGAAACCTTGAATGCTTCGCCGCTGACATCCTCAACCCGCAGTGCCACGTCACGCTCCACCTCCTTGTAGAGTCTTTCCCGCAGCTGGCGGCTGCCGACATATTTCCCCTCGCGGCCGAAAAACGGCGAGTCGTTGATACGGAACAACATCGAGATTGTCGGCTCGTCAATCGCAATTGCAGGCATCTGCTCGGGATACTCAGCATCGCAAATCGTATCTGAAATATCGATATCCTCAATGCCGACAATCGCACAGAGATCGCCGCATTCGACCACATTGGTCTCCTTGCGGCCGATCCCCTCGAAGGTGAACAACTGCTTGACTTGAGCCGATTCAACCCGGCCGTCACGCTTGATGATCGACAGAGGCTTCCGGGTATCGAGCGTCCCGCGGTAGACCCGTCCGATTCCGATCCGCCCGACAAAGTTGGAATAATCGAGCGTCGCAACCTGAGTCAGTACCGGTCCGTCGATCTTTTTCGGCGCCGGCACATACTCGAGGATCGCATCCAGCAGAGGATAGATCGATGTACGTTCATCGGCGAGATCGCGGACAGCCCACCCGTCACGGCCGCTGGCATAGAGGACCGGGAAATCGAGCTGTTCATCGGATGCGTTCAACTCGCAGAAGAGGTCGAAAACCTTGGTGTGTACCGCGTCAGGCCGCGCATCCGGCTTGTCGATCTTGTTGATCACCACCACCGGCCGGAGATTGAGCGCCAGCGCCTTGTCGAGCACGAACCGGGTCTGCGGCATCGGCCCTTCTGCGGAATCCACCAGCAGAATCACCCCGTCGGCCAGTTTGAGCACCCGCTCGACCTGGCCGCCGAAATCGCTGTGTCCGGGAGTGTCGATCACGTTGATCTTGACCCCCTTGTAGTTGATGCTGATATTTTTTGACAGGATGGTGATACCGCGTTCGCGTTCGAGATCGTTGCTGTCGAGAAAACAATCCGCGACGACCTCGTTTTCGCGGAAAATTTTCGCCTGGCGCATGATTTGATCGACAAGGGTCGTCTTGCCGTGGTCGACGTGCGCAATGATTGCGATGTTCCTGAGTTCACTCATAAACAAACGGATATCCTCAAATAGAAAGATTGATTTGATATCTTGTCAATATAGCACTCGAAGCCCCTTTTTTCAATGGCGGTGCAACTTGCAAAGAATGGAAAAACAGAGTATATTATGCAACCATGTGCGGCGGATATGCCGCCCTCACACAACCAATATGGAAAGCGAAGAATCATGAGTCACATCAGTTATGAGCACCCGCGCGACCAGATTGTGGAGATCATGAAACGTATTTACGGCTACGGCATGACCACAACTTCAGGCGGGAACCTTTCGATCATCGACGCGAACGGCGACATGTGGATCAGCCCCGGCGGGATCGACAAGGGGACGCTGCAGCGCGAGGATATCGTCTGCGTGAAACCGGACGGCACCGTGGTCGGCCGGCACAAGCCTTCGAGTGAATTTCCGTTCCACCGGGCAATCTACAAGATCCGTCCGGATGTGAAGGCGATTCTGCATGCGCATCCGCCGGCGCTGGTCTCCTTCAGCGTGGCGGGCGTGATCCCGAACACGGCGGTTCATCCCACCGCCCGTCAGATCTGCGGCACCGTCGGGTATGCTCCCTATGAAGTGCCGGGCAGCGAAGCGCTCGGGCGCAACGTCGCCGCGGCATTCGCCGAAGGGCACAGTACGATCCTGCTTGAAAACCACGGAACCTGTACGGCGGGCTCTTCATTGCTGCATGCTTTCCAGCGGTTTGAAACGCTGGATTTCTGTGCGCGCCTGATCAACCGCGCCACTCAGATCGGTAAGCCGAACTACCTTTCCGATACCCAGATTGAGTTCAATCTGCTCGATCGTAACGACCGCTTCTACCCCTCCGACATGCCGGAGCACTCCAGTGAAGAGCTGGAAATGCGGTATCAGATGGTCAAGTTGATCCGCCGCGCTTACAAGCAGATGCTGTTCACCAGCACGGAAGGCACATTCGCGGTCCGGGTCGGCAAGGACAGCTTCCTGATCACGCCGAACGGCATCGACCGCGGCAACATTGAGGCCGCCGACCTGGTGCTGGTCAAAGGGTATCTCTATGAATCGGGGCACAAACTCAGCCGGGCGGCCTGGTTCTTCAAGGCGATCTTCGACGCCCAGCCGGAAATCAACTCGCTGATCATCGCCAACCCGCCGAACCTGATGGCCTACGGCGTGGCCAATGAGCCCTTCGACCCGCGGGTGATTCCTGAATGTTACCTGCTGCTGCGCGAGATGCCGGCATTTGAGTTCGGAACCCACTTCCGTGACCTTGCCAAGGTCACTCAGACCCTGTCGCCGCGCTATCCGATCATTCTGATCAAGAATGACTGCATGGTCTCGAGTGGGAAAACACTCCTGGAAGCGTTTGACCGGATGGAAGTTGCCGAATACAGTGCAAAAGCCACCATCAGCGCCCGTAATCTCGGCGGCATGCAGCCGATCAATGACGCTCAGGTCGCCGACCTGGTCAAGGCGTTCAAGTTGATTCCGTAGGACTCCGGCGCATCCATCGTTGAAGTTCTTCCGGGGCGGTCCTGAATGGGCCGCCCTTTCTATTTCCGATCCCGGCCCCGGAATTTGAAAAATATGGCTTCGTCGTGTATATTACATAGAAAATCAAGCAGTTCCAGAGCCAGCAACCGGAAAAAACAGAATGATCATCAGAACCGTCGCCTATCCCCGTGCCGCGTTGATCGGCAATCCGTCGGACGGCTATCATGGGAAAACCATCGCCTTCGTGTTCCGCAATTACGCCGCCGAAGTGGTTCTTTATGAGACGCCCGAGCTGGAACTTCTTCCGGCAAAGCGTGACAACAATGTGTTCGCCGATCTCGACGCGCTCAACAGCGATGTGGAGCTCTACGGTTATTACGGCGGAATCCGGCTTCTGAAAGCAGCCGGCAAGAAGTTCAATGAATATTGTCATCAGCATGACATCCGGCTTGAAAAGAAAAATTTCACCATGGGGTACAGCAGTACGATTCCCAACCGGCTCGGACTGGCCGGCTCCTCGGCGATCATCACGGCTGCCATGCGGGCCATGGCGGAGTTTTATCATGTCAAAATTGCACCTGCCATTCTGGCCAATCTGGTTCTGGCGACCGAGCGGGATGAACTCAACATCCCGGCCGGACTCCAGGATCGGGTGGCACAGGCCTACAACACTCCGATCTACATGGATTTCGACCGCGGCTATATGGAGGAACACGGCATCGGGCGATACGAGCCGATTGAAATTCCCCGCGAACTCAACCTCTATGTCGCTTACCGGACCGACCTTGCCGAAGGTTCGGAAGTTCTTCACAGCCGTCTGCGGGAAGAGTTTGAAGCCGGGGTCCCGCAGGTCGTCGACGCAATGCGCGAATGGGCGGAACTCACCGAGAAGGTTCGTAATGCACTGGGTGCCCATGACTTCGCGGCGATTCCCGCATTGATCAATCGCAATTTCGATCTGCGCTGCGAGGTCTGCGCCAATGCCGTCAGCGAAAAAAACCGGCGGATGGTTGAGCTGGCCCGCTCTGTGGGTGCCTCGGCAAAATTTACCGGCTCCGGCGGGGCAATCATCGGAACCTACGAGAATGAAAAGATGTATCGGGAGCTCTCCCGTACGCTGAATCTCAACCGGATTGATGTAATCAAACCGGATATTGTCACCACGGGGAGCGTCAGATGAACGGGAGACGCATTCGCAAGGCCGTCCTGCCTGCCGCGGGGTTCGGTACCCGTTTCCTTCCTTTTACCAAGGCGGTGCCCAAGGAGCTGGTGCCGCTGGTTGACAAACCGGTGATTCAGTACGTCGTCGAAGAGGCCGCCGCCGCCGGAATTGAGGAGATTCTGATCATCACCAGTTCCGGAAAGAACGCGATTCAGGATCATTTCAACCCGGTGCCCGATCTTGAAGCGCGTCTGGAGGCGACCGGAAAAGAGACCTTGTTACAGGAACTTCGCTCCATCGACCGGTTGGCCGATATCCATTATGTCTATCAGCAGCAGCTCAATGGCCTCGGTGATGCGGTTCTGCGTGCCAGAAGCTTCGTCGGCGACGAACCGTTTGCGGTGATGCTGGCCGATACGGTACTCGATTCCAACACGGAAAAACCGGTGGTGGGACAGTTGCTTGACGCGTTTGAACGCTATCAGGCTCCGGTGACGGCTCTGGAAAACGTGCCGATGGAACGTGTCAGCCGTTACGGTGTGATTGACGGCAGTGAAATCGAAACGGGGATCTTCAAGGTATCCGGGTTTATCGAAAAACCGGCTCCGACGGAGGCCCCCAGCAATCTGGCAATCGCGTCGCGCTATGTGTTCACGCCTGATATCTTCGAAGCATTGAAGCGCACGCCGCGGGGGAAAGGCAACGAGATTCAGCTCACGGATGCGATGTGTCTGCTTCTCAGAGAGCGTGATATGTACGGCTGCCGGATCGCCGGTCGCCGTTATGACCTCGGCAGCAAACTCGGTTTCCTGCAGGGAACAGTGGAATTCGGGTTGCGCCGCCCCGAATTTCACAGGGAATTTGCCGCATTTCTGCGGCGGATTGTGCAACAACTCCCGGATGGTGAAGAAAGCCTCCCCTCCGGGAAATGACTGAAAGTGTGATTATTGTGCTCACAACATTGAAAAAAACGCTGAAGACACTGCTCGGGATGAAAGATCATACCGTCATTGTCACCATCGAACCCAAAGAGAAGGAAAAAGCCAGAGAGAAAGACAAGTCTCCGCGGAAAAACGCGAAAGAGCGGGGGCGCGACAAGTCGCGCGACCGCGACAAACCGCGGAAGGAGAAGGAAAAAGGGAAAACGAAAAAAGGTGAGCGCAAGGAACGTCGTGTAAGTGTGCAGACGATCCCGGTTGCTCCGATTCCGGATCGACCGGAAAAACTCCGGGATGTGCCGCCATGTGAAGGGAAGACCCGTTTTCTTGACTTGCCTCTGCACGAAGATGTCCAGTTCGGTGTGCAGAACGCCGAATTTGAATATTGCACTCCGATCCAGGCGATGACGCTGCCCGCATTGCTGGAAGGGCGCGATCTTGCCGGAAAAGCCCAGACCGGAACCGGAAAAACTGCGGCATTCCTGCTGGCGCTGTTCACCCATCTGCTGAATAAACCGCTGAAGGAGCACAAACCGGGACGGGCCCGCGCACTGGTTCTGGCCCCGACCCGTGAACTTGCAATGCAGATCCACAAGGATGCCGAATCGCTGGGAATTTTCACCCCGCTGCACAATGTCGTCGTATTCGGCGGCATGGATCACGAGAAACAGCGCCGTTCGCTTTCCGGGCCGATCGATGTGGTAATCGGTACACCGGGCCGGGTTATCGACTATTCGCGCGGCGGGGATCTTGATCTCTCGTGTGTCGAAATTCTGGTGATCGACGAAGCCGACCGGATGCTTGATATGGGGTTCATTCCCGATGTCAAGCGGATCGTTTCGCAACTGCCGCGTAAAGGGGAACGTCAGACACTGTTGTTCAGTGCGACGCTCGACGAGCATATTCTGCGTCTCGCGTCGGGCTGGCTGGCCGACCCGGTCATCATAGAAAGCGAACCGGAGAAAATGGTCAGCGAGAATATTGAACAGACCTTTTATTCGGTACTCCGCGAGGAGAAACTCGGTCTGCTGCTCTATCTCCTGCGTACGGAATCCTGGGATCGGGTGCTGATTTTCGGTAACCGCAAGGATGTCAATCTCAGGCTGCAGTATGACCTCGCCCGTTATGGTTACGAGGTGCCGGTGCTCTCCGGCGACATAGCCCAGGAGAAGCGGATCAAGATTCTGGAGCGGTTCCGCGAAGGATCCGAAAAAATCATCATCGCCACCGATGTCGCCGCCCGCGGCATTCATGTCGATGATGTATCGCTGGTGATCAATTACGACCTGCCTGAGCGGGCAGAGGATTACGTCCACCGGATCGGGCGGACCGGTCGTGCCGGCCATACCGGCAAGTCCATCAGTTTTCTCTGCGAATACGGAGCCTACTATCTGCCGGAAATCGAAAAACTGCTCGGAGTTCAGTTTCACAGCACTCAGCCGACTGACGAAATGGTCGCACTGCCGTCGCCGGTTCCGGGTGCGAAACTTCCCAAACGGGAACCGGAAAACCGTAACCATCACAGCGGAACACGCGGGGGCCGGCGCCATTGAAAGAACGCTCTTTTTTCTGCGGCAGGAAATTGTGCATGCAAAAACGTATGGCAGAAGCAAAAAAAATGGAGCGGGTGACCGGAGTCGAACCGGCGTCGCCAGCTTGGGAAGCTGGAGCATGACCGTTTTGCTACACCCGCACCAGATGCGATGGTGTAGAATATAATACGAAAAAGATCGTTTTCAAGCTCAGGAAACAGATATTTGAGGAAAAAATTATGAAAAAGAGATTGCTTTATACCGCCCTGCTTCCGCTTCTGCTGCTTTTTGCCGGTTGTTCGACGCCCAGACCCCTTCCTTCGGAAGATATCGAGGTTCCGAAGCTTTATGCAAATCTGATTTCGGTACTCAAGGACCCGAATCTCCCCTCCAACAGCCGCGAAAAGTACGAAGCAGCCCGGGAGTTGATCCGCAAAGTCGATTTCACGTTCACCCGGGAAACGAAAACTCTCAATGATCTGTTTTACCACGGGGATGCCATCATCGACGCGCCGCAGGCCAAGGACCGCATGATCGCATTCAATTATCAGTATGGTGATCATTTCGTCAGACTCTCTTTTTATACCTATCAGGAGTTTGTCTTCCGGGTCGAAATTGTGGAAAAGTGATGGCCGACGCTGCCGATCTTGAATTTATGCGCCTCGCCCTTGAAGAGGCGAAGGAGGCCGCAGCCGCAAATGAGGTCCCGATCGGAGCGGTCGCGGTTCTCCGCGGCCGAGTGATTGCACGTGCCCGCAACCGGGTGGAAGAACGGCACTCGGTTACAGCTCACGCCGAACTGGAGCTTCTCCGGGCCGTCGAAAACGAACTCTGCGACTGGCGGATGGAAGAGGTTACCTTTTACGTGACCAAGGAGCCCTGCCCGATGTGTGCAGGGGCTCTTGTCAACGCCAGAGTGAAGCGAATTGTGTACGGACTGCCCGATCCGCGGTGTGGAGGGTGCGGGGGAGGACTCGATGTCACCGGATTCTCCGGTCAACTCTGGCATCCGGAAGTTACCGGTGGAGTCCTCGCGGAAGATTCCGGCCGGTTGCTGCGCAGTTTCTTTCGCACCGGCCGGGAAAAGCAAAAAACGGAGAAAGGTGCGATCCACGTCCAGAACTATCAGAGCGAATCCTACATCCAGAGATGCAATCCTCTGATGAAACAGGTGTTCGGAAGGACCCTCGAACACTGGTACCGAACCGGTGCCTGGAACCGTCAGTTCGAATGTTACGCAAAACTTGACGGTCCGCGAATGCTCGCACAGGTCGGTGTCGTCCATCTGACCCTGCTGCTCGGAGAAACGAAGTGTCAGGCCATCGAACTCAACGGCGTCGCCGTCTCACCGGAAGTTCGCGGTCGGGGATATGCACGTGAACTGCTTGCGCATATTCTGCAGAAATATGCCTCGACTCCGGCATTTCTCTTCGCAAATGACACGGTACTCGATTTTTACCCGAAATTCGGTTTCCGGCGACGCCGTGACCTGCTGCCGGTTGCGATGGAGGCTTTTGATCACCCGGATCTTGTTCCGAACCGACTGTCACCCGATGAAGCCAGACCTCTCCTGGAACAAAGGTTGCGATTGTCGACCGCGACAGATGCCGAGGATGGATTGCCGATCGCCCTGTTTCATCTTTACGGCGACTATGCACCGCATATCTACGCAATCGGCAAGGATCTTGCGGTTGTTGCACGGCAACAGGGTACCACGTTGCACATCAGCGACCTGTTCGGACGGCGGGAGATCGACTGGGAAACACTGCTGCCGCAACTGCCTTTCCGGAGAATCGAACGGATTGAATTTGGCTTCACACCGGATCGCCTGGGTGTCTCTTTCCACTGGGAGGAGCGACAGATCGACCGCAATCTCTTCGTACGAGGGAATCTCAATCTGCCGGACCCGGGGACCATTCCGGAATCTCTGGAAAGTTGAGTTAAACCTGCCCCCCCTCTCATTCCATGGGGAATTTTCTTGCAATGATCCGTTTTCGTTGTTATATTCCACTCATCACCGAAAGCGGAAGAGCAGTTGATGAAACGGGAGTCAAAATCAATGACGGCAGATCATATCGTTTTGTGGGAAGCACATCGTGGCGGCGGTGGATACGAACTTCCGGAAAGTACCCCGATCGGTTTTGAATACGCCTGGATGCTCGGAGGTATTCCGGAGGCGGACGTCACTGCAACATCAGACGGATATCTGATGAGTCTGCATGATGGAACACTCGGTCGGACAGCGCGAAATCTGCCCTCGGACCTGAAGGACAAACGGATTTCCGAAATGCCCCTTGCCGATGTGCGCCGTTACGATGTCGGCAGTGACCGTTACCCGGAACAGGCCGTTCCCGCAATCGAGGATCTGCTGGTCCGGCTGCGCAACGATCGCCGCAGGGAGATCATCATAGATTATAAGAGTGCGCCTCTGGAGAAACTTGCGGGGTTGATCCGGAAGTACGGCGCCGAGCGCCAGGTAACTTTGGCGACTACGGATGAAGAGGTCGCGGCGCACTTCAGGAAACTCGCCCCGGAGGTGCGAATCAAAATCTGGCTTGGCGGTCCGGCCTCACGGATCATGGAACGTTTCGATGCTCTGAAGGCCCGGAATTTCTGCGGGTTTGAACAGATACAACTGCACCTGAACGATCGCCGGGATCCCCGGAATCCCTGGCGTTATGATCTCTCTCCCGAAGATGTCAGACGGGCGCTCGAGGCAACCATTACGGCCGGGGTTCTGCTGCAGGTCCTGCCATGGCAGTTTGAGAAGGAGGATCTTTTTGCCATCCTTCGACTCGGCGTCCGTTCATTTGCGGTAGACTATCCGAATAAATTCTGTCTGCTTGCGGCTGAGTACTTCTCTTCTGGATGGCCCAAACCGATCAGATGAATCGGATTCCTTCAGCGGTATCGAGTACCATCCGCTGCCGGAAATTCATGGAGACCAGAGGAAATACATGGCCAAAGGGGAAATTGGTTACCACCGGTCCTGAAAACGCTTTCGCAAAACGACGGAAAAGTTCCTCAAGTTCTTCTGCCGGAGCGCAATCGGAAAATTTCCCGAATGCCACCGCCGCCGCGTTGCGGAAAAAACCCGCAAGGCGGAGTTGGGTCAGGCAACGGTCGATCTTATACACCGGTTCATTCAGATCCTCCAGCACAATGATCCGGCCGGCGGCGGACGGCAGAAAACCGGTACCGCACATCGCCGCGGCCACCGTGAGATTGCCGACCAGAGGACACCCGACGGCACGGCCTGTGGAGATGATCCCGACCTCGTGATCGAGTTCACGCGGAATGCACTCGAGAGCACCGGCAAAATGGTTCGCCGTCCAGCGATCGCCGGCAGCAACGTCAAGCTTGCCGAGCATCGGCCCGCAGACCGGAGTCCCGACTCCGCGGGTTTCCATTGCAAAATGCAGCGCGGTGATGTCGCTGTACCCGACCAGAGGCAGATCAGGCCGCCGGGCCAATGCATTCCAATCCAACAATTCAAGAAGCTGGGAAGAGCCGAATCCGCCGCGTGCACACAAAATCAGGTCCACCTCGGAATCGAGCCAGGCGCCGGCGAGATCGGCCGCACGCTCCGCCGCCGGAGCGGAAAGATAACGGACCGGAGACGGTCCCCGCGCATGACCGGCAATACGGACCTCTTTCCCGGCTGCGACAAGTCGGTCGACTCCAGCGTCGAAAGCCTCGTCGACAAGCCGCCCCGCCGGTGCAACAACGGCAATGGTCCTGAATCGAGCCGGAATCATGAATGTGTCCCCCTCCCCCTCTCTTATTTCGGAAATACAATACGCCGTCCGCCACACTTCGTCAAGTAAAAAAAAGGGCGGATCCACGAAAAACCATGTTCCCATGAATCCGCCCAGGGAATGGGGCTACTTTTCTTCTTTCATCTTCTGCCTTCGCGGCGCTGTCGCATCATCTGCCGGTATACCTGCTGCTGAGCCCGGTTAACCGGATTCCCGGCAGCCTCGCGTTCACGCCGTTCCTGTGCCGTCGGCGGAGTCGGGCGCCCCTGTTCCGGGTTCCCCGGGGTGGTCCGACTGCCGGTTCCGGCGGCCTCCCGCGCCTTGCGACCGGCTTCCCGGGCGCGACGGAACTTTTCCATACGGGCGATATCCTCATCAAGCATCCGGTTCTGTTCCTCTTTGCCCGCGTTGAAAAAGCGATGCATTTTTTCCCGTTGTTCCGCCAGAAACA
Organism: uncultured Victivallis sp.; assembly: GCA_944389895.1. GTDB lineage: Bacteria > Verrucomicrobiota > Lentisphaeria > Victivallales > Victivallaceae > Victivallis. The sequence goes on along the minus strand of CALXOA010000074.1, from coordinate 16,879 downwards.
ACTCGCGCATGTGTTCCATCATCACCCGGCGTTCCGCGTCGGTCAGCTCCTGATTGCGGAACAACTCACGCGGATTTCCGCGCATCGTATTCCGCAATGCGACGAGGTAGGCACGCCGATCGGCGGCCCCGAGCTTTTGAAATGTATTGCTGACCGCGAATTTCACAGCCTCCTGCGGGGCAGTTGCCGGATCAGGGCGATCAACCGGCCGGAATCGGCATACACCATATCCCGCAACCGCAATCAGAACAAGCCCCGTAAGCAGAAAGGCCGCCGGATGTTCCCGTTTCGAAAACCGGTAATGAGTCGTCACCGCCATAACTGTTCACGCTCCTTCCGGTCACTTATCCTCATAGTCGCCGACATGAATATCGCCGAAGAGGTGGTTGATTGAGCCGATCCGGCCGGGTTTGCCGTGAAAGTAACGGAAGTCCGCCATCATTACCCGGCGGGCTTCCCAATGGCTTGTGCCATTCCGCCCGAAGTGGGGGTTGAAGTAAAGGTAACTGGTGTTTTCCGTTTCGTAGAATGTTTGCTCACCGGAGGCTCCCGCGTAAGTTGAGTCGTAATCGTAATCCTCATATTCCTCACTCAGGTAACTTGCCTGTGGCGCGACGTCACGCGGGCATTTGAACACGTTGCTCTCTTCTCCCCCTCCGTAATTCTCCAGGGCTTCCGCGATTCCGATCGGATTTTCAAGACCGCCCGATCTTGCGACGGAAGGCATCATATAGGCGAAGGGACGCACCTTGCAGTCTCCCTGATAGGCACTGATCATGATTCCGATCTGGCGCAGATTGTTGCGACAACTGGTGCGATGAGCCGACTCCCGCGCATGATTCAGAGAAGGCAGCAGAATACCGGCGAGAAGCGTAATGATTGCCACTACGACCAGCAACTCGATCAGTGTGAAAAATCTTCTCATTCCCGGATATTCCCCCGCAGCCTGCCTGAAAACTCCTGTGGTATCTGACCATAAAACGCACACCTGATGTGATTTATTGTCAAAAATATACATTTTTTCAGAAAAAAAATACCGGTTTCCGGAAACAACTCCGAAAACCGGTCGGCCGAACGGGAATCAGGGTTACGCTTCCGGTGCATACCCCCAGTCCTGAACTGGAGTAAGCTCTCCGTCGTGACGGGCGGAATAGTTGGCGGCCATCCCCATGGCCATGTAATGACCCGCTTCCCAGGGATTCACCAGCGACTGCCGATGCTCAAAGACACTCGACACAAACTCATGGACGAGATAGGGATGGGAGCCGCCATGCCCCAGCGGTTGAAACTCCCGATTCTGCAGGTCGGCGACATCTTTGAACTGGACACGCTTGAAGGCCTCAAGAACTTCCGGAGGAAATGGATCGAAAAGTTCCGCATCTGTGAGCTTCACGCTCTGATGCGGCCGGATCGCATCGTGTTCGTTGGTGCGGCCATTGTAATACCAGACGTTTTCGGAGAATGATCCCCGCGTACCGAGAATCCGGAAAGTTTCATTCTCAAGCGGACTGATCTGCCCGGCCAGTTCACGCATTTCGAGCACACGCATGGAAGCACCGTTCGCAAGCTCATAAAATGCTGCGATGTTACTGAAGTCCGAATACTTGAAATAACTGTCGCCGGTACGGTTGCGCCAACCGATGGCAGAGACTTTCCGCGCCCGGGTTCCCATGCAGAAGATCGGGCCGCTGACCGAATGGGTGGGGTAGTTCATCGGAGTCTCCAGCTTGCCGCGTTCGGCATATGCTTTTTCCTGTTCCGGCCACTCCCTCCCCACGGTACTTGTGGTACGGGATCGTTTTACCTCGCGCAGGGAACAGGCGTTATCCAAGTCGTGGCAATACTCGCCCTCCGCATAGACGAAATCGCCGAATTCTCCGGCCAGCGCCTTGCGGCGGCAGAACATCGCCTGCGGCCGGAAGCAGGTGGTCTCTCCGAGCATGTAGTGCCTGCCGGTGCGCAGTGAAGTTTCGATGATCCGATCACACCAATCAAGCACTTCATCGGAATCCGGCAGACAGGTCAGCGGAACGGCGCTGTAGACATCCTTGCCGGATTCCATCGCCTGAATGCACTGCGGCGCATGAAGCCACGGCTGCGTAATGATCACCAGTGCATCGAGATCACTGCGGCAGATCTCATCGAGCGAGGAATAGGCATCCCTGATATTGAACTTATCCCGAAAGAACGGATTTTCCGCAAATTTTCTGACCCGTTCCGGTTCACAATCACAAAGCGCGATACGATCGACCAGCGGATGTGCTTTGAAATATTCGGCGAATGCTCCGCCGAAACTACCAAGTCCAACCAGTCCCAGTGAGATGCCCATGATTCATTCCTTTCCGTTTTTTAAAATGCCAGAAGAAAAATCCCCGTCACTGCGAGGAGAATGCCGACCATTCCGAGGCGACCGCTTCTCTCTCGGCGAACCACCCGCGTATAGAGAAAGAAAAGGACGATGCTGCTGCCGACCGCAAGCGGATAGGCGATACCGGCAGCCTCAGCCCCGCTCAGACAATCAACCGCCAGAAACAAAGTCCATTGTCCCGCCGCCACCAGAACTCCGTAGAGAAAAGCCAGAGGCAGGATCTCCCGCCACGCCCATTCATGACGGTAAAGCGCCATCCCGATCCAGTTGATCCCGCACAGACTCAACAGCGGAACACGCCACCCGAGCGCCGCACCTGAAATCCCGGACAGACGGTTTGGAACCAGGGTCAGCGTCTGTTGCAGCCCGAGCAGCAGAAACGCCAGAAACGCGCAGACCAGGAAGGCGCGATGTGTTCCCGGAACTTCAGTGCCGTTATTCCGGGAACATGCAAGGGGCACGAGGCTTCCAAGCAGCAAAGCCATTCCGCTCAATCGGAATGCGGATGACGGCTCTTCCCAGAACAGAATCCCGACCGCAAACGGGCAGACCATGGCCGCCTGGGCAATGCACCACCCGATGCCGTGGCTCCCCCGCCGCATCGCTTCCCGCAGCGCAAGAAATCCCAGCTGTCCGGCCATACCCGCAGGAATCATGACTGCAGCGATCCGGAGTATCTCGTTCCACGGCACGACCGCGGGAGTCGTCACGCTCCAGCTGGTCGTGGCGAAAAACAGTGAACTGAAGAAAAGGAATGTGTAAAATCCCTCTTTTTTCTCTGCCGCACGGCTGTAAACCATTCCAATCGCACTCCACAAAAGCCCGGTCAGCAAAGTCAGACTGATTCCGGAAAAAAGCATGATGGATTATCCCTTCTTTTTTGTTTCTAATTATACTTGAAAAATTATAAAAATCCAACTAGATTATTACGGTTTATTTTACAGATAACGTTTTAAAATTATAAAAAACGAATATATATGCAACTTTCCATCGTCCATCCCGGCCTCTACCGGAGACCGGAAACATTCCGGCAACAGACGGAAACAACCCACCTGGGATTGATACTCTCAGGGGTTGATTATCACCGTTACTTCACAAGGGACGGGCGGGAAATCGGAGAACTTGAGAAAGGGCAGCCATATCTGTCTCTGGTTCCGCCCGGTGTAGTCATCGACTTCCGGTTCGGGAAGAAAAGGGAGAACTGGGTGATTCAGTGCACGCTCTCCGCACTGAGTATCTCGACGGACGGTCTTGCCTCTCAGCTGGAATATGATCACACGGAAATACGGCTGCCGCTGTTCCGGCCGATTCCCCTTGAACACGCTCTTGTTCTGCGGGAGAAATTTGCCGCAGTACGTGAATTATGGCTGGAGGGTACGCCGGCCGCCCGGCTGGCTGCGGAACTGACGGCAGCCGGTTTGATTGCCGAATATCTGCGGGTTGAACCACTTGAAAGCACCGAAAGTACGGCGGCCCGGTTCCGGCGGCTGATCGACGGCGACACCCGTTTTCATTACTCTCTTGCGGAACTGAGTCGTCAGGCGGGAGCAAGTCCGGGTCACCTGCGACGCCTCTTTCGCGAGGTTTACCGGATTGATCCGGGGGAATACCGCGCCCGCCGCCGTCTCGGCAGAATCATGACGTTGATTGACGGCAGCACACTCAGCATCAAGGAGATTGCCGAAGAGGTCGGGATGCGGCACGTAACCCATCTGCATCTTTTTCTGAAGGAACATTGCGGTCGGACGCCGGGAGAACTTCTGCGCCAGCATCGCGGAAATTGAAACGTGTTGCAAAAAAAGAGCGACGGAACTTTACCCCGTCGCTCAATGTCTTGCGAAAAACGCCGCAATCGAGATGTCAGAGAGAGGTTGCCGCAGGATCATTTCCAGCGTGGCCGCATTCCGTCAAAAACCGGATCAAAACGGCTTTGATCCCCCCACGGTGGTGATTCGTCACCCCTCTTTCGCACCCCGGTAACGTACTTTACTGCTTTGCAGGCTCGTTCCTGGTCAGCACACCGGCGTCAATCAGCTTGTCGATCAGCTGCTGCATCGAGTTGAACGCGCCGAGGAACCCCTGCGGCGGCATGATGATGCGCTCGCTGACAACCGGAGTCGGAGCTCCGCCGTTTTCGTTCGGCTGCAGCGTCACGAAATCAAAACGGACCATGCCGCCCGCAAAATGAATCTGGCCGATGCCGTCCGCAAAAATTTCACGCTTGTGTTCCATAAAAAACAGATCCTTTCGTCATTGATTAACCGGTTTCGAAGCCAGTCTTCCCAAACCGTTGGACATTGTGAAACAATACAGCAAACCGGAAAAAAAGCAACCCTGCAACCGGAAAAAACTGAGATTTATTTCCCCAGAAAATCGCTTCGGCCTCCTTTGATGGCCCCCTTCTCCCGGAATCGCGTCATAAAATTTTTCTTTGAAAAAGATGCCGTCCGCTTGCATTATTTTTTTAAAAGTTTATATTTAGAAAACTTTATAGTAAACATGGAGGATTTTCCGATGGCTGCTCCACCTGTCGTCCGTCACGACAGAATCCGATATACCGCCCATATCGATGTTGCGATTGCATTGATTTTCAACGTGATCCATGCTGTTTTGCGGAAGCATTCCATCTTCGGGAGGAGGATCATTCAATGAAACGTATGTTGACCGGGATCCGTCATGTCTTTCTGGACATGGATGGAACCATCTACCATGGAGGAACACTTTTCTCCTGTACAAAGCCGTTTCTCGCCTTTCTGCGTGACCGTGGAATCGGGTACACGTTTCTTTCAAACAACTCCTCATTCAGTACCGCTGAATACGTTGAAAAACTCGATCGAATGGGAATCCGGGTCGCAGCCGGAAATTTCTACATATCGACCGACTATACGATCGATTATCTGAAGCGGCACCATCCCGGCATTCGCCGCCTGTTTCTGCTCGGGATGCCGTGCATCCGCCCCGCCTTCGAAGCGGCAGGATTTTTGCTTGACGAGGAAAATCCGGAGGCGGTCATCGTCGCATTCGACCGCAGCCTGGTCTACGGGCGTCTCTGCCGCGCAGCCTGGTTCCTGAAACAGGGGTTGCCCGGATTTGCGACGCATCCCGACGTATTCTGTCCCACTGACCGGCCGACCTGGCTGCCGGATTGCGGTGCTATCGCCGCCTGTCTCGAAACGGCGACCGGAGTAAAACTCAAACGGCTCGGGAAACCCGATCCCGGCATGTTGATCGAGGCGGCGGCCCGGAACGACGTGCCGATCGAAGCGTGCCTGATGATCGGAGACCGGCTGGCGACCGACATTGCGGTCGGAGTCAATGCCGGAGCCCGGACTTGTCACATCATCGGCCCGGGAGCCGACCTGTCGTCGGTCGGCGATTTCAGGCCGGACTACCGGGTCAACAACCTCGGCGAGCTGCAGAAGATCTGGCTGCAGCAGGAGAAAAACAGCCCAGAGGAGGATCATGGAGAAAATGTTCACTTATGATGTTGCGGTGATCGGTGCCGGCGTCTCGGGGGCGAGTACCGCATACCAGCTCGGACACTATCATGTCTCGGCGATTCTGCTGGAGAAATGTGCCGATGTCGGATTCGGCGTTTCCAAGGCAAATTCCGGCATTATTCACGGCGGTTTCCATCACCCGGTCTCATCGCTGAAGGCGAAACTCGAGATCCGCGGCAATTTCATGTTCGACAAGCTTCAATACGAGCTCGATTTTCCGTTCCGGCGCAACGGTATCCTCGTCGTGGCTTTCAGCGAAGAGGAGATGGCGACCGTGCGGAAACTCTATGAACAGGGAGTGGCCAACGGTGTACGCAACCTGGAGATGTGCGGGCGCGACCGGCTGCTGCGGCTGGAACCAAAACTCAACGCGGAGGTAATCGGCGGCTTCTTTGCTCCATCCGGCGGAACCATCGAGCCTTACCGCTATGTATTCAGCCTCGTCGAGGCAGCGGTTCGCAACGGAGTCAACCTTCACTGTGATTTCAAGGTGGAACAGTGCGAGAACGACGGGGAGGCCTGGCTGCTCACTGCCGCCGACGGGCGCAGGGTGCGCGCCCGCTATGTGGTCAACGCCGCCGGCTTGTACGCCGATGAGATATCCCGTCTCAGCGGAGCGGAAGAGTTTACCATCCATGCCCGCAAGGGTGAAGAGTACCTGCTAGACCGTAACAGCAAAGCCCGGCCGGAACGGGTCATCTTTCCGGTGCCCACGAAACACTCGAAAGGGGTTCTGGTGATTCCCACCGCCGAGGGGACCACGATGATCGGTCCGACCGCCGATCCGGCGGACGACAAGGAGGATACTTCCACCAGCAGTGATCATATGGCACGTATCGTTGCGCTGGTGCGCCAGATGGTCGATGGGATCAGTGTCCGGGATGTGATCACGTCGTTCGCCGGATTGCGTCCGGTGCTCGACAGTGAGGATTTTTACATCGCCCCATCGGAGAAGGTCCCCCGTTTCATTCAGGTTGCCGGAATCCAATCGCCGGGGCTGACCGCATCACCGGCAATCGGTGAATATGTCAAGGATCTGCTGAAGGAGAGCGGACTTACCCTGACCGAGAAAAAAGATTACCAGTACGATCTGCCGCGCCACCGTGAAGTGCGGCATGAATCCCTGGAGGCGCTCGATCGCCTTCATGCGGAAAATCCGGCCTGGACCCATCTGGTCTGCCGCTGCGAAAAGATTTCCGAAGCCGAAATTGTCGAAGCGGTCCGGAAGGGACACCGCACCCTCGACGGCGTGAAGTTCTACACCCGCGCCGGCATGGGGCGCTGTCAGGGCGGTTTCTGTTCCGCCCGGATCATGCAGATCATCAGCAGGGAATCCGGAATCCCGCTCGAAGAACTCACCAAAAAAGGCGGCGACAGCCGGCTGCTTGCCGGACGCCTCGGGGAACTCCCCGTGCAAACGGAAATGGAGGCTGGAAAGTGATCCATCTGCAATCCTGTGACATCGCGGTGATCGGCGCCGGAGCCGCCGGTCTTGCCGCAGCCGCGGAAACCGCCGCGGCAGGGCGCTCAACCATTGTGATCGACCGCGAAGAACTGCCCGGGGGGATCCTCAGGCAATGTATTCACAACGGGTTCGGCCTGACATACTTCAAGGAGGAGTTGACCGGCCCGGAATACGCCTGCCGGATCACCGGGCTCGCACGGCAGGCCGGCGCTGAACTCAGGCTCGGATGCGCAGTAATCTCCGCTGTTCGCAACGCAGACGGGACTTTCGAGCTCACACTTCTTTCCGCGGCCGACGGGGTGACGAAACTCACGGCCCGGGCACTCATACTCGCCATGGGGTGTCGGGAACGCAACCGGGGCAACCTCGCGATTCCGGGAACCCGTCCCGCCGGAATCTACACCGCCGGCGCCGCGCAGAAACTTCTGAACCTCGAGGGAGTTCTTCCGGGACGGCGTGCCGTGATCGTCGGTTCCGGCGATATCGGCCTGATCATGGCCCGCCGTTTCCGCTGGAGCGGTATCGAAGTCGAAGCGGTGATTGAAATCATGCGCCACCCCTCCGGACTGCCGCGGAACATTGCCCAGTGCCTGAATGATTTCGGCATTCCACTCCATCTGGAGCACTCCGTCATCGAAATCGGAGGGCGCGAACGGGTTGAGTACGTTGACGTCGCCCCCCTCTCCGACGGCGTGCCTCAGCTGGAACGAAAATTTCGCATTCTGTGCGACACCGTGCTGTTTTCGGTCGGGCTGATTCCGGAAAATGAACTTTCCGCCGAACTCGGCGTCGAACTCAACCCCGCCACCGGCGGTGCCGTAGTGGATTGCGATTGCCAGACTTCGGTGCCGGGCGTGTTTGCCGGTGGAAATGTGCTGCATGTCCATGACCTGGTCGATTTTGTTTCCGCGGAAGCGGCCGCAGCGGGGCGGGCGGCGCTCCGATATCTTGACGGACAGCCCGCCGCTGCGAAAAATCCGGTTCGGGCCGGAGCAAATCTCAAATATGCAATTCCCAACTACTTCTCCCCGGCACGTACCACGGAATTTTCGTTCCGGCCGCTGATTTTGAGCAACGACGCGACGCTGACCGCGGAACTCAATGGAGAAACGGTCTGGAAACGCCGTCTCCGCCATATCCGTCCGGCGGAAATGCTCAAGGCGCAGCTGCCCGGCGATCTTCTGCAGCAGGACGGGGAACTCGTATTCAATCTGATTCAGGAGGAAGTTCAACATGCTTGAAAAACATCTGATCTGTATCAGTTGCCCGATCGGTTGCGAACTCAGTGCAGGCCGTGAAAGTGATGACAGCACTTGGAAGATTACAGGCAACCGTTGTCCGCGGGGAGAGGCTTACGCCCTGGCTGAACTCACCGATCCGCGGCGGGTCGTTACAGCGGTGGTGCGCTCCAACTCTCCGGTACAGCCGCTGCTGCCGGTCCGGACGGATCAGCCGCTGCCGAAACGTTTCATTGACCGTCTGCTCAATCATCTCTATACCCTTACCGTAAAAACCCCGGTAAAATGCGGAGATGTTCTGATCGACAACGTTGAAAACAGCGGAGTACGGGTTATATTCTCCTGCGACTGTGAAAAATGAAAGGAGCCTGCTCTCAGATGAATTGCACTCAAATCCGACTGGAGCTCGGCCTGCCGAAACCGATCCGGCTGCTGCACATTTCCGACACACACCTGTCCTACGCCGATGAACGCGATGACGAACGCAAGCGCGTATTGGCGGAACAACGCCGGGTCTGTTTCGAAGGGACGGATTCCGGCCGCTGCATGCGCTACCTTGACGAAGCAATTTCCCATGTAAAAGCCAATTGCGATCTCCTGCTGCACACGGGGGATCTGATTGATTTCGTCTCATACCGGAATCTCGATCTGGCCCGGGAAAAACTTGCCGATGTGCCTAATTTCGTCGCGACGGGCAACCACGAGTTCAGTCTCTACGTCGGCGAGGCATTTGAAGATACCGCCTACAAAATGCAGAGCATGCCGCTCGTGCAGCCGGCGTTCGGAAACGATCTGCTCTTCGCATCCCGTCGGATCGGCGGTGTCAATCTGGTTGCGGTAGACGACTCCTACTACCACTTCAACTCCGATCAACTCAAACAACTCAAGTCAGAGGTGGAAAAGGGGGATCCCATCCTGCTTCTGCTGCATACCCCGCTTCACACCGATGAACTTTTCCACGAAGCAATGGAGTCTCACCATCAGGAGTGCGCCTATCTCGCGGGTACCCCGGAAGAAAAACTCCAGCGATATGCACCGGATCGCCAGATTCAACAACGTCCGACCCCGGAAACACTCGAATTTATCGAATATGTCCGGCAGTGCCCGGCAATCCGGGCCATTCTGGCCGGTCACCTGCACTTCACCTACAACTATTCCGGAGCGTTCTCCCCGTATGCAAACCAATATGTGGTCGGCGGCGGTTATTACAACTGCGCCGAGGAATTTGAACTGATTTGAACCGGAACAGAGGAGTTTTTTTCATATGTCGGTAAAAATTGTCGCTCACCGCGGGGAATCGCTGATCGCCCCGGAAAACACCCTCGAATCCTTCACTCTCGCCTGGATGCGCGGTGCCCGCGCTGTGGAAGGAGACTTCCACCTGACCGCCGACGGTGAAATCATCTGTATGCACGATGACAACACCCGTCGCACCTGCGGCATTGATAAACCGATCGCAATCCAGACCCTCGCTGAAATCAAACAACTCGATGCCGGAGTCTGGAAAGCTGAAGGGTGGAAATTCACCCGGGTCCCGACGCTGGAGGAGGTGTTGCGCACGCTGCCGGATTACGGTGAGATCTTCATTGAACTCAAGAGCGTCGGCCCGATTCTCGATCGGCTTGAAACGATCGTCAACGAGGGACCATGGCGACCGGAACAACTGACCTTCATCGCTTTCGACGGTGCAACGATTTCCGAGGTGAAACGGCGTTTCCCCGACCATCACGCCTACTGGTTGCTCTGTAACCGGCTGGACGAGGAAAGCAAACCGAAATTTACTCCGGAAGAACTTGTCGCCAAAGTACGCGAGCTCGGGGTGGACGGTGTCGATATCCATCCGGTCAATCTGACTGCGGAATACGTCACTGCTCTTCACGAGGCGGGACTTTCCTGCAACGTCTGGACCGTGGACGACTCCGCGGAAGCACGCGCTCTCTGCGCAATGGAAGTAGATTCGATCACAACCAACTGTGCCGGGAAACTCTCGGGTGAACTCTGAAGAGAGGTAAGAACGCCGGGGAAAGTTTTCCGAAATCTTTTTCCCGGCGTCGCCGTCACTTTTTTGCGGTTTCCACTGTTCTTCCAGCATCAACGCCGACGGCGGGAGCCGTCAGTCAAATGATGCTGCGGGACTACTCCCGGGGGAAGGAATCGGTTCGGAAAGGCAGCATCGGCAGTCCGGCGGCATTATACAGATTGGCTGACACCGGATTGTCAGACCAGCCGTACCGAACCGCAATCGGATCCGCCACCTCCGGGGATGATACAACCACGGAACACCCCTCAATCACCGCCTGCGCCGGCCGGAACACCCGGTCGGCACCGGCAATCACGAACCCCGACGGAGCACCTTCCGACCGCAGGCCGTACGCATGATCAAAGGAGAGCCGAATCGCCTTCGCCTCGCGAACCATTTCCCGGAAAAGCGGTCCGCTCCCCTCCCCGGTAACTCCTCCATAAACTTGAGCCAGTGCCGCCAGAGCCAACCGCTCTCCGACCTCCTGCTTGCGATGCGGATGAATGTCGCCGGCATCCCCGAGATCGACAGCGGATGCGACGAGATTTCCGGTTTCTGCGGCAGACTGGAGTTGAGCCTCGCGAATCAGGGCCCAGGCTGAAAAACGATCGTGGGCGCATGGCGTCCGGAATCCAGCCAGGACCACCTGCAGAAACGGGAAATCCCCCTGCCCCCAGTGCCGCCGCCAGTCCCGGATCAAATCGGACATCAGACGTTTGTAATATCCGGGTGCCCCCTCGTTGGATTCCCCCTGATACCAGATCACACCACGCATCGCCATCGGAATCAAGGGTTGGATCATGTTGTTGAAAAGCATATAGAAAGAGTTCGGGTTGCCCGGTCCCATCAGAGCCGTCGGCGGAGCTTGCTTCCCCTGATTGAGTTCCACCCCCATCCGCCAGATTCCGGCCAGGCCGATTGCCTCTGATGGAGTGTCCGCAGGATGGAGTTTCATCGCTTCGACCGGGCCGTTGAGTCCACCATCATAAACAAAACTGTAATTCCGCACTGCAATCACCGCACGTCCGGGGCGCACCAGATGCCCGGGAACCCGATAGTGACGCGGCTTATCCCAGAAGCAGGTTTCAAAACCGCTGCCGGTACGCCCGACTTCGACACCGTTGAAATAGGTGATGTCATGCTTGTCGACCGAACCGATCTCGAGAAGCAGCTCATGACCGGCCCACTCCGACGGAATCTCCACCTCGCGCCGGAACCAGATCACGCCATTGAAGTCCGCATCAAGCTGACGCCACATCGCCGGAAGTTCAACCGCCTTCCAGGCCTCATCTCTGAAGTCAAAATTTGCCCAGCCGGCGGCCTCTCCGCGATTCTCCGTCACGCGCGGCAACAACCGCCGGAAACGAGCCTGTTCCAACGCCGCCGCATCAATCGGCCCGCCATCCAGCTCCTCGGCGGAAAGGGCATCCCAGAACTCCCGGTGCGAAAGCCGTTCTTCATAAGAAGCGACGGTCGCAGAGAAATCAGGATTTCGAACCAGTGTTTCCCGACTGGTCCACGCCTCAGCGATCGTCCCTCCCCAGCTTGAAGTCACAATACCGACCGGGATACCGAGTTCATCGTGAAGTTTTCGCGCAAAGAAATAGCCGGCCGCCGACCAGCCGGAAATATCTTCCGCCGAAGCGGAAAGCCAGGATGCGCAGATGTCGCTGACCGGAGAAAGCTGAACCCGCCGCGGCACCGTCAGAGTTCGAATCGGCCGTGCCGCAGCGGCAGCTTCGGCACGAATTTCCTCAAGCCGTTCCGGAAGGCCTGCAATCTGAAATTCCATGTTGGACTGCCCGCCGGCAAGCCAGACCTCGCCGATCAGAAGATCGGAAAAGATCACTTTTTCTCCTCCGGCCTCTTCCACTTCAAGCTGAAAAGGACCTCCTGCCGGTTGTGGTGGAAAACGCAGAAGGAAACGTCCATCCTCTCCCGCCTGTGTTGCAACCGTCACCGTACCGAGCCGCCCTTCGATCCGAGCGGAAGGCCGACTCCATCCCCACACCGGGATCATCCGGTCGCGCTGCAGCACGGCATGATCCCCAAACAAACCGGAAAGTTTCAGCATGATCACGAAAATCCCTTGTATTTCCCGACCGTCCGCTCCGGAACGGTCACAAAAACGTGATATGGGATAAAATCTATAATATCTGCGGAAAAAATCAAGCCGTCCAGTTGTAAAAAAAGGAACAATAACTTATTTTATAAAATTGGTATCATTAACACATCTGACGGTAATCATGACCCTCTGGAAACCGGATGAAATTTTGAATCTGCTCGGCAGCGCCGGCGCCATCGGCCTGAAACACGTGACTGCCCCCGCAACCGAACTCAAGACCGATCGATCGGTCGTTACTGTGGCGGATCGGGAGATTGAGGCACTGCTGGCCGCCCGGTTTGATCGGCCGAAACTCGGCAGTTACATGATTGGAGAGGAAACCGTTTCCAGCCGCGATGAGGAGTATCTGAGTGCAGCGCTCAACTCTTCTGTCTGCTACGTCGTCGATCCGATCGACGGAACCGCGCCCTACACGATCGGGTTGCCCCTGTGGGGCGTTTCGATCGGATTGATGGAGCAAGGAGTGTTGACGGAAGGTGCGTTTTATCTGCCAGTACAGGATGAGGCGTTCGTAACCTGCCGCGGCACCCTGTGGTATGCCCGCGGCCTCCAGATTGCGACGCCCGAAGTTGTGCCGTTTCATTACGACAGCAATTCCGTCGTGCCGGGACGCCATATCAGTATTTCACAACTGTCGGCCCGCCGGTGGCGTTTTGATTTGTCCAACCAGCTGTTTGCATGGTCAAGTTGCGTCGGGAGCTATTACCATCTGCTGAAAGGCAACATTGCCGCCTACCTCCAGAGCAGCCGTTTATGGGACCTTGCCGGGGGAGTCCCCGTGCTTCGTGCAGCGGGAATCGAAGGTCGATTTTTCGACGGCCGGCCATTTGAGCCGAAAGTAACTCATGATAATTTCGAACTCGCTCCGGGGCCGTTCCGCTGGCGTCTCCGTGAACATGTGCTTTTTACCGCGGATCCGGCGTTTTTCGACGAGATCCGGCAACATACCAGAGTCGTTAAAGAATAGATAGTTTCTGCCATGTCCAGTTCCGATCAGAAAACATTGTACAAACCGGCGGTATTCCTGGTCAGCCTCGGTTGTTCCAAAAACCTCGTGGATACCGAAGTGATCGCCGGGGGATTGCTTACGGCGGGGCATACACTCGCCTTTGATCCGGAGGATGCCGGACTTTACGTGATCAATACCTGTGCGTTCATCCCCGCTGCCAGAAGTGAAGCGCGTGAGGCGATCGAAGAAGCGATCAGCTGGAAAAAAGGGAAGCCGGAGCGGAAAATCCTGGTTGCCGGATGCCTGACGGAGTGGGATCGGGAGAATGCTTTCCGCAGCGAATATCCGGAGGTTGATTTCTGGACCGGCGTCAATCAAATCGGAGAAATCGCCGAATTGGTCGATACCTCCACCCCTGCCCTTCCCTCTCGAACAGAACCGACTTATCTCTACAACGAACACACGCCACGTCTCCAATTGACGTTGCCGCACCTGGCATATCTCAAGATCGCCGACGGCTGTAACAACCGCTGCACTTATTGCAGTATTCCGAATATCCGCGGGAAGTTGCGGAGCAGGCCGATCGCCTCCATCGTCGCCGAGGCGCGCAATTTGATCTCTGCCGGCGTCCGGGAACTGTTGGTAATCGCCCAGGATATCACCGCCTATGGGCTGGATCGGCCGGAGACGGGGGAAACGTTGACTCATCTGCTGGAAGCGTTGAATGAACTTGAGGGAGAATTTGTCATCCGGCTGCTTTACACGCATCCCGCCCATTATACCGATGAATTTATCGCGTTCATGGCACGTCGCGATACAAAGGTGCTGCCCTATCTTGACATTCCTCTGCAACATATTTCGGATCGGATTCTGAAGGCGATGAATCGTCACACAACCCGTGCGGAAATAGAGTCTCTTCTTCTGAAACTGCGTCGCGACATTCCGGGTCTGACCCTTCGAACGACCTTCATCACGGGATTTCCGGGTGAGACCGAAGAGGAGTTTCAGGAACTGGTTGAATTTGCCGAAAAATTCAACTTCGAACGTTGTGGAGTATTCCCCTACTCTCCGGAACCCCATACCCCGGCTGCAACGCTGCCGGATCAGATTCCGACCAAAGTTGCGGAGACGCGCTCGACAAAACTGATGAAGCAACAGATGGCGCGCATGAAAAAAGCGAACCGGGCATTGATCGGTCGGGAATTTCGAGTACTGGTTGACGAAGTGCAACGGGGAAGATGCGCCGTTGCCCGCGGCCCGATGGATGCCCCGGAAATCGACAATGTGATCATAATTGAGCGTCCCCGCGGCCTGAAGCCCGGTGGATTCTGCGATGTCCGGATCACCGGGACGGAAAATTGTGAACTGACAGCGGAAAAAATCCGTTGAAACAACATTCGAGAAAGAAGAGAAAAATGAGGATGAACCTGCCGAACATTCTGACCATCAGCCGGATCGTCATGGTGATGATCTTCGTGGTACTGGCAACACTGGCGACACCGGCCCATATGCCGGAAAATTGGATTTTTCCATTACGCCTTCTCGCGTATGTGCTGGCGATTCTGGCCGGGGCGACCGATCTCCTCGACGGCCATCTTGCCCGGCGCTGGAATCAGGTGACGGCGTTCGGCGCGCTGATGGATCCGCTTGCCGACAAGATTTTCGTAACCGCCACGATGTTGATTGCCGTGGAATACCGTCTGATGCCGGCCTGGATTGCGGTGGCGGTGTTGTGCCGGGAGTTCATGGTGACGGGGCTGCGGACCTTGGCGGCGAAGCAGCAGGTGGTGATTTCGGCTGACCGCTGGGGAAAATTGAAGACAGCGCTGCAGATGGTGATGCTGGCCATCGCCGGAGCCTCGTGGGTATGGGAGTTCAACCTGCATGCGGCAAAGTGGTTTGGCGTTCGCCTCTGGTATATCTGGTTCACCTATCTTTGCGGAATCGTGTTGGTAACCGTGCTTTCCGGTCTTGGTTATTTCATCCGCTACCGCTTTCTGTTTCTTGCTTCCGACGACGAAAAAAAATAGAAGAGATTTTCCCCTCCCATACTTGAAAAAACGAAGAAGCAAGTTATATTTTCAGGACAACTCAGGCGGCAATATAATCCGCCTTCCGGAGAGATGGCTGAGTGGTCGAAGGCGACGGTCTCGAAAATCGTTGTACGGGTAACCGTACCGAGGGTTCGAATCCCTCTCTCTCCGCCATTTACTTCTTTTCCCCGTGAAAAGAAGTAAAACAAGAAAAGCGAGGCTATGCGGCAGGTTCCCCTGCCGCTTTTTTTCTGCCGAAAAAGAAATGCTGGATTATACGGCAGATTCCCCTGCCGCTTTTTTGTCCTGCCTGAGGAGAGGCACAGATAAATTCGAATTACGAGGGAGAACTAGATGTATCAAGGAAGAATTGTTGTGATTACAGGTTCACCGGGGACGGGAAAGACAACAACTGCTGCCATTGTTGCAAAAGAATCAGATATGGATCAATCAGTACATATGCACACTGACGACTTTTTCCATTATTTAAGTAAAGGTGCAATACCACCCCATTTACCAGAATCCAACAAACAAAATTTAATTGTAATTGAAGCCTTCTTAGAAGCCGCAAAGCGATATGCCCGCGGCGGATATGATGTAATTGTGGATGGAATTGTCGGACCATGGTTTTTGGAACCATGGAGAACACTTGCCAGAGAAGAGTATGAGGTGCATTATATTGTTTTAAGAGCCACCAAGGAAGAAACAATGAGGCGAGCTGTGAAACGATCAAAATTAGACAGAAAAACCAATCTTGAATTAGTGGAAACAATGTGGAAGCAATTTTGTAATCTTGGGATATATGAATCGAATGTCATTGAAACGACAACATATTCCATCAAGGAGACCGTTTGTGCTGTAAAAGAAAAAATTGCAAGTGGCACTGTATTGTTATCTTAAGCGATTTCTGAGAATCGGAATTTCAGTGTCTATTGATGAACCTTACCCCAACTTACAGCTCCTTTATGCTCGAAATTTCCGGTAGCTGATCAATTTTCAGTTTGAAGTATTCGCGATCTCTGAACCACAGGCCTGCTTGATCAGCCATCGGTTCTGGATAACGTCCGGAAAATTGCGCACATTTTGAGAGAGGGCACTTGAAAAAGGGCCTGTTTTCTGATTGATTATAGTGACCAAACCGTAATCAAAAGAAAGGAAAACAGGCCATGGAAAATGTAGTG
>CALXOA010000073.1 GCA_944389895.1 uncultured Victivallis sp. | reverse complement strand
CATGGAGGGGGTCGATCTGGTGACCGAAGGAATCTTCACCCTGAGCCGTACCGCCCGCTACCTCGAAAACGGGGAACACCGCAAACTCGACCCGGCCGGAGAACTGGCCGAATTGATGCGGCGGCATGACGTAATCAATTTTCTGGTCGGTACCCGGATCAATGAAGCCCATCAGGATCCGAACCTTCCAGTCGATCTCGAATTGCGCCGGAACATCATCAAAAGGCTCGCAACCGTTCTGCGCGACCGTTATCTGAAAGAGGTCAACATCCACTTCGTCTGAAGCGGCCTCTCCCCCCGCCGGGAGGAGGGAAGCCGCGCCCCTCCGCGGTATTCTCCGGCCAAACCCGCCCGGGGAGAGTTCAACGGCGGCGCAGCACCAGCGCGGTCCGACTCGGCAGATAGAGTGTGATCATCTCCCCCGAAGCAGACAACCGGCGGGAAAAATACCGCTGCCCCGCCAGCCGGCGCCCGAAACCGCCAAATTCCGGAGCGTCGGAATCGAGAACCGTCTCAAACTCTCCGGGAATTACTTCAAAACCGTAGTCGGTGTAAGAGTTCCCGGGATGGAAATTGAAGAAAAACCACCAGCCGTCACGCTCAAATGCCAACACCTTTCCAGCATCATCGATTCTGACACACTGCACCCGCGCACGATAGAAACCATCACTGCCGACCAATTTCATCATCGCCCGGTCAAAATCGAGCAGAAAATGAAAACGCAACGCCGGATCGCCGGCCAGCGACCACTGCCGCCGGGCATGCGCGAGTGACCAGCCGTTCCCCTCCCGCGGGAAATCGATCCATTCGGGATGACCAAATTCGTTCCCCATGAAGTTGAGATAACCGTCTCCACCGGTCGCCGCAGTGGCGAGCCGCATCATCTTATGCAGCGCAACCGCCCGGTCAATTGCCAGATTCCGCGAAGTGACGTGCATCGAATCGTACATCGCCGCACCGGCCAGCCGGAAAATCGCAGTCTGCCCGCCGACAATCGCCTGATCATGACATTCTGCGTAGGAGATTGAACGCTCATCCCGCCGCCGGTTGGTCAATTCGTGGAACAGGTAAAACATATTCCAATCCTGATCCGGCAGGTCGAAGAGCTTGAACCACATGTCGGTCACTCCCATCGCCATCCGATAATCGAAACCGATGCCTCCGGCCGACGACGGTGCCGCCAGTCCCGGCATGCCGCTGACATCCTCGGCAACCGTCAATGCATCCGGCCGCACCTCGTGGATCACCCGGTTGGCCAGCGCAAGATAGGTCAGCGCATCCTCATCCACATCAGCCCCGAAATAATCGGAGTAACTGGTGAACGCCCGGTTCAAACCGTGATGGAAATACATCATACTGGTCACGCCGTCAAACCGGAAGCCGTCGACCCGGTATTCGTCAAGCCAGAACCGGCAATTCGACAACAGAAAATGGAGCACTTCAGGCTTCTCGTAATTGAAACAGAGCGAATCCCAGGCCCGATGTTCTCCCCGCTCCCCCTCGTGAAAATAGGCGTAACGGGTGCCGTCGAGCCGGGCCAGCCCCTCCACCTCGTTCTTGACAGCATGCGAATGCACCAGATCGATGATGACCCGCAACCCAAGTCCATGAGCGGCATCAACCAGGTGTCGGAACTGATCCGGCGTGCCGAAGCGCCCCGCCACAGCAAAAAAATTCGCCACATGGTAACCGAAACTGCCGTAGTAGGGATGCCCCATCACCGCCATCAGCTGCACGGTGTTATAACCGGCCGCGGCGATCCGCGGCAGAACCCGCTCACGGAACTGGTCAAACGTGCCGACCACCGGTTCCTCCTGCGCCATCCCGACATGCGCCTCGTAGATCAGCGGCGCTTCCGGCGCCTGCGGAGAAGCGTGCCGGAAACGGTACGGTTTCGCCGGATTCCAGACCACCGCGGCAAAGGAGTCGGAGGAGTCCTGCTCCACGCAGCGCGCATACGCGGGAATACGCTCCCCCGCCCCGTCCTTCCATTCCACAAAAAGCCGGTAACGCATGCCGTGACGCAACACAGCCGCAGGAAGCCGCAATTCCCAGACGCCGCCGGGAAGCGGATTCAACCGGTAACGCGGCTCCCGTCGCCAGCCAGAGAAATCACCGAAAAGCGTCAGGCGGTCGGCATGCGGCGCCCACTCCCGGAAAACCCAGCCGCCATCCTGAAAATGCAACCCGAAATACTCATGCCCGGAAGCAAAATCGGCCAGAGATCCCTTGCCGCCGGTCAACCGCAGCACCGCAGCGGCAATCCGGTGACGCCGACGCTCCAGTTCCTGTGAATAGGGGGCGAGATACGGATCCGCTTCCAGCGGAACCGGCGCATTGACCAGCCGGGGAATGTCTTTCATCGAATCTCCCTCCGCCGCCGGATCAGATTACCAGCGGTCGTGCCAGCATCGTTTCGTAGATCTTGATGTATTCCTGGGCGGTGACATCATGGTTGAAACGCTGTTTCGCCTCACGCATCACCCGCGCGATCACCCGATTGCGGAGCTCTTCGGGCTTGGAGAAGAACTTCATCGCCTCTCCCATCGCCCACAGCAATCCGCCATCGTCATAGGTTTCGAACCGGAAACCGTTACCGGTGTTGTGCTCAAGGTCAAGCGGATCAACCGTGTCGTGCAAACCACCGGTGTCGTGCACAACCGGCAGACTGCCGTAGTACTGACAGGTCATCTGCGGCAGCCCGCACGGCTCGAACAGGGACGGCATCAGTATGAAGTCTGAGGCGGCAAACGCCAGACGCGACAACCCTTCGTCGAAATCACAGACCGTGACCCGTTCACAGAAGTCATGGAACGCGACAATGTCACGGAACACCTTCTGATAACTGCCGTTGGCGATAATCGCAATCTGCAAGCCCTGATCCCAGTAGCGATGAACGACCTCATACATGATATCCGACAGCAGGGAACACCCCTTCTGAACCGGATCAAGCCGGCTCGGCCAGAAAAAGAGCGGTGCATTCTGATCCACCTTGAGCCCGGTCCGCAACTGAAACGCGATCTTGTTGACCTTCTTGGCCTCCGCATGGGTTTCCGCATTGAATTTGATCTCAAGATAGGGATCGATTTCGGGGTTGCAATCCTCGTCGGGAGAATTGAGAATCCCGGTTGCACAACCGGCATGATATTTGCCGGCCATTTCACGCCGGATATTGTCAGGCACAAAAGAGTGACGCCCGTCCACCACCTCCTTGAGGAAAGTCGGACTGACGGTGTTGATGAAGTGCGCGGCAAAAATTCCGCTCGCGAGCTGGTCGACCGGATTGGTGGAGCGACTCTCCTCATAATTGTACGGAGGTCGATCGTAATAGAGATACTGCCAGAACGGCGCGGCGTCGATGCCGCGATCCTCGATCGCATCGAGAGTCGCTTTCTGGGTATGGATATTATGTACCGTGAAGAGGCACGGGATCCCCATCCGCCGGGCAGCAGCCGGGATCAGTCCGGTCATCCAGTCGTTGCAGTGAATCAGATCCGGCTTCACGGTCGGAATGATGTTGTTGATCACCTCACGCTGAAACGCCATCGCCTGCCGGAAACTGTCATCGGAATAGTTGCTGTATACCGTGTCGCGATAGTAGAAAATCCGATCCTCGGCCAGGTGAATCCGGCTGTTGTGCAGGTGATTCATGTACACCCGCAGCTCATCGCTGATCAACTTGCCGACGTCGATATGAAACATCCGCCGGTAATGCGGCAGAGCCACATGCACATCAGCCCCCTGCCGGAACAGCGCCCCGACCAGCGACGCGGAAACATCCGCCAGACCGCCGGCCTTGGCATGCAGGATATTGCCCATATTGCCCATGCCTTCGGGAAGGTAGGTGATTTCGGGAGTCACCACCAGAATCCGAGGCTTCTTCTTTTCCACTCTTCTTGCCATGTCGATTCCTCGCAAAAAATTCCTCTTCCCCCATTTGCTCCCGGAAGCCACGGCCGACGGCGGGGAGCTCCACCGCCGGCCGGAATCCACGGCTCAAACCGTCCCGGTCATCACCGTGGCCAGCACATGAAACCGGGTACGCTGTTGTCCCACTCCCGTCCGGGAGCTTTGATCCGGGCGGTCAAGCCGAACCGCCCGGAGATCCGGCAGGTCATTTCACAGCCGAAGACGTAGTTGTTGTCATCGAGTTTTTCAAGCACCTTCATCTTCTCGGAGATGCTGCTGATGATTTCGTTGTGAGCGTTGACCGCCCCGTAGTAGGCGTCTACTTCCACTTCGTCGACCGTCAGATCCCCGAGATGGACACGCACCTTGACGTTGAACTTGTCGCCGACATGGATGTCATCCAGCGACCGGTCGATCTCCGGACGGTCGATGAACAGCAGCCCCCCGTCGAAGTTTTTGACCAGTTTCGCCTTCTCGGCCACAAGCTCCCTCGCGTAAGCCGCATTGTCAGCAGTCAGCCCGCGATAGGATTCGACCGCAGGACGATAGAACATCCGATCATAATCCTCGACCATCCGGGTACTGGAGAACATGCCGAGCCCGGTTGCGATGGACTCCTTCATGCGTTTGATCCAACGCAGCGGGAGATCGCCGCCCACCCGTTCATAGAAGCAGGGGATAATCTCGTTTTCGAGCAGATTGAAGAGCTCCTGCGCCTCGTAGTTGTCGCGGTCCTCATCCTCGGTGTAGTAATCGTTTCCTTCGATCGCCCAGCCGTTCTCTCCGTTGTAGGCCTCTGCCCACCAGCCGTCGAGAATGCTGCAGTTGATCACACCGTTGATCGCCGCCTTCATGCCGGAAGTTCCGCTCGCCTCCTGGGGCCGGCGCGGGGTATTGAGCCAGACGTCAACGCCCTGTACCAGGCTGCGGGCCATGCCGATGTCGTAATTTTCCAGGAAAAGCAACCGATCCTGAACATTTTCACGCTGCGCGAACTGGATCAGTTCCTGAATCAATTTCTTGCCCGCATCATCGGCGGGATGTGCCTTGCCGGCAAAAATGAACTGAACCGGCCGCGTCTTATCCTTCAACAGCGCAATCAGCCGCTGCGGATTGCGCAGCAGCAGCGTTCCACGCTTGTAGGTTGCAAAACGGCGTGCGAACCCGATGGTCAGAATATCCGGTTCCAGCACATTCTTACGCTTCACCGCCTGAGTCAGCACTCCGTCAGTAAGATAGCGGAAGTTGTTCTGCAGCAGACGGCGCGCACGGCGCACCAGGGACTGACGGCAGAGCTCATGGGCCATCCACAACTCCTCATCCGGCAGGCTGCGCAATCCCTCAAGCAACTGGGGCATCGGCGGATTGTGCAGCCAGCGCGGCGTCAGATAACGCTCGTAAAGCCCCCACAACCGACTCGACACCCAAGATGCGATATGCACCCCGTTGGTGATATGTTTGATCGGAATTTCAGCGACCGAACGCTGCGGCCAGAGATGTTTCCACATGTCGCGCGCAACTTCGCCGTGCAATCTGCTGACCCCATTGCTGTAGTTGGCCAGACGCAGTCCGAAGACGGTCATCGACATCTCGCTGGAGCGGTCGCGATCGTTGATCGGAATCCCCCACCGGATCACCCGGTCGACATCAAGGTGCGCCTCGCCGGCGAAAACCTCGAGGTAGGGACGGACCAGGTTGATGTCGAACACTTCGTTGCCGGCCGGCACCGGGGTATGAGTGGTAAAGACGTTGGAGCGCCAGACCGCCTCCAGCGCAACATCGGGATCGTAACCGGCGTCATTGACAAGATGGGCAATGCGGGCCAGCGACAGGAATCCGGCATGACCTTCGTTCATATGGCAGACCGCAGGTTCGTATCCCATCGCCAGAAGGGCCTTGAATCCACCGATTCCGAGCAGCAGCTCCTGATGCAACCGCATGCGTTTGTCACCGCCGTACAACCGCCAGGTGACCTCGCGCAGATCGGGAGGATTCTGGGGCAGCTCGGTATCCAGCAGCACCAGCGGCACATTGCCGACCCAGAGCACCCACACCGCGGCATAAAGATCCCGATCGACCAGCCGGATGCTGATTGTCACAGGCTTGCCGGATGGATCGCAGCCGCGCACAAGCGGAAGGTTGTGAATTTCGGAAACCGGGTAATGTTCGATCTGCCAGCCGTTGCGGTCCAGCACCTGCCGGAAATATCCCTGCCGGTAGAGCAGACCGACCGCGACCAGCGGCAGCCGGAGATCACTGGCGGCCTTCAGATGGTCTCCGGCAAGAACCCCGAGGCCGCCGGAAAAGATCGGGATGCTTTCGTGAATACCGAATTCGAGAGAAAAATAAGCGATGTTGCGCGCCTTGACATCTTCGTGTGAAGGCACCTGGCGATTGAACTCCGCCTCGACAAGGCGGAGCTGACGCAGGTAAATGGCATCGCGGGCAAGTTCTTCGAGACGTGCCTGCGGTACCTGCCGGAGAAACTCCTTGGCGGAACCGGAAACCTCGCGCCACAGATTCGGATTGACGCGCATGAAAAGTTCGATTGCGAGCGGATGCCAGCACCACCAGATGTTGTTGGCGAGTTTTTCAAGAAACTTGAGCTCATCCGGAATCCGGGGAGCGACGTTGTAGAGTTGAAGATCCATGGGATGCTCCTGCTGTTTTGATGGATAACGAAAAAATGACGCGCCCGCCCGAATCTCTCGCCGAAAGCTGGATCATCCCCCCTGAAAACCGCCGATGCCGGCAGTCGATATCCGAATCTTCTGCAATCGACCCGTTCCGCCTGATGCGGAGCGAACCGCCCGCGCGCCAGAAAACGACACGCGGTTACTTCTTTTCTTCCACGACGAGAATACTGTTAAGGGTACCGAGGTCATTCGGCGCAAAATTGGGATTGCGCTCGTCGAGCTTCCACTCGCCGTCAACCACGAATTTGTACTCATAGGTACCGGGTTCAAGCTGCATGATGCAACGGTAGACTCCGTCACCGTTCTTGTCGACCATTTTACGGTCGCATGCCCAGCCGTTGAAACTGCCGGCAATTGCAATATCCCGCCCTGGAGCGTCCTCGACGATAAATTCGACGCGGCGACGCGGCGAGCGTGGAGTCTTCGTCATGTTTTTTCTGGTCATCTTACACCTCCTTCGTTTCTGGAATCAGCTTTCCGTTTCCTGCGTACCGCCCCCGGAAAAGGGGAAAAGACTGGTTTTTCTCCTCTGCTTACACGGCAGACATGACTACAAGTCTTTCACACAATACAAGTATTTTGATTTAAACAACTTAACTATAAAATAAGATGATATCCGATCACCTTGACCACAGAAAATCAATCAAATATACCTGTTTGTTATCGATTAATATAACTCGATTTTCCGGATTGTCAAATGTTTTTCATATGATTAAACTCTTAAAATTCAATGAGAATCGACCACTGAAGCAACACGTTAAAGACTGAATATTGATTTCCTCTTGAAAATAATATTGAATCATGATTTAAGTATTTTAAAACAAATAAGATATAATGACATGAACACAATCTTGCACAACCTGTTTCGCGCCTTATGAAAAAAGATCTTTTTTTATATTTTTTTGGACTGTATTGATTTTTTTGCGATTCCCCCCCCCCCTGTGCGCTGGCAGCCAAGCCAAAACGGTATTTTTCCGGTATACTATCTAAAAAGGTTCCACACACAACAATCCGGAGGCAGTATCATGGGTTGGAAAAAACTGGATCTGGAAGTATCATTGAAACCGTTCCATGACCTCAGCGACACGGGAATGGCCGAAACCGGCCGTACGATCATCCGGCAATGGCGGCCACTGATCGATCAGGCGGAGCAGGTCTCCCTGATGTTCTGGGCGGCCGACGGCTCTGAAATTTTCGATTACAACGGCAATCTGGAAGACACCTTCGAGTGGGCAAAATGGGTGGGAGTGGCCAATCCGCACTTCAGCACTCAGCATCCCGAATCCCACAAAGGCATTCACGAGCGCCCGCGCCTGTATATGAAAAATCCACCGGATTGGCGTTACGGCGACCTCAAGCGGCTGATCGCAGTGCTCAAACGGGAGTTCGCGGCAGAAACCGGCAAGGGACTGCGTGTCGGAGCCACCTTCGACTCGGGTCCGGAATTTGCAATTTCGACTTTCAAATACAAACGCCACCCGGAAATCTGTCGCGGATTCTGTCTCGGAGGAAAAACCTTTGTCTGCTGCTACACGACGCTCCACGCCGACAACCGCTCCTACGCGGGCTTTCCGCAGGGCATCCCGGAAGGAACCACGCTGGGCACCTTCCTCGGCCGTCAGGCGCAGCACTATCTGACCGATCTCGGCTTCGACTATCTCTGGCTCTCCAACGGTTTCGGGTTCGGCATGGAGACCTGGGGAGCCACCGGCGCAATCTTCGACGGCTATGACTTCACGCCGGAAAAGGCGGGGGAGATCCGCGAAACCTTGCTGCGTTTCTGGCGCGATTTCCGCCGGGAATGTCCGACTTTTCCGCTTGAGAGCCGCGGAACCAATTTGTCGACCGGCATGGATCTGACCAGCGATGCGACGCCGCTGCGTGAAATCTACCGTGAAGTAAGTGATCTGGAAGTACCTCCCAATTCCCCCTGGGCGGCGCTCGACGGGGATTTCGGCATGGAACTGGCCGGCTGGATGAGCCATATCGCCGAACTGCCGGCGGGAAAGGGTTTCCCGCTGCGCTATTATATTCATGACATCTGGTTCATGAATTCCCCCTGGCTCGACCGCTACGGACGCAGCCCCCACGACATCTACCTGCCGCTTTCCATCGCCCGGCTCGACGAGGCCGGAAAGCCGGCAGGTCCGAATGCGTTGCATCTGCTTTCGATCGACGACTCCCTCGGCCGGATGCCGGATCAGGTGCCCCTCGAGGTGATTCCGCATCTTCTGGAGGCAGAGCGGACCGCTCCGGATCAGGCCGGGCCGCTCGTCTGGCTCTACCCCTTCGACGAATATCACGATCTGGTTTACAGCGGTGAACGTCTTGAAGAGATCTTCGCAGGGGATTATCTGATCCGCGGAGCACTCAACGCCGGATTGCCGCTCAACAGCGTCATCTCCGGAGGCAACTTCCTGAAATCGCTCGCGGCAGGGGCCGACTACACCGGCCGCATCATCGTCGCTCCGACGGTGTTCACGGTCAACCCGACCGTAATGGAAGCGTTGACGACATTTCTGGAACACGGGGGGAAGGTTCTCTTCTACGGTCCTGCACGCGGAAAGGCGATCGAACAGCTGCTGGATCTCGAAGAAGCACCCGGGCTGGAAGGCGAATTTGAAATCTCCGGCGTCGATTCTCCTCTCTGCCGGGTCCGCCATCTCGAGCGTTATTCCGGCGGTGCTCTCGACCGCGCCTGCCGGGCCGACTCGAAAAACCGGGTGCTCGCCTGGTACAACCGCGAAATGGAACGTCGTCCTGCGGCGGTTCTCCGCGCGCCTGCCGAATGGAACGGCGGTGCCGCGGTCTGGGTGCGCGGAACAAACTCTTTCTCGATGGAAAAGGATTGCCATTATTCAACACCTTTCGATCCGGCAACCTACTACGGCTGTGAAGCGCTGCTGCGGGAATCGCTGGCGTCCTTCGGCTATACGATCCGTTTCGAGAAAGCAGTGCCGCGGTTGCGTGATCCGCGCCTGACGCTGCGCTGGCACGACAATGCGCTCTACATGGCCGGATTCGGCACCGATACCACGGTGGTCGAGAAACTGCGCTTCCCGGATGGAGCACCGGTGTTTACCGGCTGCGACCTGATTCTCAAGGAAAATCTCGCCCACTATCCGGCGGAACGGGCGGTCAACCGGGAGTGCCGGATCTTCGTGACCGGCGCCAATGCGGTGATCGGTTGTCGTGAAGCGATTTCCCTGATGCCGGGTGTCAGACGCAGAATCCAGGTCGACAACCTCCGGAACGCCCGGCTGGTGTTCCGCCCGGAACAGCATCATGTGGAATCGGTCCGCTTCACACCCGGCGGCAGCGATGACAAGAAGCTGACGCTCGCAGTGCCGTCGACCTGGCAGGCCACTCTGGTATACGACGGGTTCGGCCCGAAATATATTCTCGAAAACATCACCGGTAATCTGCTTATTTCATGGGGAGAAGAAAACTGAAATGAAAATCGAAAGACGTAAACCTCTGACCGCCCGCGCCGGGCTGATGGGAGTGGGTCTGGACACCTACTGGGAACAGTTCCCCGGCCTGCTTGACGACCTGATGAGGAAAAAGGAGGTTCTGGCCCGCAAACTTGCCGCAAACTCGCTTGAAATCTTCGACTACGGGATGATCGACAACGCGCAGCGCGCCTATGAAGCCCTGCCCCGGATCAAGCGGGACGACCTCGATATCCTCTTCGTAGACATGCTGACCTACGGCACCAGCGCAACCTTCGGCGCCATCGTGCGCGAAATGAACATTCCGGTGGTGCTGGTGGCGTTGCAGCCGCGTTCCGCGATGGATTACGAACATGCAACAACCTACATGCAGCTCTGCAATGACGATCTCTGCTCGGTGCCGGAGTTCACCGGTGTCGCCGTCCGGATGGGAAAAAACCCGCCGCCGGTGGTTCTCGGCATGCTGGAGGGGGACCAGACCGCCGACGCCGAACTGGCGGAGTGGGCCAGAGTCGCCCACGTGCTGCACGATCTGAAGCGGGCACGGCTCGGTCATCTCGGTCATGTTCTCGAGGCGATGCTCGACATGCAGACCGACCCGACCGCCGTAACCGCAACCTTCGGCTGTCATGTCGTGCAGTGCGAAGCGGATCAGATGATGCCGATCTACCGGTCCATCGACCCGGCAGGTGCCGAGGTTTCTGCGATGAAGAAGCGGATTCTGGAGTTCTTCGACACTCCGGATCCGGTTTCCGATCCGGTCACGACAAAATTGACCGAGGCCGACCTCGAAACAGCGGCTGTCGTCGCTGTCACGCTGGAAAAATACATTGCGGCGAAATCCCTTGACGGGCTCGCCTACTACTACGAGGGAGAACCGGATTCTCCGGTGCGCAAGCTGGTCACCAACTTCATCGTCGGGAACTCGCTGCTGACCGCGGCCGGATTCCCGATGTGCGGCGAATTCGACATCAAGACCTGTATCGCAATGCTGATTCTGGACCGTCTGGAATGCGGCGGTTCCTTTGCGGAATTTCATCCGATCGATTTCATACGCGACAGTGTGCTCGTGGGCCATGACGGGCCGCACCACCTGAACATCGCCGACGGCCGTCCGGTGATCCGCAGCCTCAGGAAATACCATGGGAAACCCGGTTCTGGCGCAGGAGTGGAATTCAACATCAAAACCGGACCGATCACGATGCTCAGCATCAACGTCAAGGCGGACGGAAAATTCAAATTCATCATCGCCGAAGGGGAATCGGTTCCCGGACCGATTCCACCGACCGGCAACACCAACACTCACGGAAAATTCAAGCCGGGCGTGCGTACCTTCCTGACCCGCTGGGTTGCCGAAGGGCCCACGCACCACTTCGCCCTCGGCGTCGGCCACCATGCGGCGACGATCTGCAAAGTCGCGGACGCCCTCGGTGTCGAAGCGGTTGTGATCGATCCCAGATAAGTGGTCCGGCCGGAGGGGACTTGCAAATCCCCTCCGGCGGATTATATTCGAAGATAAGGCGGCGGAAATCCGGGTAACAGACGGAGAAGGAGCAATGGAAACCGGCGAAAAACGTAAAACCGGATATTTCCGGAAGTATTCCTATTTCGACAGTGATTTCCCGTTCAGCATCCGCCGCGAGATCGACCTGCCGTGCGACTACAATGAGTCGAAACGGTTCCGACGCGAGTTCTGGAAGATCATCTACATCATCGACGGTTTCGGGGAAAAACTGATCAACTCCGAGCGTTATCCGCTGCAGCCGGGCAGCATCTTCATGATCCATCCCGAAGACGAGACCACCTTCAACATCCGGAGTGAACACCTCGAAATCTACAACATTCTCTTCATGCCGGAACTGGTTCGCGACGGGCTGCGCGAACTGCAGGATGATTTCGATTTCTTCTCGATCATGCACTGGGATCTCAAGAACCGCGAACGGCCGCGCGAACGGCTCTATGTGACCGAGAGCGACATGGAAATCCGACGGATCGTCAAAACCATGGAGCGCGAATTTGACCGGATGCCGCAGAATTACCGCTCCCGTCTGAAATTGTTGCTGCTCGAGCTTCTGATCATCCTCGCCCGCAAGGGCAACCTGACCGCCCGCCATCAGGCGACCGATCAGGTGGTCAACTATGTCGATCATCTGATCGACGCCCACTACGCCGAGGAGTTCCGGCTCGATACTCTGGCCCGAAACATCGGGATCGACAAGAGCCGCCTCTGCCGGATCTACCGCGCAGGAACCGGGCAGACGATCATGGACTCGGTCCGGATCCGGCGGCTGAACGAAGCGGCGGAACTGCTGACCAGCACCAACCGCAATATCTCCGAAATCTGTTTTGCCTCCGGATTCAACGACCTCTCCTATTTCTACCGCTGTTTCACGGAGAAATTCGGGGCCAATCCAGGAGCATTCCGCAAGAAATTCATTCCGGATAATCAGGAAAAAACAAAATGAAATCTCTCTCCACTTTTCTCATCGCTGCTGCGGCCTGCGGCATTTCCGCAGGGGAGGTGTCCATTCACGCGGATGACGCCAGGCTCGTCTATGACGGCTATCTCCAGAAGGAGACGGTGAAAAGTCCGGCCGCCACACCGCGCGTCCGGTTCAATCGCCCGTTCCGCCACCACTATGCCGCCGACAACCCAGGTGCGGAACTTCGTTTCCGTACCGATGCCTCGCAGCTGGAACTCCACCTCTACTACAGCGACCGTCACGCGTCGAAAACCGCCCGCAACGGCATCGGAGTCTTTCTGATCGACGGCGAGGGGAAACCGGAATGGATTTTCTCTCCGACGGCCCGGAGTATCGTGCGTCCGCCCGAAAACGTCACGGTCCGACTGCCCGCCGACGGCAGATTTCATGACTACCGGATCGTGCTGCCCTATGGCGACTCGGTCGACATCGACGGCCTCACGGTCAATGCTGAAGCGAAATTCGAATCCCCGGCCCCCGTTTCCGACACCCGGATCGTTTTCTACGGGGATTCGGTCACTCACGGTTTTTCCGCAAGCCGGATCGATCGCACCTACCCGTACCTGATCGGCCGCATTCTGAATTGCGACGTGATCAACGCCGCGCTCGGAGGAATCGCTTCCGGCAATCTCGATGCCGCCGCCATCGGAGCCGTGCCGATGGATGAGCTCGTCGTGATGATCGGCGTCAACGACTGGCAGGGAGGCGCGCCGCCGGAGAGTTACGCCGCACACGTCACGCGCTTTCTGAAGGAGTTCCGCAAATTACAGCCCGATACGCCGGTCACCTTCCTGACCCCGCTCTGGGTCGGTCCGAAATGGCGTCCTCAAACAGTCAAGTTTCCTCTGGAAGCCTATCGCACCGCAGCCGCGGAAGCGATCGCCCGGCTCAACGATCCGGGAATCAGAGTTGTCGATGGAGCGGAATTGATCGACCACGATGCGGAGAAGTACTTCGACCCGGTGGCGGTCCACCCGAACGACGCCGGTTTCGCGCAGCTGGCCGAACGCCTCGCACCGCGCCTCGCCGTCTCGGCGAAGAGATGAGCCTGCCCATCGCGCCTCCCGAAGAACGGGAAATCCAGGGCCGTCCGTTTCCCGCGGACGGTTTTTTTACGCCGGAATAAAAAAACGATTTTTTTTACGTCTACTCTTGCTTTGGCAGAATGTTTGTGGTATAATATTGTGTGTTACAAAATAAAAACATAACAAAAAAAAAGAAATGTTCCGATGAAACCCTCGCTCCGTACCATCGCGCAGTCGCTGAACGTCAGCGCCATGACCGTAACCCGGGCTTTGAACAGCCACCCCTCGGTCAGTACGGAAACCCGGCGGCGGGTGTTGTCGAAAGTGAAAGAGCTCGGATATGATTACGAGGCGAAATCGCGCAGCCTCCGGTCGGATCGAGAAAAAAACGTCGCCATCTTCTGCAGCGACTGCAAACTCTATGACGACAATTTGTGCAACTTCTTCATGCGACTGCACTATCTGGCGCAGAAAAGATTGAAAAGCGCCGGATTTCAACCCCGGCAGCTCGACCTCTCCGACGACGCGGAAGGGGTTCTCAGGCAACTCGGGGAGTGCGGGGCGCTGCTGATTCTCGGCCCTCTCGAGCTGCCCGGTCGGACCGGTACGGCGCTGCTGGCGGAGATCCGGCATCGTTTTCCTGGCTTGCGAATCGTTTCAGTACTCGGCGAGGAGGACGATGTAACTGCTGTTGTTCCAGATGATTACAGCGGAGGCGTTCTCGCGGCGCGCAAGGCTTTTGAAGCGGGACACCGGCACATCGGAGTATTCACCAAGATCAATGAACTGAGCTATCGGAAACGGTTTCGCGGTTTTGCGGGAGAACTTCTGCGCCTCGCGCCGGAAGCGCGAATCGACCAGATCTTCTTTGAAGACGACGTGAACCGCGAGAACGAGGATCGGTTGCGCCAGGAAACTCTCGACCGTTACTTCGGTGACCGACCTTCCGCCGGGCTGCCGACGTTATTCTTCTGTCCCAACGGATATGTAACGGCATTTCTGCTGGAATATCTGCGGCGCCGCGGCTATGAGGTGCCACTGGATTTCTGCGTTTTCGGGTACGACAATCTGGAGATCATCTCCCTCCGGGAGCCGGAAGTCACCCGGGTTTATTTCGACCTGAAGGTCTTGATTTTCAATGCGGTGCTCGCGCTGCAGCTCCAGGCGGGGCAGAAATATTGCAGGAATACCGTCATCGTATCGCCGAATGAATTCATTCCGGGTGCCACCATGGTTCCCAGAACGGCAATGCGGCGCTGAAAAAATTTTTGTATCCCATGTTACAAAAAAATAATACAACAGGAGTCAATCATGTTCGCACGGCAGGGAATGAGCTTCGGAGATGTCTGGCCCTACTGCGATGATGCAGGGACCATCCATCTCTACTGCCTGACCGCACCCTCGGGCATTCCGGATCCATGCTGGGAGATCAGTCACCTGACCAGCGACGACCTGTATCACTGGGAGTTTCACGGCGCCGTGCTCACCCCGGGCCCCTCCGGCAGCTTCGACGACGCCGGGCTGGCGACCGGCTCCGTGTTGAAACACGAAGGCCGTTACTACATGGTCTACACCGCCCACGGAAAACGGGAACCGGTGAGATGCGGCACGATCGGCCTCGCAGTTTCCGACGATCTCTTTCACTGGGAAAAATTGAGCGCCGCACCGATCGCCGAGCTTGATCCGGATCATTATGAGAGTGAAATCACCGGAAGCCGTCCTTTTCTGCACTGGCGGGATCCTTTTCTGTTCCGGCATGACGGGTGCTTTCACCTGGCGCTGTGTGCCCGCCGTAACGACGGCCCGGTCAAAACCCGCGGCGCAGTTGCACATCTGGTCAGCCGGGATCTGCACACATGGGAAACGTTGCCGCCCCTGAGGACCGCACCTTTCTGCGAGGAGATGGAGTGTCCCCAGCTACACAGAATCGGTTCCAGGTGGTATCTGCTGTTCAGCACGCACCGGGAATTGATCGATCCGGAGATCGTCGAAACCTGTCCAGCTCTCACCGGAGGAGTATTCGTCCAGACCGGGACGGCACTCGATGCCCCCTTCGTCCGCGACGGAAGCGGCTGGATTCCCGTCAGCGTTCCCGGCAGCTACTTCTATGCGCCGCAACTTCTCTGCAGACAGGGACGTTTCTGGCTGCTCGGGACATTGTGGACCCCGGAAGGCGGCTCCATTGCGGATCCGGTTGAAGTTCAAATTGAAGATACCAGAATCATTCCCCTGAATCATAACGGTAAAGGAGTTTCGGCATGAGACGGAGAAACAGATTTTCCCGGGGTAGCCGTCAGTTCACATTGATCGAATTGCTCGTTGTGATTGCGATCATCGCCATTCTGGCGGCGATGCTGCTGCCGGCTCTCAACAAAGCCCGTGAGGCGGCCCGGACGGTCAAGTGCGTCAGCCAGGAAAAACAGATCGCCTCCGGTTATCTCGCCTATGCCATGGACAATGCGGGGATCATGCCGATCGCCTGGGCGGGAGTCGCCACCAGACCCTCCTGGATCCCCTGGTGGGGGCAGGTGGCCCCGTACACAGGCACCACCGGATTGTCGTTCGGCTGGAACAATCCCGCCGATCCGGATCCCAAACTCTACCAGTGCCCGTCGAACAGCAACAACTACATCAGCAAGCATACGCCGTCACTGCCTGCCGGCAGCTCCCTTCCGGGAGACCAGCTTCCCCGTTACCGGACCAACTACACTTACTGCCGCGGCATCGGCTGGGACGGTTCCCCGGCCGGCCCTTCCGACTACTACAAGAAACCGGTCAAGCTGGAACGGATCCGGAAGCCCTCCATGCTGGTGGCGATGGTCGACGGCGCGGGAATCAACGCCAGCGGATCCGCGGAATATATCGCCTACACCTTCACCGGTGCGGAAGGATATCCTTCCTATGACGAACTCGAATTTCGGCATGGTGACAGCGTGAACGGCTCCTTCCTCGACGGTCATGTCAGCAAAATCCGTCTGCTCCGGCTGGATGGAAACAAATCAATCTGGTCTCTTGATCCGTATGCGCTGCGTTTCTTCTTCACATCCAGTGAAAAATAACCCGATAACAGGAGGGATTCATGAAAAAGTTCCGTATGGTCACACTCGTCGTTCTAACCGCCGCAGCGGTCTCCGGAGCAGAGTTGCTTAAAAACGGCGATTTTGAACAGAAATTCAATTCCTGGAAATACCCGGACTGGGCCGGCAGAGCCATGCCCGGCGCCGTAGTGGATGACATGGTATACGGCGGAAAACATGCATTCCGGATGGGGCACGAGGGAGACAGGGAAAACGATCTCTATCAATACCTTGTCCCTGAGCCGGGGAAAGCGATGCAGCTCACTTTGATGCTCAAGGCCGACCAGGTTCCGGAAAACGACGTACGGATCCGGCTGCTCGCCCGTCGGAAGGACAAGGTGTTGGGCTGGGTCGCCGTTCCGCCGGGCAGCGGAGTGATCGATCTGGTCAGCTGCGGGGGAACTTTCGACTGGAAGGAGTTCAAGAAGGCGATCCCTGCCGCGGCACTTCCGGCGGGAACCGATTCGCTGCTCCTCTACGTCAAACGCCTCAACAACGGCAGCGGCAACCTCTGGATCGACGAAATTTCGCTGACCTCTTTCGAAGAGAAAAACGCCGTTTCCAAACAGGAAGCCTGGCGTCCGCAGGGGCAAACCTCCCCCGGCAGTTTCGACGCGGCGGAAACCCGTACCGGCGGACATTCCTACTGCATGCATCAGCCGGGGGAACCGGCAGCCAACGGCATCTACCAGTCGATCCCCTTCCGTCCCGGCCACGACACGAGCGTAACTCTCGCACTCAAGGCGGTCGGCGGGGTTCCGGCGCGTGATGTTACGCTCCACATATTGACCTTTGTACACGGGAAACCCGCCACATGGGTACAGAATCCGCCCGGCAGCGGCGTCAACGAACTGGTGACCACCGGAGGTGACTTCGACTGGAAGGAGTTCAAGATCAACATCCCCGCCGCCGATCTGCCGGAAGGAGTCACCAGCCTGGTCCTTTTCATCAAACGGCGGAACAACACCGCGGGAAAACTCTACATCGATGACATGCAGGTCGAATATCGTCCTGCGGCGGCGCCGCCACAGGCTGCCGCCGACCGCCCGGGGGCGGTTTTCGCTCCCGGCGGAAATTTATGGCCGGGAGACGGCTCCTTCGAGGCGGGAACGCCTTTTTTTTTGCTCCCGTACGACGATCGTGAAGCATTTCACGGCAGCCGCTCCCTGCGCGCCGCCCCGGGGAAACCGATCCGGAGCGGCTACCTTTTTGAAGCGCTTCTTCCCGGCAAAAAGTATGTGTTGAGCTGCCGGGTCAAATCGGACCGGAAAGGGGTGTTCACAATGCGCGCCAGTTCCCACCAGTGGCGTGAAATCGGGCGCGGCAGCGTCGAACTCTCCCCGGAATGGCAGCGGGTGACTTTGCGTCTTCCGGCGCAGAAGATTCCGACGAGTATTTCGTTGGACTTCACCCGTCCGGAGGATGCGACCGTCTGGCTGGACGGCTTTCAGCTGGTTGAGGGGGAGGTCCCGCAACCCTACGTGCCCGGTTCCCCTCTCGATCTCGGAATCGAACGGACCGGGGAACCGGGAGAACTTCTCTTCGCCTCCGACACACCGCTGAATGCGACTTTCTCTCTGCGCAACAACACAGACCGGGAACAGCCGGTGAAACTCTCCGCAGTGCTGGAGGAGCCCTCCGGCAACTCCACGATGCTCCGGACTCTCAATCTCACCCTTCTCCCCGGGAAAAATCATCGTGAGAACATCCAGGTCTCCGCGACGCGCACCCCCGGTTATCGAGTAGTCCGGCTCATCGCGGAGATGGACGGAAAAACATATCAGGCAAACCTCCCGTTCGCCGTGGTGAAAGAGCTGCCTGATACCAGACGCGATTCCTTCTTCGGACTCCATCCCTTCGGACCGATCGAGCCGGAAACGTTGCGCCGTCTCGGAGTCGTGAACATCCGCAACTTCCGCAACTGGCGATTCACCCCCTGCCGCGATGGCCGCTATGAGTTTCCGGAAAACTGGCGTTCCATGGCCCACGCCGGCTTCCGTCAGCAGGACTGTCTCAATGTCGCCGAACCTCCGCAGGGTAATACAGAAAAAGAGTCCGCCGTCGAATTTATCCGCCAGGCCACAGCCTTCCTCGGACAAGACGCCTCCTGGATCGAATTGGAAAACGAGCCCGACCTGATCTACCCCAACCGTACCGGAGGCGATGTTGCGAAGGCCGCCGAAACTTACGCGGAAATGGTCAATGCCGCGGCGGAAGTGATCCGTGCGGAACGGCCCGAGGCACGGATTCTCGCCTGCGGCGTCTCCGGAGTCGATTTCAGCGCCGGATTTCCCTTCACGCGCAGGGTGCTGGAACTGGCCGGCAAAAGCATCGACATCCTGCCGGTCCACCCCTACTCCCACGCACGTTATATCGACGAAAACCGGAACGACATCGGCCCGGAAGCCAACGGCGTCCGCGACAAGGTACTCCAGCTCCGGGAATTGATTGCCGCCTGCGGCGGCAGCCAGAAGATCTCCTTCGGCGAGGTCGGCTGGGCACTCGATGTTCACGCCGATCCGCTGAGCACCGAAGCGCTGCGCCACGCCGCCTACACCGTTCGTCTGCTGCTGCTCGGCAAGGCACTCGAAGTGGAGAACGTGATGTTCTTCCTCGCCGATTACTGCATCGAACGCGATCACTACTATTACGGGCTCTGGCGTAATACCCTGCCGCTGCCGGCGGCAGCAGCCTATGCAACCGTCGCCCGGAAGCTCGACGGCGCAAAATTGCACCGTACCGTGTCGACCGGAGAAGTGCAGTGCTACACGTTCCTCGACGGGAAAGGGCAGCCGCTGGCGGCAGTCTGGACCGGCCGGGAGACCCCCTTCGACATGGAACTGGGAGTACCACCGGATTCGCTGGAAATCCGGAACATGTTCGACACTCCCGTTTCAGCGCCGGCCGGAACTGTCACCCGTCTCCGGATTTCCGGGCAGCCGCTCTACCTGACCTGGAGGAGCGGTTCCGCCGGCGAATTTACCGATCTCCTCGCCGCCGCGAAAGTCGATCTTCCTCCGACCCGGTGTCTCTGGCGGCTGCTGAATGACCGGCGGGTAAGTCTTCAACTCACCAATGAACGCTCCGTACCGCTGACCGCAACCGTAAAACTTTCGGGCGCGACATTTCTCGACGCCGAACGCACCATCGAATTGCAGCCGGGCCGGAGTGCGGAACTCGAGTTTGATGCGGCCGGTTCCCTGAACAATCGCCCGCTGGAAATGGAACTCACAGGCAATCTCGGCACTCAGCACGAAACTTATCGGGCGGATCTGTTCCCCTGCCCCCGCAGGGCGCCCCTCCCCTTCTGCACCGATCTGCCGGAAGCAGGCCGATTGCCGCTGCTGGACAACCGCAGATTCCTGATTCCGAATGATCCGAACAACGGCTATGACGGGGCGGATGACCTTGCACTGGCAAGCGCGGTCGGCTTCGATGATGAATATCTCTACCTCGACTGCAATGTGACCGACGACGTCCATACTCCGGGGATTCCCGGGAAACTCTGGGCTGCGGATTCGATCCAGGTGGCGATCGACAGCCGCGGAGACGCTGCGCCGAACGAATACAGTTTCGGGAAGGATGACTATGAGTTCACCTTCGGCCTGACCGCCGACGGCAAACCGGCCGCCCAGATCGACTACATCTACGACCGCGGCAGGCAGGAGCAGGCACGGCAGGCGCTCAGGTGCGAGATCCGCAGAATCGGAAATCTGACCGTCTATCGGCTGGCGATCCCGTGGCGGGTACTGAAAATCGATCCGCAGCCGGGAACCGTGTTCGGTCTGAACTTCATCGCCAACGACAACGACGGCCACGGAAGACTCTACTGGATGGGCCTGACGCCGGGAATCGGAGAGAACAAACACCCGGGGGCATACCGGAAGTTCATCCTGACGGAATGATTCCATCTCTTCGCGGGACTCCGTCGGGAGGAGTCCCGCAAATGGGAATCGACCGCATGACTTGACAATCTCCCCCGCGGGTGCTATATTCGCGTCATGATGAAAAGATTTCCGCTTCTGACACTGTCGGCCGTACTGGGCGCCCTCACCGGGTGCGCATTGTTCACACCTCCTCTCTCTCCGGAACTGGCCGCATTGAAACTGCCGTACCGGATCGAAGACGGGGCTCTGACGATCACCAATGCAGATCGGGCCTTCACCATCCGCGGAGGCAGCCGTGTCGCCACCTTCAACGGGACCACGGTCTACCTGCTGCGGGAAGCGGAACTCTCCGGAGACGGAACGTTTTCGGTGGATCCGGCGAGTATCGACAAGGTGATCGAGCCGCTGCTTTTCGGCAGCGCGCCCGCGGCCGATGTGAAAACCATACTGCTCGACCCGGGGCACGGAGGTGGAGAACTCGGAGCGGTCGGTCCCGCCGGAACCCGGGAGAAAGAGATCAATCTTTCGCTCGCACATGCCCTCCGGGCCGAACTGGAAAAACGGGGATTCAAAGTACTGATGACCCGCGACGACGACCGGGAAGTCGGGCTGGATGAACGTGGTTCCCTCTGCAACCGGCTTCAACCGGATCTCTTCCTGTCGATCCACCACAACGCCGCCGGGAACCGGAACGCGACAGGAATCGAAACCTACGCGTTGACCCCGGCGGGGTCCCCCAGTACCAGCGATACCCCCACTGTCCGGGTGAAGGAGCAGAGTCTGCGCGGCAACCGGTTCGATGCACAGAACGTAACGCTCGCCGCAGGTGTACAAACCTACCTCCGCCGGAGGGTCGGGGGACCGGATCGCGGCGTAAAATTCGCCCGGTTCCGGGTTCTGGTGCTGGCGGCCTGCCCGGCGATTCTGATTGAAGCGGGTTTCCTCTCCAATCCCGCCGAAGAGAAGAACATCGCCTCGCCGCAGCGGCAGGCGAAGGCCGCCGCCGCCATCGCGGATGCGGTCACGGAATACGCCCGGCACCGCCTCCGCCGGAGCGGCGCTTCGGAATCGCCAGCGCAGTCAGCACCAGCGCCATCCCGATAAGATTGAACCACGTCAGCCGTTCGTCGAGAATCATCCACGCTCCGGCGAGAGTGAAAACCGGCGTTAGATTTTGAATCAGGCTGAGTTTCCAGAGTTCCAGGCGCGGCATCGCATACCCCCACAGAATGAAGGCGAGAGCCGTCGGGAATATTCCCATCGCCAGTACCGCGCCCCAGGCCGCCGCCTCATGCGGCAGGATGATCTCCCGATGAAAAATCACCAGCAGCGGCACCATCATCAACGCGGAAACCAGCTGACACCAGCCGGTGACTGCGAGCGGATTGCGGCAATTCATCAATTTCCGCCCCTGTACCGAACCGATCACCCAGGAGATCGCCGCGCAGAGCAGCAGCAACTGACCGAACCGGCTCGTATCCCCGAAATGGATTCCGGACGCCGAAATGATGTTCAGCACGAACATGCAGCCGAGGCCCCCGAGCAACACCGCCGCTATCTCATCCCGCCCCGTCGGGCGGCGACACAACAGTTTCCAGACGATCACCAGAAGTGCCGGGCCGGATTCGATGAAAAGAGCCGACGTCGTCGCACTGGTCCATCTCTGCCCGATGAAAAAAAGGAAGCTCATCAGAAAATAGAGAAAGAAAGCCACGGGGATGACGCCGCGAAACTGTCCCGCCGACTCGAGACGCAATGGAGCCCGGAAAAGCTTCGCCACGCCGAACACCACCGCCGCCCCGATCGCGAAACGGAAGAAAACCAGTGTCATCGGATCGATCCGCCGCGAATCGCCGAGCAGATAACGTGCGGACACAAACGCGCTGCTCCAGAGCAGTGTCGCCACTACGGCAGCCGCCGCTCCCAGTCGATCGGAGCGGAATTTCTTCACCGGCGACGCCATCAGCGCGGCAACCGGAAGAGCGCCCGGGTCAACGCCGCGTATTCCGGAACTCCCAATCGATCCGGACGGGTCTCCGGAGCGATCCCGACCTCAGCCAGAGCCGCCAGCGCCTCTTCCCTGCCGTAGTTGTTTGCGAGAAGCTTTCCCAGCTGCTTGCGCCGTTGCGCGAATACGGTTTTGACCACGCCGGGCAGCAATCGGCAGAGTTCGTTCTCGGCGGAATACCGTTCATGCCGCCGGAAGGAAACAATCGCGGAATCCACCTCGGGCGGCGGAAAGAAAACCTCCGGCGGAACAATTTTCTCAATCTTCACTTCGTACCGGAGCTGGGTCCGCACCGAAAGCGCCCCGTACTCCTTTGTTCCCGGTCCGGCGGCAAGCCGCTCGCCCATCTCACGCTGGAGCATGAAAAACATCTCCCCGGGCGGCTGCGGGAGTTCAAGCATCCGGGTGATGAAGATCGTACTGATCGAATAAGGCAGATTCGCAATCGCCCGGAACGGACGCCCCCCGGGCAGAAGTTTGAGATAGTTCACCCGGCAGGCATCCGCTTCGGTCAGATGGAACGCGGGATTCTCAAGGTGGCTCCGCAGGTATTCGGCAATCCGGTGATCAAATTCGACTGCATAAAGTTCGACGCCGCATTGAAGCAGCCGCCGGGTCAGAGCGCCGAAGCCGGGACCGACCTCAAGAATGATCTCCCCCGGTTGCGGCGCACTCAAGCGGACAATCGAATCGAGCAGATTACCGTCGAGCAGGAAATTCTGCCCGAGGCCGCGTCCGGGACGCATCCCGATCGATTCGAGAGCCGCCAGCAGTTGCTGTTTGTTCATGAGATCAATGTCCGCCGTGGCAACCGCAGCCGCAACCACACTGATGAGTTCCGGCGGCAGGACAGTCATGCCGCGCCGCACAGGTCGACGGCCCGGAATGGCTCACCGCAGCGAACACGCTCGGCAGCTTTTCCATCTCTGACGAACCGCACTTCGGGCATGAGGCCGGAGAATCAAACCGGGGTACCAGCACCTCGGCAACTTCCCCGCAGGCATTGCATTTGTAACGGAAAATCGGCATATTGAATCCTCATCGTCACGTAAAAAAACACCATAAAATCAACCGGCTATTACAATACACTCCGATATCCCGTTTTTCCAGTCCGCCCGGAACCGGGATTGCAACGATCCGGAAGAAATGCTATATTATGGAATATCCTTCGAAAACCGGAAGGGGGAAAGAATGATCCAATCCTTGCTGCGCTACTCTGCCGGACTGCGCCATCTGGAGCATCTGCCCGGCAACGGCGGAGGAAAAACGCCGGTCGTTCTGGTTCACGGACTGCTCCACCGTGGGGTGATCATGCGCCCCTTCGGACTGGCGCTCCAGGCGACGGGACGCGATGTCTGGATCTACGACTACCGGACCACCCGCCACCACATCGGCGAACATGGCGCGGAACTCGCCGCCTTCCTGCTCAAGCTGCGGAAGGACCTTCCCGAAATTGATCTTGTCACCCACAGCATGGGAGGTCTGCTGGCCAGAGTTGCGCTCGACCGGCTCCGGCGTGAAAACGCCACCGGGTTCATCCGCAGAGTGGTGATGCTGGCGCCTCCGAACCACGGCTCCGACCTCGCGGCGAAATGGGTGGCGCATTTTGCCCCCGCACCTTACCTTGTCCGCCCGCTGCCGGATCTCTCGAGTACCGCGGAAGCGCCGGTTCACCGGCTCCCGGTTCCCGCCGGATTCGAGATCGGCATCATCGCGGCCCGTTTCGACAGCAAGGTGGCACTCGACTCCACCCACCTGCAGGGGGAAACCGATCACACGATCGTCGATACGGGACACGCCTTCATGATGAACCACCCGGATACCCGGTATCAAACCTGTTTCTTTCTCGAACACGGCCATTTCGATCATGCGAAAACTTCCTGAAAAAAAGCGGGCCGGGAGTTGCGGGCAGGAGTTTCTCCAGTTATATTGAACACGGACAGATCGATGAAAATCAGCCAGTGGGAGAAAAAATGAGTTCACGATATTCCGCACTGTACGCTGCGGCGCTTCTGGCGCTCGGCGGCGGTTTCGGCTGCAGCACCGTGCCGACCGGAGATGCAACCTTTCACAATGTGACCGCGGAGCTCCGATCCGGCGGCAGTTATTACCATGTCTCCACACTTGAGCCGTTGAAATCCTCGCTCAGGACACTCGCCGCCCGGGTGGAAGCTGCGGTGGCGAAATCACGGCATCCGGAACAGCTCCGGGAGCAATTTCAGTCCGGACTCGCCGCAGCCGAGATGATGTTCCGCCTCGCCGGCCTCGACGAACCGGAGGGGTACGGTCTGAGCTCATACCCGGTCGATCCGGAGTCGGGCATCTTTGAGAACCGCGCCTTTCTGGCCCTGCCTCCCTCCCCGCGGGGGTTCCTGTGGAATCTCTTCGGAGAAACCAACCACCCGCTCTCGGAGGATCTCGCCGCATTGCCCGCCGACACCATGCTGGCAATCGACCTTCAGGTTGATCCCGGCGCTTTCTGGCGCGCGCTGGAGAGCACCGATAAAAGTGCAACGCTTCTGAAAACGCTCTCGAACCGGTTTCTTCAAATGCCGCCGGAACAGCTTCTGGCAGGGCTCTCCGGCGAATGGGGATTTCTGCTGGCGGCCGATCCCGAGTTCAACCTTGACCGTTTTGAAGGCATGTATTTCGTGCTGACGCTGCCAGATGCCGACCGGCTGCTTTTCGACAAGCTCGCGGTACTCGCGCAGCTGGTGCCGGGGAGCGCGGCGGACGGAGATACCGTGCTGCTCGGGCCGATCAAGGAGGTCAATGAGAATTTCCGTCCGATTCTGACCTGGACCGATGGACGGCTGACGCTGTTCTCCGGGAAGAACGCCCTCGATCGTTTCTCGGACAATTCGCCGCGGCTTTCGGCCACACCGAAGTTTGCCCGCCTGTGCGAAGGCCTCCCGAAGGAGGGTTCCGGCTACCTCTACGTCGGACGCAGTTACAGCGGAATCCTGCGTGAAATCATTGCACAGTTGACCGCAGGCGTTGAGCTGGATCTCACCGAGTTCCAGCCGGAATCCCTGACCATCTTCCGGAATGAAAAGGGAGGGAAACTGGCAATCGGCCGCTCCAACTGGGATTTCAACCAGTACGAATTTGCCCAGCTGGCCACATTGCCTGCCTTACTGGCCCTCTACGGCGCGTCTGAGTGGTTCGAGGGACAGCGAAATGAAATGGATCAGGCCCGATGGCAGGAACAATGCCTCGCCGGACTGGAGCAGATCGGAAAGGCATTGTTCGCCTACGCCGACGCCCATGACGGAACATTTCCGGCAGGAAGCGGCATCGCCGGTTTTGCGGAGCTTCTGAAAGCGGGGCTGCTGAAGCCCGATGCCCTGATCTGTCCCGCGTCCGGCGACGAAGCGGCAGCCTCTCCGGAAGAGTTTACCATCGATAACAGCTCCTATCTCTACTTCGACGGGTTCAGTCGTCGGTCACCGCCGAAACTGCCGCTGGTGATCGACTGGCCGCTCAACCACGAGAATCTGGTCAACGTACTGCTGGTCGACGGAACCATTGAGACACTTCAGCTCGAAGGCGCTGAAAACTGCCGCCGCGTCGTCAGTTATCTGCATACCATCCACCGTTACGAAGAGGCGGATTTCAGAAACCTGATGAAGAAGGCAGGTGAACTGGATCA
This sequence comes from uncultured Victivallis sp., assembly GCA_944389895.1. GTDB lineage: Bacteria > Verrucomicrobiota > Lentisphaeria > Victivallales > Victivallaceae > Victivallis. The sequence goes on along the minus strand of CALXOA010000073.1, from coordinate 20,865 downwards.
ACAATTCAACCTGGATTGACCGATATGAAAAAAATTCGAAAGACAACCGGCGAAAACGAGCCATCCGATCCCGTGAAAAAAATCAACGATGAAATCGCACACGCTCTGGAAAGCTGTGCCAACACACTGTCGTTGAATGAATTTTCACGTATGACCGGAGTCCGCATTGAACTTCTGCGCCGCTTCATCAGCCGCAAAACCCGTAAAACCCGGGAAGAGACCTGGAACAAGATCTATCCGGTGCTGAAACCCTATCTGCTCGGTCCGGAACCGGCCAGCGAACCGCCGCCGCGCATCGGCCCGGCCTACCGTCGCAGTCACGACCTGGTTGCGATGTTCAGCGACCAGAAAATCCTGTTGGACGAACTCGCGGTACTGCCGGAGGCAACTCAGCAGAAGGTCGCCGACGAGCTGGAAGCCGCCGCAGGCAAGAGCGAGCCGACCACCTGTGAAAGCTTGTCGCCGCTGGAAAACCGGGCCATGGGCGCCTTTCTCGCTCTGGCGCTGGAGGCGCGCAACAGCCAGCTGCTGCGCTTGACCGAACTGGCAACCGCGGAAGTCAGGAAACGTCGCAAGGAACTTTTCTAGTTCTGAAAGAAGTACGATCATCTGAAACAGGAAGAGGAAATCATGGGAAAAAAAGTTTCCATCATGCCGTGTCTGGACATGCAGAACGGCCGCGTTGTAAAGGGGGTTCATTTCGTCGACATCGCCGATGCCGGTGATCCGGTGGAGTGTGCACGCGCTTATTGCGAAGCGGGAGCCGACGCGCTGGCGATGCTGGACATCACGGCAACGGTGGAAAACCGCCCGACCCTGGTCAAGGTTGTCCGCGACGTGGCCAAAGTCTGTACCGTACCCTTCACTGTCGGCGGCGGCATCGGCGATGTCCGTGCAGCAGCCGCAGTACTGGAGGCGGGGGCCGACAAGGTATCGATCAGCAGTGCGGCTTTCCGCAGGCCGGAACTGGTGCCGGAACTGATCCGCGAATTCGGCCCGGAAACCGTGACGGTGGCGATCGACGTCGATGTGAATCCCGCCCTCCCCTCCGGCTACGAGGTCTACATCGACGGCGGACGTACCGCAACCGGAGTCGACGCCCTCGAATGGGCGAAAAAGGTCGACGGTTTCGGCGTTCCGGTCATCCTGCCGACCAGCAAGGCGGGAGATGGAGCGCGAACCGGTTACGACCTGCCGGTCATCCGCGCAATGGCGGGGGCGTGCCGGGCCGAAATCGTCGCCTCGGGCGGCGCCGGCCGGCTCGAAGACTTTCTCGCGGCGGTGGAGGCGGGAGCAACGGTGCTCCTCGCCGCCTCGGTCTTTCACTTCAGGATCATTGAGATCCCGGTGCTCAAGCACTACCTCAGGGCGAATGGAGTGGCCGTCCGCGACTGACGGAGCACCACACCCCGTACCCCGGAGGAAAATAAGGCCGATCCTCCGGGGTACGGGGCGAGAATTGTTCCACTGAAACTCCCCGTCGGTTTTCCGGGGTCAACTCCGATGAAAACGCCCGAGCTGCTCACGGAATCCCTGAAACAACGCCCCGGTATCGTTGACGATTCCCATATACTGGACCCCGCGCTGACGCCAGTGTTCGAAGTCACTCTCTCCATATGCCCCCAGCAGAACCCCCGCCGCCCGGGTCTTGCGGCAGATTTCGTCGATCATGCCGCTCACTTCGGGATCGTTGAACCTGCCCGGCTTTCCCACCGAACTTGAAAGGTCGTAGGGGCCGATGCAGATGCTGTCGACTCCGGGTACGGCCAGGATGGCATCAAGGTTTCGCACCGCCTGGAAATGTTCCATCTGCAGAATCACCAGCGGTTCCTTTTCCGCCTGAGCGAGATACCTCTCGACCGGATCGGCCCCGTAACGGATCACCCGCCGCAAGCTGCATCCCCGGTCTCCGCGCAGCGGATAACGGCAGGCGGACACCGCGCGTTCGGCATCCGCGGCGGAGTTGACCATCGGCACAATGATGCCGGCGGGTGCAAGATCGATCACTTTCTTGATCTCAACGTGTTCACAACACGGCACACGGACCAGCGGCGCACAGTCGGTACCGCGCAACGCCATGATATGCAGCATCAACTGGGTTCGGTCGATGATCCCGTGTTCACAATCGATCCAGCAGAAATCGAACCCCGCATCCGCGGCGATCTCGGTCACCGTGGGGTCGCCGCAGGTGATGCAGCAGCCGGCAGGCATTTCGCCGGCGGCGATTCGTTCCAGAAATTTCTCAAGATGGTTGATCTGCATGATATTCCCCCGGAATTTTGATTTCGTTCGCACAAACTGATTGTTGAATACGATAATTCCATGGGAGCACGACTGCAAACGTACAGGTGGAGAAAATCAATGATTTTCCCGGATGGCGCCGGTAAACACCCCGACGTTCCTTTCCCCGAAATGGCGAAGCGCGGTGGAGACTGCCGGGGACGGGGGATTTCATGAGTTTTGCAGAAAACGAATTGTATTTTTGCTCGGAAGGTGATATTATAACCGGCGAAGGCGATTCAGGAATACGATTGGAAATGGACAGAGCAGATCTCAACGATTCCGGAGCTCCGGCCGATTGCGACGCCAACGTTACAGTGGCATTGACGCCGCAAGCTCCGGAGGAGGCGGTTGACGCCTCCTCCACGGTCGCGGAGGAATCGCAGAAGAGCACCCCGGCATTTTCAAAGCAGTTTCAATTCATCTGCTTTTTCGCCGGGGGCGGCATGGGGAGAATCGCCAAAGCCAAGGACACCGTATTCGACCGGGTCGTCGCGGTGAAATCGCTCCATGAAAAGTACCGCGACGATCCGCAGGCGATCCGCGCCTTTCTCGAAGAGTGCCGTCTGAACGCCCGGCTCGATCATCCTTCGATCGTTCCGGTCTACGCGATCGGCCGAGACGACGCCGACGGCGGCTGGCAGGTGGCGATGAAACTGATCAACGGCACCTCGCTGACTGACTTCATCTCTTCAACTCGGAAGAGCTACGATGCCGGGCGCGTCAACGCCCGCCAGGAGTACCATGCTCTCAACTCCCGGCTTGAATCCTTTTTGAAAATCTGCGAGGTGATCGGCTACTGCCACAGCCGCGGTATCGTACACGGCGACATCAAACCGGAAAATATCCTGATCGGGCAGTTCGGTGAGCTTTACGTGATGGACTGGGGGTGCGCCCAGCCGGCGGGGAGTGTTCCGCAGCGCCTCAACGGGACGCCGAACTATCTGCCGCCGGAATTTCTGCAGAACCGCCGGATCACCACGCAGATCGATGTCTACTCGCTCGGGATGCTTCTCTTCGAACTCACAACTCTGCAGCGGGGACGCAATCCCAACCTTTCGGAAAAAAACCTCGATCCGGCCCGCGTTAACGTGGCGGCCCCGGAGAGTTACCGGAACTGCCTGCCGGGGATAAAATTTCCCTTCGCCCTCCGTGCAATCATCCGGAAAGCGGTCGCACCGGATCCGTCGCAACGTTACCGGAACGTCTCCGACCTCGCAGCCGACGTCCGCCATTTCATCTATGACGAGGAGGTCGGAGCTGCACCTGACAGCCTGCTCGGCAAATTATTCAGGACCATCTACCGCCACCGGATCAGAACGCTGCTGATCGCCGGAACCCTCTTCGCGCTGCTGTGCGGATGGGGAGTTTACGTGCGGTATGAGGCGAACCGGCGGGAGCTGCTCCGCGAACAGGAGACGATGCGACGGCTCCGGCTCCAGTCGTATACCGACATGCTCGCAACCGCGCTCGAAAAGAATTTTCTGCTTTCGCAGGCGCAACTGCTGCTCTTCGCAGACAATCTGATCGAAGATATGCAGGAGAATCCGCAGATAACTTCAAAATTCTATGACAGCGAGGATTTCCATCATCCGGAAAGCGCGCCGCCGGGCATGCAGAAATCCGAATATTATCCGGAACCGATCTCCCTGTCGCACATGGTGCGGATCCAACCGGAGACTCCCCCGGAAGTCCGGCAGAACCTTCTCGATCCCGACCATTTCGCCTCCATCTGCAACAAGATCATCTGCTACGATCTGAGCAGCCACAGGATCAACGAGGCCCGCGGCATTCACCGGATACTGCTTTCGGAACGCAATCTGCTGCACCGGCTTTTCGTGGACTGGCAGGACGGAACCCGCTACAGTTATCCGGGTACCGGCGACACTCCCGGCAACGGAGCGCCCCGTTTCAGCCGTTTCTCCGCAGATCAGCCTTCCGACAACCGCAGCATCGTCTGGAGCAATCCCTATTCGGGAACCGACGGTCGCCATCAGATCAACTGCCGCTATCCGATGTACGATGCAAAAGATCGGTTTCTCGGCACTGCCGGACTCGAACTGCGCCTTGAAAAAGTGCTCGCGCCGCTGATTCTGGCCCACATCGCGGACCCGATTCACGAGCTTTACTTCATCGACCGGCGCAACAACATCATCGCAGCCGACTCCGGCAGGCTGTTGCTGCCGGACAGTGACGGTCGGCTTTCCAACGGCAGAAGCGCCGCCGGGATCGCAGAACTGGCCGCGGAGTTGCGGCGGCGCAATCTGCAACAATTCGAAGCGGATCTGGATGGACGCTCCTGCTTCGTCTCCGGCAGCGAAATCGGAATTGTCGACGGTCTGTTGCTGCAGCTGATCGACTCCGAGGCGATGAAAAACCACCATCACGGGGACATCAGACTGCCGAAATAGTGCCTCCCCGCAATGAAACCGGTTGCATTTTTCACGTTTCTGCTGTATTTTGAGCAACGATCCACACGTATGACAGGAGAAATGCATGATGGCAGTCACCATCCATGACCTTGCCCGGCTCGCCGGACTCAATGCCTCGACCGTATCGCGGGCGTTGCGCGGCGATCTCCGGGTCAAATCCTCCACCAGGCAACGCATCGCGGAACTGGCGGCGGAATACGGGTACTCTCCGAATCTGCCGGCCCGTCAGCTGGCCCGCGGAAAAACCGGAAACATCTGGTTCTGCTTCGGAACACCGGATTCCGAACTGGAACGCTGGCCGGCGGTACGGTTGAACGACCTCTTCCACGATTGCGGGTTCGACCTGCAGATTCTGCTTCACAACAATCTTCCGGAACGTTTCCGCCAGCAGCTGAAGAAACTCTACCAGCGCAGTGCCGACGGAGCCGTTCTGATCCCTCCGGGCAACACCGATGACTGTGAACAGCTGACCGAACTGGTCAACCGTCTGCCGCTGCCTCACGTGTTTATCGACCGTTACTGGGAGGAGCTCTCCTGCCCCGTCGTGACAACCGACAACGCCGCGGCGACACGCCGTCTGGTCGACCGCTGCGCCGCCTGGGGCGCACGTGAATTTTATCTCGGCTTCTCCCATGTCAATCCGGTGGAACGGACCCGCGGTTCCGCTGCAAGGAAACAGCTGGAAAAGCTCGGCCTTCCCTGGTTTCCCTATGACGAACTGATCCGGGGGCACCGAAACCCCGGTGCCAGACCGATCGCGGTGCTGTCGAGTGACGGCAGAACCATAGGAGATCCTCCGCTTCCTGCCGGAGGAACATTTTTCGGTGGTTTTTTCGATTATTGGGAGAATCCGACCGCCGGAGCCTATCGGAAGGTGATCATCTGCCGTCAGGACTTCGATGCGATCTCCCGGATTTCGGCAGAATACCTGCAGCGTATGCTGGCCGGAGAAAAGGAGCTGCCTCCCCTTACGCTGGTTCCACCGAGCACGTTTTCAGAAGTGGAACAGTAAACGCCCGGCAAGGGGCCTCAGCGCTCCATCGCCTCCAGAGCCTCTCGCCCGCGCATTCCCGAGACGACTCCACAGGCGGCCGCGGCGGAGCTTACCTTCACCACCGCGGCTTCGAGCATCTCTTCAAAACTGCCGACGCCGGTCACCACGGCCAGCCGGTCCCCGACCCGATCGGCGGTCTCGACGGAGAAATACCCGCAGCCGAGATTGCCCTTCCGACCTGAAATCAGCAGGATCACCGCATGTTGCGTACCGATCCGGCAGCCGGAGAAGAGCCGGCCGCCGATTTCAAGTTCGCGACTCTCCATTCACGTCACGCCTTTTCGTCGAATTTGTAGTTTTCTCCGTAACCGTAATGCTCGACCACGTAGTCGACATCCTTGTCACCACGGCCGGAACAGGTGGCAAGAATCGAACCATACGGATGGGTCTTTGCCCATTTCATCGCATAGGCAACCGCATGCGCGCTCTCGAGTGCCGGAATGATCCCCTCGTAACGCGACAACTTGAAGAACGCATCCACCGCCTCTTCATCGGTACAGGTCACATAGTTGACCCGCCCGAGGTCTTTCCAGAAAGCGTGCTCCGGACCGACCGACGGGTAATCAAGCCCGGAAGCGATCGAGTAGACCGGCGCCGGCCCGCCCTGACCGTCTTTGAGCATGTAGCTGTCAAACCCGTGCATCGAACCGGGAGTGCCGTAGGTCAGAGAAGCCGCATGCTCTCCGAGTCCGGAACCGTGCCCGAGCGGTTCAACCCCGTAGAGATCGACCGGATCGTTGAGATAAGCCGCGAAGGAGCCGGCCGCGTTACTGCCGCCGCCGACACAGGCACAGACGGCATCGGGCAACTGGCCGGTCATCGACTTGAACTGTTCCCGGGACTCCTCCCCGATACAGAACTGAAAGTCCCTTACCATCAATGGGAAAGGATGCGGCCCCAACACGGAACCGATGCAGTAGATCGAATCCTTGTAATTTCTGGCGTAGGATTCAAAAGCCGAATCGACCGCTTCCTTGAGCGTTTTCAGCCCGGAGGAAACCGCCACGACCTTCGCCCCGAGAATCTTCATGCGCGTGACATTCGGCGCCTGCTTGGCAATGTCGACCTCGCCCATATGAATTTCGCACTCGAGTCCGAAATAAGCGGCGGCGGTTGCCAGTGCGACACCGTGCTGCCCGGCCCCGGTTTCCGCGATCAGCCGCTTCTTGCCCATGAACTTGGCCAGCAACCCCTCCCCCATGCAGTGATTGAGCTTGTGGGCGCCGGTATGATTCAGATCTTCGCGCTTCAGGTAGATCTGGCAGTTGCCGAGAAGCCGGGAAAGCCGGTTGCAGTGATAAACCGGCGTTGGCCGCCCTTGAAACTCACGCCGGATCCGGCGCAGTTCGTTGATGAAGTAAGCGGAACGGCAGATCGACTGATAAGCGCTGTTGATCTCCTCGAAGGCAGCCTGAAGCTCCGGAGGCAGATAAGCACCGCCGTAAGGTCCGAAACGGCCGTCAGGAGTCGGGTAATCGCGGAAATAACGTGAGTAGTCCATAATTGAATCTCTGTCCTCAAATATATGAATTGATCGTGATGAAACAACTCTGCAATTCAAAAAAATACCACAAAACCGGTATAAATACAAGTTCGAAACTGCTTTCCCCCGTAAAAACTTCCATCCAGAACCGGAAACAGCGTCCTCTCTCTCTCGACCATCGATTTTCGCCGCCGAAAGAGATAGTTTTGTTACGATTTTAATTGTTTCCGATAAAAAAAATCAATTTGCTATTGACATTGATTCCGCTTTGTGGTATAATATTGATAGAGCGCGAAATCATAATTCCCGAAATATGGGGTTCAATGTTCGGATATGATTGCCAGAAAACAGAATGTGACGCTTTCAGACGTTGCCCGTGAGGTCGGAGTTTCCCGTGCTCTGGCGGGCAAGGTTCTGGGTTCCTGCGCGGGAAACATCCGTGTCAGTGAAGAGACGGCCAGGCTGATCCGGGCAGCTGCTGAACGACTCCATTACCAGCCGAACCTCTCCGCCCGGGTCCTCTCGGGGCAGAAGAGCGGGCTGATCGGGGTATTGGTCGATGCACAGCCGCCTCAGGTGGTATTCCGGACACTGGCCTGGATCGACCAGTATGCAGTCAGACACGGCTACCGGCTCCTGATCGGAGAAGCGCACAACAGTATCGACAGCCTTTATCGCCACTATTCCAACTTCACGCAGTACAATGTGGACGGCGTCATCTGTCTGGCGCATGACTATCCCGGCCAGGAAGAGAAACTCCAGGAGTTATTCCGGAATGCCGGGAACATCGTCTTCATCGAAAAGCCGGTGCTGGAAAACGCCAGTTTTGTCGAAATCGATCGTGCGGCCGCCCTGGAAGAACTGGTCACGTTGTTGCTCGAAACCAGAAAACGAATCGGAATCATCCTGGAGAATCCTTCCTACCGCAGCGTCCGGCAGCGGGAAGAGGGCTTCTGCCGTGCCCTGAAAAAAGCCGGTATATCGGAAACTCCCCTGATCTATTTTCTCCCGACGCGGAGAACCGCTCCAGACAGACTGATGTTGCAGACGGTGGAGGAATTTGTTCTTCCGGAACGACTCGATGCGGTGATTGCCCCCAATGATCTTGCGGCCTCTCACCTCATGCGGACTCTGCAGCGTCGCGGGTTCCGGATTCCGGAAGAAATCGCGGTGGCGGGGTATGACAACGACCCCTTTGCGGAAAGTCTCTACCCGAGTTTGACCACAATCGAAGACAACAATGAATTGATCGGCCGGTATGCCGTCGAATTACTGTTGGAGCAGTTGAAAACGCAAAACCCGGTTCTCAAGAATATGCGGGTGACTCCCCGGATCATCCGCCGGGAATCAATTTAAACTTGATTGTCAACAGCGACAAATTTTTATGGAGCGCCAGATAGCGCGCTCTATCAAAAAAAATAAAGAATATGCGGGTGACTCCCCGGATCATCGCCAGGAATTGATTTGAATTTGATTGTCAAAAAAAGACATGGCCTTTATAAGAATATTTGATAGCGCGCTCTATCAAAAAAAGTATAAGGATCTTCAGATATGTATCAGTATAACAACCCGAACAGCAATTTAACAAGGAGAAGTAAAACGACACTGTATCATTTCCCTATGGTTCCTTATTTATTTTTTCACAACAACGGGAGAATTGAGAAAATGAAGAGAAGCGAAAAATTCACATTGATCGAACTTCTGGTAGTTATTGCGATCATCGCCATCCTTGCGGCAATGTTGCTGCCGGCGTTGAACAGTGCCCGGGAAAGAGCCCGTATTTCCAGTTGTCAGAGCAATGTCAAGCAGTTGACAAACGCGGTTTCCATGTATACGCTTGAGTCCAACGATTTCCTTCCGCTTTCCAATCAGGGAGCAGATTGGAATGACCCCTCACGTGACGAAATTTACTGGATTCCGGAACTTTATCCGTATGTGGGAGGCGGGACTTATGAGATACCGGTTCCGAACGATTTCAAACTGGCAAAGATCTTCAGTTGTCCATCGGCGACGGAAAAAGAAGTTCAAACAGTCGATGGAGTCACCTGGGCTTCCTACGGTTATCCGTGGATGTTCGGCGACTGGTCGCTCTGCCTGGGAAAAGATATCTGGTACACTGCGCGGAAAGCGACCCGGATCGGCCACCCATCGTTGCAGGGGGTAATTACAGACCTCGATGCATTCAAGCGCGGCAATGACCGGGATTTCCAGGATAAATTCGATGCATGGCAACATCTGCCGCTGGTACGCCACCAGGGACAGACTACCCACAGCTATGTTGACGGCCACGTCAAAACGAAACGATTCCCCGACGAAGCCTCTTTCAGCGAAGTATTCCTGCACATTGTCGACGGGAACTGCCCGCAGTGCCCACGGGCGAACGTTCGGTAAAACCATAACTGTTCAGTTCAGGATTTCAGGATTTTTCTATGTACAACTGGAATTTTTACACGATATTGATCACTGCCCTGACCGCAGGGACGGCGCTTGCCGGAGAGTCGGCGTTTGATCAATACCGCGCCTGGCCGGCAGGAGATAACGGCGGGGTCGTCTATGAGCAGGATTTCGCCTCCGGAGATCTGAAGGTATTCACCTCGTTTCCCGGTTACGAAATCGGGAAGTGGGGCTACAACGGTTCCCCGGGCCTCCGCGCCAAGCGCAAGCCCGGCGGGAAATACGGCTTCATCTCGGTTCCGATTCCGGGGTTGAAGGCGGGTAAAACCTACAAGGTCTCGATGCTCTGCCGCGGCGAGAACATCGAGGGCGAACCGCATGGGTTCTGCATTGAATTCTCCCGGAACGGCCAGTATGCAGGCGGTCTCTACGACGCACAGCCGATCACGAAGGAGTGGACGAAGATCGAACGCCCCTTCGTGATGAAGGAAGGACAGGAGGCGAAAGTATCGCTCTACATCCGTGACAAGGCCTCCGGCACGCTCTATTATGACAATCTGCGCGTCGAGGAGGTCGGCAACCTCTGGTCGGTGTTGCCGACCAGACTGACCGGACTCTCTCTCTGGACCGACGACTCCTCGTTCGATGTGCGTGCTTCGATTCCCGCCGGAGCGAAGAATTATGCGGTTCTGGCAACGCTCGATCTCGATGGGAAGCGGTTTGAAAAACTGCTCACTCCGGACAAGGATGGATTCTGCAGCGGCGACTTCGGCGAACTTCCGGCCGGCACCGGCAAGATCGATTTCACACTGCTCGATATGAAAGCGCAGCGCCGTCTCTTCTCGGTCGCGTATGACATTCAGGTGCGCGATCGCAGTACCGCCTCCCCAAACGCGGTCACCATCGACAGGGATCACCGCCTGATCGTCGACGGGAAGCCTTTCATGCCGATCGGCATCTACGGTGCCTGGCAGGGATCGATGAAAGACGAGGATCTGAAGCGCATCGCCGCCGCCGGGTTCAACACGCTTCATCTTTACGGGATCGCATGGCACCGCGGTCCCGGCAAATACGCCACCGACATGGAGGGGATCCGCGCCGGAGTCGATCAGGTACACAAGTATGGGCTGAAACTCGTCCCGAGCATCAAAGAGCATCTCCACGGCTGGAATCACAAAGTCGATGACGCCTTCGGGCCGCTTCCGGTCGCGAAGAAAATCGTCGAGAACCTGAAGGATCACCCCGCCGTTCTGGTCTGGTACATCAGCGATGAGGAAGCCCGTTCGCGCGTTCCGGACATCATCAAGCTGCGTGAGACGGTCGGTGCGATCGACCCCGATCACCCGACCTGGACGTTGACCTGTTTCTACGACGACCTGAACTACTACGCCACCTCGGGTGACATCCTCGGCATCGATCCATACCCGATCAAGGCGACCCATGGGCCGCAATCCCTGCGGGAGCTGCAGGAAGCGCTGGCCGCCGGAGAAAAAACCGGAGCCACGATCTGGCATGTGCCCCAGGCATTCAACTGGGCGATCATCGACAAGAACATGAGCGACGAGGAGTTCAGCAAGACCCGTTTTCTGACCCGCGAAGAGGTGCGTACCGCACCGCTGCTCGGTGCGATCCACGGGGCGAAAGGATTTGTGTTCTACGCCTATTACGATATCACAGCTCAGGAGAAACGTGCTCCGGAACGTGGAGAAGAGGATTGGAACAACCTCAAAGAGACCGCACAGTTGCTGCGTGACCTTGAACCGTGGATCATGAGTACGGAAAAGGCTCCGGAGGTGACGGTCGAAAGCAACCCGGCCAATGAAGTTCAGGCACGGGCATTCGTCAAAGACGGCAAGGTACGCGTGGCAATCGTATCGCTCGGACAACCCTGCAAGGCTGTGGTCACGATTCCGGGAGTTCAGGGGCTGAAATCCCGTTTCGGCAGAACCCGCGACCTCGGCGGCGGACGATATGAATTTGCAGCCGGGGCAGTTGACTCCGACGTGCTCGAGTAAATCAAGGAGTAATCATGAGGAACCTGTTTTTAATTGTTGCTGCTCTTCTCTGTCTTGCCGCAGTCATCACCTACCTGACGCAGGCGGAACAGGAGGGAAAGACGACAATTGTCTGGACGGCGGGACTTTCCGACGACCGTATGGAACAGGTTGCCGCCTTTCACGAATGGATGAAGAAGACCGGGCGGGTCGACAAAAACGGCGAACCGCTCTTCACGGTCCGGCTGGAGGCCGCCGACAATCAGAGTACGCTGATTCAGGCGGTTTCCGGGATGGCGGGTGACCTGATCGATCATGTACCGGTCAAACGATTCGCGCCGATGGGAGTGCTTGAGGACATCACCGATTTCGCCCGCGAGAACGGTCTTGACCCCGGCAGCAACTACGGCGCCGCCGGCGAGCTTCTGATGTACGACGGTAGACAGTACGCCTATGCGTGCAATCTAGCCGCCCCGGCACTGCTCTGTAACGTGGATCTCTTCCGCAAATACGGGATGGAGCCGCCGCCGGAGGAGTGGACGCCCGAAGAGTTCGAACGCATTGGATGCGAATACATCCGGCGTGCCAACGCCGGAAAATCGCGCCAGGAAGCGTTCTTCGCCGGAGCGATGCCCGGCGTGATTCTGCCGCTTGCCCGCAGTATGGGCAGCGACATGTTCAACGAGACACTGACGGCCCCGACCCTGACGGATCCGGCGTTTGAAAAGGCGCTGACGATCTATCACCGCTGGGTGGAGGAGCTCCATCTGATTCCGACCGCGGCTGAAATCGCATCTGAAAGTACCGAACAGTCGAGCGTGAACGGCGCCTCCACGCCGCAGCTCATCTCGGGCCGTTACGCGATGATTCCGACCGGTCGCTACGTGAATATGGATCTGCGTCGTTTCAAGGTGGATCCGGTCACGCTGTCATTCTCGCAGTTTCCCGAATATGATTTCAAGAACCTCGTATTCATTTCGCGCAATACTGCGATCTACAAAGGGTCGAAACACAAGGAGTACGCAAAGATTTTCCTGCTGTTTCTGGCCAGCCGGGAGTACAACGAACTGTTGATCCGCAGTTCGGACGGACTTCCGCCGAATCCCAGATGGGCGGAAAACAATCCGGAATATCACAATCCCCGGGGCCGTGAGAACGAAGGAAACCTCCATACCAACGAACTCAAATGGGCCCGGACCATTGCTCTGCCGGAGAGTCTCAGCCCCTATTATCCTCTGGCGGAGGACAAGGTCCTCTACGCCTATGAGCGGGTGGCCGGAGGCCTTTCCACCCCGGCGGAAGCGCTGAAACTCGGAAACAATGCCATCATTCACTCGATTCGCGAGACCGTAGCCGACGTGGCAACCCTGCAGGAGCGTTACAAAGAGGATTGCGAACTTCAGAAGAAGATCGATCAGTATAAGGCGGCCGGGAAGAAAATTCCGGCGAAATGGATCAAAAATCCATTCCATCTGCGCTATTATCGCGAGAAAAACATGCTTGAAGAGTAGAATGCAAATGAGAAACTCATTTTCACGTCCCCGGTTCCACACTCCGGGAGTATTCGGGGTGCGTCCCGGCAATCAGTTTCTATTCGTCCTGCCGGTGGAAGGCCGGGAAATCAGTCTGGCCTGCCTCAATCCGCCGCCGGGAACCAGCTTCAACCCGGTTGCCGGAACCCTTTCCGGCCGGATCGACGTACCGGGGATTCACCGGGTGAAATTTGAAGCGGAGAATCCTTTCGGCCACACCCTCTGCGAAGTCAGCCTGATCGTGGGGGAAAACATCCAGTTGACACCGCCGATGGGTTGGAACAGCTGGTACTGTTTTTCGGAGGGCGTCAGCGACCGGCGCATCCGTGAAATCGCCGATGCTCTGGTGGAACGCGGCATGGCCGCCCACGGCTGGAACTTCGTGAACATCGATGACTGCTGGCAGGGAACCCGAGGCGGCCGTTACGGGGCGCTGCAGGGGAACGAGCGCTTTCCGGATATGAAAGCCCTGGCGGATTACGTTCACGCCCGGGGACTGCGATTCGGCATCTATTCGACGCCGTGGATCTCCACCTACGCCGGATTCCGCGGCGGCAGCACCGACGGAGGAAGCGAAGAACGCCTCTTTCTGCCGGAACGGCAGCGCAATCAGCCCAATCAGGTGTTCGGCCGCTATCCGGGCCTGCATGAACTTCAGGTCGATCGGACCGGTTCCGTCTGGAAATTCGGGAACGATGTCCGCCAGTGGGCCGAATGGGGAGTCGATTTCGTAAAAGTAGACTGGAATCCCAACGACCTGCCGACAACGCGCCGGATTGCGGCGGAACTGCGCAACAGCGGTCGCGATATGGTGTTGAGCCTCTCAAACGACGCCTCACAGAGAGATGCATCGGAACTTTTCGCACAGGCTCAGCTCTGCCGGGTTTCCTGTGACATCAAGGACGAATGGCGCAGCATCGCAACGATCGGTTTCGATCACCCCGCCGTCTGGCATCATGTGATGGGTCCGGGCCGTTTCCCGGATCTCGACATGCTCCAGATCGGCGCGATCGGAGTTCCGAACACCCCCAATCCGGTCTTCTCCAGAACGCGATTGACGCCGGAGGAACAGCGTACGCAATTCACATTGTGGTGCCTCCTGTCCGCTCCTCTGCTGCTGAGCTGCGACATCGCGGGAATGGATGAGGAGACCTTCCGTTTGTTGACCAACGACGCTTTGATCGCAATCGATCAGGATCCGCTGGTGGCACCGCCGGAGATCCGCGACCACGGCAACGGTCTTCTGGAATATCGCAAGCCGCTGGCCGACGGAACGATGGCGATCGGTCTCTTCAACCGGAGCGATGAGAACCGCCTCTGCCGCCTGGAGGAGCCCCGGTATGCACGGGAACTGTGGAACGGCGAAGAGAGAGATTTGTGCGGAGATTTTCCGGTTGCCGCCCATGCGGTCAAACTCTACCGTACATCTGAAGCGGAGCCGCAGAAGAAACCGGCACTCAGAGCCGTGCGGAGCATTTCACGCCACACCGGCAACCGTTCCCTGAACATTTCCGCCGGGAAATTCTGAAACCTCTTCCCGGATCGGAGCGCTCCCCGGCTGCGGCAGAGGAGCGCTCCGATCTTTTTCAACCAGACAGGAATGTAACAGAAGATGAGTTCATCACACCTGAAACGGGCGTTCATCCCATGGGGCGCGGTCCCCTGCCCCGTCCGGCCGGACATGAGGGATGAGGAGATCTGGAGCAAGGCGGCCATCATCGACGATTTTCAGAATTATGCCGACGGAAGCAATGTGGCCGAACGCCTGACCGAAGCGGCAATCTTCCGGGACCGGCACCATCTCCATCTACGGGTTATCGCCCGGGAACCTCTGGACATCCGGGCGGACTCCGCGGAAAATGGATATCCGGCACTGGGAGGCGACCACCTGGAGATCTTCTTCGGGGAATCCGGCGAAAACTGCTGGTATCGACAGTTCGGAATCTCAGCAGGCGGTGGCCGTTTCAGTGAGTTCGCGGAACTCGAACAATGGGAAGCGGAAACGACCGTCCTGCCGGGCCGCTGGATTGCGGAAATCAAAATTCCACTGTCATTGCTGCCGCTGGAAGGGAGCCGGACCACTGGATTCAACATCGCACGTCAGCGCAGTGAAGCAAAGCAGTTGATCGTCTGGTCCCACACCGGAACGGCATTTCACAACATCGATCAGCTGGGACGTCTCTACTTTCCGGAGCCGGAACCGGAAGTCATTACACACGGGCCGTGGGTCTGTCAGCCGGCCTGTACCGGTGTCGTCATCGCATGGGAGAGTGCCGGCCCCTGCGCGGCACTCGTCGAATACCGGAAACCCGGAGAAATGGATTATCAGACGGCATTTGCCGATGTACAGGCTGGAATCCTGAGGCAGGATCGAACTCTCCACAACGCGCACCTGCAACGGCTGGATCCGGGCTGTGAATATGAATACCGGCTGAAAATGCTCTTTCCGGACGGCAAGGCTCCACAGACGACCGGAAATTTCAAGTTCCGAACCAATAGCCCCGGTTCCGGAGATTTTTCCCTTCTTGTTATTTCGGATGTTCACTGTGATACGCGCAATCTGGAGCGCATCCTGCAACGGAACGAGGCCCGGGAGTGCGATTTCGCAATTCTCCTGGGGGACATGGTAACGGCTTCCCCGGGCCGGAAAATCTACTACGACGCTTTTCTGGACTCCCTGCTTCAACAATGCCGGAAGCCGTTCGCCTATGTACCCGGCAATCATGAATACCGCGGCGCCGGCGCCGGGAGCTGGTTCGATCTCTTCGCACCACCCGGCGGAAACGGTTACTTCGCCTTCTCTCACGGAGGGGTGTTCTTTGTGGCGCTGGACATCGTGAGGGACAACAGCATCCATCAACCGGTTCCGGCAGAGAAATATCTTTCCGATCAACGGGAGTGGCTGAAAAGAATCACAACTTCAGAGGAGTTCCTGCAGGCAGATTTCCGAGTGGTTCTGAGCCATGTTGCGATTCTTTCGCCGGAACTGGCCTCTTCCAGAGCGGTAGCGGACGTCGTCGACGGTCTTCTGACGGAACCCGGGGGAATCGATCTGATGATCAGCGGTCATGAACACTGTTATTGCCGAACCTCTCCTGGAGAAAGCGGTATTCACTGTGACCTCCCCCGCCTGCGCGATTATCCGGCCTGGCCGCTGCCGTTTCCGGTGGTCTTAAACGATTACTGCGCACATCTGGAATTATCGAGAAAGCAGGATATATTATATTTGAAAGCGTTTGACTCCTCCGGGAAGATGATTGAAGAGCTGCAGGTGCAACGCGGCACAGGCTCTGCCCGAACCGCCCGTCGGAGCTGAGCGGGAGAAAGGAAAATGGGAGAATCATCCTCTTCGTCTGAACCGTTTCATTTGTTCCGCAATTTTCAAAAACAAAGGAAAAAAATGATCATCAGAAACTTCAACCATATTCTGCACGGCGGGGACTACAACCCGGATCAATGGCTCCACACTCCGGGAACGATCGACCGGGATTTCGAACTGATGGAGAAGGCACACTGCAATACTTTCTCCGTGGGGATCTTCTCCTGGTCGCAGCTTGAAGTGGAGCCGGACCGGTTTGAGTTCGGGTGGCTCGATGACATTTTCGAACGCTGTGAGAAAACCGGGAAAAAACTTTTTCTCGCGACGCCGTCGGCTTCCAAGCCGGCATGGCTGGCACAACGGTGGCCCGACAGCTGCCGGGTCGACCGGGCCGGAGTGCGCGATCGGTGGGGGGCACGCCAGAACAGCTGTTTCTCTTCTCCCGGTTATCGGGAACGGGTCCGGATCGTCAACCGGAAACTGGCCGAACGGTATGCACATCATCCTGCCCTCGGCGGATGGCATATCAGCAACGAATACCACGGGGAATGCGGTTGCGAGCTCTGCCGACACCGTTTCCACGACTTTCTCCGGAAAAGATACGGTACGCTGGAGAATTTCAATCAGGCGAACTGGTCCGCTTTCTGGGGCCACGCCATCACCGACTGGAGCCAGGTGGAGCCATTCGATTACTCCACCGATGCAACCGCGCTGGACTGGTGGCGGTTCTGTACCGAGGTGATTGTGGATTTCTTCCAGATGGAGATTGACGCGGTTCGGGAGTTCTCGGATGCCCCGGTAACCACCAACCTGATGGGACTGTTTCCGACGCTGGACTACTGGAAATTCGCTCCTCTGTGCGACTTCATCAGCGACGACTGCTATCCGACCTGGCTCGACGGCGATACGGAGCGGGAAGCCGCCTCGGTTTCGCTCCGGCACGACATGCATTATACGATGCTGGGCAAACCCTTTCTGATGATGGAGTCCTGCCCCGGCATTCCGAATTACGCACGCTACCCGAAACTGCGCCGCCCCGGTGAATTTGAACGTGAAATGCTGCTGGCGCTCGGCCACGGTGCCGACGGGACCATGTATTTCCAGTGGAGAAAAGGAAGAAACAACTGCGAAAAATTCCACGGTGCGGTGGTCGGACACGACGGAACAGACCAGACGCTGACTTTCCGGAGGGTCGCCTCCTACGGGGAAAAACTGGAACGGCTGTCGGGGCTGGTCGGAGCGGAAAAAAAACCGGTGACAGCCGTAATCTACGACTGGGAATCCAACTGGGCTTTCGGCCAATGCAACGCCGCCGGCGGCAATCAGGTCAAGCAGTGGGAAGCAACCGCAATCAACCACTACCGGGCGCTGTGGAACCACAACATCGATCTTGCCGTAATCGACAGTGAACAGGATTTCAGTCACTACAAATTACTGGTGCTGCCGATGCTGTTCCTGTTCAAACCCGGCGTGCTGGAGCGACTCCGCGATTTTGTGGAACAAGGCGGTACTCTGGTGGCGACCTATTTCACCGGTTACGTAGATGAAAACAACAACTGTTTCTCCGGCGGGAATCCGGGCGGAGCCGCAGGCCGGGAACTCTTCGGGATCTGGAATGAGGATTTCGACGGTCTCCAGCCAACCAGCCGGCAGACCATCGTCTGGAACGGCCGCCGCTATCCGGTCGAAGATTATGCGGAACTGCTTCACCTCGAAGGCGCGGAGAGTGAAGCGACCTACGGCGACGACTTCTACGCCGGAACTCCGGCAGTCACTCGCCGGAAACTCGGCAAAGGGTGCGTCGTCTATCTGGGAGCCCGGACCGGGATGGAGTTTCTGAACGACTTCTACGGTTCCCTTCTGAAAGAAGCCGGTGTTGAGCCGGTGCTGACCGGCCTTCCGGACGCGGTCCGGGCCGCACGCCGCAGCGCCTCCGACGGAAGCGACTACTATTTTCTGTACAATCTGACCGGGACAGAACAACCGGTGAACCTGCCGGCGACGATGACTGACATCTGGAACGGCGGAGAAGCAACCCGGTGCGTCACTCTGCCGCCCAATGGTGCGACCGTGTTGCAATTCAAACCCTGAATTGCCGGGAAAATCCAAAGCAGCAGGGAATCGGAATGAAGCGAAATTGCGCCCGGCCCCTTTCCGGGCAGAATCAATCATACGGAAAGCAGACAGAATCATGAGAGAAAAAACTCCCATCTGGTACTTCGGTGCCAACTTCATCCCCTCCACCGCAATCAATCAGCTGGAGATGTGGCAGGCGGAGAGTTTCGACCCGATCGTCATCGACCGGGAACTGGGCTTTGCCGAAAATATCGGGATGAACATCATGCGGGTCTACCTCCATGATCTCCTCTGGGAGCAGGACGCCCCCGGGTTTCTGAAGCGCATGGAGCGTTACCTCTCCATCGCCGACAGCCACGGAATCGGAACGGGCTTTGTCTTCTTCGACGACTGCTGGAAATCCGACTTCGCCCCGGGACGGCAACCCGCCCCGAAACCATTCACCCACAATTCCGGCTGGATTCAATCCCCGGGAAGCCGTGCGGCGGATGATCCCGCGGAACGTCCGCGCCTGGAAAAGTATGTAAAGGGTGTATTGACGCACTTCGCACACGACCGCAGAATCGTGTTCTGGGATCTCTACAACGAACCGGGCAACGGGACCTCCGGCAATCACATCACCCGTACCGGCCTGCGGGGAACGGAATCTCTGCCGTTGTTACGCGATGTATTCCGCTGGGGCCGGGAAGTCGATCCCGATCAGCCTCTGACCGCGGCGCCGTGGAACTTCGACTCCTCCTTCGATGAGTTGAACCACGTCATGTTCGAGAACTCCGACCTGGTTACGTTCCACGCCTACAACCGGCCGGGCGAGTTGCTGGAGCGCATCAATTTCATCCGTTACATCGCCGCAGGGCGACCGGTGCTCTGTTCGGAGTACATGGCCCGTACCGCGGGGAGCACCTTCCGCGATTGCCTGCCGCTCCTGCGGGAGAACGGGGTCGGAGCAATCAACTGGGGGCTGGTTTCCGGCAAAACCCAGACCGTTTTTCCATGGGGGTGGAATGAAACAAAGGGCATTCCCCCGCAACCCTTCCATGACATATTCAATCCGGACGGCACCCTGCTGGTTCCGGAAGAGGCGGAAGTTTTCCGCAATCTTACCGGCACCGCGGAGTGCTGAGCTGTAGCGTCCCGGCTGGTACGTCACGGCCTCCGGAGGCCGATGCGGGGATCATTCGCCGTTCCCTTCCGGCACATAGATGATCTCACCGGATTCCAGCCGGTAGGCGATTCCGACCCGTTCCCCCCGTCCGGAGCCGGAAGTCGCCTCACTTTTGTAGCGGGTAATCCTGTTGTCCTTTTTGACGATGATCTCCATGTCGGGTTTTCCGGCATTCTTGACGTAAGTAACGTCCTCGGCGGTCAGCATCTCGGTCATCTGTGAACGTATCACAAAAGCCACCATCAATGCAACCGCGAAAACCATCGCCACGTCGAAGAGATTGACCAGCGTATTGCGCGGATCGAACTCCTCGTTCTCCCCGAACGACAGATAACGATCGCGCTTACGCATGGAGCCGCTCCCGCCGCCGGATTTCGACATCGAGTGCATAACGCAGCGCCGAAATCTCATCGGCATACCAATGCCGTTTCACCGAATAAACCAGAAGTCCGACACCCGCGACAAAACAACCGGCTACAGTGGTTGCAAATGCGATCTGCATATTGTAGGCCATCGAGGCGACATTGCCCGATGCGAGGCCGGCCAGTGCGGGCCCCATCGGAATCAACGTTCCCATCAATCCGAGCATCGGACCGATTTTCACCATGAATCCGGCCCGTTCCAGTTCGAGTTCATAGTGGCGGTGAAGGTCGCTGATCCATTTTTCGCCGTGAAGCTCATCCCAGCCGAGTTCATCCAATTTGCGCAGGTGGCGGACGAAACGGCCGGAACCGAGTCCGGCAAAGTCCAGTCCGCGTTCCTCGCGCAGTTGCCGCAACGCTTTTTCCCGGTTTCGCCGTTGGCGGAAGAGCATCAACAGCATTGAGGTGAAGCCCCCCAGAGAGCAGAGGGCACCGACCAGTGCGGCAAGCAGCAGTACCGTGACCGGGAGCAGCAGGGCGAGAGAGATCCAGTTAAGAATTTGAGTGATGAAGTGCATAAATGTGTTCCTCGATTTTTTGAATGGTCCAATGCAACAGAAAAAAAAACAATGTGATTCCGGCCAACACTCCGAGCGTCAGCAGAGCGGCTCCCCCGATCGTGTCGACATCGGGGGACCGGCTCAATTCGCTCGAGACTGCGACCGGCAAAAAAACCGTAGCCAGAAGCAGAAAATAGTCGATCCCGACTACTGC